>JBGUEQ010000042.1:0-42076 GCA_041821265.1 Lachnotalea sp. | reverse complement strand
CCTGTAATTTGAGATACTGTTCATAGCTTTCATTGTTTATCATGAAACAGGTCTTTTTATCATCGATATGTCCTTCAGGGAACATTCCAATATCAATCATTTTCTGTAAATCTTTAACTATATATTTGATGCTTCGTCCTGTGATAGGAGAGAAGTCCTTAATCATGCAGTAATTGCGGTCATGCATCTGTGTTATATACCTCGTGAATCTCTTTAATCTCTTGCGAATTCTGCCTCCATTCAATAATAAAACCATACTTGCTATAAAACATGGCAACAGTATAAAAGCAATGATTTTATACATAATATTGATTCCCAACGAATATCCAATTATCGATAGTACGATTATTCCAATTAGAAAGCCAATACTTCCGATTGAGCCAAATACAGTCAAAAGCGTGCCCGAAACTTTTCCAACAGGAACAGTATTTTTATCTACCTTTGGAACTTTTCTATTTTGTTTATTTGAATCCTGGGCATTCCATTCTTGTGAATTATTTTCATGCCCTTGTTGATTATTATTGAAATCCCATGTTTGTGAATCTTGGTCATAACTCTGACTATACTCATTTACTTTCCATGTCTGATGATTCCCTCGATTTCCTCCGATTGATCTTCTGACCTCATCAAGTGCACCATTAACAACATTCCTAATATCACTGTTTAGTCTATTAAAATCCTTATTGTTCACCGCATCCTGAACAATAAAACGAATTTCATCACCTAAATTAAATTTTCCTCGATTATTCACATCCGCCTCCAATCGATTACCTTTTGAATACAGCTTTTTCATTTGACTAAATAAGAACAATTTCAATCAGTTTCTATTTGAATAGTCTCATAAAAATACATTCTTTCATTTTGTAAATTATATCATATCTGTTTTTTGAAATCAACTATCATTGAAAGGGTGTTTTTGGTTGTATATAGCTATTTTCTCTATGGCATATCTCAAATATTAATAGATATATTCTATTAGTATTTTAACACATTCAGCATTTTCTATTTTATATTTCAATTGCATCAAAATTATCTATTAACTCTCGTTCAGCAATTGATTAAGTAAATACTCTTTGTTATTAATAAACATCTCAGTAACCTGATAACTTTCTGTATCTTCATAGCTAATATGCTTAACAATGCCATTATCAAAGGACAAAATATCTGCGTCTGGAACTCCAAGTAATATGGGAGAATGGGTTGCAATAATAAATTGTGCGCCTTCCTTCGCCAATTGACAAATTGTAATTAACAAAGTTAATTGTCTTTGTGGGGATAAGGCTGCTTCAGGCTCATCCAGTAAATATAGCCCTTCACTGTGAAATCTATTTTGAATCAGTGCCAAGAAACTTTCCCCATGAGATTGTTTATGTAAGGATTTCCCACCATAGTAAGACAGATATCCCGGATCATCTCTTTCATAACTGTCTATCTGGCTTGCCACATTATAAAAGCTCTCTGCCCTTAAAAAGTATCCATCTTTTGGACGTATAGCACCTCTTACTAATACAATAGCATTACCCAAGGATGAATGGGTATCCTGTGTAGAAAAGTTAAAGTTTTTAGTTCCACCCTCAGGATTAAATCCATATGCTACAGCAATTGCTTCTAATAATGTTGATTTTCCTGTACCATTTTCTCCAACAAAAAAAGTTATATTGCTTTGTATCATAATTTCTGATAAATTCTTTAAAGCTGGTATATCCTTAATGTAAGATCCTCCATCAAGTCGCTCCCAGTTTATTTTTAATCCTTGAATAAAACGATTGTCCATAACATTAACACCTGCCGTTCTTTCAGTTCTTTAAATTTAATCAGTTACCACTACATTATTGTGACTGTTATTTTTAAATGCTAATTCTTATTAAACCAAATCAATATCTGTTGTTACTCTTGTAAAATTACCTCAGATTTTTCTCTCATCTCTTCACCTTCCTACAGATACCGCTAACTACAGTAATTACAGCACAGCCAACACCGTAACAGATAATGTCTTTTACATCAAACACAGAACCAATCAGTATTCTTAGAAATCTGTTGTTTTCCAGTCCTAATACTTCGACTAATCTAAAATACTGTAATACTTCCACACCCGCAGCAAATATGAATATATATAATGGCATTAGCTTTACACCGTTGGGAATAAATATCCTTACGAAAAAATAAAGCACCATCACTACTAGCACATCACCGATATATGGTCTAATAAAATCATCGTGTATATACAAAGCTATCAATACTTCTATTATCAGTAGCACCAGAAATCCCACTGAATATTTTATTCTCTTCTTATTCATAGGTTCTTCCATTCCATGTGATACTAATCAAATCCATTATCCAAACAAGTAATACCATCACCAAAATCTTCAATTTCCTTAGGACTGTCAGCACCCCACAAAATTTTAGCTTCTGTTTTCTTTAATGAAGGCTCATAAAGACTTGCAACTTTTAATTTGGTAAAATAGTAATCAACATTAGCAACAATTTTGCCTCCGAAGCCAATACCGTATTTTATTTTACCATAACCGCTGTACCCGAATCAGTTACCATGAGTATGTTATTTACTGGCCTCTTTGGCCCATTTTCTCTTTTGTTTTTCAAGAATGTCATTTTCTGCACTGTTATAATTTTCAAGATGCAAAGCGATTGTTTTGTTAGTAGCATTTATCTGGTCAAGCACTGCAAATACGGTTTTTTCCATACTGCTATTTTCCGAATAATTTGCTTCTACAATAAAATCAACTCTTCCTTTAGCAATCATATTATTTGCATCAACCTTTTGTTCCTGATAAACAGCAATAGAATGTCCCCCATTAACTTTAACAAGCTTCATGCACGGCACATCAGTAAGACCATCACCAATATATATCATATTTCGAAAAGGCACTCTTCTTTTATTTTCTGGTGTAAATTCATTTAATCCTCTGTGTTCAGTCACATCTAATACACCCTTATTGATTCTGTATACGAATTGTGTCTTGCTTGTATAATTAACTGCCATTGCAGGCCATATGGGTATATTCCTTTCATTATAACAGTATTCAGCAGCATATATTTCCTTGAATTCATCTGCTATAACAGTGCCCTCAATTATTTCCTTAAGACCAGAAGATATTATATAATGCTCTACATCTACGCCCAGCTTTTCTCCATACTGATTCACTCTTTTAAACCAGCTTTCTACTCCATTAAATAATTTAACACTTTTGCCAAGTTCCTTGAAAACATCCCTAGTTAAAAGCATTTTACCTTCAGCTTCTTGCTTCATTGTAAGCATATATGCAAGTATTTGGTCCATGTTGTGTTCTTTCATATTTTGATTGCTTTTCTCCCAAAAATCATCAGGATTCATTCCAACTCCAGGGATAAAGGCATACTCTTGCATATCCTTAGGAGATAAAGTCTTATCAAAATCATACATCATTGCAACTATAGGTTTTTGTTCCATGATTGAGCCTAGTATATAGAATACCTTCCTTTCTAATAAATTCTTTTGTCTGGTATAACTCCCCTAACACCGCCACGAGGATTTTCAATGTCACCAATATATCTTGGTATAAGATGAATGTGCAAATGCATAACAGTTTGTCCTGCTGCTTGGCCACAATTAATTCCAATATTGTATCCATCTGGATTAAACTTTTTATCCACAATTTCTTTACATTCGTCAACTAATTTCCACAATCCAGTCTTATCCTGTTCACTAGTTTCAAAATAATCTTTTATGTGTTTTTTAGGAATAATAAGCATATGACCCTTGTTAACAGGAAATCCATCATATATGGCATATGCAGTTTCATTTTCTGTTACTATTCTATCTTTTTCTATGTTGCAAAATATACAATTCAATTTAATTATCACCATACCTCTTTTAATATAATTCCTTTATTAAATCCGCCCCGTTTATTATACTTATCCGCTCTGCATTCATTTAAATCCTGTTCACTATAACCCAGACTATGAGCCAGTCCATATAACACTTCCATAATATCTGCTAACTCTTCTAAGTTCTTCGCCTCTATGTATTCCCCAACTTCCTCATGAAGCTTATTTTCTAAATATGAATTTAATTCCGCCCCATGAACCTTGGCAATTTCACATTGTTTTCCCCCATGTTCAATTATCTCCGGAATTTTATCCCTAACTAACTTATCATATTTTATCATTTATACTTATCCTCAAATCTATTTCTATAATATTGTTTTACTCTATATTCAATTGCATCTCTAAAATGGTATAAAAATGTTTCGTTATTGGTATATTCTATCATAAATTCATTAATACACATATTTCCTTTTTTATTAATATAGAAAAATTCCGAATGTGTCTTAGTCATAAAATTAATCGGATTTTTCTTTGCTAGAGAAATATATTCTTTTTCAGTCCAATTTAAATATTTGTGAGTAGATTTATCTTTTAACATATCTACAGCATTGGATGCATTGCTATAAAATTTCTTAAAACAACTATATATGTCCTCATCATTAATTTCAAGCTTAATATTTCCATTATTATAGAAAGCTAACAATACTGGCATTTTATAGGTTTTACTCATTGATGTTGTTTCTACCACTTTAATAAAATCATATGCCCTTGAATTCAATATTGATTCTTCTTTACTATTTAATTCATTTATTGATTTCAAGTAACCCATGTAGTCATTAAAAGGATTCAATCTTGAATGAGATCTAATGTTATCATATACTTGATCATCCATATAAGTAAACAATTCAACTCTTGAAGGAACATGATTAAGTTCTTCTTTTATTCTGTTAAATTCCTCATTTACTATTTCCTTAACTGAAAATTCTCTTTCAGCCTGCATTTTAAATATATCTATAATATTTAAATCAAAATCTATATGACAATCTTCAGGATATTCAAATCCTACAATACGTTTTGATATTAATTCTGTTTTGCTATATGGTTTTCCACACAATAAAAATGGAATAAGATTAGCCTTTTTATAATTACCAATAAAATCTAATACTATGAGTTTTTCCTTATTCCTATCTTTTCTCAGACCTCTACCTAGCTGTTGTAAAAAAACTGTAGGTGACTGGGTTGGTCTCAGAAACAGCACCATATCTATACTTGGCACATCCAAGTCTTCGTTGAACATATCAACAGAAAATATAACTTTTATTTTTCCAGTATTTAGATTAGCAATAGCCTTTTGCCTCTGCAGAGTAAATTCGCCTTGTTCACCGCTGTAAACCGCTGCAGAAGGTATATTATTATCATTAAAATACTTGGACATAAACTCTGCATGGGCTTTAGAAGTGCAAAATCCTAATGCTTTTTTCGAACTATATTTTTGGTAATGGTTTAAAATCATATCCGCTCTTTTCCCAATTTGCAGTGCTTTCTCTAATGATTTTTCATCATATTTGCCATTTTTAAATAATATACTATCATAATTTACTGTTTCATCATAAATGCCGTAATAATCAAATGGTACTAGTTCTCCTCTGTTAATTGCTTGTTTCAACCTTAACTCATATACTACATTGTAATCACATATAGCAAATACATCTTTATTATCCATTCTTTCCGGTGTTGCTGTTAATCCCAACAGAAATTTCGGTTTAAAATAATTAAGAATCTTCTGATATGAATTTGACACAGCATGATGAAATTCATCTATTACTATATAATCAAAATAATCCCTAGAAAAATACTCATAATTTAAGTATTCATCTTTGCCAAGTGTATTTACTAATGCAAACACCCCATCTTTGTCACTATCCTTTTCTTCAGAATAAAACAGACCTGCTGTTTTTTCAGGACTAACGTTTTTAAAACTAGTTATAGCTTGTAATATTATTTCTTCCCTATGCGCTACAAACAATACTCTTTTAAACATTTTTGAATCAAATGCTGAAAGATATGTTTTTCCAATGCCTGTAGCTGCAACAACCAACGCTTTGTCAAAGCCTTCTTCTCTTGTTCTATTTAGCGAATAGAGCGCCTCAATCTGTGCTCCTCTTGGTTCATAAAAATTAATTACTTTAACATCATCTTTACCTTTTATTTTATCTATATCTTTATAAAATTTAGGTGCAACCCATGTTTTAGCGTAATTCTCCAATACTTCATCTGTAATATCAAAGGAATGATTATCAAACAAGTCTGTAAAGGTTTCATAGAAGGCATTGAAATCTTCTTCATTTTCACTTTTTTTAAATCTATAATTCCACTCAATTGAATTTGTTAATGCACCTCTTGATATGTTGGAAGAACCAATATATATTTCTCCTTCTCCTTCATAATGAAATATGTATGATTTGGGATGGAATGAGCGATTTGGCTCATTATAAAATCTCAGATTTATCTTATCTTTAAACGTTCCTTTTAACAAATATAGAGCCTGGGGCTGAGTAATTTTCAAATAATTACCCGTCAAAATATTAACTTCAGCTCCTCTTCTTACAGCTTCCAGGAGGTCTCGCAATAACATTTTTATTCCTGATTCCATGATGAAAGAAACAGTAATGTCTATTTTATCCGCTCGTCTAATCGATTGTATTAACTTGTTGAATAAAAAATTATTGTCACCAGTAATTACATTTTCACTTTTATATAATATATAGTTTTTATCAATATCTTCAATTACATTATCATAGTGCTTTTTATGCTGCAATGCGATAGGTCCTCCATGTTAATTATTTCAACTCTCCAAATATTTATATATAGATTCTTCTACTTCATCGATCATATCAAACTTAATATTTACAATAGAAAGTTCTTTACCCTTATTATCCTTATTTACAGTCTGCTCAATATCTGTAGGATGAACATCTCCCAAATAATAGTGGTCAATTCCTTCACTATCGCTTTTTTTAATAAAAAGCAAAATTCTAATTCCAAGTCTTTTGCAATCCCTTATCTTTTGTACATCATCAGAATCTACAGTAACTCTACTTCTTGTCATCCAACTAAAACATGCAGAATTAACAAATTTTTCTTTGTATTTTGTACTATCTGTAATATTATCACTTTTTTTATATGTAACAAATATAGGACATGTGTCATGCTTGATTTTATATCCAAACACTACGGATGATTCATCCTTATCCCAATTTAAAATTCTACAAACATCCTTTCTACTATACTTTTCATATAACAGAAACCCATCTCTAAAATTTTCAAAATTGTAGGTACTCTTATACTTATTGATAGAGTAATTAATCGTATCTTTAATATAAAACCCCAACGAAAAATCATTTATTAACTTAGAATGTTCTTCAGACATTACAAACCAGTATTCAAAATTTTCTTCTACAATTATAATATTTTCTTTAATTCCATATTTTTTTATATCTGATTCCTTTAGGAAGCTTCCGTTTAGGATATTAACTATTCCTATAGCAGTGTCATTTGTAATAGTATATTTAAAACTATCATATAGAATATTATTTAGCTCACTGAACGATACTTTATTTTTATTAATTAATAATAAAAGCAGTAGTGCCTCATCAACACGCTTAGCATTAAGTACTTCCTTAGAGTAAAATTCAAGTAGTTTAGCCTCGCTATCATTTAATTTAAATTTTAAATCCTTTTCAACTTTAACAATAAAGTTATAATATGAATTTTTATAGTCTATAAATGAGTATGGGTCTCGACTTCCATGCTTAAAAAAATCCATCATAGTTGGAATTCTTCCAAGTTCATATTTCAACAATTCATAATCTTTTTTTAAATCCGCTAGTTTAGATAAGTTCGCATTATTTAAAGACTCAAATATTCTATTTTTAGTAATTTCATCAAAATGCACAGTGGAACATCCTGGAATAATACTGCTGCCACTATTTATAATCTTTCTAACCGTATCCTTATTAAAACTTCGTTCTCCATAAAGTGCAATGGGAATTAAATAATTATTTGCATAATTTCCTATAAAGTCAATTACAGTCAAAAACTCTTTCCCTTCATTTTTTCTCAGCCCTCTTCCTAGCTGCTGAATAAATATTATTGCAGATTGAGTTGGCCTAAGCATAATTATTTGATTAAGTGCTGGAATGTCAACGCCTTCATTAAATATATCCACAGTAAATATATAGTCTAATTTATTCCCAATTTTGTTTTGTTCAAGTCTACAAATTGATTCCTCTCTCAAATTCTCAGAACTTTCCCCAACTAATGCTATGGTACTATATCCTCTGTCATTAAATTCTTCCGATAGTTTTCTAGCCTCTTCCTTGCGGCTGCAGAAAATCAAGCCTTTAACTCTACCGGAATCCCATCCATAAAAATTGGATGCTTCAATAATTCGTTCTACACGTTCACTACAAACCAATTTATTAAAATCAGCATTATCTTCAAGCAATTTTCCATCAACTTGAATTTCACTAACTCCAAAATAATGGAATGGTGATAGCATATTCTCTTCCATTGCTCGGTTCAGCCTAATTTCATATGCTATGTTATAATCAAAGCTACAAAATATGTCATATCCATCTGTTCTTTCAGGGGTAGCTGACATACCAAGTAAAAATTTAGGTTTAAAATAGTCAAGTAATCTCTGATAAGAGTTAGCCCCAGCTCTGTGTACTTCATCAATAACAATATAATCAAAATAATTTTGTGGAAAGCGCTTCATATTATCATCTTTAGATATAGTCTGTACAGTTGCAAAAATATAATCACTATCATAATTTGCAGTCTCGCCGGTAAGCAATCCCATTTTTATGTTATATCCTAAAATAGCTTCGTAGCTGCGCTTTGCAGCCCTAGCAATATTTTCTCTATGCACAACAAATAGAAATTTCTTTGGTTGAAATTTTGCAACGTCAAAAGCAGACAAATATGTTTTTCCAGTTCCTGTTGCTGATATTATCAAAGCTTTGTTTTTACTGTCGTTTCTTAATATATCTAAGGAGTGTAAAGCCTCTTTCTGCATTTTGTTTGGATTTTTTTTATTTAAATAAAGTATATTATCTTCTTTTGCATCAATTTCTTTTGCAATTCTTTTCTGGACTTGCCTCACAGAATCATAAATAGCAGAATATTGTTTTATCCATTCATGATCAACCACAGTTGAATTATCAAATGTATCTTTAAATTCCTCCAATATATTCTGAATCAATGCACCATTTCCAAGTGATGAAAGCTTCACATTCCATTCCTTATTTAGGCTCAAAGCACTTTGTGTTAAGTTACTGCTACCTATAATAAAAGAATATGAATCCGATTTTTTAAAGATATATCCTTTAGCGTGTAAATTCCCCTCAGTTACTATACGCAATTCAATATTTCTAAACTGTAGTAATCTTTTTAGCGCAATTGGCTCAGTAAAATTTTGATATTGCGATGTAATAATTTTTCCCTTGATATTTTTCTTGTCCAATTCACTTAATATATTTATTAGTGAAGTAATACCGCTATTGGTAATAAATGCAACTGAAAAATAGAACTCTTCACATTTGCTTAGCTCATTTTCTATATTTGAAAGTACCTTCATTCCTCTCTTAAAATCATTTATCAATAGCCTTGGGTTATATTGCTGAACTGACGCTAGATTACTATTTATAAATCCACTATTCAAACTTGTCGATAATTCCTCTAGAATTCCCATAAATATTATAGCCCTTTCTTTTTTAATTCCATGACAATTGGAATATCTGCTGGTGCCCAGTCTAAACTTTCTAAATTATCTATATTCATCCATTTATAATCGATATGTTCTTTTAAATTGAATGCATCAGATTTCATCGGACAGATAAAGCTGTGCATAGTAATTTCAAAATCAGGGTATTTGTGATTAACCGTATAAAAAAATTGCATATTTTCTGTACTACTATCAATATCCATTTCCTCAGAAAGCTCTCTTTTAAGTGCCTCTTCAGGACTTTCCCCAGGCTCTATTTTCCCACCTGGAAACTCGTACTTATAAGATACATAATCATACTTTCCTTTGTTACGTTGAGCACATAGTATGTTATTTTTATATATCAAAATTGCTGCAGAAACTTCTGTATGCTTCACTTTTTTACCTCTTCATAAATAATAATTTTAGACCTGCTAACTTTTACTAATATTGATTGAAAAAGTCAGCTATATTTACATTTTCTAATGTGCTATCAAAATAATGAACAATAATTATTTAATAATTTATCATCCAAATTCAATTATACCACTTTATGGTATCGCTTCCAATTAGATTTTTTAATTCTTTCAATTATTTTGACTTTGGGGATAATAATTGTGGACATCCATTCTTACATTGAAATGATTCCTGCAAAATCCCGAATCTATTTTATTTGTATTAATGAGACATTTAAAACATGTCCCATCTGTCATTATAAAAAGTTAAATGAAATATCAGCTGTAGAAACTTATTTTTTAGATCCTAGTAACACAAATTATATCTGTGAATATACTAGGGTATGTCCTTCTGTTATTTCCACATTAGGGAAATGGCCGATGTATAATTATATATTTCACAACTACAAATTTCATATCAAGCATATCAATATTGAACGTGAGTTGCTCTTTCGAAAGTAAAACACCCAAATAAATATCATTATTGATTGAAAAATACAGATAAGCATTTTCTGCTAATTTTCAAATAAATATGCTTACAATGTATAAATAGTAATATGAGATAAATCAAATGTTAAATGTAGGGATAACAGTTGACCCCAAAGAAAAAGCGATACTAACAGCACAAATAAAAAGTTATATATATTAATTTAAGTGACAGGTAAACCCCCGGAAAAGGTACTTTTAATATAATTTCAAATAAATATAAACAATTAAATGTTGAAATTTCAGTATTTTATCATTATAATATTTATGCAGATTATAAAATATTGAACTTTTTCGAAGGCTTCATAGGCACGGTTAATTAATTTTCACTCTTTAATGTTAGTCATTTTTTGACAATATAAAAGGTGCCTACTGTTAAATACAGAATTCACCTTCTTCACCTTTGTTACAGTCTTATATATAACTTTTTTCACATTCAATCTATTTAAATATTTTATCCATAATTTCATTTTCCATATCATCTATGCTATAAATATGCTCCATTACATCAAACGTCTCTCTTAAATTTTCTCTAGCACTTCTCCATGCTGTTCCATCTGTAATCCATACAAATGTAAATCCATCTACTGTATCAGTTTCTTGCGAAATCATCTTATAACTCCTAGCCGTTTCATTCAACTTAGAACCACCGCCAGTACCACCGTAAAAGTTCGTTTCAATTGCATAAATCATACTATCTGTCTTAACCACAAAATCGAACCGCTTCCTTGCTTTTCCATTGTTAGATAGTGCTGATAAATTTATATTCCATTTAGACTCTATCTCTGAAAGGTACATTTCTTTAAAGTATTCTGTAACTTTAGACTCTTTTATAAAGCTTTCAACTAAATTCTCCATTTGGTGACCGCCACGGTTCTTCCTTCCGTTCGAATCCAATCCCGTTTCAACCCCCAAAGCATAATCAACTAGATTATTAACAAGATGATTTTCTATCAAGTCGAACAATCCCGTCTTTCTCATAAACACCTTGTACTGCGTTATACTATAATTCATTTTATTAAAGCTATATTTAAATATACCCTCTTCATCCTGAGCATATATCTCAGTTTGTCTTACAGCCAGCAAAGTGGGAATACATTTCAAAGTTTCTGGATACTTGCTAATAATATTTTCAAAATCTGTTTCAATATTTTTAGAACCTATTAATGAATTCAAAATATTCAATTCTAACTTAAGTTTTTCAACATTGTTAATTACTTTATCATAATTAATGTAGTAGTTATATCCTGAAATACTTATTCTAAATTTTGCTAGCCATTCATCAAAATTTCTATTATTCATGTATTTTCTCCAGTCTTAGTTTTGTAATTTCCAAATATTCTTCTACATTATCAAATCCAATAAATTGTCTTCTGCTTTTTTTTGCTATAACACCAGTTGTTCCTGAACCACAAAACGGATCCAATATTAATGCATCTTCCTCAGTAGAAGCTAAAATTATCTTTTCTAACAAATACTCTGGCTTTTGGGTTGGATGTTTACCTTCTCTTTTTTCAGTTGGTCTTGTTAAACTACCTACCCAAACATCTTTCATTTGTTTACCATTATTCATTTTTTTCATATCATTGTAATTAAATAAATGCTTTGTATTTTTATCAGTTTTTTTAGCCCAAAGAACCGTTTCTGTTGAATGAGTAAAACACCTACATCCTAAATTAGGTGGAGGATTAGTCTTCATCCATGTGATGTTATTTATGATCTTGTATTCTTCCTGCTCTAACGCCATACCAATAGAGTAAATGTTATGTAATGTTCCGGATATCCATATTGTCCCATTTGGCTTCAAAACCCTTCTGCATAATTTAATCCATTTTCTGTTAAATTTATGTTTTTCGTTTAAATCTTTTCCTTTATCCCATACACCTTTATTTACAGATACCATCTTGCCGCTTCTACAGGTGATCCCATTATTACTTAAAAAATATGGAGGATCAGCAAAGATCATATCTACACTTTCAGGTTTCATTTTCTTTAGGAGTTGAAAACAGTCACCTAAGAATAACTGCACTTTGTCGCTTTCATAATATGGCTTTCTTTTAGATTCAATCAATTTATCCATATATATTTCTCCTAATAATTGCGGATAATAACTTCTTCACCTACTCTATTCTTTGCATCAGAATTAATCATTCTTTTAACAGATACCACATCAAGCTTAAACCTTTTATCGTCATACAAACTATTAACAAGCTCAGTATTATGGTTAGTGAGCATACAATAACAACCTTTATCAGTTAGTCGTTTATATAAATTTGATAGTCGTTTGTGACTTTCTAAATCAAAGCCTTCTTTTGTATATGATTCAAAAGATGTCGGATTTAATGGAGCATATGGACTATCAAAAAATATAAAATCTCCTTTTTCAGCATCTTCACAAGCACTTTCAAAATCGCCATCTAAAATAGTTATTGTTTTTAAATATTTTGAGATTTCTAATATATTTGTCAAATCATATGATGCTCTTATACTATTATTATATGGAACATTAAATAATCCTTTACCATTTACACGATACAAGCCATTAAAACAATGCTTATTGATAAATATAAACATTGCGGCTAGTTCAACATCATACTCATCCATCATAAGTTTATCATTATATTTTTCTCTTATATTATAATAATACTCTTTTCCACCCTCTAGAATTTTATAATCCAATTTATTTATCTCCTCTGTTAATTCTAAAGGTGATTGTTTTATCTGAATATAAGAATTCATGAGTGATTTATTTATATCATTAATTATAACATCCGCAGAAAGGAAATTAAAGAGCACAGCTCCACCACCTACAAATGGCTCATAATATTTATTAAACTTTAATGGCATCCTAGTGCTAATTTGCTCAAGCAATTGTCTTTTACCACCAGCCCATTTAACGAACGGTGAAACCTTGTACTTATTCATAATATCTCCTTGTTACATTAATTTAACTATTTTATTATAATGTAATTTACTACGAATAACAATAAGCAAGTTTTTACTTTTCAAAAACGAATATATACTCATGTGCTATTAATAAAAATTCACAAAATTTGCTTGCCCAATACTTAGAAGACTTACAATTATGTTGTTCTTTAATAATAATCTCCTTCGACTTAAAGCCAGATTTTAAAAAGCATTCCATAACTTGAAATCCTAAAGGAATAATATTTCCATGTTTACGAATATCTCCCATCATAATTGAACATACTTTCCTTTTTTTTATTACCCTATAAGATTCGTCCGCTATTTTTTGCATTTCAATAATAAAATTAGAATATTGCAAATGTGAAATATCCTCATCAATATCATTACTGTATTTAATAATATCTGCATATGGCGGATGTGTACATATTAAATCCATGCTTTCATCTTTAATGAAGTTTAAATTTCTTGCATCACCTTTTTTAATATAAATTTTTGATTTTTCATCACATTGAAAATTTATATTTGTTTCAGCAATTGAAATTGCTTTTTCATTAATATCTATGCCAATTGCATTACGACCTAACAATTTTGCTTCAACTAATGTTGTTCCACTACCTACAAATTGATCAATAATCCATTCATTTGGTTGAGTATATCTTAAGATTAAATTTCTTGGAATATAGGGAGACCAATTACCTCTGTACTTACCCGAATGAGTTGCCCAACTACCTCTATCTGGGAAAGACCATATCGTTGTTAGTTCTAGATTAAAGTTTTGTGGTTGCAAATTCATTATCACAACTCCTTTTTTCTTTAAATAGAAAATGTATTTATAATTTTAAAATATCATTCTATTTATATAAAAATACTTCTTATGAGCAATAAATATATACCACAAAAAAGTAAAAGAAAACATATTTTCTTCAATCTATTGTTTCAAATCAAAAATTAATTATGCCATAATTCCACCACCTCCACCTTCATCTGTAATACCACTTTCCCATCCTGTCATACCCTTTATCGATATAGATTTTGGTGGCTTTAGATTACGTTTTTCCATAGGACATATATCATTCATAATACATCTATTACACTTTCTTGCATTTATAAAGCAATTCGCCTTTCCTATTGATTTATAAATCATATAATCCATAGCTGCAGGTGTAGTTGGACAAGTATTGTTTGGTATCTTTTCCCATAGTTCCCAAACTACTCTCCATGCTGCTTGTGTCATACTATCCATCATCCCATATTGATAACTAAATATATCTAAATAACTTGCTAAAAGTGGAATAGCAGGTTCTAAAAGTCCCGTTCTTAAAGCTATCCTCATTGTGTTAGAATCACTTGCAACATTTAAACATTCAATATTTTTAGTAGCTTTCCAAACTTTCCAATCTACCATATCTCTAAGAAACATATCAACTTTTTTTCTGCTAAAACCAATCTCAACCCCATCAGCTAATATATTTCTTATTTTTAATACATCCTCATTGTAAGTTTTAAAAATATCAAATGCAGAACCGTGACATCTCTCTATTAAAAAATTAGCAGCATCTTTCATCCACTTCTTTCTTTTGTCACCTTGAGATCCCGTTGCATCTAAGTAATTAATAAATTCATATATTATAGTATCATTATTTGCAATTTTCTCAGCATCAAACCATTCGGGGTTTATTAAAAACTGTTGAAAAGGATCTCTTCCTTTTTTATAAATATTAATTTTAAAATCTTGAATTGTTGTGAAAAATCTTATATTAGCAATGTTTTCGGGAGTAAGACCTTCCTTATTTATCTTAGGACTTATTTCTATACATGAATATCTTACCCTATCTGAAAATATCTCATTAAATTTCTTTGCAATTATATATGCTTGATCGTAGTTAATTGATATATTTAGGATTTCTTCATAATTGGCTTCCCAGTATTGATGAAATTCAGATATATACTCCCCATTCTTTTGATAAAAATATTTATTTAATTTGTTTAAAAACAGCCTATCTGTACATATATCATCAAATTGAATTTTTTCCTTTATTCCAATTTCTTCTAATATTTCTTCCAGTAAATTTTTTGTTGATTTCATGATTATCCTTCCTACAAAAATTTCATTTGTAAAGCATCTATTATAAATTTTAATACACTTATTTTAGCGTTAACTAGTTTTTATGGCAAACATGGTGCTTGAAATATTCTATGGGCCATGGAATGCCCGTATATCAAATATATATACGATCTATATGTTAGAAAGTATAATTTTTATATAAACATAACGTATAATTTTTTTATCAATGAAGAGGTTATAAGCAAATGCCAATTAACATTTTTCTCAGAACCACATGAGCATTCCAGTACTTATTGAAGGGATTTTTGTACCGCTGTGTACAACTTCACAGCAGTACATTTTTTGACAGTTAATGTACGTCCCCACTGTCACACATTGTTGTCGGACTTTCCCGATGGAGCTGCAATAAAATCAAGCCCATTATTTTGCAGTTTTTCAAAGACATTATCAATTGCAGAGTTATTGTTAGAAACAACAGCAACAGTCTTATTATTTATTATTGCATTTGCAATTATGTTAAGAATCGTTTGTGTTTTTCCTGTTCCAGGAGGCCATTCAATTATACTTATTTTATTAGAAAGCGCATTGGAAACAGCCTGCATTTGGCTTAAATTGCATCCAAAAGGAAAATATATGTTAGAAGATAAAGTACTTTTCATAATTTTATCATCAGGATTGAAATATGTTGCCAACGCTGTTTTAGGGCTAATGAAATCTATTTTTTCAAATTGGTCTGATAATATTTTTTTGCCTTCGTCAGTTCTTATGCTAACTTTATCTGCAATACATTTGAAATATTCAAAATAATTTTTTGTATTCTTATTAAGCAGACTGTTTTTCTCAATAACAAGTTCCTTCATTTTATAGGAGCTAACTTTACCGTTGCCAAAAAAGATACGATAATAATCCTCAAACTGCATTATTTGCTTAATATCAAACAAATCCCTTCCGTCATGGGAAATTTTACTGAACTCGCATCAATGTTTTGTGGATTTCTAATCCATTTTACGCTCAAATATGAATATGAAAATACTTTTGATGAAGTATTAAAAACAACTTCATATTTTCCATTTGCATATTTGCAGCTGGCAATATCTCGTGTCTTGTCTTCGTCTTTGACAAGAATTAAATTGTTATAGATGTTCACTCTTGTCACCTAAATAATCTCAGTATTCACTTTATACTTTTCACAAAAATTGCATAAATTTAAATATTATATTTCCTTCCAGATATAAATTCTAAATCTATTTTATTTGTATTAGTGAGACATTTAAAACACGTACCCTACGTCATAAATAACATCTGAATCATCCTTCTAATATGTAGATTATTGGTTTTTAAGTAGCAAGATTTTATCTTCCTCCTAACATCATTATCATTTCCACCTAAATGCAAACCATCATTATATAATGGCTGTAAGAGATAAAAAAGTTCTTGAACTTCAATACCTATATCTTCAGCATATAGTAATTTATTTATTACTTTGTGTTTTTTTATAAATTCCAGTTGATCACTCGGACTGAGTTGCCTATATACCATTTCTTCTATTCTTATCCTAACCCCGGCAATTATCATAACCGGATTATATGAATTCTCTGCTAAATATTTATCTTTAATTTCTTCATATAAATGTGATTTGAATAACGTACTACTCTCATTAAAATCACTTGAAATTTTTGCTGCTAATTGCTCCGATAAGGAGTGCGGTTCATCAATAAAATGAAGGTAATATTTCTCTATTTCTTCTTTTTCATCATCTGATAACGCCCCACCTTCACGCAAACGGAGAATTTTTACAATATGAGAATCCAATTCAATAGGCGCAAATGATGAAATATAATGAACCTTTTTTTTTCGGAAATAGTAGTTTGAAAACACCTCTGGATCTAAATGCGTAAAAATTATAGGAAATAGCACTTTCCCTACTGATTTGCATTTGTTGATCAATTCCGATAAATAATACTGAACAACAAGCATATTACTGCCATCTAAATAATCAAAGACTTCATCAATAATTAATATACCTATCTGTTTTTTGAAACCTATTTCGAATTTGGTTAGATTTGAAACAAAAGAAAGAATGTCACGTTCTCCATTTGACATTGCATCAGCTCTTTCAAAACTAATAACAAGTTTTCCGTGCTCTTCTCGTGTTCTTATGTTCCGCCCCGTTGTGTTAAATAAATTTAAACGCTCATCAATTAAGTTACGAGTCTCTATGTATAACAAATAATTGTAAACTCTTTTAAAAATATCATTATCTCCAGCATCATAATATTGATTCATTATTCTGCACAGCTGAATTGCAGTAAAAACAACATCAATATCACACCACTCATTCGGTTTACTTTCCATACCATTAACGCAATTAAAAAGTATATTAATATTACTATTTCGAAGAAGTGTAGTGATAGAGTCTTGCGATATTTGCTGTTTCACATTTTTGGCCGTTCCACTGCTTGGACAGTTAGCGAGAAATTGTGTAAACTTTGATTGAATCCCTTGCTGTGTGCTACACTTTTTAAGACATTCTTTTATTTCTATTAATTGGCTAATGTTATTAAAATTTGTAAGCATCTCTGAAATGTTTAGAAATAGCTTGCTTCTATTCCCATACTCGCTAGATACCGATCTATAAGAGTAATTAATACATTGATTTTCTGGAATACTATTATAAATAACCACTTGTTCAACTCGCAAATCCGCAGTTGCAGCAACATTTCTATTGAACCCTCTTGTTGTATTTTTTGCATAAAGAGGACTACTAATAGTATAGACCGATAAATGTTTTGATATATTTCCTTCTGTATCGGTAGATACAAAGATTCCAGAATTTTCACCGTATAATTCTATTTCAAGTTTTGGATGGTTAACAGGGTTTTGCTGATAAACATCTTTAGAGTCAAGTTTCATTTTCCCACTACTAGCAGCTTTAAAAGCAGTGGCAATTGTGCTTTTTCCATAGCCATTAGGTGCTACGATAATATTTGGTTGATTTGCTATAAGATCAGTAAATGTGACCTCAAAAGACTCCTTGCCTTTTACATTTTCTATTTTTATTCGCTTTAATAAATTCACTTATCAAACCTCCTGAATGTCTTATGCATTTGCTTTTTTCGAACTGTATTTTTCATCTTTTCTTTGCTTCCCATCCACAGCTTGTATCACATTACTCCTGCGAGCATTCTCTAGTGAATTGCTTGGAATGTTTCGAATGATATAATTACTGGATTGTTATTTTCGGAAACATACTGCATCTCATGTTTTCCAGAGCTCAATAATCGAACGGTTCCAGCATATTTTTCAAATAGCTTTTGTCAGGTGTAATAATTTAATATTTCTATATTTTTCTTTCCATTTAAAAACTCGTGATAAGATTGTTCTGCTATAATATTCCCTTCACCATTCTTAACGGCTATTATCATTTGATTTTCATACATCCATTTTCACCTACACCGATAACAATATGTTGCATATCAACCATCCTACGCTCTGAAAGTTCTCATGACTACTCATCATATTGTTGATTTTATTATACGATGAGTAGCCTATTTTGCAACATCTCTGTCTACTCTACTATACGACTTTTACAGTAGATAAATTCCAGCAAAGTAGCTATTTTATAAGGGGTTCAGCTGTTCTGTAAATCAGCAGAACACACAGAACCCCTTGTTTCCTACACTTTCCAGACTTTTACTTTTCGGCTTTTGACATCAATACTACCGTCTCCATGTGTAATTTTTAGGCTATTTTTCACAGTACGCTTTTTTTAGTAAAAATACTGTGTTTAAGCGGTTTAAATAGCATTTTTGTCATGTCGAGATAACCAATTTTGATTAGGCTATTTTGCTTTTTCAAACTATATTTCTTGCTTTTTCTCTGGTTTCCATTCTCGATTTGTGTCACATTACTCCGATGAGCCTTTTCAATCTGTAATGCTTGGAACGTTTATTTTGATATGATTGCCGGATTATTATTTTCAGAAACATATTGCATTTCATGTTTGTCGGAATCCAAGAGCCGAACTATACCAGTATATTTCTCGTTACTCCGCATCACATCAATGGTACGCTTACACAATTTGTCTTTTCCGGTAGGGGATTTGAACCCACGCTGTTCTAATTCTTTAAGAATTCTGAGAACGCTCTTCCCATGAAGATAAAGGTCGAAAATCATTTGTACATTTTTGGCCTCGACATCATCAATAATTAGGCTACCACCAGCATCATGTGTATAGCCGTAGCACTTCCTATCGTAAAGTTTAGAACTGCCATTGGCAGGCCGTTGCTTTATTCCCCATTTAATATTTTCACTTCTTGATTCGTTTTCTGATTGAGCAATTGCTTCTACAATAGAAATCATCAAGTCGCTATCTGTCTTCGCAGTATCAAAATCTTCTTGTTCAAATATTACACGAACTCCCAAAATCTTTAGCTGATTTAAAGCCTCTAATATCTCAACGGTATCTCTTCCAAAACGACTGATGTTTTTTGTCAGAATAATTTCTATTTTATGAGTCTTGCAGTCATCAAGCATACGAGTGAATTTTTTTTTTGCTGAGCCAGATTTACCAGACGCTGTATCTATATAAACATCAACCAGTAGCCATCCCAGTGTGGATACTACTAATCTTGTAAATGAAGATACTTGTACAGCAAGACTTTTTAATTACTCTGCATCGTTTGTACTTACCCTAGCATAAATAGCGAACCTTTTTTCTAGCTTTGGTACAGCAGGTATGAAATGTATTTTAGGGTTTACCGACATACTGCGCCTCCTTAAATGATGCGAATATACTGCCCGATAAGCCAAAATATTATTTATAATCTTTTTGTCTGATTTCTTCCAATCTACATATCAAACGATAGTAAGTAGCAAAAAAATTATCTTTGCTTTCACTAAAATTAACATCATTTGGAACAGCCAAGAGCGTTTTCATCATTGAATGATAAGTTGAATTTAGAACGTCCTCAAGGGATAGCATAAGATCAACAGAAATTTCACTTGCATAATACTTGTATAAGCTATCAATCCCACTTTCAGTTTTTCTGATGCACTCTGAAAGCCATTCTCTGACCGTAAAATATACAAAATTATCACGGGTAGTCCGCCTAGCATCTAACACCTTGACTTTGTCTGAAAATCTGAGCTTTAATAGTTGATTTAATTCATATTCTGTATATTCATCACCCATGTGGTTTTCAAGATATATCTGTGCAAGACATGAGATGTTAGATTTCATATCTTGGATAATTCTATTTAGTCGAGCTGAAATACATTGATGCACAGTTAAAGCTCTCTTGTTATTTGGAATATAGACTTGTGTTATATAAAACATAAAGTTGATAATATATCCTATCGAAAGTTGAAACAACAGATTATACCAATGTTCTGCTCCTACGAATAACTCTGGTAAGTTAATGGTAACGATATATGAAGCGATAATAATTATTGAAAAGATAAAGAATACAAAAATGAGTGTATTTCTTTTTATAAATATACTTATTTCTCTCATAAAACTCCCCCTCCTATTGCCCCCTGATACGTCTAACGTTTCGGTTATTACTATTTCAATTTGTCTTTGAATCAAGCAGATAGATAAGCACCATATTACGAACTATCACTTATGGTTGTTAGTCTATTTACAACATTTCTGTCTACTCAACCTACCCCAAAGCAATCCTGTCTACACAACCTTATGCCTCTTGAGAAGTCGATTTATTCCCGTAAACAGGCTATTTAAAGCAATTCTGAAATTGTCTACAAACTGCAAATGCCCTTATTTTCTACATTTATGAGCTTTTTACTTTTCAACCTTTGACATCAAGACAACCGTCACCACGTGTGTTGTCATTCAAAACATATCCATTATCATTCATTACATACTCTCAGTCCTATGTGATAATTTAATACACTTAATAAATTTATTATTTATCATCACCTATAAAATCAACTGCTACCATTACATTAAGTAATGATATAGCTATTTGCTTTATCTCATCTATATAAACCCCTTATTATTAAAATTGTTTTCTTCATAATCAATTAATTTTTCAATAGCTGCCTTAGCTAATTTCAATTGTTCCTCTGTTGGCTCTTTTGTTAATATATTCTTTTGTAATAAACCGCCTATTCTATATACAATTGAAAAAATAGGTTTCTTATCTATATCACTTAACACAAATAGCTCCCTAGATACTCCATAATTAATAAAAATTATTATAGTATAGAATTTTCCTGTTAATAAAAAAATAACTATTGAAATAAACAAATACATTACAAGCCAGTTTGTCCCACAATTCTTAGCTATTCTTGATGACTTTTTTATATTTTCGATAGATACATCATTATATAAATTATATGAATTTATTGCTTTATGCTCTGCACCATGAAACCCAGAAAATTTTTTACTTTGAAACAAGCAAATTACAATAGCAATCAATAATATAATTAAAAAACACTTACCTAAATCAATATCTCCTTTGTAATAAAAATCACAAGAGAGGCATAAACATAGCAACAATAAACTAGTAAGACTTGATTTTATTGATCCAAAATAGTATTTTAAAATTGGTATTACAGATATTTTCTTCTTTAAATTATTACTTTCAATAATTAGCTTAATATCATGATTTCCTTTATCGTTTATTTTAGAAATAACATAGGAATTATCTCCACGAAAAATTATTCCATCTTTTGATGATAGTCCACTTATTTTCAATTTTCTTACCCCCACAATAAAATTCACTAATAAATGTATTAACTATTTAAATACAAACAATTTTACAAATCTACCATTTGATTAATTGTTTACCCCACTTGTACTTTTTTAGCATATTCTATACTATAACTGAAAACTATTTTTATATCTAAAAAGCCCTCAAGCCCGCATTTATGAGGCATTTAGCAGTTTACTATCACGAGTCCCAACAGTTGCAGTCATACCCAGCAATATTTTAGGCTTTACATATCCTAACAACTTTTCATAGCTTGGTGCCGCTGAATGTTGAAATTCATCTATTACTATATAGTCATAATAATCTTCGCTTATATTTTCAATAAACTCCTGAGAATTAAATGTTTGTATTGAAATAAAAAGTTGTTCTTTCTGAGAAGGCATGTAACTTCCAACCCACAGGTCTCCAAAATTTCTGTCCTTTAGAACTTTTCTATAACAATCAATACTTTGCTCTAGAATTTCTTTTCTATGTGCAACAAAAAGAAGCCTGTTTTTAGATTTTGGATTGTCTTTAACAAACCTTTTATAATCAAATGCTGAAACAACTGTCTTGCCTGTTTCAGTTGCAGCTACTATTAAATTTCTATACCTATTGTGTATTTGTCTTTCAGACTGAAGTTTATCTAATATTTCCTGCTGATATGAATATGGCACAATATCAAAGAAAAACTGGCTTTCATTATTGGAATAACCAATCTTATTCATATTTAATGCTGTTTTTAACTTCTCGCTTTCACTTGCGTCATCTTTATTGAATAAATAAAATTCCGTGTCATGCCAATAAGACTCAAAAGTAGCATTGAATTTTTTAATCATATCTATTGAGGTATATTCGGAAATTTTTAGGTTCCACTCTAAGCCAGTGGTAATTGCGGTATTGGATAAATTGGATGAACCAATATAAGCAGTTGAAAATCCTGTGTTTCTATAAAACATGTAGGATTTGGAATGCAGTCTTGTTCTTTTTGTATCGTAGGATATTTTAATTTCTGTATTTGGTAAACTTGCTAACTCTAATATTGCCTTGTAATCTGTAGCACCCATGTAGGATGTAGTAATGACTCTTAGCTTGTGCTCTTTAGTAAATTCTTTTAGTGCTTCGAGTATTTGAACTAACCCGCTCCATTTGATAAATGAAACCAGAATATCTATTCTATCAGAAGTTTTTATCTCTTTCACTAATTCGCTTCCTAGTGATGGTTCGTTCTGAGCTCCTGTAAATAGTGAATTAGTTGCAATAGATGTTATTGGTCTAATTTTCTTATTTTTGTAACAGTCAATTAATGCAACATCCATGTTGTTTATTACAGCAAGCAACAATTTTGCATTTTCATTTATTAAAAACTCATCGAAATCTGCAAGTTTTAATTCTTCTATTAATAGATTTATTATTTTATTGCAGACTTCTACCTGTTTATTTTGTTTGTCTTCTCCAGAAATTCTATTTAATGACTTACTAATTACAGTTGTCATATATTTAGATATTACTGAACTTGTTTCTTCTTTGTCTATTTTTTTAGTATGGATATACTTGTTTTTTTTAGATTCTATTTTTTTTATTTCTTCGTCTACAAGTTTATTAATTACAGACTCATAGAAACCATTATTTAGTGTCATTTCCCTGTACCCCTATTATAATATGTTTCTTTGGTGCGGGAGGGTACAAGACCCTCCCCTACGTTTATTTTTTTTAAATAATTCATAAAAATAACAATACACTAATTATATCATATTATGACAAAATATGTCACGAAAAGCATTTCCTAAATTGTTAAGAAAAATTCATATTATCATTGGAATTCAAAAAACTTCCCCTCTGTCATTATAAAAACTTAAATGAAATATCAGCTGTAGGAACCTTTTTTGTACATACTAGTAACACAAGTTTTATCTGTGAATATACTAGGGTATGTCCCTTTATTGTTTCCGCATTAGTGAGTTGAGTGATGAATAATTATAAATTTTGCAACTACAAATTTCATATTAAACATATCGATATTAAACGTGAGTTACTTTTTCAAAAATAGATCACCCAAACAAATATCATTATTGATTGGAAAATAGAGATAAGCATTTTCTGCTAAACTTTCGAATATATATACTTGCAATGTATAAATAGTAGCAAGAGGTAAATCAAAAGTTAAATATAGGGATAATAGTTGACTTCAAATAAAAAACGATACTAACAGCATCAAAAAAAGTTATTTATATAAACTTTATTGACACGGCCTTAAGATATCAAAAAAGTTAAAGGCTTAGCTCCTCTTCAAATTTGTAAAAAAAAATTCCCTCAAACTTTTACAGTTCAAGGGAATAAATTCATGCTTACTTTGATACGCTTTGAAAAAATCTCTGGATAATTGCTGCGACCTGTGCGCGGGTGGCGCTACCCGAAGGCATGAGATTGTTGTCGCTACCTTGCATCAATCCAGCATTTACTGTCCATGCTAAAGCATTAAGCGCATAGTTAGAGATACTGTCGTAGTCTGCAAATTCACGTATAGCCATACCTCCCTGGGTAATATCATACCCCTTATATTGGGCATAGCGGTATAAAATTGATGCCATTTGCTCACGAGTAATAATGTTTGTTGGGTTGGTTCCATCGGAAATACTGTTTTCCATTGCCCAAATGCGAGCTTCATCCACATTAGCAGGCAATTTGCCATCCATACGAGCTAACACCATCCATATCATCTGACGAGTCATAGCATTATCAGGGCTGAACGTTACATCTGAGGTTCCAGCAAACAAACCATTGCTATAAGCATAGGCTACACTATTATAGTACCATGCATTTTCAGCTACATCTCTAAACGGGAAGTTTACTATCATGTATTGACTAAGGTGTTCAGTTATAAATTCTACCTTTCCATCCCTATAACTACCGTTTTTAGGCTCAATTGTACCATCATCATTAATGAACCATACAGTTATGCTATCAGTATTCTCACCTGATTTTAAAGTATATGGAACAGAAACCTGTATTTTACCATTCCCGAAGGTTTTAATATTATTTCCGTTCACATAGACGTTAACGTCCACAACAACAGCTGAATTAGCCTGTGCACCCAATACCTCTCGTTGACTAACAGTGAGCTTTTTATTATCAACGTTCTCCACAGATAACTCAAGGTCGCCCTTATTTGCAACATAGGCCAGGGCATCACTATCTAAGGTTATGGTACCAGTTGGAAATGCCACTGAAAGACTAACTAAGCCAGATCTGCTGTTCAATGCCGTAATAACTTGAGTTGGAATAGTCGCAGCATTTACTTCCAACAAAGACAAGTCAGCAATCATATTACCGATTGTCCCACCTTTATAGGTTATCTCTTGAAGCTGCTTATCAGTCATACCGATTGTCCCAACGCCGTCTTTCATAGAAACTACTACTTGGACTATGCCTTCGTCAGTAGAAACTGGTACGGTAATTTTTTTAATAGTATTGCTACCATTTGAAGATGACGCAGGGTCGATATTCACTGTGATGTCTGGTACATTTCCCAGCTTATAATTGAAAGCATCAGCACCTGTTAGAATAGGCATCGTCACCTTGACAACCTTGTTGCTTCCTATATCAGCATTCTCCATAGTTCCTTCAGTAAAGAAACATCCGACATCATCATTACTAACTACACCATTCAGTGTACCGCCAGTTAAAGTTACATAATTTGTTCCATTATAGGTTCTGTTTATTGCTTCTACGCCCGTAACCGTCAGTGTTTTGGGGCTTATGGTAAAGTAAGCCATACCGTTGTAAACGACAGTTTTGCTCTTGCAATGAACAGTAAATGTGTATTCGCCTGCCTGAGTAGGTTTGGCTGTATTACTTGAATATTTTACTCCTGTTGATGTAATGCCACTATAGGTTACTGAAACCGCTCCAGCTCCTTCTGGTACAATATAACTTGGTTCAGAAGGTGTTTCGCCATAGATCCACCCGGACTGGCTGACTTCCATGTTTCCGCCCAAATACTTGGTGAAGACTGCAGTCAGCACCTCACTGTCGTGCATGCCAGCCTTAACTGCAATAGCAGTAACAGTAGTTGTATTCGCAATCGTAAATGGATACTCATAAAGTGTACTGCCGGTCGTTGGCTTTAATCCATCGATGTTATAATAAATACTCGCACCCTCAGTCAAGCAGTCTAAGGTAACTTCCTGAGTTCCAGAGAACATACCGCCATCTGGAAATGCAATTGGCGTTTCTACCATTGATGGTGCTGTTTTGGTATTGCTTGTTGCAGCTGAAACGCTCTTCTCATCAGTTGCTTTCATGCGTATGTATCCAATTACTGAATCATTTGGCTTTACATTGGTAATGGTATTATCAGAGCTCCAATTATTGCCATCAAAGCTGTACTCTGCGCTATCAACAGCGGGAATAGTTGCTGTATATGTATTTCCGTCGTCGTTTAGGGTGAATTTCAAAGTAAAGTCAGCAGGTGCTGTCTGGCTGTCCTTGCCTGCCAAAGTTATAACCACATTGACAGTAGAATCGCTATAGTTGCCAGAATTTATTATAACTGGCAAGATGATTAAGTTACCTATACTTCCCCCTGCTATGGTGTACTTGATCGTACCATCTGGTTCAACTGACCATGTAGAAACAATCGTTGTTGCACCGCTTTCTGTACCTTTGCTATAGGTTAGTGTCCCTGCATCGTCTGGCATCATACCATTCAGGTCTATTGTCTGTTCGCCAATCAAGTTGTATCGATGGCTCGCGGATTTATCAATTAGTGTAATGGCTTCTGCCTTGGATATATTCACCGTTGTTTCAATGACATTGGATTTCAATGTATAATTATTGTTTTTCATAGTCACAGTAACTGTAACCACTTTGCCATCACCGGCATTAGCATTTGCCATTGAGCCAGCAACAGTGTAGTCTGAACCCTCTGTCACGCTTCCACTATCAAAGGTAACTTCGGTAATAGTTACAGAAGTATAATCCTTAGCATATACACGATCTTTTGCTGTAGCGCTCTTAATAGTAAGTAGTGCTGGAGTGACAGTCAGTACCATATCAGCACTGTCGGCTGCTGCATAGTTTCCGTTAGCTGTCATGTGAGCCTTAACAAGCCATGTTCCCGCATCCACAGGAATACCTGAGGTGTAGTCATCAGTGCTGCCTTGGGCCTTGAATGAATATGAGATTGTGCCATTGTATGGCTCGCTATTTATTTGTGTCACTGTAGGTCCTGTTATTATTGCCTCATTTCCTGTATATGTAACACTTTGTGTCGCATTGCCCCATAAAAAGTTTGTAGCAACATTTGCGATAGAAAAGCTTTGAGTAGGCTTAACATCAGGGAGCTTATAGTTGTCCTTATTTGCACCGTCTAAAGCATCGGCGGACGCAGTATATCCAATACCCACATTTGTTTGGCCACCAATGATTGTTACAGTTACTATGTCATCTCCTACCTTATTAGAGATTGCTGCGGTAGGCGCCTGAATGTAGCCGTTATATGTTAGTGAGGTATTGCTCCATGTTAGTTCAACCACCCTCTGTGCCACAGTGAGAGTATCTGATTTAACAACATTATGGGTAATTTTTTTGTCATTGCTATCAAACAGTACCTGATAACTGTAATCTCCTGCCATTGGAATTGTCGTGGTGGTCATGTCCATATATTCACCCATTCCGGTTTTAACCTGTATTCGGTAGCTACCTAGTATGGTATCACTATTAAGTTTGGCAGAATATTTACTGCTGTCAAGCTTAAGAATATCGTTCCATTGTTCTCCATATATAGGTGCTACAGCCACTGTTAGACCATCGCCGTTAAATTCTACATTTATAACCTCCACAGCAATGGTGCCGGTGATTGTACCAGAGTAGTTGCCACTGGCAGCATATGAGTAGCTTAAGGTCACAGTGTCACCTTTAAGCTTCGTCTTGAGATAGTCTACAGACTCTGCATAAGTTTTACCTGTTTCTAGGTTCCAACCATATGTCATCGTACCTGTAGCTAAATCAAAAGTTGGCTCGGTAAAACTACCCTCACCCTCTACTACAGTCTGATTAGTCTCTGCTTTAGTTTCTGTTATATCCTTTGGATTTACCGTAACTGTATAAGTAAATGTCTTAGCTCGATTATTTGTACCCTCTTCCACAGAAACCTTAATAGTGGTAGTACCGACATTATTAATTGTCAAAGTTCCTTTTGCGTCGACTGAAACCACATCAGTATTGCTACTTTGGAAGGAAACAACGCCGTCTCCTGTTTTCAAGTAATTTTTCCATGTAATCTGTCCATCTCCATAGTTTGCTGTCACACTGCTAATATCGGAATTGAAAACTGGTTCAGGCTTAAATATACAAGTAACTTTAGTGCGAGAACTTTCTGCCTTGTTTTCTTCCTGTGCTGCTATGTAATAATCAGTGCTATCAGCCGTTGGAGCGCTGTACAAAGTAACGTTCAGTATGGTTTCATTCTGAACAACAGTGCCCATCAGCTTGCCTCCGGTAACAGCATTGTAGATATAGTAAAAGGTGTTAATCGTTGGTTCTGCCGACAACGTGAATGTCGCGCTCATCGGTGCTGAACTTTGCATAATGTATGTGCTTCCAATATCCGTAAAAGCAGGCACAGCTGTTACATTTCCTCCAGCATCCGTTACTGTAACAGTTAGGTCTGAGACAACTGCTGTACTTGCAGTAAAAGTCTTATCTGTATCATAGGTCAACAGCTTTCCACTTACGCTATCTGGCATGGTGATTATAGCACCCTGTGCATTTGTGTAGACATAGACTGTAGTAAAACTATCCCCGCTGAATGCCACACGATATGCCGGAAGCTTATCATAGCTATTTATAAAAATTGGACTAGTTTCCCCCTGCGACCATAAGCCTTCGTTCGTCACTGTTCCGTCATTGGTGTTCAACCTCCATGCTAGCTGTCCAGTGGTCAATTGTTCGTCTGCAAAGTAGTTTCCACCCATGCTAGTGTCAGTGAAATAACTATTTGTGATAGTTCTAGTTGCCTCATAATGTCCCCACACACCACCGTAAAGCCTGCCTTTTGCATAGCAATCAGTGATAGTAATTGGTTGATGGTATTGATCAGAGCCGCTCATACTTCCAAAAATACTTCCGTTATAGGTCCCCCCTCCTACATTACCGAAATTACAGCAATGTTCAAAGGTTATTGGAGCAAAAGATCCTGCTTCAGAAATCAGTCCACCCACGGATACACTTCCGCTTACATTTGCGTAATTGACACAGCCGGTCAGTCGACCGCTACCGCTACGGACTCTAGCTAGAAATGCGCCTACGCTTGTTCCTTCGCTACTAATATTTCCACTGGCGATTGTCAAATCCTTGATGGTGATGTCATATGTAAAATTGAACAATCCGCCCCGGGAGCTGTTCAGATTAGAAATGCTGTGACCGCGCCCATCAAATGTGCCGCTGTAATATACAACACTATTACCGTCTTTGTAGCCTATAGGGCACCAGTCTGACTCGATGCTCATATCCAAATCCTTAAGAAGCACCACATTTATCGTTTTTGTTTCAGCATTACCCATTGCGTTAATTACATCGCGCAGAAGAGTGAGGTCGTACCCTGTTCGGATTGGATAGTACCCAATATAGGAACTATCAAGACCAGCATCTGTGCAGCCTTGTTCGTCTAATACACTCAAAATGTTATCAGAGTCAACCATGTAAAGGTCAGTTGTTCCCCTTGGAACCACATCCCCAGGGAAATAATATTTACCGTTTTCGTCCTTCCAACGTATGGTTGAGAGTATTGTAGTATCAAGTGTAATCTGTCCAGCCTCATAACCAGATGATGGAGCTATTATGGACTGTGTATTACTGTTTGTAGCAATATAGTGAATTTCTCGATCCGATACCGTCCCACTAGTAGAATATCTCCTTCCGAAGTTCCACTGTGCACCATCTATTAAATGGAGATTAATATCCCAATAGTCGTCTTGTGTCAACTCCATATTCATGTCATATACAAGTCGAAGCATAGTGTAACGTCCAGAATTAAAGCTATCATTACTTTGCAGCCCTACTTCATTGTTATCTCCTGAGTATGAAAAACCTGTTTTATCCCGATATATACAAAGTTCCTTTGCTCCGCTTGGGACACCAGCCTTGTCTGCTCCTAAGCTGACGAAAAGCTGTGTACGGTCGTTCCATGGATTAACTCTCCATACCCCGTTGCCATCAGTGTATTCATTCTGTGCTTCATAATTGTTACTTGGCAGTCGATGTTTGCCACTCGTTGCCCCTACACCATCTAATAAATAGCCATTGTACAAATTATTGCTTAACATACCATCGAGGCTTGTATTTGATGGCTTAAACATACCGTCAGGAGTTATGAACATTCTTCGAACTTGCGCAGAATCAGAAGAAACATAATTACCTTCCGCATTCACACTGCCTACTCTAGAACGCACGGTTCCACCATAATAACCAAGATAGTGCAATAGCGTATCATATTTATCTATATTGACCGCAGAAAATCCAAAATCTTCATCAAAGAAATAGTACAACCCACCTACTTCAAGACCAGAAATGTCATTTGGATCTGTGTACTTAGCGGCAATCTCCATTGCAGAATTGACGTTTGTACTATCAGGATAGGTAACCATAGGATTCTCACTGTCAACCCAGCAGGAAAAGCTTAAACCATTAAATACAGGTTCTTTTGTCAGTACATCTCCTAGTATCGTCCCTTTTTCAACCCAAAACTGTAAAATGCCATCATAACTGCTGATGCTAGCTATGTTAGAAATTGAAGTATCCCCCTTCTGGTTGCCATCAGCTGCATTGTAAGCTGTAAGCTTAACAAGATCAATTCTATAAGCTATTGCAGAATTAAAATCAGTAATTTTTTTGACTACAAAACCATCGTATGTCAATTCTACGTCAGTGGCATCAGTTGGTATGGAGCCAGTTGCTATAGACGAGCTTCCTTCGGCAAAGGACATACTCTTTTTCTCACCACCGCTTAAATAAGACACTGCAAATTTAGTGTCAGTAGATGGTGTTGTGCTATTATTTGTGAACACTGTAAGCCCACTTGATGAGATAGTCATCGTTCCTAACACAATAGGTGCAGCAGTAGCCTGCCAGCATTTTGCATAGTCGGTTCCATTTAGGCATTCACCAACTTTTTTGATACTTACGGTATAGTTACCAACCTCAGAAGGTGCTGTCATTGAAGCCACATATGTAGTGCTATCTGTACCCTCGTACCATACCTCATAGCTTACGCCCGAATCCTGTAGTACAGGTAAATTTGCAATTACCGGACTTCCTGTATAGCCATTCAGAGGATTGCTAATAGGTATCTGAGAAGCTGTCAGCGGACCTATGTACCAAAGATGGCCCTTAGCCTTTGAGTTTGTAATCATATTAGAATAGCTCATACTGGTTGTATCTAGCGTCACTTCATAATTTCCATATACACCTTCTGCAACAGGAGATGATATCTCACCGTCCTTTGTATAATTGACTTTAATTGAATTTTTTAGTGCTGTCACCTCTTCTTCCGTATAAACGTCCCCGATAGATGGTAGAATATGACCACCATCGTTGCTTAGAGAGAGGTTCAATAGGAACGAAGAATCTTGTTGAGTGGTGATGTCATAGCTAATGTAAGGTGTCAACGGCATATTCCATTTAATGTTGATACTGTTTGTCATGTTTACAGTATCTTCAGGTTTCGTGGCTGTGAGAACAGTCCCGTCTGATGTCTTAGTAACTACGTATTGGTCTACAAATGCATTATATTTCCCACCGGTTTTTTGATTATATGCCAATTCTGTATAAAACGGCAACGTAAAGGTGGAATTTATTTCCACATTATCTCTATTTAGCAATTCCCCGCTGTTGTCATAGTAACGTATCTCGACTTGATCTGGTATTTCTGCCGTCTCAACAACCTTTAGATAATTTAATGTGTCACGTTTTTTTAAGCCTGTATAAGTTAAATCATCCACGCGTTTGTTCCATGCAGTAATGTCAAAAGCTGTATTTTCAGTAACGTCTTTTCTATAATCCGTCTTGTAAAAGCCCACTGCTGAAAAATCCGCATCAGTTTGCGTATCATCTTTGGCTTTGGCTTTAGTATACTCAGTATGATTGCTACTAACTGTCATACCTGTTGAGCGCCCTGCTATGCCGCCGACTGCCCAGGTATAGATTGCCTCGAGATTTTTAGCGTCAGTCCACGTTCCTTTGGTTCCTGTCTTTTCAACAGTCATTCCACTGGTGACACAACCTAGAATCTTATTGCTGTTAAATCCAGCAATGCCGCCGCATATGCCCAGTGCAGAATCTGCATCCACTGTAAGGTTTTTTGTTGTGCAGTTTGAAATTGTACCAGCATTATAGCCAACTACACCGCCCATATAGCCAGGTGCGTAGCGAACCATACCTGTCCAAAAGTCATCCTGTGTTGTAACCGTTTCTTGCCCCGTTTCATAAAAGGCCTTAATTGTACCATTAGTAACCGTTACATTGTCTACATTACCACCGGACAAATTATGGCCTACTGCAAAACCGAAGAACTCATAAAGATAGTAGGTAACAGGTTGTTTCAAAGTACCCAGTGTACTGTATATAGGATTTCCAGAATCATCATAAGACAGGATCTCTCGACCGTAATTAGTGCCGAAATCGTCATTTGCACTAGTTCTTAGCTGGCTACATACTGGATTGGATAACACCACGTTGCGGATGGTTCCAGAATTGCTGTACGCCAGACGTCCGTTCAGATTGGATATGGTATAGCCGTTTCCATTAAATATGCCGGAAAAGCCTTCAATTCCTGTTTCTACTCCATTCATATTAATATCGTTTTGAAGGGTATAATAGCTGTTTGCGCCATTTGCAGCACTGTAAATATCCGCCATATACTGCAATTGATTAGACTCAGTGATTTTATAGGGATTTTCCATAGTACCATCACCGCCGCTGAAATAGGACGATGCTGCTGCAACAGGAACAATACTGCCTTGCAGCAAACTTAAAACCATGCATACACATAACAGGATGCTTAAAACTCGTTTTTTCATGTTACCTCTCCTTGTATAATATATTTAACACTACTTTTTAGGCATTTCAATCCACTTAACATATATTGTTTTTAGCTTTATTCTCTAAAAAGGCTTGATAGCTTTTTCAAAATATCATTTTATTAGTAGATTTTCAAGGTGTTATGAACAAGCGGTCGAAAATCTGCACAAGCGGTTAGACTATACCCCGGATATAATATAATTATTTGGAAATTTACATTTAGACTTTTTTGCAATTGTAGAGTATACTGTACAATGAATTTATATTTGCAAAGAAGGGATTCCTAATGAATATAGCAATCGTTGATGATGTGGCTACTGAGTGTGCCATACTAAGCAAACTTTTAAAGCAATATGAAACTGAACAGCAACAGACTATACAAATCAAAGAATTTCATAGCTGCAGTGAAATACTTAACGATTACATACTATGTAGTTACGATATTGTTTTTATGGATATTTTCATGAACAATGAAAATGGCGTAGACTGTGCATTGGAACTTCGACAGATTGATGAGAATGTAAATATCATTTTTCTTACCACCAGCTCAGAATTTGGCGTGAAAAGCTATGATGTCAGGGCAGCGGATTATATTGTAAAGCCAGCTACCCTTGAAAAGGTCTCACGAGCGCTTAACTACTGTAAAATTTCAGAATTACAAAGTAAACCCTCTATTATGGTAACTACTGGGCATAAGCCGTTAGAAGTTGAACTTGACCATATTCTTTATGCTGATTTTCAGAACCGCTCTGCCTGTATCCACTTGAAGGACTGTGTTGTTCCTGTATTTGGCAGTTTCGCTGAGCTTTCAGAAAAGCTGACATCCTATCCACAATTTATGTCCTGCTTTAAGGGAATTGTAGTAAATTTCAAAGAAGTGCGAGAAGTCTGTGGAGATTATCTCATTCTAAAAAACGAGGAGAGGCTGCCTGTCAGCCGCCGTTTGCAGCGACAGGTTCAGCATTGTCGCCTAAGTCTCTCGGCTAACACTCTAAGGGGAGATAGAATATGAAGCACCTACTTAAACTTATTTTATCCATCCTACTGCTTTGCCTAGCACTTGCACCTAACACATATGCCGAAACTAAGAACCCTGTTTCCATTTCCGTTCAAGCAACCTCCCCATCAGCAATTATATCGCCTTCAGCAATTACCTTAATTAAATTTGATGAGACTGAACGCGTATATGGCGCAGCATTTGCTATAGGAACTGCAAAAAATGAAATTGTCGATTACATCGCAAGCTTTGTGGATGATTTCGTAGGCTACGACATGGACGGCATGGATTACTGGCTACCAGCAGACAATTGGTCTTTTACTAATATGGACACAAATACGCCAGGCCTGTATTATGCCTTGTCGGTACCGGAACTTGGTGATGACTATTTGCTTATGGATGGCGTTTCTCTACCAGAAATGCGGTTTGCGGTTTCAATTCAAACCCCAGGCAAGCCAAGCCTTAACAATTGCTTTACTATGTCTTACAGTCTATGGTTTCCATGGGTACTCTCCCAGGAACAGGCAACACAACCTGATGCTTTCACTGTATACCTACAGCAGGATGATGGCGATTCCACGCTCATTACATTAGACAAAGACTACTGGATTCAACAATACTGCTTGATGATCGACCAGTATCTCTTTGAGGATGGTAAAAACTATGTACTCAAGGTTATCTGCCCCAATGGAGAAACCAGCTTAGCAACCTTTTTGTACAAAGGAGATCTGACCATTCTGGATGACTACAGCGGTGATAGAGATGGCGGCGATGTAATTGGCGGAGGTATAGGAGTAGGCACCCAACCAGCTCCTATCCTCTCGCAAAAACATGATAATTCCAAAGAAGATAACAATCATAGAGATGATGAGAATGCGCCAGTTCTAGATGATTTATTATTCATATTCTATGATACAGCACAGGATTTATACTCTGCACAGCAGAAAGAACTAGGACAGCCTTTCATAAAAAGTGAGCTCCATGAGGAATTATATTCTCTGCCTATAGAAACCAAACCAGAGACTGCAACTCTTGTATCTGTACTTAATCCTATACCGGACTATAATGATACACCATTAAAAGTAATATCTGAACCCCAACAACCTACAATAATTACAGAATCCTATTCTCCGACCCAAACAGTAATTTCAGGTCTTCGTCTAAAGGATCTCTGCAAAGAAAATGAAAACATCGTATTTGGTTCAGGTAATTTAACTGTCAGCATTCCACATAGTCTTCTTTTAGCACTGAACCTTTCAGATTCGGATACTCTGACAGTTCAACTAACACAACCACAGAACAATCAAATTCTACTTACAGTAGATATTTCGGGCAAATTAATCCTAGAACTGCCAGGAACGGTTATTAGGTATAGATATGTGATGAAGTCAGAAAATGAAAAAATAAGCGTTCAGAACGAGGCTGGTCAGAACATAGCAGATACTAACTTTGATGGCGAACTTTTACGCTTTAGTGCAGATACAGCGGGAACCTACACTGTTTTAGCGATATCTGATACGCAAAAGACACGAAAGAGTAAATCACTATTGATTTTTTTAACCGTCGGAACAATTTTGACTGTGGGAGGAATTACTTGTTTCTGGAGGAGGTATCATGGATAAAAAATCCTATACCCTACGCCGGTCTATAGCGATATTTCTTGCAATTATTCTTTCCTCCATACTGTTTCTAACTTTGCATAGCTTTGACAACAAGTACACAAAAGCTGCCCCTCAGGCTATCAATGGCGCACTATATATTACAGTGGAGGATTGGACAAACACTCCCATCCGCTATCTGAGAGATGGCTGGCTTTACTATTCAGACCGTCTGCTGACACCAGAAACCTTAAAACAGCAAGGTGACAATTATCAATACCTATCCATAGGAGAAGAATCTAATTTTGCAATGGGCAATCCCCATCGTTCCCCTCATGGCAGTGTTAGCTATGCCTTAACACTGTATTTACCTGAAGAAGTACATACATATGCCATCGAACTGCCGGAAATCTATTCTTCATACCGTTTTTATGTTAATAACAATCTAAGGCTGCAATTGGGTGAACCAAATATGGAAAATTATCAAGATCAGACCCAGAGCCGTATAATTACTTTTGATGCCTCTGGCAAGGTTACGCTTTTGCTTGCAGTCACTGACCACTCGTGGATATACAGCGGTCTTGTATATCCACCTGCCTTTGGTGAACCTCTGAATTTAAATACCACTCGTGGTGTTCGAGTTAGTCTCTCCTTGATTTTAGTCACTGGATCACTTATGCTTGCCATTTTTAGCTTTTATCTTGCCACTCGTACTAGCCGCAAAAATAATATATGGCTTTATTTTCTACTATGTTTTACAACCGCAGTGTTTACCTCTTATTCTGTAGTGCATAGTATATTAGCGTTACCAATTCTACCTTGGTATTCTATTGAACTTGTCAGCAGATATTTAATGACGCTGTTTGTCATACTACTTCACAATAGCATTTGTGAAACGAAGGTATATTTAAGGATTATCAGCGGTACTATAGCCGGAGCAGTATGTATAATGACACTGCTTTACGGGTTATTTGCTTCGCAGCTGACTATTCCAATCATGCTTGCCTTTTCCAATGCAATTTTTGGCTTCAAGCTATTTACTGCTGTTTATCTTCTATTTACTTCCGCTATAGCGGTGCATAAAAATAATGAAAAAGTGACGATACTGTTTTATGCAGATATAATATATGCATGTGCTTTTATCTGGGACCGTCTTTTACCTAACTATGAACCTATCTTTAGTGGATGGTTTCAGGAATGGGGAGGCTTAAGCCTTATAATCGCAATAAGTTTAATCCTGTGGCATGATGTAGCTGTTGGCTACCGTCAAAGCCTTATCTATACTGAGGAACAGAGGCAAATGAAACGCCAGCTTACCATGCAAGTGGAGCATCTGCGACAGATAAACCAAAAGGTGGAGGAAAGTGCTAAGATGCGCCATGATTTCCGACATCACTTGCGAACTCTGATGACACTCGCAGGAGAAGGACGCCTTGATGAGCTAAAAAATTACATACGTGATATAACAGAGATCAATGAACGAACCCAGTTAGGCAGACTAACAGATAACATAGAGTTAGATGCACTGGTACAGTATTACAGCAACCTTGCTCAATCTAACAGCATCCAGTTTAGAACTAGACTTAAACTTCCCCCAGAACTACATTTTCCTATTGTTGAACTGTGTGGACTTATAGGTAACTTACTTGAAAATGCAGTAGAAGCTTGCCAACGCCAGCGGACTGTGGAAAAAACAATTTTCATTGCAGGACGGATGCAAGACCAGCAGCTTGAATTTGTTATAGATAACAGCTTTGATGGAGAGCTAAAAACCATGGGTGGAAAATACTTATCTCATAAGCGGGATGGATTTGGTCTTGGTATTTCTTCCGTATTGGAAACTGTTGAACGGCATGGTGGCATAATCAATCTGTATGCTGATGAAAATGGCTTCCATGCAGAAATGTCCTTGCCACTTATGATAGAATAAAAAACCATCCCTACACTTTAATGTAGGGATGGTTTTTTGCTTAATTTAATCACCTAGTCCATACTCATAGAAGTCAACACTATCAATATTGGTAGATAAATCTCCCTGATCAAGTTTGAACATCATTTTCGCATCTTCTGGAATATCCATTTCTATATACAATTCTTTGTACCTATCCCATCCACCTGTGTTTGGAAATGTTATGTCTTGATTTTGCTTTCCGTTAATATAAAGACTTAGAACACCATCTCCCTCACTACCTTTTGCGTAACGAACTGCAATTACTTTTGCAGGTGGGCAATCTTTAAAAGTAAGAGAGTCTCCCACTTGATAAATATTAATAACTGCCTTACGACCTGATGCATAAGCATGTTCTGCAACTATCGCATTCCCTGTCAAAATTGTGTTAGTCTCTGCCTCAACCCTTACAGGTGCTTTCCAATAACAAAGTTTGGTATCAATACTAACTGCCTTTGTTTCCACATCATAGCCAACACCAATATCAAATGCCTTTGCAACATCACGCAGCTTGAAATAGTTGTTACCGCCAATCATGTAAACAGCAAACTGCGTATTCTTGCGATTTACGTAAATTTGCGACCCGGAAGCAGAGGCGGTTTTTGCCTGGTTATCACCTACTGAAAGTTCTCCGCCTACATCGGTGTAGGACTTTCCACTGGTAAGTGCGATGGCGCTTGTGGCACTGTCATATCCTACTGAAAACTGCTTGTCAGTCCCTGATAGCACTTTTGCAAGATCCCGAAGTTTAAAGTAGTTATTGCCGTTTATGTTGTACGCATCAAAACTGACTGCTTTATCATTTACCAGCACCTTGGAAGCAGTAGGGGTAGCTGTACTGTATGCTTTCATTTCCGATGGCAGGTTGTTAGGATTTGCCATCAAGGCTTTCGCTTCTGCTTCGGTTACTACGTAAAAAGCAATGGGTGTTTTCTGGGTATTATATTCATCTGGAAATGGATATATTCGAAATGATCCATCTAGATTTGTAATTTTTTTGAATGTATTGGAAGCCACACGTCCTTCATCGGCCCAAAATTGGAAATAATGAGTTGCTACTCCGCCACCGTCTACTGCTGTCATCAGTAACGGGTTCGTCCCTGGGAATGCCTCATAATGAAACTGCCAAAATTGGAAGTACGTAGAATTTACTAGCTCTACAGTCATTGTAGCACCTTCCACAATAGGAATGAGCTTTACATTAGTCACCTTTTCTTTATTTGCTTTTTCTGCTAATTCAATTAGAGTTTGCGCCACTTTGTCTTTTGGTGCAATAACGCCATTTCCAAAAGTTGAATTGTATACCCACCATCCTGTTATAGGAGCATAATAATCTACATTGATATCTTTAGGTGAATAATCAGGATGTCCAACAAATGCCCCTATATAATAGTAAGGGTTTGGTAACACTGCAGTTTTTACATTATAATTGTCAATTTGTTCCCCAACCACTCCTGTAAGTGTTATTTTTATTGTGCCCTTGTTGTTTGGGTTATCGTCCACCTGGTCAAGATTAACATCCCACTGTAATGTTGAATAATCTTTAACAGCTGCAAAACAAGTACTTGTCATAGACACAGACAAAACAAAAGCCATAATCATAGTCGTTATTATACATGTTTTAATAGTTTTCATAATTTTCTCTTTCTCCCCTTCATTTTCTGTTGCTCAACCCAAGCAGTTACTGTAATTAAACATATAGTAACAATGCAGTGATTAAAGTAATAATTTTTTATACACAGAACTCATTGTATTTAACATGTTTAGAGTTTGTACAAAAATTATAACATATTTATCCAGAATGAAATGCAACTTGCATGAAACGGCACATTTTCGACATGAAACAACCATCTGAACCTCTGCTAAAAATTGATAAGTTTTTAGAAGCTTATAATAAAAGATAAAAATAGAGATAGCTACATGGCTATCTCTATTTTTTGTTATTGATAAGTTTATAAATTTAGTTTATTTTAACTTTTTTTAATTTACTATAATTAAGGAATATAAAAGATATTATTTTCCTGTTCCCAATGCATCCATTAATTCTGTCTCTGTGATACCAAGTGTTTCAGCAGCTGAGGCAAAGTCAGGCTGTCCTTGACCAGGTTCGCCTAATGCGTCAATAAGTACTTCTTCTGTCACACCTAATTTTTCTGCAGCGGCAGCCATATCAATTTGTTTCTGTCCTGAGTTATTCTGTCCACCAGGACCCATTTGTTCAGAACTACTTGATTCTCCTTGTGGCGGTGCACCTGGTCCCATTTGGTCAGAACTGTTTGATCCTCCTTGCGGTCCACCCTGTCCATTTTGCGGCAAATTCGTTTCTCCATCTTCAAATACAACAACTCTATCTGGATTTACAGTAGTTGGATCTCCTTCTGGAGTTTCTGTCACATCACCCCCACGCACTAGACGTACGTAATTATAATAACGCTCACCATCTATACCATCTGCGCCATCTTCTGATTTGGTATCAAAGCGTACTGAGCCTGCACCATGCATATCGTTTCCTTCATGATCTACAGCATAGCCAAAAGCAACGTACCATGCAAATTCATAGCCTTCTACGGCAGTATCACGTGGGTCAATATAAGGATTAGATGTGCTTGACCAGAAATAAGGATAGTCGTCGTTACCGGCTTCATTAATAATACCTGTAATATTGAATATTGGATCAATGGCCGGGAAAACACCTGAGTAATCAACAATACTTTGTAATTCATTTATGTTAGGCAAACGCCAATCATCGTAGCCAGCATATTCAGAATTTTCTACATAAGCCAAAGCTTCTTCCCAGTTCATACCTTCTCCACTGTCATCCTGTGACCACATAAGACCAGTTGCTTCGTCTGTAATAGTGCCATCACCTTCATCCACAAAATCATTGATGCCATATGTATCGCCACGTACGGCACGCACAAATCTATTACCTGTAAATGACTTAATGTGTCCAGTCCAATCATTAACTGCAAATGCCACTGTATCCGCTGCTAAATCAGTATCTACTAGATATGCATTGCTTGACCATGAATGCTGTTGAGCACCCTCAGCTCCGTTGCCAACAAGGTAGAAGTAGTCAGTATTAACCCAAGGCCCACCTGCTGAAAAGTCCCTAATAGACCAAAGTTCTTTTATTGTTGGTAATCTCCAATCATCATAGCCGCCAAACTCAAGATTTTCACAGTATTCGCCTGCTTCTTCCCATGACATGGATGCCTCGGATAAATCTTGAGCCCACATTAAACCAGTGACATTGTCTGACACAGTACCGTCCCCATTGTCTGTATAGCTAGGAACATTTCCTGTGTATTGTGCATCTTGCCCATAAAAAGCTTCTCCCTCTGCAGGACCTTCGATAATTTCACTATTGTTGTAACAAAGGCCCTGATTAGTATCAACGATAGGATAAGTATAATCTTTACTATCTGCAACATTAGATGCCGTATCATCAGTGACAACTTCCTCTGGTGTATTGGCATTTCCTGCACTACATCCCATAAGGTTAACTGTTATGATGGTACTTAGAATTACAAAAGTAATTTTTTTCATATTTTTTATTTGCTCCTTTTTTAAATTTTAAATTGTATTATTATGTGTCAATGTGAAAACAAGTTGTTTTTCATCATCGCCTTTCATTAGTTATCATAGGTTCATAATGTCACAACAATGTCACAAATTAACAGTTTTATCCAATTAATTTGCTCGTTAAATTTAAGCAGACTACAAGATTTTCGCTTAAGAGTAAGACTTCAAATTACAAGAACCCGCTCTTAGAATAGAGAGCAGGCTCCTTGGATATTTGTTGTTATTTCGTTTTTATTACAGCGATGTTATACCAGTCTTATGTCAATTATTTTTGTTGATTAATCAATGTTATTTACGCAGGACGGGCATACTGTATCATCTCCGGAAAATCTGCATCCACAAATTTCACAGGTCCTATATCCTACGTCCTCAAGAAAAGAATCTTCATCATAATCTGGATCACTAAAACGCACTCTGTTTATTCTAAATATTTCTACAGATTTATCATATTGATTTTTCAATACATACAAATTATAACTGCTATCAATATCATAGAAATAAAAAGGTTTAATTTCTTCTTTTTCTAAATATTCGCAGTAAATTTTAATTTCTTCATCATCATATTGTGATCCTAAGTATTTCAAAGGAGGTTCATTGTTTTTAATACCATAAAATCCCTTATTGTAG
>JBGUEQ010000041.1:0-42804 GCA_041821265.1 Lachnotalea sp. | reverse complement strand
TGTTTCTCATGCCCGTTTCTAACGGGCATTTTAATTCATAGGTTCTCCGAAGGAGAACTTTCCTATGATATAAAATAAAGCCATTACAAAATTAACTAGTTTGTTAGTTTTGCAACAGCTTCTTCTAATTATTCTATTCAATTTTTTTAATTTATTAATTGTAAGACAGCATTCTTAACCTTATCTCTTCCATAAAATGACTATCTAATCTTAATGTGAACATCTCGAAGCTGTGTTTCAGTTACTTCACCTGGAGAACCACACATAAGATCTTGAGCGTTACCATTCATTGGGAAAGGTATAATCTCGCGAATGTTTTCTTCATTTCTTAAAAGCATAATCATACGGTCTATACCAGGAGCCATTCCTGCATGTGGTGGTGCTCCATACTGGAACGCATTATAAAGTGCACCAAACTTCTGCTGAAGATCTTCTTGTGTATATCCTGCAATTTCAAATGCTTTCACCATAACATCAAGATTATGATTTCTTACTGCACCAGAAGATAATTCAATACCATTACATACAATATCATATTGATAAGCAAGAATGTCTAATGGATCCTTGGTATTAAGTGCCTCTAGCCCACCTTGTGGCATTGAAAAAGGATTGTGGGTGAAAATAATTTTCTTTTCTTCTTTGTCATATTCAAACATAGGGAAATCATTCACAAAGCAGAAACGATATGCATTCTTATCTATCATATCAAGACGATTTCCAAGTTCCGTACGAAGTTGACCTGCATAAAGAGCTGCACGATCTTCTTTATCTGCAACCAAGAAAATAGTATCTCCTGCAACAAGCCCAGCGATATCAGCAATTTCACTCTTCCTATCATCCGGAATAAATTTATCAATTGGTCCCTTATAGGTGTTATCTTCCATAACTTCAAGATATCCAAGACCACCCATACCAATTGAGATAGCAAATTTAAGAAGTTTTTCATGAAAACCTTTTGACATCTCTGCTTGTACCTTGATGGCACGCACTGTTTTACCATGAAATGGCTTAAAGGTACATCTCTGGAAGAAATCGGTAAGCTCTACGATTCTTAATGGGTTACGTAAATCTGGTTTATCTGTACCAAATTCCAACATAGCCTGCTTGTAGCTGATAATTGGATAAGGTGCTTGTGTTACTTCATAGCCTTCTGGCGCAAATTTCTTAAAAGCAGCAGTAAGAACCTCTTCTCCTGTATGAAATACATCTTCCTGTGTTGCGAAACTCATCTCAAAATCCAGCTGATAAAATTCACCTGGTGAACGATCTGCTCTGGAATCTTCATCACGAAAACAAGGTGCTATCTGAAAATATTTATCAAATCCTGATACCATAAGAAGCTGCTTGTACTGCTGTGGTGCCTGAGGAAGCGCATAAAATTTCCCTTTAAATTTACGAGAAGGAACAATATAATCTCTTGCACCTTCTGGTGATGATGCACTCAAAATAGGTGTCTGTATTTCTAAAAACCCCATATCTGTCATCTTCTGTCTTAAAAAACTAATTACTTCGGAACGGAAAATAATGTTGTCTTTCACTTTCTTATTACGTAAATCCAAAAAACGATATTTCAGACGTAAATCTTCACGTATTTCCTTAGAGGTCATTATCTCAAAGGGAAGTTGCTTATATACTTTTCCTAAAACTTCGACTGAATGTGCATCTAATTCAATCGTTCCCGTAGGTATCTTAAGATTGAAGGTATCTTCATCTCGAAGTTCAATCATCCCTTCAATTGAAATACAATCTTCCTTGTTAATTCCTTCAAGAAGTGTTGTATCACGCATAACGACCTGCATTTCACCGTACATATCTCTTAAATCAATGAAAGATACTCCACCATGATCACGAATATTCTCTACCCATCCTGCAATCTTGAGTGTTGATTCAATGTCACCTTCACCAATGTTATTCATTGTTTTGTTACGATACATATTTGATGTGTTCATAATTTCCTCCATTTATGCAATTTGCCCGCATTTATTGATAAGTGCAGCTATATTTTTTTACACTTTCCTCTATTCGTACGATTCGCAAATGTACTTTGGGTAAATGTGAATTTATTCCATTCACACTTCGCCACGTTAAAAAACTACACTTTTATATTTGAGCATAAAAAAACTGCCCATCCCAAACTAAATAGTTCAGGACGAACAGATCATGTCCGCGGTACCACCTGATTTACTGTTATACAGTCACTCAACGGTTGAAAAACCATGCTGTTTATCGGACAGACTCCGGCGCACCTACTAATCCGTATGAATCATACATGTTTAAAATAAACTGTAATTCTCATCTATTGTTCAGATTGCTGCTGGTAAAGTGTTATTCACGCAAATTCACTTTATGGAGTTCTCACTATCCTCCACTCACTGGAAACGATAAATTGCGCTACTTCTCTTCGTCATAGCTATTTCAAAATTATATATTACTGATTCAAAGTTGTCAACGGCTTATTGTTTTTATTCCACTATTTCTCATACCACTCAACCAACCACCCTTGAACTATTTATAACGTTTCTTGATAAATACACTAATTAATTTATAAATAGGATTCTCAAAACGTCTCTTGACCTTCTTTAACTCCGCTCTAATTGGAATGCTTTGAGGACAGTGCTTTTCACATGCTCCACATTCTTTGCAAAGTGATGCAGCACTTTGTTTACTACGCATTGTCGTACACATTAAATATTCCATAATGCCTTTTATGTAACCATCAGTATAACTCACATTATAACAACGAAATGATCCTGGAATATCTACTCCAAATGGACAAGGCATACAATAAGCGCAGCCAGTACATGGTACTTTTATTTTTTCATTGATTGCACCTATTATTTGATCAAACATTTCTTGGTCTTCTTGGGTCAATTCACCAATCTGTACCGAGGATGCTGTTTTTATATTTTCTTCTACCATATCCATCGAATTCATACCTGATAAAACTACGGTTACTTCTTTTTGATTCCATAACCAACGAAATGCCCATTCAGCCGGACTTCGTTTTACAGATGCTTTGTCAAATATTTCTTCTGTCTTTTTAGGTAAGTTATTTACTAATCCTCCACCTCTCAGTGGCTCCATTATAATAACGGGTATCTGTTTCTCTGCCGCTGCCATTAAACCTTTTCTACCAGCTTGGCTGTTTTCATCCATATAGTTATATTGAATCTGACAAAATTCCCAATCATAAGCATTTAACAATTCAATAAATGCGATTGTATTACCATGATAGGAAAAACCAATGTGTTTAATCTGTCCGCTTTCTTTCTTCTCTTTAATCCAATCAAGTACGCCAAGACCAATTAATTTATTCCATATATTAACATCAGGGAGCATATGCATCAAATAATAATCAACATAATCTGTTTTCAATCGTTTCAGTTCTTCCGTGAAATATTTCTCAAAATCTTCTTCCTTCTTGACAAGATAATGAGGCAGTTTTGTTGCGATGTTTACTTTCTCTCTGCATTTATTCTTAGCAAGAACCTGTCCCAATGCCTCTTCACTTCCTGAGTAGACATATGCAGTATCGAAATAATTCACTCCATGTTCAATTGCAAACATAATCTGTTTCTCTACTTCAACCATATCGAAAGAATTACCCTTCTTGGGAAATCTCATACAACCAAATCCTAAGATAGACAAATCATTATTTCCATTGTTATTTCTAAAATTCATCCTAGTCACCTCATTATTTATTTTGAAGCATTAATTTCAAAACAACCTCACGTGTAGTTTAAATTGAAGTTTTTCTTAAATTGGTTTCAAATAACCTATTATATCCCAACCAATTATTATTGTCCCCTGCTGAATTAAATAATTCGGTTACTGTCTGAATCTTAGAATCTGTATTATCCGCAAGATTCAATGCTAACGCTTCTACTAAAGCAGGTTTTTTAGGAGAACCATATTCTAATTCACCATGATGTGCAACGATGCAATGCTTTAATTCACTTGCTAAACGTGCTGGAAAATCTGGAATTGTTCTGATTCTCTCACCAAGTAATTCAACCCCCATCACAATATGTCCTAATAATTGTCCATCATCTGTATAATCATTACTTGGAAATTCGGAAATTTCTTGTATTTTTCCTATATCATGAAAAAGTGCTGAACAGATTAATAAATCTCGATTCAGTACTGGATACGTTTTACAATAATAGTCACATAAATTAGCAACACCTAATGTATGTTCTAGTAAGCCTCCGATAAATCCATGATGCACACTCTTTGCAGCCGAATGTGCCTTAAAATCCTTTTCAAACTCTTTATCTTCAAAAAAGCTCTTAATCAACTGGCTTAAATATTCATTCTGAATGCTATTCACGTAGGCTAAAACCTCTTGGTACATAACATCGATATCTTTGAAACTGATTGGAAAATAATCCTTTGAATCATATTCCCCTTCGCCTGCTTTTCTAATTCTCTTGACATTAACTTGTAAACCGCCCTGAAAGCTTGTTACATCTCCATATACCTCTATATAATCAAGTGTATCGAAATCATCTATTCCCGAAGAATTAGGATCCCATATCTTGGCATCGATTACTCCCGTCTTATCTTGAATCACCAAATTATCATAAGGCTTACCATTTTTGGTTGTAGCTGCCTGTCTAAATTTGCAAAGATAAATATCTGATATTCTGTCACCTTCGTGTAATGTTTCTATAAACTTCATTCTTTCCTCCATTGATGCGGTTTTTCGCGCACATGCCGATAGATATGAGAGCAACCTCTCACACTATCTCTTCCACAAATAATTATAATATATCAAATCAGACCTCTAAATCTGTATTGTCTACTTAATTCTTTGCACCTAATGTTACTATAAACTCTATCTCTTTATATTCATCCATTCCTTGTCGTTTTACCACAACAGAAAGAACTTGATTCTCCTTATATTTTCCTAATTCATTTTGAAGATCTCTTACAGTCTTAATCTCTGTATCTTCAATTTTAGTAATCACATCACCATTTTGAATTCCCGCATTCATAGCTGGTGAATCCATCTCAGTCTCTACAACATATACTCCCATTGGAAGATTCTGCTGCTCTGCAATATCAGCTGTGACATCACTTCCTTTAATACCAAAGTAAACCACATCTTCATTCGTCAATAGTTTCTCGATATCTGTTTTCAAATCAGAAATTGCCAAAGCTGTTACAACCCCCATACTACTATCCATATTATATTCGGGTGCAATAAATCCAATTACTTCACCCGCAAGATTAATGATTGCACCACTACCTTTTGAGCTACCGACTGCATCAGTTGTAAGAACTCTATAATTAGCATCAATTGTTGTAACTGTCTTAGATGTAGAAGTAAGCATTCCATACGTTACTGAATCATTATACCCCAAAGGGCTTCCTAATGAAATAATAATATCACCTTTACCTGAAGCATAAGAGTTTCCTAAGCTCGCAATACTAATACAATCCATTGTAGCCTCATCGATGTTATCTAGTGGTACACTTACAATTGCCAATTGTGTATTACTATCATACTTACCCGCTGATGCTTCTACCGTGTTCCCATCTGCAAAAGTAACGGTGATCTTCTCTACATCATTAATAACGCTATACTTGGTTAACATTAACAGTTCTTGTCCATTATTTGCTACAATAATTCCTGCTGCCTGTCCTGTACTCTCTACGGTATCATTAAACCAATCCACATTGCTTGTAACACCCGTTACCGTAACAACAAACTTGTCCGCTTCCTTAGCAACCTCATTAATTTTTTTATACAAAGTTACTAAATCATCTAATTCTAATTCTGGAACTACAACCGTATTCTCCATTGGTTCTACTACTTCTTCAGGTTCTTGCGTTTCAACATCCGGTACCGGTGCCATCGTATTTTCTACTTCATCTACCGATGTTTCATCCTTTGGAATAGATACCTTATCTGGTTCTTCCTTTTTTATTAATTTCTGTTCAAAATAGGGCTTGGTCAATACAAAGGTAACGCTTGCTATTGACCCAAATAAGATTGCCAACACAATACAAAATAAGGCTCCTAACACAATTCTTCTTTTATTCAAGGGTTTATCTTTAAATTTTTCTCTTATAAATGAAAATTCTTCATTATTATTTGAGTCTGACATGATTCTCTCCTTCTTATCCCTATATTCTAAATGCAAATGCATTACTTATAAGTCTTATTACAACAAGAGTCACTTACCATATAATAATTAACTTTATAACGATCAAGCTACCTTCATCGTTATCGCTACACAATACACACGCAATGCCACGATATTGCATTGTGTGTGTTACAAGACTTGGGATTTTACCTTTCATAACACCCCCACATTGATGTGTTAACAAATAATTATAATAATTTTATCAAAACTTTATGAACAATTTATTAATCAAATGTAAACGATAACAGCATGCTATACGTGCTGCTAATAATTTTTATTCCTAATAATTCAATACTTTGCCACTTACCGACACAAAATGCATACAAACTACAATTCAATTACAGTTGGACGCCACAACGCTAATAATTGAGTCTGCAAAATGCTTTGAATTTATAAGTACTGCATAATTACTTTTATGTACATAAATATTCATATCATATGTATGACTTATCACACACATAAAGGTAGAAGTAAAAAATTTTTCTTCACACTTGTTTCCATTTAGTTAATTATAATGTAAAATAAGGATATAGTAAATATAATTATTAAATAAATATAAAGGACAGCACATTAATATGAACCCAAAAGCATTAAAGACTCTAGAATATTATAAAATGATTGAACAGCTTGAAGCTTTGGCCTCCTCTCCTGTAGGAAAGGAAATGTGCCATAATCTTCTACCTTCTACCGATATATCTCAGATACGTCAAGACCTTACTGAGACAAGCGACGCACTAACGCGTATTTTCAAGAAAGGAAGTATTTCTTTTTCAGGCGTAAAAGACATTCGTGGTTCCTTAAAACGACTTGCGATTGGAAGTATTTTAAATACTTCTGAACTTCTTCGAATATGTATATTGCTGGAAACAACCAGCAAAATTAAATCCTATTCAAAAAAGGATAACCCAGATGTACCTGATGATTCTTTGGATATACTTTTCGCTGGCTTAGAGCCTATTAACCCTCTCTATACTAAGATACGCACCTGTATTATTTCAGAAGAGGAAATAAGTGATGATGCTAGTAGCACGCTTAGGCATATACGAAAAAGTATTAAGGCTGCCAATGATAAGATTCACTCACAATTAAATTCCATGGTAAATGGCTCCATTCGAACTTATCTTCAAGATGCTGTTATTACAATGCGTAATGATCGTTACTGTGTCCCTGTGAAGGCTGAATATAAGGGACAAGTACCAGGTATGATTCACGACCAATCTTCTACTGGTTCTACTATATTTATTGAGCCAATGTCCATTGTAAAACTGAATAATGACATGAAGGAACTCTTTTTAAAAGAACAAGAAGAAATCGAGAAAATCCTTGCAGAATTAAGTGAACTAGCTGCAGGGTATACTGAGGTATTGGAAGATAATTTTACTGCACTTTCAAAACTTGACTTTATTTTTGCAAAAGGTCAACTTTCTTCACAATATAACGGAAGTGAACCTGAATTTAACACCAATGGAATCATTAATCTTAAAATGAGTCGCCACCCACTTCTAGATAAGAAAAAGGTGGTACCTATTAATATTCGTTTAGGTAGTGACTTTGACCTTTTAATTGTAACCGGACCAAACACTGGTGGTAAAACCGTTTCACTTAAAACAGTTGGCTTATTAACATTAATGGGACAATCAGGACTTCATATTCCTGCTTTTGATGGTTCTCAATTGGCCGTTTTCAAAGAAGTTTATGCTGATATCGGCGATGAGCAGAGCATTGAGCAAAGTCTTAGTACATTTTCCTCACACATGACTAATATTGTCTCCATTTTGAATCATGCTGATAAAGATTCTCTTGTTCTCTTTGATGAGTTAGGCGCTGGAACCGATCCTACAGAAGGTGCCGCTCTTGCGATTGCCATTTTAACTTTTTTACACAACCTACAGATTAGAACAATGGCAACTACCCATTATAGCGAATTAAAAGTATTTGCGCTTTCTACTCCTGGCGTTGAGAATGCTTGTTGTGAATTTGATGTTGCGACACTTCGTCCCACTTATCGTCTCTTAATTGGTATTCCTGGTAAGAGTAACGCTTTTGCAATCTCTAGCAAACTTGGTCTTCCTGATTATATTATAGAAGATGCCAAACAACACATTAACATACAAGATGAGACCTTCGAAGATCTTCTTTCAAATCTGGAAGCTAGCCGTGTGACAATTGAAAATGAACGCGCTGAAATCAAGCTTTATAAAACAGAAGTTGAAACTCTCAAATTAAATCTTATCAAAAAAGAAGAAAAATTAGATGCAAGACGTGATGCAATTTTGCGTGAAGCAAGTGAACAAGCTCATTCGATTCTTCGAGAAGCCAAAGAATGCGCCGACCAGACAATTAAAAACTTTAATAAATATGGAAAAGCCGTACCATCCATGAAAGAAATGGAAAAAAATAGAAACCAATTAAGAGGTAAGATGTCAGATATCGAAAAGAATTTTGTAATGAAAAACCAGGCAGCGAAGAAAAAAGCCCATAAACCCACAGATTTTAAAATCGGGGAAAGTGTTAAGGTACTTAGTATGAACTTAAATGGAACCGTAAGTACTCTTCCTAATCAAAAAGGTGACTTATTTGTTCAAATGGGGATTCTTCGTTCACAAGTTAATATCCGTGATTTAGAATTAATTGATGAACCAGTGATTACAGGACCTTCTCTTACTAAAACTGGTGCTGGTAAAATCAAAATGTCGAAATCCTATTCCATTTCACCAGAGATTAATCTAATTGGTAAGACAACCGACGAAGGAGTCGCTTTATTGGATAAATATTTGGATGATGCTTACCTTTCTCATTTACCACAAGTTCGTGTTGTACATGGACGTGGTACCGGTGCATTGCGAGCTGCCGTACACAATTATCTTAAGAAGCAAAATTATGTTAAGTCGTTTCGTCTTGGGGTATTTGGTGAAGGTGACGCAGGTGTTACGATAGTTGAGTTCAAATAATAATAAATCTAAAATTGGAGGAAATAGAAATGGTGGCCAAACAAAAAATACTAATAGTGGATGATGATGTAAATATTGCAGAACTCATTTCTCTTTATTTGACAAAAGAATGTTTTGATACAATGATGGTTCACGACGGCGAGGATGCAATATCCGCCTTTGATACATTTCAACCAAACTTAATATTACTAGATTTAATGCTACCTGGTATTGATGGTTATCAGGTATGCCGCGAGATTCGAGCAAAATCATCGATTCCAATTATTATGCTATCTGCCAAAGGTGAGATTTTTGACAAAGTACTTGGTCTTGAATTAGGTGCAGATGATTATATTATCAAACCATTCGATTCCAAAGAACTTGTTGCCAGAGTAAAAGCAGTTCTTAGACGCTACCAACCAGTGAAACCAGTAGCCATTTCACCTGATATTAAAGCAGTGGAATATCCAGGTCTTATCGTCAATCAGACCAACTACTCGGTTGTTTATAATGGGGAAACAGTTGATATGCCTCCCAAAGAACTAGAGCTTCTCTATTTCCTTGCTTCCTCTCCAAACCAGGTGTTTACCCGAGAGCAACTTCTTGATCATATCTGGGGTTATGAATACATTGGAGATACCAGAACTGTAGACGTTCACATCAAACGCTTGCGAGAAAAAGTAAAAGATCATGAGTCATGGAGTCTTTCAACCGTATGGGGAATAGGATATAAATTCGAGGTGAAATAGCAAATGAAAAACCGAATATACCTAAAATTTTTATTAACCTATTTACTTTTTGGTGTTTTAAGTTTTGTTACTGTTGCAACTTTAACTTCAGAATTAACACTAAAGCATCTAAAAGAAAAAAAAGCAGAATCTTTATATAAAGAAGCTAATATTATTGTATCCAAATATGCATCTGGTTTTTATAAGGGTGAACTTAATATAGATACGTTTCATAATCATTTAGAAGCAATGGATGCCTATCTTTCTTCCACTATATGGATTGTTAATTCAGAAGGTAAGATAATTATTAATTCAACTGAATATACTGATTTGTCTAATCTTACAGTAATAGAGAATTTCGATCCTACTATCTCTGGCAGTAGTTATTATCAAACTGGTAATTTCTATGGTATGTTTGAATATAATATGTTGAGTGTTATTAGTCCCATTACATCAAATTACAAAATCAAGGGATACCTCATTATACTAACACCGATGAGCGAAATTATTGCTTCTCGAGATAAGATACTAAATATCACCTACATCACGTTGGCCGTGATATTTCTCTTATCCACAATTCTTATGATTGCATTTACCAAAATGGTTTATATTCCCATTCGCAAAATTACGTTTGGTGCCAATGAATATGCCACCGGTAATCTTAAATATGAGCTCGATATTAAAAAAGATGATGAAATAGGCTATTTAGCCAACACACTTAATTATATGTCGAGTGAGTTAAGTAAGAGTGAAGAATATCAGAAGAAATTTATTTCAAATATTTCTCATGATTTTCGTTCTCCACTCACCTCCATCAAAGGTTATATTGAGGCAATTATTGATGGAACCATTCCTCCCGAAATGCAGGAGAAATATCTCAATATAATATTATTTGAAACGGAGCGACTCACCAAACTTACAAGTAGTCTTCTTACACTTAACAACTTCGATATCAAGGGTTCTATGCTTGAAATATCAGACTTCGATATTAATAGCGTAATAAAGAAAACGGCCTCGACCTTTGAAGGAACATGCACAACAAAGAAGATATCCATTGAACTCATTTTGACTGGACATCATTTATATGTATCTGCTGATATGAGTAAAATCCAGCAAGTATTATATAATTTAATTGATAATGCGATTAAGTTTAGCCATAATAATTCCATTATTTATGTAGAAACTACCGAGAAAAATGGTAAGATTTTTGTTTCCGTGAAAGATGCTGGAATTGGAATTCCCAAAGACAGTTTAAAGAAAATATGGGAACGATTTTATAAAACCGATCTTTCCCGTGGAAAAGATAAAAAAGGAACCGGACTTGGACTCTCCATTGTAAAAGAAGTCGTTCAAGCTCACTGCGAAAACATTAATGTAATCAGTACCGAAGGTGTAGGGACCGAATTTATCTTTACCTTACCTCTTTCAAAACCTAAATTTGGCAATCAATAATTTGCATTGACGTATTTACGTTTTATAATAATATTTTCAGATGAAAAAGTGAGGATTGCATAGAAATAAACCTTCCGATTGAACAAGAAAAGCGTAAATAGCATAGCGTTAAACTTAAAATAAGAGAGTATCTGCCAGCAGACACTCTCTTATTTTTTAATTTTCCATTTGTTTTCCTAGAAACGCTGCTGCTGCAATGGCAAGCTTTTGCTCTACTTTTTCAGTCTTTCCGCTTTTGTCTTTGCAAAGAATAATGACTGCGCCTATGGCATCACCTTCACACAATATCGGTGCTACTACTTCTGATGCATATTCCTCCATCTCTTCATTAATAATATTAAGATATTGCTTTTCGCCTAATGCAACGGTTAATACTTCACGTTCATTTATGGCATCATCTAACTGCTTGCTAATATTTTTTCCTATAAAATCCTTTTTGCTTCCACCCGCTATCGCAATAATTTGATCTCTATCCGAAATACACACCACGTGCCCACTGGTTTGTGCAAGCACTTCTGCATATTGTTTTGCAAATAGACCAAGTTCGCCAATTGGCGAATATTTTTTTAGTATTATTTCGCCTTCTCTGTCTGTAAAAATCTCCAGTGGATCTCCTTCTCTAATTCTAAGCGTACGTCTAATTTCTTTTGGAATTACGACACGACCAAGATCATCTATTCGTCTTACTATTCCTGTTGCTTTCATAAAATTTCCTCCATTTGACTTAATAGTAACTTATAACCTTGATACTATTATTTGTTAAATCAAGGATTTAATACGTATATCTTACAATTATTTTATATGACTTTTATCTTCCGAAAATACGTTTTTTATTTTTACTGTTCTTGTGATAATTATCTATGTGTGCATTAATTAAAATATACGTGAACATGTTTTTATGAACCATAACAAGGTATGATTCATAGTCTCCGAATCATACCTTGTGCTTGATTTTTTACATTATTAATACAAACTTCCTAGTCATGCTGGCTGATTTTATCTATCAGCTCTGCTTTCATCTGAAATAACTCCTGTGACAAATCTACATACACTCTATGTGGATTTACTAAACGTTTCGTCTCATCCCACAATGTCTCGAGCTCTTTAAAACAATAAGCACGAATATCCATAACCTTAGGTGATTCATAAATGCATTCACCCGACTCAAATACGGGAACCAGAATTTCTCTTAATGTAAATGTTCCAGCCTTTAATTTCGTCTTTTTCCAAGTCTCAATCGGATCAAAAATCATCAAATCCTTATCTTCTGAAAACTGTTCGCCTACTAATGAAATTAAATCTGCTTTAATTTTTCCCGATTCTTTTTCATATATACGATAAACGGTTTTATTTCCTGGATTTGTTATCTTTTCTGTATTCTCAGATAACTTTATTTTAGGAATGAAATTGCCTTCTTCATTCATTATTGCAGCTAATTTATAGACACCTCCAAACGCTGGGCAATCCTTTGATGTAATCAAATTAGTTCCAACGCCCCATGAAGATATTGCTGCTCTTTGCGTCTTTAAACTATCAATCAAATATTCATCCAAATCACTAGAAGCTGCAATTACTGCATCATAATATCCCGCAGCATCCAGCATTTTTCTTGCCTTCTTAGATAAATACGCTAAATCTCCGCTATCCATTCGAATCCCGTAATATGGCATAGGAATGTTGTTAGCTTTCATCTCATCAAATATTTTAATTGCATTTGGAACACCTGATTTCAACGTATCATATGTATCTACTAGAAGAATACATTTATTAGGATACAAATCAGCATATTGCTTAAATGCAGTATACTCATCTGCAAAGCTCATAATCCAGCTGTGTGCATGTGTACCGAGAACTGGAACATCAAATAGCTGACCTGTTAATACATTCGAAGTACCAATACATCCACCAATCACAGCCGCTCTTGCACCGTAAATACCTGCATCTGGTCCTTGTGCACGGCGAAGTCCGAATTCCATAACCCCATCGCCTTTTGCCGCATACACTACCCTTGCCGCTTTCGTAGCAATTAAACTTTGATGGTTGATAATATTAAGAATAGCAGTCTCTACCAACTGTGCTTCCATAATTGGGGCAATTACCTTAACTAATGGCTCCCTCGGAAATACAATGGTTCCTTCTGGAATCGCATAGATATCTCCTGTAAACTTAAAGTTGCTTAGATAAGCCAAAAAATCTTCTTCGAAAATAGAAAGACTTCTTAAATATTCAATGTCTTTATCTTCAAAATGTAAATTCTTAATATAATCAATCACCTGGTCTAATCCCGCAGTAATAGCAAACCCATTTCCGCTTGGATTGGTTCTATAAAATGCATCAAAAATAACAGTTTCTGTCTTATTGTTCTTAAAATACCCTTGCATCATTGTCAACTCATATAAATCTGTCAACAACGTTAAATTCATTGTACTCATACTAATCTCCTTTGATTTGTCATATGGTACTTATTATAACACCATTTCACAAAGTATCATTTATTATGACTAATTCCTACAATTTTTATAAACCTTTATATTATAACATAATTTTTAATTAATGCATTAAAAATTGTATAATTGATAGTTTCGTCAATAGAATACTTGCTTATCCCAATTAAATATACTATCATGGTAATTATTCAATGTTTTAAATGCGAAGGAGGATTACATGGACGGTATAATTTTTGATGTAGACGGAACTTTATGGGATTCTAGAGAAGTTGTTGCTAGGGCTTGGAATCAAGCAATTGAAGATATCACAAATTTAGATATAAGAGTAGATGCACAACAGCTAAAAGGCTTATTTGGCAAACCACTTGATGACATTCTTGATGCTTTATTTCCAATGCTTGATGTGGATAAGAAAAAAGAACTTGGAGTTAGTTGTTTCGAACATGAACATGAATTAATCGATAAGGAACCTTGCATTTGGTACGAGGGAATGGCGGATGGAATAAAAGAATTATCAAAGCAACACAAATTATTTATTGTGAGCAATTGTCAGGCTGGATATATTGAAGCTTTCCTAAAAGCTACAAATCTTGGAGAGTATATCACCGATTTTACTTGTCCTGGAGAAACCGGTCTGTTAAAAGGTGATAATCTAAAAATTATGATGGAACGAAACAGCTTAAAATCTGCTATTTATATTGGTGATACGCAAGGAGATGCGGATGCCTGTAAAATAGCAGGTATTCCAATCATTTATGCTAGTTATGGTTTTGGAACAATTGAAAAACCTTATTATGTGATTACACAGTTTTCTGAACTTTTGGATTTTGATTTTCCTTCACTATAATATACCATTTATAATAATTGTATAAAATAATAGAGCTGTTCCTCGGTACTTGCTTGCAGCTTTCATACTGGAATATATACCAATTCCATGATTTTGTGCATCTTCCTTAATTGTTTTAAGAATTCCATCTCTATCTTTTAATAAGTAGCCGTTAAATGAATTTATAATACATATTTTAAGAACATATCTTCTGATATGTGAATAGGTTCTCCCAAAGCAAGACACTAATCTTTCATTCAGAATCTTTATGGAATTAAAAACATGAGGTAGACAATGAAAGAAATAGAAGTCAATGTTGCATAAATTTTTGAGTATACACTCATTTCCTTATAAAATCCTTAAAAATGGCTGTTATCATAGCAGTAACAGATCAACTGGATGTACTACCCCATGGAACGGGCACTGTACAAACCAGCTACTAACTGTAAAATGGAGGAAGTTATAATGTATGAGGGTATAATAAAAACCAATCATATTTCTAAAAAATTTAAAAAGACATATGCAATAAAAGAGTTGTCTATATCTGTAAGAAAAAATTCTGTCTATGGTTTATTAGGACCTAATGGTGCTGGCAAATCAACATTATTGAAGATGATTACAGGAATTATCAGACCGACATCAGGTGAAATATTATTTAACAATCATCCTTGGACTCGAAAAGATTTATTGAATATTGGCTCGTTGATCGAATCGCCTCCACTGTATGAGAATTTAACGGCATTTGAAAATTTAAAAGTACGAGCGATCCTTATGGGGATTTCAACAAATAAATGTAATGAAGTTTTACAAAAAATGGACTTACTGGATACTAAAAATAAAAAGACATCCGATTTTTCGTTGGGAATGAAACAGCGATTGGGTATAGCATTAGCGTTGTTAAATGACCCCGAATTATTAGTCTTAGATGAGCCTACAAACGGGTTAGATCCTTTTGGTATTGAAGAATTAAGGAAAATGATTCGAACATTTGCGGAGTCAGGGATTTCTGTAATTATATCAAGTCATATTTTAAGCGAAGTACAACAAGTGGCTGACGACATAGGAATCATATACAATGGATCGCTCCTGTATCAAGATAAAATTGATGCAAATGAAAATTTAGAACAATTGTTTATGGATATCATCAAAAAGGAGCGTGCAATATGATGTTACGAGCATATTTAAAAGCAGAAAACTTGAAGTTTAAACGCTCCCTATTTAGAAAACTCATTATATTCATTCCCGTAGCTTTAATTTTAATATCAATGATATTTATATATATTGGAATTGGTTTAGGTGGATTTTCAAGCTCTATGGTTTGCAATTGGAGTATGCCTATTGCGTCTTTGTCCATCGTGATTTTATGTCATTTAGTTAATAATAAGGATCAGAAACATAAATACCGAACTCTTTATAGTTTGCCCATTGACTTGAAGAAGACATTTATTTCTAAAACAATTTTGATAGCGCTAAATTTTTTGTTAATATCATTATTACTATCTTTTATCAACGTTATTGCAGAATGTATATTAGCAGGTATTTCAGTTGCAATTGGTCATATCGGATATTATATTTTAGGATACTGCTTAATGTGGATCTCTTTATTATGGCAGATTCCTTTCTGTTTGTTTTTGGATCAAAAAGTTGGATTTGTTGGTTCTGTGATAATAAATTTGTTTGCCATTGCATTCGGCGGATTGTTATTTTCCTTAACACCTTTGTTTTGGTTCTTCCCATATAGCTGGCCTGCGAGGTTTATGGTTACATTATTTGGAGTTTTGCCAAATGGATTATTGGTTGAAGCAGGCTCAAGATACATTTTAACTTTAGGAAAAAGTTTATTGCTGGTATTGATATCCTTGCTTACTATACTGGCACTTTCAGCCTTGTTTTCACGGTGGTACAAAAAGCAGGTGTATCGCAAATGACGATTATAAGAGAGTTCTCTTCCAACTTTACCAAAATCAAACGAACTCCACTTATATTATTGTATTTGTTAATGCCTATATTGGTTACAACATTATTTTTAGTTTATTACGCTTATGGTGGATACCATATCATTTCTGATGTGAGGTTATTTTTCATTATATTACAAATATGTAATCTGCCGATGATTACATTAAAAAGCCATTTAGTATTGCAGAGCTTCAAGCAAGGGTAAATGCCCATCTGCGGCGGGAAGTGCGCCAGCCGACCCATACACTAATCCGAAGCGGTGTGCGTTTTGATATGCAGGCAAAAATGGCCATCGCGAGTGAACATATACTGCTCTTTACCAGCATATATGTTTCACAGCACACCTACACAGATGGAAGCACAATAATCTTTCACTGGTATTACAGGGGAGAGTTTGTCAACCCTGAGCTACGCGACATACTGCCCCCTTTTGAATATCTGTGGCTGTCCACACTTGGTATTGTATTGGTGCTTTGTCTGCTGTTTAACACCCTGTGGCTGCGTCAGCACCTCGCCACCAAGCTGAAGCTCTTTGGCGAGGTGAGCGAGAAGGTAGGCGCTCAGGAACTGGATTTTGAAGTTCCTCATGCGGGCATAAGGGAGTACGATCAGGCACTCGATGCTATGGAGCATATGCGAAAGGCTTTGTACAGCTCCCTGTCCTCCCAGTGGGCTGCGCAGCAAGAACGCGAGGCGGAAATAGCAGCACTCGCACATGATTTAAAAACCCCGCTCACCTTGGTGGGAGGCAATGCCGAACTTCTACTAGATGAAGAACTGCCTGAGAGCAGCCGCAAAATGGTAAAAACAATTGTGGCAAGTAATAATCGAGCCAATCACTATGTTGCCAGTCTGCTGGAAACCTCTGCCGGTGCGGATGAGGCATTTGAAAACACCAGCCTGCCCGCAATGTTTGACGAACTTTGCCAGAGTACAATGGCCATTGCACAAGTCAAGAGGGTTTGCATGCAAACCCAAAACGTCCTGGAAGGTGCTGCGGTCATTCAGAAAGACCATTTACTTCGCGCTCTCGGTAATGTGGTGCAGAATGCCATCGAGCATACACCGATGGGTGGAACCGTGTATTTGGAAGGCAGAATGGTAGATGGGGGTTGGCAAGTCACTGTATGTGATGAAGGCCCCGGCTTTAGCAAGGCGACGTTACACCATGCAACAGAGCACCTATGGCGTGGTGATGCAGCGCGTGGCGCCGATGGACACAATGGTCTTGGCCTTTGGTTTGCATCACAAGTAGCAAAAACGCACGCAGGACAATTAGAACTGCGAAACAGTGATTCTGGTGGGGTGGTTACAATCAAGTTTTGCTAATCAGCCAAGGATTAATCGAAACACTTAAACAGCCCAAATTTGAACATTGATTAGGATGTGGTAAGTAGCTGAAAAATCTGAATAATAAAAATATCGAATCCCATTGCATTTTAATAGGTTTATAGCAAGATAAAAGTGTTAAAATTGCCCATTTTTCATATAATTTATTTTAGAATTTTACAATTTTATAGTATGTCTTTGCAGTCACTTTATATACTATTATATAAATTACTGCAAAGATTGCTGATGTAGCCACGATACATTTCAAAACAAGCTCAAGATCCACCAAATAAAATGCAGTCATCATGGACTTAATGATATTGGATGCTGCTAATAAATGGGTTAAAGCCATAATAAGCGGTAAAAAGAAAACAATAATAATCTGGCGATTAATGGCTTGTTTTACCATTTTTTCATCCATTCCAACCTTTTGTAAAATGATAAAACGTTCTCTATCATCAAAACCTTCTGTTACTTGTTTAAAGTATATAATAAGTATGGTTATGGTGATAAAAATTATGATAAAAAATACTCCGATAAAAAGTATACCACCATACGTACCATAAGCATCCACCCGATAGGTATCCAGACTAGCAAACAATGATTTTTGAGACATAGCAGCAATTTCCTGAGCAAATAAAAGTCTATCATTATTCTCACCCTCATAATTAATAAATTGTGTACTCGTAATACTATTAGCTTCATCATACTGATTGTAATATATCAAATTAGTGAAGGTCATCGCTTCATCTGCATTGGCAAAAATAATATAGATTGTATGATCTACTTTTGAATTTTTACAATTAAGCAACGGACTGTCTTTCAAAATATTATCCACCTGATATAGGTTACCTTCTACATCTATCCCATTTGCAAGCATTGATATATCATTTAGAGATGCCATTACCATATGGCCACTTTCCACATGAATATCAGTACCACATGCTCTATTATATTCATCCGCACTCATTGCCACAAAATCATACACTTTGTCAATATCCAAGCTTGTGAAATCTGATTCATCTATTTTTTTTACCAAACTACCATCAATAATAAGTCCGCCATGTACTGAGTTATATTCCACGTAATTACTAATTGTAATATTGTGCTTATCTGCTGCTTCTTGCATCACATTTTCTGAGATAGTATCTTCCTGCCTATATACTGTTAAATCAAATGGATTCATTTGTTTGATTATGGTCTCCTGTCCACAATATAAAGATACGCATCCCGCCGCCGTTACAATTACCATGGTACTTAAAATACATATATTGGCTAAACCCACTGCATTTTGTTTCATTCGAAAAATCAAACTAGACGTTGAAATAAAATTATTTGTTTTATAGTAAAACTTTTTATTCTTTTTTAATATATTAAGTAACACAATACTTCCAGTCACAAATAACAAATAGGTAGCGATGATTACCATAAATACGGCTGGGAAGAAAATTTGTATCGCCTGAACATAATTAGTTGTTGTATTTGCCATATAATAAGCGACTGCCATAAGCACGATTCCAATAATGGTAAAGAACACCATACCTTTCATTTTCTTCTCGCCATATTTATCACTATGCAATAGGTCAATTGTTTTATTTCTTACTATTATAATAATATTATAAACGGAGCAAACAACAAATGTAATTCCAAATAACCCTAATGTCTGAATGTACGGTTTCATACTTAATAAAAACCTAGAGCCTGTAGAAGTATGACAAACTTTTAGAAGAATCATAAAAATAAGCTTTCCAAATACAGTTCCTAAAATCAAAGCACTTAAAATAGAAAATCCAAAAATGATTAAGTTTTCAATAATCATAACGTAAATAATATGCTTTTTTTCTAGGCCAAGAATGTTGTATAGTCCAAATTCCTTCAATCTCTTCTTTATTAAAAAACTATTAATATAAATCATAAAGATAAAAACAATAATACCAATAATAATGTTAGCCATTTCAAAACATTGAACGAGTGCGCCACTGTTTGGGATATCTTTTAAACCTTTGTTATAAAGCAATGCAACAACCAGATAATAGGTTACCATGATAATTGTAATTGCAATCATGTAAGGCAAGTTAATATCTTTTCCTTTTTTGATATTTGTAGTTGCTAATTTTATATATAAATTCTTACCCAATGTCAACACCTCCGTCTGATAATACAGACAAGTTTGATACAATTTTTTGAAAAAATTCATTGCGAGACTCTTCACCCCTGTATATCTGACTAAACACTTCCCCATCTCTTATAAATAAAACTCGTTTTGCATGACTTGCGGCTTGTGTACTATGTGTAACCATTAAGATTGTCTGACCGTTCTCATTAATTCCATTAAATATGTTTAACAAATTACTAGACGCCTTTGTATCCAGTGCTCCAGTTGGTTCATCTGCGAGTAAAATCTTAGGATTTGTTATAATTGCTCTTGCCACTGCCGCACGTTGCTTTTGTCCACCAGATACTTCGTACGGATATTTTTCAAGTAATTCTTCTATTTCAAGGGACTTCGCAATTGGCTCTAGTCTCTTTTCCATCTCTTTATAATCCGTCTTAGATAAAACCAATGGTAAAAATATATTATCCTTTATAGAAAAGGTATCAAGTAAATTAAAGTCCTGAAATACAAATCCTAAATTCTTTCTTCGAAAACTTGCTAGCTCTCCCTCTTTTATCTTAGCCATATTTTTACCTTCTAACATAACCTCACCACTTGTTGGCTTATCTAAGGAAGCTAATATATTAAGTAATGTTGTCTTTCCTGACCCTGATGGTCCCATGATTGCAACATATTCCCCTTGTTCTACCGTAAAGTTTACATTAGATAGTGCCTGACACTGTTGCCCTCCAAATCTTGTATTGTAAACCTTTTTAATATTTTTTACTTCTAATAATTCCATTTTTACTCCTCCTAGATAACTATCTGTTATTTTCTTTGCTATATCTTATGTACCTATCATAATAAAAAAAGAAATGCTCTGCCATAATATTAGCTTACATTTCTCTTTCATTTCTTACATTTTTGTCATTTAGCAATACTTCTTGATAAATATATGTACTTTTGTTCCTTTCGAAACTTCGGATTCAATTTGAATATCATGATTTAAGGCTGTGGCAACTTTCTTCACCAGATATAGACCAATTCCACTTGCCTTCTTATCTAATCTTCCATTAAACCCAGTATAGCCCTTTTCAAAGATACGTTTCATATCTTCTTTCCTAATACCAATTCCAGAATCCTCTATGGTTAGCCAGGTTCCCTTCTCTTCATCCCTTGTGTAAATTTGTATACTTCCTGCATTTGTATACTTTACTGCATTGGAGAAAATCTGTTCCAGAATAAAAGCAAACCACTTACTATCCGTTGTAATGATTTGGTCGCACCCTTCCACATTAACACCTAGTCTCTTGTTAATGAAAAGAACAGAGTACTTTCGAATACTTTGTCTTATAATATCGCCCAAAGGATAATGATTTATTGCAAGATCTGATTCAATATTTCCAATCTTAACAAATTGTAACGCCAACTCCACATATTGTTCGATTTTAAATAATTCCTGCTCCAAAACTGCCTTTTGCGGAATGTCTTCCATATTCTGATATACCAAATACATCGCTGCAATGGGTGTCTTAATCTGATGAAGCCATAAAGTATAATATTCTATGTTTTCTGTATTATTTTTGTCTATCTGGCTAACCGTATCATTAATTACATCATATAAACTCATTAATATTTCATTATATTTTGCATCATATGGATTCAAAGCCTCTGGGATATCCTGTACATTGATTGTAACGTTATGTCGAATAATCTCGAGTTTTCTATATTTTTTCGCAAACTTATAAAAATCATAGGAAAGATAAGCAACCATAATTACCAAATATAGCAAAACACTATATAAGGTATCATATAATTCAATATTTAAAAGACTCTCAAAAAATGGAAATATAATAATTGCTACAAGAATACTAATAAACATTCCTTTTTGACATTTGATATAGTCTCTAATCATGAATGATATACCCCAGTCCTTTTTTGGTTTCAATAAAGTCTGTAAGCTTATTCGCATCTAATTTTTTTCTTAACCGGTTTAGGTTAACCGTAAGCGTATTGTCATCAATAAAGCTATCATTGTCCCACAATTTTCTCATAATTTTATCTCTTGAAACAACTTCATTTTTATTCTCCATTAATACTTGAAGGATACGAAACTCATTTTTGGTTAAATCGATTTTGGTCTTATTATAAGCTAAAGAAGCATCATTCAAATCGAGAATTGCTCCCTTATGTTCTACATGATTCATTTCTGGTCTGTAGTCATAGGCTCGTCTAAGGAGTGCCTGCACCTTAGCAACAATAATTTCCATGGAAAATGGTTTTGTAATAAAGTCATCTCCACCCATATTAATTGCCATAACAATATCCATATTATCTGAATGTGAAGATACAAATATAATTGGAACTTTCGAAATCTTTCTTATTTCGCCACACCAATAATATCCATTGTAAAATGGCAAAGAGATATCCATTAACACAATATGAGGATTCCTATTTGTAAATTCTATGACTACATTCGATAAATCTTCTATTCCTGTCGCTTGAAATCCCCATTTACCTAGACTTTCAATTAAATTACTCTCGATTGTTTTATCATCTTCTACAATTAATATCTGATACATACTGTCCTCCACCTATGCTTATACACATATCTACTGGTAACGGGGATAGTTTTCCACACTTACTAGCACTTATGCCACTATTCTTCACATACTAGTAGCAGCAAACGCTGTATCACCCCTTACTTTGTATTTAGAATATCATTTGCAGCTAATTGTGTCAAATTTCATATATTATTTAAAAACATGTTATTAATTTCATTCGCTTTGATTTATTTATAACGTCTTTACAAATCAACTAAATCGTTTTATACTTTACACTAAGATAAATATTATGGAGGTAACAAAATGAGTAAAATTGAAGAAATTAGAAGCGCGATGATTACCGCTATGAAAGCTGGCGATAAGGATAGAAAAGGTTCCCTTTCTTTATTGCTATCAGCATTGAAGAATAAGGCAATCGACAAAAGAAGTGACTTAACACAAGAAGAAGAAAATGAAGTAATATTAAAGGAAATTAAGCAGACAAAGGAAACTCTCGAGCTTACTCCTGCTGATCGAACTGATATTATTGAAGAATGTAAAGGACGTATTGCAGTTTTGGAAGAATTTGCGCCAAAGATGCTTAGTGAAGATGATATAAAAGCTATTGTAGCTGAAGTTTTAGCTACTTTAGGACTTAGTGCACCAACCGCTAGTGATAAGGGTAAAATCATGAAAGAACTTATGCCAAAGGTTAAGGGCATTGCAGATGGTAAGCTTGTGAATGCGGTCGTGGGTGCTTTGTTACAATAACTCAGGATTTTTCTTTGCAAAATACTTCACGTTTATAGGTATTGAATAGTGATAATAAATCTCTTTTAGGTTTAATCTATCAGGAATTGGAAATACTATACATAAGAACAAATCTTATCTATAGTATTTTTTTGTACCATAAAACTCTTTGTTCTAAAACAAACTGATAGGAGCGATAATAATGAGATTACCTTCACATATAGCAATCATCCCGGATGGTAACAGGCGTTGGGCAGTGAATCACAACATGAATAAATCGGATGGCTATGACCATGGTCTTCTTCCTGGGTTATCCGTTCTAAAATTAGCGAAAGAGCTCGGGATCAAAGAAATTACTTACTACGGATTTACCATTGATAATTGTAAACGTCCTGCCGCACAACTACAGGCTTTTACAAAATCCTGTGTTGATGCAGTAAAACTAATTGCTGACGAAGGATGTTCTCTTCTTGTCACTGGTAATACTAATTCAAAATGCTTTCCCCAAGAACTTACCCCCTATACAACTAGAACAGATATCAATGGTGGTGGAATCAAAGTTAATTTCCTCGTTAATTACGGCTGGGAGTGGGATCTATCTGGCATTGGTCAAAATTTAGCAAACAATGAACTTATCCATCATATTAATTCTCGCGATATTTCAAGAATTGATTTAATTATTAGGTGGGGTGGTATGAGAAGATTATCTGGTCTTCTTCCTGTTCAATCTGTTTACTCTGATTTCTTTATTATTGATGATTTATGGCCAGATTTTAAAAATGAACATTTATCACAAGCACTCATCTGGTATGATAAACAAGATGTCACATTAGGCGGTTAATTAATTAGTTTTGTATTCCTTTTAAATGACTAAAATATATTGAGATACAAGAAATGCAGACTCCTAAGAATCTGCATTTCTTATATATTACTATTTTCGTCGAATCGGGTACTCATATCCGATTCAACACTAACGTGGTTATTTCAAACTCCATCATAAATTTTTATTAATTTGCTGGTGCTACCTCACCTTCTGGTGTTGTAGCATCTGTTGCAGTTGTATCTGTCGTTGTATCTGTTGTAGCGTCTGTCGTTGTATCTGTCGTAGCATCTGTTGTCGTATCTTCGGCACTTGTGGTATCTACCATTGATAGTTTGTCTTCAAATGTAACTTTACCCCATACCTTTTCGTCTACAGTAATCTCCGCAGCATCTTTCCACGTTGTATAAGTATCATTATATAATGTATCTTGTCTATCAGAAATAATCTCCGCCCTTCTACTTTCTGTCTGTTCTGCATCAAATGCACTAACAAGATTAAGTACATAATACCCTGCATCGGTTTCCACTACTGGTGAAGTATCACCTTCTTCTAATACATCTGCTGCTGTTATAACTGCTGCATCCATTCCTGCATCATCATCTTTACCATAGGAAGCACTACTTACTGTAAGTCCTGCATCGGTAACTGCTGTTTCAAAATCACCACTTGCTGTTGCTGCATCTACAATTGCTTGAGCTTCTGCCTTTTTCGCCGCAAGTTCCTCTTCTGTCAATTCAACGGTATTTCCATCCGCATCTGTTGTTCCTGATGTTGATACCAACACATAAGAAAATGTTTTCTGTGCTGCATCTTCGTCTGATACTACCGTATCTGCACCTGCTTTAATTACGTTCTCTACTTTATCTTTGATCGTATACTTTGTTAAATACTGGTTAATAATATCTTCATTAGCACCCATCGAATCTAATGCATCTTGTGTATTATCCGCTACAAATTGTGCTGCTGCTGCTGCAATACTTGCAGTCTCTTCATCTGTTAATGTAATACTGTATTCATCTGCATGTTGATCAACCAAATACATTTCTTTTAAATCATCTAAAATTCCTTCTAATGTTGATTCTCCAAAAGTCATATCTCCACCAATGGTCTGACTCCACATATCATCTCCAAACATTGATCCATAATATGTTTCATAAGTTACCTGCTGCATCTTAGCATCAAATTTGGCAACTCCAAATGGAATTTCCTCTCCATTTACTACCGCTACAGCTGTATCCGATTTAACAGAACCAGCACAACCTGTTACCATAATTGAACAAGCTAACACTGCTACTGCAATACCCGCTATTTTTTTACTTACGTTCTTTTTCATTATTTCTCCTTTCATTGGCGTCCCCCGCCATGATACTCTTTTATGATTATAGTCCTTTTTCACTCATCTATCAACGTCTTTATATCATTTAGAATATTTTTTACAACCATAAGCATATCAGGTTTTTCTTTATTCTTAAGTGGGATATAAGTGAAAAATGGATTTGCATCTATCGTAAACTTAAGCGTATTTCCATATTTTTCTATAATCGCTGGTATTTTAGCTGGATTTACCTTGGCTTTTTCATACATCGTAAATTTAATTGTATCACCTTTTTGTGAAATTTCTGTTATGAAAATACTTGCTGCTAACGCCTTAAGCTCTGCCACTGCTAATAGATTAGTAACTGATCTTGGCGGCTCTCCAAATCGGTCGATGAGTTCTTCTAACATATCATCACATTCTTCTTCATTTTCAAGACTGGCAATACGCTTATAAATATCTAGTTTCTGGAACTCGCTAGCAATATATTTTTCAGAAATAAATGCATCAATATCAATATCAATTGTAGTGTTATACTTGTCTTCCACAACATCTACATTCTTAAGTGATTTTACTGCCTCATTTAGCATTTTACAATACAAATCATAACCTACTGCTTCCATGTGTCCACTCTGTTGTGCGCCCAGAAGATTACCTGCACCACGAATTTCCAAATCTCTCATTGCAATTTTAAATCCTGAGCCAAGTTCTGTAAATTCACGTATTGCATGCAATCGCTTTTCTGCAATTTCTTTTAGCATCTTGTTTCTTTTATACATTAGAAATGCATAGGAAGTACGATTGGAGCGTCCCACACGTCCCCTTAACTGATAAAGCTGTGACAGACCCAGATTATCTGCATCATGAATAATAATTGTATTTACATTAGAAATATCAAGTCCTGTTTCAATAATTGTTGTTGATACTAATACGTCAATTTCACCATTAATGAAATTATACATAATCTTTTCAAGTTCATGTTCATGCATCTGTCCATGTGCAAATGCCACATTTGCATCTGGCACCAGTGCAGCAATTGCGTTAGTAACTTCATCTATGTTATTTACCCTGTTATATACGTAATACACTTGACCATCTCGTGCTAACTCACGATTAATTGCTTCTCTTACCATCTCATCGTTGTATTCCATGATGAAAGTTTGAATTGGCATTCTATCCATAGGTGGCTCTTCCAATACGCTCATATCTCTGATTCCAATTAAACTCATATGAAGTGTTCTAGGAATAGGTGTAGCCGTCAGTGTAAGCACATCCACATTTTTCTTAAACTGCTTAATCTTCTCCTTATGTGTCACTCCAAAACGTTGTTCCTCATCAATGATAAGAAGTCCCAAATCTTTAAACAAAACATCTTTGGATAACACGCGATGTGTTCCAACAATAATATCTGCAAAACCTTTCTTTAAGTCCTCCACCGTCTTCTTCTGTTCCGTCGCCGACCTGAATCTAGACATTAAATCTACTCTAATCGGGAAATCCTTCATTCTTTGCACAAAGGTATTATAATGTTGTTGTGCTAATATGGTAGTTGGAACTAAATAAACTACTTGCTTGCCCTCTTGAACCGCCTTAAATGCTGCTCTTATTGCTATCTCTGTCTTACCATAGCCAACATCTCCGCACACAAGTCGATCCATGATTTTTGTACTTTCCATATCTTTTTTTACTGCTTCAATTGCGAGAAGTTGATCTTCTGTCTCCTCATATGGAAACATTTCTTCAAATTCTCTCTGCCACACCGTATCTTCCCTATAAACATGGCCTTCCTTTTCCTGTCTCAGTGCATATAGTTGCACTAAATCCTTCGCAATTTCTTGAACCGCACCTCGAACCCTAGTCTTAGTCTTATTCCATTCCTGCGAACCAAGTTTGTTTAGCTTTGGTTTTTTCGCATCACTACTAGCATATTTTTGTATTAGTTCAAGCTGGGTAGCTAAAATATAGAGATTGCCCCCAGAAGCATATTCTATCTTAATATAATCTTTTGTAACTTTGTCCACTTCAATTTTTTCGATTCCCTTATAAATACCAAGACCGTGATTTTCATGGACAACATAATCTCCGACTTTAAGCTCGCTAAAATCTTGAATCTTCTGACCTTCATATACTTTTCTTTTTTTCTTTTTCTTCTTCTCGGCGCCAAAGATATCCGATTCAGAAATAATAACAAATTTAATTAGCGGATACTCGTAACCCTTATGGACATTTCCAAAAGTCGTCATAATTTCTCCGCATTGCACCTCTTTATCAAGTGTCTCCGAATAAAAAGCGCTTAATCCATGATCTCTTAAGTCTTCGGCTAATCTCGCGGCTCTTGTCTTGGAGGCTGATAACAAGATCACTCTGTATCCTGCTTTTTTCCACCCTTCTAAGTCTTTGACCAATAATTCAAAACTATTGTTATAAGAATTAACCGATTTCGCCGTTATATCATATTTATTTGTAATCTTAAAATCTGTTTGTCTGCCATCCAGTGTACATAGTGCTAGACCCCTTATTTTATTTATCTTCCCTACTATTTGCCTATAGCTTAAAAGTATGTCCATCTGACCCGGTAAAATATATCCCTTTTCGATACGATGGATCATGCTTTCTCTGAATTCATTTTCAATGGCTTCGCCTTTTTCCAATATTCGATTCGGCTCATCTAGAAAAATGACTGTATTTTCTTTATCAAAATAATCCAAGAATGTAGTCGCATCTTCATAGAAATATTTAATATAACTATCAATCCCTTTTGTTCCAAGTCCACTAAATTCAACTAGCTGTTCCTTCACTTCTTCAACGGAACTTTTAATTCGAAAGGCTTCCTCTGTCTTCATTTCCTTACGAAGCTTTTCAATATAAGGTTTTGCTTCTTTTTCAATCTTTTTAATGCCAGTATTTATTTTATTAGAATCAAGAACAATCTCTGCTGCAGGATATATTACTATTTCTTCCAGTTGATCCAAGGAGCGTTGACTCTCTGCATCAAAGCTTCTTATGGAATCCACGGTATCATCCCATAATTCAATACGATACGGATTTTCTTCCGTTAAGGAAAAGATATCAATAATACCACCTCTTATTGCAAATTGACCTGAAGCTTCTACTTGCGAAACTTTTTCGTATCCAAGTCCAATTAATTGACCCTTTAACTTATTAATATCAATGGTAGATTCACTATTGATTCGGATTATAGATTCTTTCACTGCCTCAAGTGGGACAATGTAATCCATTAAGCCATCCAAAGTAAGGATAATGGTTACTTCTTTATTTTCTAGAATTGATTTTATAACATCAATTCTTTGCTTTGCAATTAAGTTTCCATGAATATCAGCATTAAAAAATATTAAGTCTTTTGCTGGATATAACATCGTATTTTTATCAAAAGATTTATAATCTTCGTATATTTCTTTGGCTTTTAATTCATTTCCTGCCACAATAATTTTATTTCTATGTCCCTCTGAAAGAGCATAAATAAAATGTGATTTTTGTGAATCAATACATCCTGACACTTGAATAAGACCACTTTCCTTATTCAAAGCAGTCTTTATCTCATTAAATTCATTCATTTGACTCAAAGGACTTATTAAAGCGTTCATATTTCCTCCAATGGTTGATAATTGTGCGCACAAACTAGCCGATGTGATTGATGTAAATGGTTTACTTAATAATATCCAGCCCTAGGCTATATCATAACATTTACTTTCACACTCTCATTACTTTACTTTTTTATTAAATTCATTCATTGCTGTATCAACATCCTTAGTAATCATTAATTCCACTGCTGCCACTACATGATCTAACGATTCCTCTACCATAACGCGGTCTGCTTTTGAAAAATGTCCAAGGACATAATCTGCTAAATCCATTCCTCTTGGTTTTTCTCCGACGCCCACTTTAATTCGATTGAAATTCTGCGTACCAATCTGTGCAATAATATTTTTAATACCATTATGTCCGCCTGCACTTCCTTTTTTTCGAATTCTAAGCTGTCCAACATCTAAGTCAATATCATCATAGATAACAATCAACTCAGTCTCTGGATCTGTCTTATAATAATCTATGAATAATTTTACAGATTCACCACTTAAATTCATAAAAGTTTGAGGTTTTACTAAAACTACCTTTAATCCCTCTATATAACCCGAGCCATATAAACCCTTATGTTTCTTCGTATCCACATTAATTTTATATTTCTCACTAATTGCATCAATTGCATCAAATCCTACATTATGGCGTGTACCTTTGTACTCCTTTGTTGGGTTTCCAAGCCCCACTATCATATACATACTGATTTCCTCATTTCTACAAATTACCGATTACTCATGATTAACGCTGCTTCTTTTAGCTGTTCTTGGTCATTTACTCCAGATATTTCCACCGCATCCTCTATGATATATGCATTTACTTTGAAGCCTTTTTCTTTAATTATTGTAAGTGTATCTGGAAGATAATATTCACCCTGTGCATTATTCGTAGTAAGTTGATCCAGTGCTTCACTTAGTTCTCTAGCATTAAACACATACATTCCAGAATTTATTTCTTTGGATAAAAGTTCTTCTTTATTTGCATCTTTATGCTCCACACTCTTTTTAAACGTTCCATCTTCATTTCTTATGATTCTTCCATAGCCCGTTGGGTTATCTACTTTGGCAGATAATACGGTAACTCCATTACCATTCATTCTATGAAATGCAACTAATTTACTTAATGTTTTGCCTGTAATAAGCGGCGTATCTCCGAATAATATGAGTGTTTCACCTTCTACTCCAATAAAGTCCTTCGCACATTTTACTGCATGACCAGTGCCTAACTGTTCGGATTGCATTACATACTGTACGTCGCAATTCACACTGTTTTTTACTACTTCACTTTGATAACCTACAACTAAGCATATCTCATTTGCTCCTGCGCTTTTTGCTGCATCTATTGAATATTCAACCATTGGTCTATCATTTACCGTATGAACTACCTTTGGTAAATCTGATTTCATTCTTGTACCTTTTCCTGCTGCCAAAATCACTGCTTTTAATTGAATCATTGATTTCTCCTTTAATTTTATTTATATGTAAATCGACTGTCCGATCAGATGTTGCTCTATATTGATTATATAGCTATTTTGTGCCTCTATCGTTATTAATTAATAACTAGTTTGCCCTATATATTTTACAGTAATAACCAATATTTGTCACGCATAAAAAATGGAAAGCTCTATTTAAGAACTTTCCACCTTCATAAAACAGTTTAGTCTTCTGCATCTTCGAGAAGTGCTGCTGCATATTTATCCAAAATAATTTGCTGAATTTTCTCTCTTGTATCGGAATTTATAGGATGAGCAATATCTCTATACTCTCCATCGGATGCTTTTCTACTTGGCATTGCTATAAATAACCCTTTTTCTCCTTCAATTACCTTGATATCATGAACTACAAATTCATCATCAATCGTAATCGAAACGACCGCTTTCATTTTACCCTCTTTTGCTACTTTACGCACACGTACATCTGTAATTTTCATGTCTCGTACCCCTTTCGTCTGCCTTCGAATTTAGTTATATAATTTTTGCTATTTTGTAAATGTTTACTTCTCCCAAATAGTTTCTGTCGTAGGAAACGAAATATAGTTCCCTATTATAGAACATACCTCTCGTTTTTCTCAACCACTATTTTAATACCATCTTCTCCACAGTGGTATGAATTAGCTCTAATTGTGTCACGACTTTCAACAATACAATTCTCTATATGAATATTATCGCCAAGATAAACATCATTTAATATAATAGAGTTCTTGATAACACAATTATTTCCAACAAAAACCTTTTTAAATAATACAGAGTTCTCAACTTGTCCATTTAGAATACAACCACTAGATATTAAACTGTTCTTAACATCTGCCCCCGGATTGTACTTAGCTGGCGGTAAATCATCAACTTTCGAATAAATATCCGGATATTCTTTGAAGAAATAATCCCTAATTTCAGGTTTCAAGAAATCCATATTTGTCTTGTAATATGATTCAACTGTTGAAATATTGCTCCAATAATCTTTTATTTTATATCCGTAGATTCGTTTTAGATTCTTATAACGGATTAAAATATCTTTTACAAAATCATGTCGATCCTCTTGCGCACAACGTTCAATCAACTCAATTAACTGACGACGCCTGATTACATAAATACCAGTAGATATTGTATTCGATCTTGCTACCATTGGTTTTTCATCAAATTCATCAATTCTTGCGTCCTCATTCATTTTGAGTACACCAAAACGTCCTACATTTTCACTTGCTGGCATGTCCTTACACACTACAGTAATATCGGCCTTTTTAGATATATGATATTCAAGCACTTTATTATAGTCTATCTTATATACGCAATCCCCCGAAGCAATTACTACGTATGGCTCATGACTATTTTTTAAAAAGCTTATATTTTGATATATTGCATCGGCTGTCCCCCTAAACCACCAGCTATTATCTGCTGTGATGGTTGGTGTAAATACAAACAATCCACCCTGCTTTCTACCAAAATCCCACCATTTTGATGAGCTTAAATGTTCATTCAATGATTTTGCATTATACTGTGTTAATACGGCTACCTTTTGTATATGTGAATTAGACATATTACTTAAAGCAAAATCGATGCTTCGATAGCAACCTGCAATAGGCATTGCCGCAATCGCTCGCTTACTAGACAGTTCCTGCATTTTGTTATTGTTTCCACCTGCTAAAATAATACCAATTGCTCTCATGATCTATCACCTGCCTTAGCTAGTGTTTCTCCACTCTCCAAAATAGAATTAGCATAATCTGCTGCAACTGTAACCCCCGAAACAGCTGTATTCTTACCTATCTTAACATTGGAAGGAATCACTGCATTTTCTCCAATTGTAACAAGTCCAAACGCATAAATATGTGGCATGAGCTTATTAGGTACGTCTTCTCCAACTCCCATTTCAACATGATTGCCAACATGAGCGCCTTCAGCAATAATCGCTTTATTTAAAATACAATTATCACCAATTTCTACTTCTTTCATTATAATAGAATCACAAACTACTGCTCCTAGTCCAATTGTAACACCAGAGCCTATCACTGAATTATAGACTTTACCATATATAGTAGTACCTTCACCTATAATACTTTTCTCAATACTTGATTCGCCTGAAATATATTGCGGCGTAATCCTATCACTTTTCGTGTATATCTTCCAAAATTCTTCATATAAATTAAACTCTGGAATCAAATCAATTAGTTCCATATTTGCTTCCCAGTAGGATGCAAGCGTTCCTACATCTTTCCAGTATCCATTATATTCATAAGCAACTATCTTGTCCCCTTTTTCATGACAATATGGAATGATATGCTTTCCAAAATCACATGCACTTTGTTCCGACAAGGTAAGTAAGGCTTCTTTTATCACCTTCCAGCTAAATATGTAAATGCCCATCGATGCTAGATTGCTACTTGGATTCTCTGGTTTTTCTTCAAATTCAGTTACCCTGTTCTTTTCATCGGTAATCACAATTCCAAATCGACTTGCTTCTTCCATAGGAACTGGCATAACCGCAATTGTTATATCCGCATTTTTCTCCTTATGAAAATCAAGCATCACTTCATAATCCATTTTGTAAATGTGATCTCCCGACAAAATAAGAACATATTCGGGATTATAGGACTCCATATAATCTAAGTTTTGATAAATAGCATTTGCCGTACCTGTATACCATTCGCTATTTTTACTCTTCTCATAGGGTGGTAGAACTGTAACTCCTCCAATATTCCTATCTAAATCCCAAGGAATACCGATTCCAATATGTGCATTAAGTCTTAATGGCTGATACTGTGTCAATACACCTACAGTATCAATCCCTGAGTTAATACAGTTGCTCAATGGAAAATCAATAATACGATATTTACCACCAAAACTAACTGCAGGTTTAGCAACTTTTGAAGTTAATACTCCTAATCTGCTTCCTTGCCCCCCGGCAAGTAGCATTGCTATCATTTCTTTCTTAATCACGCAATCACCTCTTGTTCTTTTAGTAAATCCCTATAAATGAACATAAACATGTTCCTGATTTCGTTACAATTTTACTCTTTCTAGAGACCAAATTGTTTATCCTTATTATACCATACAAGCAATAAATATATAATAATTTTATATAATTATTATATATTTGCGCATTATATGTATATATTATAGAATTATTTAAACTATTTTAATTATTTTTGATATATATGTTAGTATTTATGTCTTATTTTGCATATTTATATATATCACACGGTAATATTGTATTATTTTTAACAATTAACTTCACATCCGCAATTATTCAATTAATTATCATTATAAAAATTTTAGTATATTACTTATGATTAGGGTGTCAAAAGGTATTTTGACATCTGCTACCTACGGATTGTTACGCACTTTGTACTCATAATTGCGAGGCGCATTACCTATAAACTCTCTTATTTTATTTATATGTACAAGTTTTAGATTTATGACAAAAATTTATTAAGGCGGTTATTCGCAACTTATAAATGGATATCCATTTATTTACTTATGCATAATTCTTGACATCATTCATACAATATTTTATAATTGTAGTATTAATAATTATTATTGTTATTTGACATAACGTAATATATTTAGATTAAATAATCGCCTAAAATTATAACAATTCATAATTAGGTTTTGTATTTAACACTTATTATTTCTAATAATGGATATTAATTAAAATTAGTTATGAAATTTTGTTACATTATGTAAATCATACCTGATACGTTTAAAATTATGAGGAAGGAGAATTGACATGCAAACATTAAAATATAGTAGACAACGCGAAGCAATTAAAGAATTTTTAATTGGCAGAACCGATCATCCTACCGCTGACACCGTATACACTAATATACGACAAGAATTTCCCAATATAAGTTTAGGTACTGTATACCGAAACCTTGCGCTTTTATCTGAGATTGGCGAAGTACTTAAGATTTCAACAGGGGAAGATAGCGATCGTTTTGATGGTAACACAATGCCTCATTATCATTTTATATGTACCGAATGCAATAGTGTCATAGATATGGATATTAAGAATCTTGATCATATCAACGACTTAGCTAGCAAGGACTTCAAAGGTAAGATAGATGGTCATATCACTTATTTTTATGGAAAATGTGTGAATTGTATGACTGCACGAACTAATTAATCGCTATCCATAATGCAGACGGGATCATTTAACAAGTTTACTTGATGCCAAATCATTTACTTAATTGATTTGTGTACATCGCATAATGGTAACTATGAAGACTCTGAATAGTTACCATTTAATTTATAATAAAATAATAAATTTTCGTACAACTATTGACACAAAGGATAAATTATGATAAATTAATATTAGTAACTATTACTGATTATTCTTTTTATCAAGTAATAACAGTTTATAGGAAACATGTAGCTAAAATATCTACAAAGTGGAACTATAATTTCCACTAATAAATTTTATAAAATAAAAAGGAGATTATTAAAATGAAAAAATTCGTATGTCAAGTTTGTGGTTATGTTCACGAGGGAGATTCAGCTCCTGAAAGCTGTCCTATTTGTAAAGCACCTGCTGAGAAATTTACAGAGCAAAGCGGAGAAATGACATGGGCTGCAGAACATGTTGTTGGTGTTGCTCAAGGCGTTAGTGAAGATATTCTTGCTGATTTAAGAGCTAATTTTGCTGGAGAATGTTCAGAAGTAGGAATGTATCTTGCAATGTCAAGAGTAGCTTTTAGAGAAGGTTATCCTGAAATTGGTTTATACTATGAAAAAGCTGCACATGAAGAGGCTGATCATGCTTCAAGATTTGCTGAATTATTAGGTGAAGTAATTACTGATAGTACTAAGAAAAACCTAGAACTTAGAGTTGATGCTGAAAATGGAGCTTGTGCAGGAAAATTTGATCTTGCAAAACGTGCTAAAGCTGCTAATCTTGATGCTATTCATGATACAGTTCATGAAATGGGTAGAGACGAAGCTCGTCATGGTAAAGCATTTAAGTCTTTACTTGAAAGATATTTCGCTTAAGAGACCTTTTGCACGTAGTGCCTTTTATTTAATAGGGAAGTTCGAAGAACTTTCCTATTAAATAAAAAAAATGGTTTCCATTTTATATGGAAACCATTTTTTATATTTTATAATTATTCTACAAACAATGCTTCAAATTCATCTTTGCCAATTTTCTCTTTCTCAAGTAAAAGTTGTGCACAACTATGAAGAACTTTTTCATTATCTTTAATTAATGTTCTAGCTTTATCGTAACACTCATCAATGATACGTTTTACTTCCTTGTCAATTGCAGTTGCTACACCTTCACCATAGCTTCTTGTATGTGCTAAATCACGTCCAATAAAGACTTCATCATCATCTCCACCACCGTAATCAATCAATCCGATCGTATCCGACATACCGAACTTAGTTACCATAGATTTTGCGATTTTAGTTGCCTGCTTAATGTCTTGTGATGCGCCTGTTGTAATATCATCAAATATAAGCTCTTCAGCAACTCTACCACCCAAATCAACTGTAATGTCTTGTAGCATTCTACCTTTTGTATTAAACATCTCATCCTTATATGGAAGTGGCATTGTATAGCCTGCGGCTCCCATACCTGTAGGAATAATGGATATTGTATATACAGGTCCTACATCAGGAAGCAAATGGAATAATATGGCATGACCTGCCTCATGATAAGCTGTTATTTTCTTTTCTTTTTCCGTTATAACACGGCTTCTCTTCTCTGAACCAATTCCAACCTTGATAAACGAACGATTAATATCTTCTTGCATAATATAAGTTCTTCCCTCTTTGGCTGCAAATATAGCTGATTCATTAAGAAGATTTTCTAAATCTGCACCAGTAAATCCAGCTGTCGTTTGCGCAATTTTAGCTAAATCTACATCTTCTCCAAGCGGTTTATTCTTAGCGTGTACCTTAAGTATTTCTTCACGCCCCCCAATGTCTGGGCGTCCCACTCCAACCTTACGATCAAAACGTCCTGGTCTAAGAATAGCAGGGTCTAATATATCAACACGATTGGTCGCTGACATGACTATAATTCCTTCGTTCGCGCCAAATCCATCCATCTCTACTAGCAACTGATTGAGTGTCTGTTCTCTTTCATCATGACCTCCACCCATACCGGTTCCTCTTCTTCTGGCAACCGCATCTATTTCATCAATAAATATAATACATGGTGAATTTTTCTTAGCTTCTTCGAACAAATCTCTTACTCTAGAAGCACCGACACCAACAAACATCTCGACAAAATCTGATCCCGAAATACTAAAAAATGGAACTCCTGCTTCCCCAGCTACGGCTTTTGCAATTAAAGTCTTTCCTGTACCTGGTGGTCCTACCAATAATACTCCTTTTGGTATTCTTGCTCCAACTTGAATATATTTTTTAGGATTTTTAAGAAAATCAACAATTTCCGTTAATTCTTCTTTTTCTTCCTCTAGTCCTGCGACTTCTTTAAATGTCACTTTTTTATTTTCGTCTGTATTCAACTTAGCGCGGCTTTTCCCAAAGTTCATAACTTTATTGCTACCACCACCCCCTGCTGCTTGATTACTCATAAGTGTAAATAATAAAAACACAATAACAAAAGTAATCATACAAGGTATTAGAGTTGTCATTACCCAACTCTCTCTTGTAACATCACTAATCACAGGATCTATACCATACTGTCTTAGTAATAATTCTGTATCATTCGCATTTAAAACAAATAGTGATTTCGTAGTATTATCTTCTAGAACTATATAAACCTCACCAGTTGGCTGTTCCACGTTAGGCTTAATTTCTGCACTAATTACCTTGGACGCTTGAAGATCCTGCGTAAGTTTTCCTTCCGTGTAATTATTGTCCTTTTTCGCATTATCGTTCACTATAATAGCTACCATTAACGCTATCACTATAATTAATAAATACATACCAATTCCTTTAAATTTACGATTCATTTCACAAACCTCCCTTCGAAGCCTATTCTTCTACCACTCCGATAAATGGTAAATTTCTATACTTTTGCATATAATCCAAACCATATCCTACAACAAATTCATCTGGAATATTAAACCCAACATAATCTACTTTCACATCGGAAACTCGTCTCTCCGGTTTATCAAGTAATGTACATATTTTAATACTGTTTGGATTTCTCTTTTTCAAAATTTCAACCAAATAGCTTAATGTTCTACCTGAGTCTATAATATCTTCAACAATAATAACGTTTTTGCCATCAAGTGCTTCATCTAGATCTTTCACAATCTTCACAATCCCACTTGATTGCTTTTCATTTCCATAGCTTGATACTGACATAAAATCCATTGATAATGGCAATGTAATTCTCTTAGCAAGTTCACACATAAAGAATACTCCGCCTTTTAATACGCAAATCACATGAACTTCTTGGCCTGCATAGTCCCTACTTATTTGTTCTCCTATTTCTTTAATTCTCTTATCTACGTCTTCTTCTGAAACTAACACTTTAATATTATCAGCCATTACATTCTCCTTCGTTTACTTGTACTTTCAATACTCTCTTTGTATGGTCATTCACTTTATATTTTTCACTGATTCGGTATCCAACTACCCATATAACATGATTATCATCACTTAACAGTGGAATTCTATTTCGCTTCTCTTTTTCTATCTTTTCATCTATAAAATAGGATTTCAACTTCTTCGTACCACCGAAAGAATTAACTTCTAAATAATCGCCTGTTTCTCGAGTTCTCAATTGCAAATCACTTTCTATTTTATCATAATCAAGCCATTTCGTATACGTTTTTTCTGGAATAATTTGATTTTTTTCATACTCTTCCATGCTAAATTCAAACAAATCACCTTCAAACATATACATTCCTGGAATCTTAATATTAATTGAATCTTGCGATAAAACTTCCTTTTTTTTACAGTAAATTTCAAACATAATATCATTGTAGTTACGTTTTACTTGTAAGTTATTTGGAAGATGAATTGATTTTCCAACACAATTATTTAATAATGCTAGAACACTTTCCACATGACCATTTGTAATATCCTTTAGACCTATTTCATAATTACCTATGCATTTTCTTACTATGTTCTTCTTAATAATTTCTGATTCCTCTATAAAATCCGGTATTTTAATAATTGTTTTTCTATTATCAACCTCAACACACCTATTATATACCTTATCCGTTTCGTATTCTAAATATTCCCATGCTTCGCAAATTATATTAGAAGCATTATCGATATGCGCTATCACCTGTTTGTTAATATCTTCTTGCACATATGGAATAATATTAAGCCTGATTTTATTTCTCGTATATTCGTCATCAAGATTTGTTTGATCAGTACGATATTCTATTTGGTGTTCTTCTAGCCATTGTTCAATTTCTCTTCGTTCTACGCACATAAGCGGGCGCACTATATTATCCCTAACTGGTGGTATTCCACTTAGGCCCTTTAGGCCACTTCCCCGAAATAAGTTTAATAAAGTGGTCTCCACATTATCATTCTTATTATGAGCAACGGCTATTTTATTACAATTATATTCCTCTAGTGCTTGATTAAAGGACTGATATCTAAGAATTCTTCCCATTTCTTCAATACCAATGCATTTTTGTGTTGCTATTGCTTGCACATCATATGCAAATTTTCTAAAGCCTAGATTATATTTAGCTGCAAGACTTTCAACATAATTTGCATCGCCAATGCTCTCCTGTCCCCTTATTCCATGCTCCACGTGAACAATGTAGATTGTTATAGGTATCAATTCTTTAATTGCTAATAACACGTTTAAAAGACAGATTGAATCGGCACCTCCCGAAACGCCAACAATCACTCTATCCTCTGGAAAAAGCATATTTTTTTCATTTATAAATTTCAATACTTTATTTACCATATATCTCACCATTCTGCATTTGATCTTTTCAACGTAAATGGAAAGTCCGCTAAGCGTGCTTCCCATTTTATTGTATATCGTAACAAAATATATAGCAAAAAGCAAACACTATTTCCCCCATATTCCTGCAACAAGTATCGTCATATCATCCCCTGCACTTCCATTGTTATACTCCAACACTCTTTCTAAAATCATTGCCGCAAATTCTGACGGATTATTACTATCAATATCTTCAATAATGTCTTTTAACATCTCTTCACCCGATGCCGGAGCAAATGCATCCACGACACCATCGGTTACCATAATAACAAAATCCTCATCATATAATTTCTTCGCAATACCAACCGTTTCAATATCATAGACAATACCAATGGGAATCGTTGTTGATTCAATAGCTTCCACCCAATTTTTTCTTTTTATAAAAGAGAGCGAAGCACCCACTTTAACAAATTCACATAATCCATTGTATAAGTCAATCTCGCACAAATCAATTGTGGTAAATAACGGTTCGTCCACCTTAACAACCCAAAGGGCATTAATCATTTTAACTGCCGCTTCCTTAACAAATCCTGCTTCTATTAACTCTTCAATAAGCTCAATCACCTTTTCGCTTTCACTGCCAGCACTAAATCCTGATCCCATTCCATCCGCCAGACAGATGAGATTTTTTCCTTCCATATTTTCAATAAAAGAAAAATTATCTCCTGACACTCTCTCATTGTCTTTCACCTTTCTGGCAACACCATAAAGCATTTTAAAATTTACATCCTCTACCAGTGTAATGGAATACCATTCACCACTTACTACATTTTTACAATTTTTGCTAATTACGTAGCTTGTATTACAAATATTTCCAATTATACTTGCAATCTCTCTTGTTGCAATACATCTTCCATTTTTTGTTTTTATGGTAAGACGTAATTCTTTTTTCTTATCCGTTCTATTAATTAAGAAGATATTTTTTACAACAATCTTGTTATTGCGAAGAACAAATCTAATATTTTTTTCTGTAGAAAAATTTAAACTTTCAACAATGCATACTTCATCTTTAATCTGCAATATAATTTGTGACATTGCCTTTAACTGTTCTGATACAGCCTCTCTTGCCGAGATTATTTTATTATTGCATTTAAGATTGTTACGTTCCTTGTTAAATAAATTCCTTGTTTCTTCCGCAAATTTCGAAGCCGAAATGCAGCCCTCTGTAAATCCGCGCTCAAGATCTTCAAATCCTACATTTCCTTCTATATCAATTTTGGACAAAATATCATAGGCTGTTTTGTATGTTGTAAAATAGTTTTCTTCCCAACAGATCTCACATTTGGTACATTCTTTACAAAACTTTTCTCCCAATCCTTCAAATATATTATTTAGTTCTTTTTGGGATAGCTTGTCCTGTCCTTTTGGCAAGTTTGAAAAACTAGCTGCTAGTTCATCAAATGCTTTTGCAAGTGTTATTAGCTTTTCTTTATTTAGCTCTCCGTTTAAATATACGGCTTCTTCAGCAACATTAGCTTTCATTTATTCCCCTCCCGCTTTTAGATAGCAGTGAGAATATTATAAGTATTTTTTTATAAAATGTTTGTCAAACCATCGTTAAAAATCAAAAAAGTTTTTGACAATATTTTCATTAATTTTCTTTGTTTTGACTTATCTTTTGTATTAGTGAAAAATCCGACAGGCTTTCTGGAACAAAGTGTCTGCTTGCAGACACTCTCGCGCCCGAGTGGATTGCGTAGCAATAAACTTCTTCTCCACGAAGTGCCTTTTAATGAATAGGGACGTTCGTCGAACTTTCCTATTCATTAAAAAAAGCATCTCCAATTGGAAACACTTCTCTTTTCGTAAGTAGCGGAAAAGGGATTTGAACCCCTGACACCACGGGTATGAACCGTGTGCTCTAGCCAACTGAGCTATTCCGCCTTAACTGACGAAATTCATTATACCCAATTCCCCTACTTTTTGTCAAGCTAATTTTTTGATTTAAATATTATTTCATTGTCATACACAAGACCAAGCTTATCTTTCGCTACATCTTCTATATATTTCTTTGTTTCAACATATTTTGCATATTCTGTTAATTCCTGCTGTCTTGATAGTTCTGTATCACGTTCCTGGGTAAGCTGCTCTTCTTTTTGAATGTATTGTTCGTTCTTAGCTTGAAGTTCAATACTCTTTAAGGATACCGTAGCCAAAAGCATTAAAACTACCGCACTAATTGATAATATTCCAAATCTATTGTGTTTCTGTTTTCTCTTCCGCCTTGCCCGAGACATACATTCACCCACTTTCCCTTTTAATTTTAGTTATTATAATTCTAACAGCTTTGTAACACTTTTTCAACACAATTATGCAAATCTTAATTACCCATTTTATGGGAGCCGTCACTATATTAATAATCTTATTTAAAATAATCGAAATATATTTTACAATAAAATTACTAATTGTCACATTATACATAATCATTCCTAATACTATTGCTAAGATTGCAAATCCTCTTATAGTACCATTATTCCTAATATATATCATGTGAAAAACAAAAAAACTACTCCCCACCCAGTAAATAAAATCCTCAATTCCTATTGCGAAAACACCATGTACAATGATCCTTCTAAATATTCTTAGTACATCATACGTAAATATTACTGCAATACCAGTAAGAACACAGCATCCAAAAAAATATGCCTCGTTGATAATATTTTGGCTCATTCTACACCTACTTAAATAATCTTCCAAAGAATGATTCTCCCTGCTTGTTATATCCTGTTATTTCTGAGTATGTAAGGCTATCAATTCTTCCCTCTATTTCTACCTCCCCTTTTTCAAGCGTCAGTCGATTCACGTGTAAATCTCCCCCTTTGATCATTAGCATTCCTTGATCTGTCTCTAGTAATATTTCCGATATGTCAAAAGACAAAACATCCGAAACACCATTGATAATACCTGTCCTTCTATTATTCAAAGTAAGCTTATGAGCCTTTGGCATTGGTTTTTCATCCATAAAAATATCCCCCCTTACATAATTTTATAAGAATTTACTTCAAGCAAATATCATTCTTATAAATTATATTAGGGGGGAGGTAATAATATACCTTTATAAATATTTGTATAACTCTTTTGCTTCATCTTTTCTTACCGTTTCTTGAACATCCGTAACCTGAACTTTAACTGCTTTACTTCCAAATTGTATCTCAATAATATCATTTTCTTTTACGTTTACCGAAGCTTTGGCAGGTTTACCATTTACTAAAACTCTTCCTGCATCACAAGCTTCGTTTGCTATAGTTCTTCGTTTTATCAAGCGTGAAACTTTTAGATATTTATCTAATCTCATTTTTCTTCTCCTAACTAGTCAAAAATTCTTGTGACTCAACTTCTATTTTGCAAAATACACCAATAGGGCACGAAGTCCTTTTATTTAGCAGGGAAGTTCGCGAAACTTACCTATTAAAGAACAAAGTGTCTGCTTGCAGACACTCTCGCGCCCGAGTGGATTGCGTAGCAATAAACTTCCTATCCACGAG
>JBGUEQ010000040.1:0-44203 GCA_041821265.1 Lachnotalea sp. | reverse complement strand
ACAAATGATTTCTGCTTCGCGTAGCGATTTTGCATGCAGAAATCATATGTTACTGTGAACGGAGTGAACAGTAACTTAAATTCCACCCTACTATAAATCAAGCTGGCTTGTCATAGTAAAAATATATATTAATATGTTATACTATAAATAATTTAGTTTATATGAGGAGCCATTTAGAATTGCTGAAAAGAATTACATGAAATATAATACGTATTAAGAAGGGAATAATGGAAATGTCAACAATAAAAGAAATTGCAAAAGCATGCAATGTTTCAATAGCTACGGTATCGAATATATTAAACGATAAACCGGGTGCAAGTAAAAAAACAAAAGCATTAGTTGAAAAAGCAGTTATGGAATTAGATTATACCCCTAATTATGTAGCAAAACACCTGAAAATGAAAAACACTAGAAGCATAGGCGTTATTGCTGAGGATATGACAATTTTTAGTATTCCAGATATTATAGATGGAATAACAGAACATTGTGAAGAGGAAGATTATCAGATATTATTAACTAATTTGCGCTTGTATAAGAAGTATGATGATCGCTATTACAACAGAGATGATTACTACGATCTTGTGCGAGGAGAAATTAAAAAGTTGATGTCCAAACAGGTTGAGGGGATTATCTATGTAGCGGCACATGAAAGAATCATTAAATGTATTCCTGATAATTTACCGATTCCAGCAGTTATGGCTTATGGTTATACAAAGAGTAATAAGGTACCATCTGTTGTTGTGGATGAAGTGCAAGGTTCCTATCAATTGGTTCAATATTTAATTGATAATGGTCATCAAAGAATAGGACTTATTACAGGTAAAAAGGATAGTCTGCATTCGCAAGAAAGATTAAAAGGATATCAAAAAGCATTATTTGATAATCAAATCTTTTATGATGTGGAATTAGTACTGGATGGAGATTGGACGAGACATGCTGGCTATAGTAATGTGGATGAGTTGTTGAATAAAAAAGTAACCGCAATTTTTTGCATGAATGATATCATGGCGGGTGGTGTGTACGATAGACTCGAAGAATTAAAATTAGAGGTAGGTAAGGATATTTCGATTGTGGGATATGATAATCGGGAAGTGTCAAGCTACTATAAACCGCCACTTACAACAATAAAGTTGCCACTTCATGATATTGGATATCGAGCAAGTGAAATAATAATTCAGATGTTAACAGGTATTAACATACCAAAAGAAAAAGAAACTATTTATACGATAGAGTGCGAAGAACTAATTCGTAAATCGGTAAAAGTTAATAGAATGTAACTATAAAGGTAATGAATAGTTACAATAAAATATAAAAAAGTGTTTCAAGAAAGTTATTAATACTGCTTGAAACACTTTTTTTGCATAAAAATGTACAATATGACATTGTTAAACGTTTCAAACACACACAAATATATACAAATATACTTTACAAAAAGAAATATATATGATATAACGTTATTAATAGATAAAAAAACATAGTCATACAACGAAAAAACAATCAAAACAATTAAATTTAATGAATGCAGAAAAAAATAATGCTGAAAAAGTAAAAATTAACAAAATATCTTATTAAACGATTAACAAAACGATAGGAGAATATTTATGAAAGATATAAAAAAGCTAAGTAGTATTCCTTTGGGTGATATACATATTGATGATGGATTTTGGAATCGTTATATTAAACTTGTTGGAGAAGCAATCATTCCATATCAGTGGAATATCCTAAATGATGTACAACCAAATACGCAGCCAAGTCATTGCATTAAAAATTTCCGGATAACAGCTGGAGAAATTGAAGGGAATTTTGAAGGGGCAGTATTTCAAGATACCGACGTTGCAAAGTGGCTAGAAGCGGTTGCTTATACACTTGCAACGAATGAAGATAAAGAATTAGAACAGTTAGCTGATGAAACAATTGATTTGATTGGTAGAGCACAATGTGAAGATGGCTATCTAAACACATATTTTACAATTAAAGAACCAAACAAAAGATGGGATAATCTAGAGGAAGGTCATGAGTTATATACAGCAGGACACTTGATTGAAGCAGCAGTTGCATATTATGAAGCAACGGGTAAAGATAAGTTTATACTAATTGTTTCGCGTTTTGCAGATTTAATTTGTGAAAAGTTTGGTTCAGGGGAGCAACAGTGTCATGGATATCCAGGACATCAAGAAATAGAGCTAGCATTAGTAAAACTTTATCATGTAACGGGTAAAGAAAGATATAAGATATTAGCAAAATATTTTATTGATCAAAGAGGAGTCGGAGAGAATTATTTCTTACAAGAGGAAAAAAGGGAAAATCATAAGCGGATTTTTCCAGAATTCAAAGGCTATGATCCAAAGTACTCACAATCGCATTTGCCAGTAAGAGAACAGTTATCGGCAGAAGGGCACGCGGTAAGAGCAGTATATATGTATTGTGCAATGGCAGATTTGGCTTACGAATTCCAAGATGAAAAATTAATGAACAGCTGTCAGAATCTTTGGAATAACATAGTGAAAAAGAAAATGTACATTACGGGAGGAATCGGATCTTCTGGAATATTGGAACGTTTTACGACAGATTATGACTTGCCAAACGATTGCAATTATTCTGAAACCTGTGCATCCATTGGACTTGCGTTGTTTGGAAAAAGGATGGCCGAAATTACAAGAAATGCAAGCTACATAGATACGATAGAAAGAGCTCTATATAATACAGTGTTAGCAGGTATTGCACTAGATGGAAAAAGTTTTTTCTACGTAAATCCACTAGAGGTATGGCCTGACAATTGCTTGGAACGAACTTCCAAAGAACATATCAAACCGGTTAGGCAAAAATGGTTTGGTGTAGCTTGTTGTCCACCTAATATAGCAAGAACGTTGGCTTCTCTTGGACAATACATATATTCGAAAGATGATAATTCATTATATATTAATCTTTACATCTCAAATAAAACAGATACCCAGTTGCTAGAGGCTGATCTTCATATTGAGATTGATAATAAATATCCCATAGATGGTAATATAAGGATAGAGATTCAGAGTAAGAATACAAATCAAAAAGAAATCACATTGGCACTTCGAATACCAGAATATGCGAATGAATTTCAACTAGTAAAAAATGGAGTACAGATTGAAACTCTTGAAGTAATTAATGGATATGCAATAATTAGAGGTGATTTTATCAAAGAAACGATTACCATTACCTATAAAAATGAAGCAAAGTTTGTGCATGCCAATCCTTTGGTTAGGGCAGATGTTGGTAAGGTCGCTATTGTAAAAGGGCCATTTGTGTACTGTTTAGAAGAAGCAGATAATAAAACAAATCTTCCAGCTATTCTTGTTGATACGAAACAAAAATTAATAGAAACATATGAACCAGAGCTATTAGGCGGTACAAATGTAATAACTTGTAAGGGAAGAAAAGTTTCTGTAAAGAATTGGACGGCAAACGAAATTTATCAAGAAAAAGAAGTTGAAACAGATGAAGTGGAATTAAAGGCAGTGCCATATTGCTCTTGGGGAAACAGAAGGACTGGAGAAATGATGGTTTGGATTAATGAAACAATATAAAGACTATCAATCGAATGGTATAGTATTTATATGGCATTTGATTTTGATAAAAGTAAATTGTAAAAAATGTAAAAAATGGAGGAAAGTAAAATGAAAAAGAAAGCATTATCAGTAATTCTAAGTTTGGCAATGGCAGCATCGCTTCTGGTGGGATGTGGTAGTTCAAGTACAGATGCAGATGCAGGAAGCGCAGGAACAAATGAAATGGAGGTAGAAGGAGATGACGTTACTACGTTAAACGTTTGGACCTTCATTGAGTTACATCAGCAATTTTATACAGATATGGCCGAGAAATGGAATGTAGAAAATCCAGATAAGAAAGTCAAATTAGTGTTAAGCAATATGGCATATGATGATATGCATAATAAATTATCACTAGCGTTGGAATCAGGTGAAGGAGCTCCAGATATTGTTGATATTGAGCTTGGTAAATTTCCTGCATTTATGACTGGTGAAATTGGATTAAGAGATTTATCAGATGTTATTGCGCCATATAAAAACAGTGTAGTTCAATCTAGACTTGATATTTATTCAAAAGATGGTAAATATTATGGTCTTCCTACTCATGTTGGTGCGACTGTAGCTTTCTATAATACAGAATTACTTGAAACAGCAGGTATTAACTACGAGGATATTAAAACTTGGGATGATTTTAAAGCAGCAGGTGTTACCTATTTCGAAGCAACGGGAAAAATGTTTGCAACCGTAGAAACAACCGCGCAGTGGATGATTAACTTGATGCTTGCACAAAAAGGTGGAGATTATTTAGACGCTGATGGCAATTTAGATATAAATAATGACACAATGGTAGAAGTATTAGAATATATCAAAGGTATGCAAGATACTGGCGCATTTGGGATAGTTCCAGGAGGACAGCCAGATAATGAAGAAGCTTATCCTTCATATAACTCTGGAGATTATGCCGTTCAGATAATGCCTTTCTGGCAAACATCCCGATTTACAAATTATATGACAGATTTATCAGGTAAAATGGCAATTGCTCCTACACCTGTATGGAATACAACAGATGGTGAATATGCTTCCATTGGTGGTGGTGGAACAGGCACAGCAATTGTAGCTTTTAGTAAAAATGCTGATCTTGCGGCAGAAGTAATGGCTTATATTAAATTATCAGAAGTTGCAAATGAAGAGGTTTGGAATGTATTAGGTTTTGATCCAGTAAATACAGAGGTATGGGGAAATACAGAGCTTACTCAGAATCCAGATAATCAGTTTGTAAAATATTTCAATAATTATCCGTTTAATACTTTAAATGAAATTAAAGATAATATTGGTTCTCTTGGAAGTTTAACAGACGAAAAATTTCCTTCTATCAACAATGAATTTTGTAATGTAACATTAAATAATATTTTTGAAAACGGCATGGATGTAAAAGAAGCACTTGACGAATCACAAGCAACATTGGAGAATGAATTCCAATAAATTTCCCATTGTCATGAATCAATTATTACAGGGTGCAACTTAAACTTAATGTACCCTGTAATTAACTAGAAAGGAGTATGAACAGAATGTTTAAAAAATTCTTTTACTCTCAAAAAATAGCTCCTTATGTATTTGTATTACCCTTTGTTATTACGGTCTTGTTGTTTTGGATTATTCCTATTAGCAATGGTGTATTGCTTAGTTTTCAAGATGTATTGAAAGATGAATGGATTGGAACAAAAAATTATACCAGACTTCTAAATGACAAAGTTTTTCTTAAAGCAATCTTTAATAGTGTCAAGTATATGTTTGGTACATTGGTATTACTGATTCCGTTTCCAATGATTTTTGCTAGCTTACTAAATAGTAAATTAATGAAACATACGGGAATATTTAAATCAATTTATTTTATACCAGCACTAACATCAGTCGTTGTTGCGGGTACTATCTTTCGACTCATGTTTGGTGAAGCAGAAAGTTCTTTAGCAAATCAGGTAATTGGATTGTTTGGAGCATCTCCAATTAAATGGTTAAAAGGTGCTTATACAAGTTATTTCATATTGTTACTCATTGCTTGTTGGCGGTGGACGGGTGTTAATATACTTTATTTCTTGGCAGGATTGCAAAGTATTCCGACAGAGCTGTATGAGGCAGCAGCTATTGATGGAGCAAATAAGTGGCAACAATTTAGAAAAATCTCCTTACCATTGATAAAACCAACTACGGTATATGTACTAACAATTAGTATATATGCGGGTATGTCCATGTTTTTAGAGAGTTATATGGTGTACAAAGGAAATAATTCACCAAATAATATTGGTTTAACAATTGTTGGATATTTATATAGGCAAGGAATTGAGAAGAGAGCAATGGGCTATGCATGTGCAGTAGGTCTAATCCTTCTAATTGTTATTATGGTTGTTAATTTGACTCAGTTGAAATTAACAGGTACCTTTGACAAGGAGGAAAAGTAATATGAAATCTAAAAAAAAGAAAGATAGAAGATCTATCATTGGAATGCTGGTGCTATTTACCCTTTTGGCAATTGCTATAATACTTCCCATTTATGCATTGTTTATTGCAAGTTTCAAACCAGGTGGAGATTTGCTACAATATGGGCTAAATCTAAATCTGAACTTGAAAAGGTGGAGTTTAGATAATTATGCTTTATTATTTACCGGACAACATGAATACTGGACTTGGTTTTTTAACAGTATTATATTAACAGTAATCACAGTTGTTAGTACATTAATTGTAAGTGCATTTGTAGGATATGGGTTTGCAGCTTATGAGTTTAGAGGGCGTAATGCTTTATTTATAGTAGTACTTATTATTTTATCGATACCATTGGAAGTTGTAATGCTACCATTATATAAACAACTTTCAAATTGGAATATGATGGATAACTATGCAGCAATTGTGTTACCGTTTATGGCCAATGCTTGCACAATATTCTTCTTTCGTCAATATTTACTTGGTATTCCTAAGTCATTATTAGAAGCAGGACGAATTGATGGGGCAACAGAATATGGTATATTTTTTAGATTAGTAGTACCAATTATGAAACCAGCTTTTGCAGCGATGGGAATTTTAAATGGTATGAATGCCTGGAATAATTATTTATGGCCATTACTTGTAATTCGCTCATCTAATAAATATACATTAACATTAGGTTTAAATACACTTATTAACCCCTATGGAGATAATTACAGCCTGTTAATCGTGGGCTCTTTCTTCTCAATTATTCCGATTTTTATTTTATTTATTAGTTTTCAGAAATATTTTATTGAAGGAATGACTGCAGGGGCTGTAAAAGGATAAAATATTATGATATAATAAATGATGATATAGTAAATACTAAACTAATTTAAGGAGAAGTAAAATGGTAAACAAAAAGGCAAAAATGGTTATTGATAAAGATTATTCTATTGCACCTATTGATAAGCGAATATACGGATCTTTTATTGAGCACCTTGGACGCGCAGTTTATGATGGAATTTATTGCCCAGAGCATACTACAGCGAATGAGATGGGATTTAGAACAGATATTATGGAGTTGGTAAAAGAACTTGACGTCCCAATTATACGATATCCAGGTGGGAATTTTGTTTCAAACTTTTTCTGGGAAGATAGTGTGGGACCAGTTGAAGACAGACCGAAACGATTGGAGCTTGCTTGGAGAAGCTTGGAAGAAAACAAGGTAGGATTAAATGAATTTACTACCTGGGCTAAAAATGTTAATTCAGAAGTTATGATGGCGGTTAATTTAGGAACAAGAGGAACGGCAGATGCTTGCAATATTCTTGAATATTGTAATCATCCAAGTGGAACTAAATATAGTGATCTTCGTATCAAACATGGCTATCAAGAACCACATAATATAAAAACATGGTGTTTGGGAAATGAGATGGACGGACCTTGGCAGATTGGTCGTAAGACAATGAAGGAGTATGGTCGCTTGGCAGAAGAAACGGCAAAAGCGATGAAGTTAATTGATCCGTCGATAGAATTAGTTTCTTGCGGAAGCTCATCATTGACTATGCCTACATTTCCAAAGTGGGAATCCACAACATTAGAATGTACATATGATTATGTTGATTATGTATCATTACATCAGTATTATGGCAATCAAAAAGAAGATACTGCTGATTTCTTGGCACAATCAGATGATATGGATGAATTTATACGAACTGTAATTTCAACATGTGATTACGTAAAGGCAAAAAAACGTGGAAAGAAAAATATTAATTTGAGTTTTGACGAATGGAATGTTTGGTTTCACTCAAATGCTGCCGATGCAGATATTACACAAAATCATCCATGGCAGGTTGCGCCACCTATGCTTGAAGATATTTATACATTTGAAGATGCACTTTTAGTAGGTTTGATGCTAATTACTTTAATTAAACATGCAGACAGGGTGAAAATGGCTTGTATTGCACAATTAGTTAATGTAATTGCACCAATTATGACCGATGCTAACGGTGGAGGTGCATGGAAACAAACAATATTCTATCCATTTATGCATGCATCTAAATATGGTAGAGGCATTGCACTTCAACCAGTTGTGAATACTCCAAAACATGATACAGCTACACATGAAGATGTTACAGATATTGAATCAGTAGCGGTTTATAATGAAGAAAAGGAAGAAATAACAATATTTGCTGTTAATCGTAATTTAGAAGATGATATTGAGCTTGTGACAGATGTAAGAAGTTTTGAAGCGTATAGAGTTGTTGAACATATCGTTCTTGAGTGTAATGATTTGAAGGCAGTAAATGGTTTTGCATCAGAGAAGGTAGGTCCAGTAGCTACCAATCAATCAAGTTTGGATAATGGAACACTTACAAGTATAATCCATAAGGCATCTTGGAATGTGATTCGTTTAAAAAAATAAAAAAATAACTAGTATCAATAGATCATGTCCGTAGTTTGCAAATATAACTTGCAAACTACGGATGTTTTTATATAATAGGAAAGTTCTACGAACTTACCTATTATATAAAAAGGCACTACGTGCCAAAAAGCGCACCTCGTGGATAGGAAGTTTATTGCTACGCAATCCACTCGGGCGCGAGAGTGTCTGCAAGCAGACACTCTGTTCTTAGTTATACGTAGTGATTTGAGTTGAGGCATCAAGTAACATAATAATTTAACAAGTAATTTTTACATCAATAAATCAAAGTGGATTAATTATTAATCTAAGCTCTATTACATTATTGAAGAGAGCATGAACATATTGTGAAATCAATTGAAACAAAAGAATAAACATAGTATAATTAGCACTAAATAAAATGATCATAATGAGGTAGAATAAATGAGATGGTCTCTAAAAAAAGAAATAGCTTCAATTTTTATAATTTTGATGACAAGTACTATGTTTATATGCTGGTTTGTGAATAATACATTTTTGGAAAAGTATTATGTAGCAAATAAAGAAAAAGCACTACTCAATGCTTATGATGTAGTTAATGATGCAGGAAATGAAGGCACTTTAACTTCAGATACATTTAAGATTCAATTGGAAAAATTGATTTCAACTGGTAATATTTCTATTTTTGTAGGGGATTCAAGTGGAGCACCAAAAATATCTTCAGTAAATGATTATATGGTATTACGTGACCAGCTATATAAGTATATTTTTGATATTAATAATAGTGACGTAACAATAATAAATAAAACGTCTTCATATACTATGCAAAAGACAAAAGACTATCAGGTTAATTTAGAGTATCTAGAGATATGGGGTAGTTTTGAAAATGGGAATCTATTTATCATGCGAACTGCGCTAGAAAGTATTAGAGAAAGTGTAGCCGTTTCCAATCAATTTTTGGGCTACATAGGTGTGTGTGCTGTTATGGTAAGTTGCATGATAATTTGGACAGTATCAGAGCAAATATCAAAGCCAATATTAGAACTAGCCCAAATATCAAAGCGAATGACTAATTTAGACTTTGAGGCAAAGTATACGCGGGGTGGAGATGATGAGATTGCGATTCTGGGTAATCATATTAACCAGCTTTCGAAAACCTTGGAAAGGACGATATCTGAATTAAAAACGGCAAATAATGAATTGAAAACAGATATTGAGAAAAAAGAACAGATAGATGAGATGAGAAAAGAATTCTTATCTAATGTGTCTCATGAATTAAAAACCCCGATTGCTTTGGTACAAGGTTATGCAGAAGGGCTAAAGGAATGTATTCACGATGATGAAGAAAGCAGAGAGTTTTACTGTGAGGTCATAATGGATGAAGCAAATAAGATGAATAAGATGGTACAAAAACTTCTTACCTTGAATCAGATTGAATTTGGTAATGAAACAATTACAATGGAACGATTTGATATAACAGCTTTGATTCGTGGTATTATTCAAGCTTCAGATATTTTGATTAAACAAAAAGAAGTGAAAGTAATATTTACAGAAAAGAATCCAATCTATGTATGGGCAGATGAGTTTAAAATAGAAGAAGTAGTAACCAATTATTTTAGTAATGCATTAAATTATGTAGATAATGAAAAGATTATTGATGTAAAAATCACCCAATTAGAGGATCTTATTAGAATATCTGTATTTAATACAGGTGAAAAAATTCCAGAGAGCGACTTGGATAATGTTTGGATTAAGTTTTATAAGGTGGATAAAGCTAGAACACGCGAATATGGGGGAAGTGGAATCGGATTATCAATTGTCAAAGCTATCATGAGCTCGTTTAATAAAGAATGTGGTGTTTTGAACTATGATAACGGTGTTGAGTTTTGGTTTGAATTAGATTCTGATGTTCCTAAAAATATTTAATGTAAAATTTATTGTTTCAGTATCCAAAAAGTGATAGAATTGACAGAGGACAAAAGATAAAATTGTATTTTAGCTATGTGGATATTAAAAAGGGGATAAAATTATGAAAAAAATGGGAATTTTAATATTGGCTGTAATGCTTCTAACGGGATGCGTACAACAAATGGATTTGACAGAGCAAGAGAGTGATACGATTGCGGATTATGCAGCTAATATTGCACTACAACATGATAAGAATTATGATGAGAAACTTATAGCGGTGAATAGTGAAGCAACAGATGTAAGTACGACTGATGCAGGGGAGCAAGATTCACAACAGCCTACAGATAATAATATCAAAGGAGTAGTAGATACCACTCCTTTGGATACGGGTATACAAGATCCTAATGCACAAAATCAAGCAACAGAAGAGCCAGCTGTTTTGGATATTGCAACTGTACTAAAGCTAGATGGTTTTGTAGTAACATATGAAGGATTTGAGTATGCGACAGAGTATCCAGATACTACAGTGGAAAATGGATATATTGCAAAAAGCCTTGATAATAGTGAGTTTGTAGTAATGAAATTTAATGCTGAAAATACGACGGACGAAGCAAAGCTATGTGATGTACTTTCTTTAAGCCCGAAAATAAATGTGTCGATTAATGGTGAAGAGGCTATTAAATCATATGAATCTTTAATAGATAATGATTTATCTATTTTATGTAATGAAATTGGAGCACATGAATCAATGGAAGTTGTTTTGATTGCTGAAGTGGGACAAGAATATGATAATAATATATCTAATATATCCCTTGATTTGGTTGTGAATGGTGTGACTTCAACGATAGTATTACAATAATATTATGTGAATATATTGTGGAAAAATGAGATGTTATTACCAATAAAATTAATTTAAATGAGAGCTGTTACACCTTGTTTTTGTTATGGTGTAACAGCTTTTTTTATATAATAGGAAAGTTCTACGAACTTCCCTATTATATAAAAAGGCACTACGTGCCAAAATGCGCACCTCGTGGATAGGAAGTTTATTGCTAAATAATTGTATATACTGGTATAAAATTCCTAAAAAAATATAGACATGTAAAAAAATATGGATTATAGTAAAGAAAAGTAAAACTTTGTACATCTAAGAGACAAATAGGAAATACTAAGAATTTATAAAGAAAAATGAATTTGTAATTAGTTTATTAAAATTCTATGTTTATAACAATTAAATTAAACCAAGGAGATTATGAAATTATGAGTAGTAGAATAAAAAATGCCGAACAAGCGATAGAGGATATTCTTAATAAAGAGATCAATGAGGGACAACTACCAGGGGCGGCCATTAGTGTTATATATAAAGGACAGAAAATAATTCAAAGTTGTCTTGGCTATGCAGACATCGAACATAATAAATTAGTGAAAAACACTTCGATTTTTCGGATATATTCTATGAGTAAGCCAATTGCAGCAGCAGCGACAATGATTCAAATAGAAAGAGGAAAAATTGATATTTATGCACCTGTTTCTAATTATTTGCCAGCATTTAAGAATATGATAGTTTGTAGTAATGGGGAATTAAAAAAAGCAGAGAAAAAAATTTTAGTAAAAGATTTGCTTAATATGACATCAGGAATTGTATACCCTGATTGTGATGAAGCAGGAAAGTATATGGGCACTTTGGTTGATGATGTTCAAAAAAGACTAGAGCAAGGCGAAAGAATAACTACACAAGAATTATGTAATCAGATAGCCAAGCAACCATTAGCGTTTCAACCAGGTGAAAAATGGCGATATGGTCTTAGTGTAGATGTTATGGGTGCAATTATTGAAGTGACTTCAAACATGAGCTTATCGGAATTTTATGATACAGAAATATTTAAGCCGTTAGGTATGGTAGACACAGGATTTTATGTGGAAAAGGATAAACAAGACCGGTTTAGTGAATTGTACCGTTATGAAGATAATAAGCTTCAAGTAGAGCAAGAGCGACACCTATGTGTCACAAAGTGTTTGGAGGCACCAAGTTTTGAATCGGCAGGGGCAGGGATTGTATCAACGTTAAAAGACTACAATAAATTTGCACAAATGTTAGTCAATTATGGAACCTATAAGGATATTAAGATTTTAAGTAGAAAATCGATAGAAATGTTTCAAAATAACAATCTTACCGAGAAGCAGCTTTCTAGTGTGGATTTTGAAACCTCAATGGGCTATGGATATAGCAATTTTATGAGAGTGTACCAGACAATGGGTAGTACAGGATCATTAGGTTCTAGGGGAGAGTTCGGCTGGGATGGATGGACGGGTCCATATGTTACAATAAACCCAAGTGAGAACCTAACAATCGTAATGATGCTACAAAGATGTGGATACACAAACGCTTCCTTAATTAGAAAAATAAGAAATATTGCGTATTCTATCATATAGACAAATTAGTATGTCTCTCCATATAAAATGGAGGAACATACTAATATAAGGAATAGAAATTGGGGGGCCAAATTTCCAGAGATTTGCTAAAAGTTAATATTTGTTTCAATCCAGTTAAATGCAAGGTGAGTTATACAGGAGATAAACCAAAGTATTTTAGCAGTCCACTATAAATGGCATATGCAAAAGCGTATTGATTATTAGCAAGTTTCCAAGCATCGGATGCATTTGTGATATAACCAAGCTCAACCAAAATTGCTGGCATGTTAGTATTTCTTAGAACATAAAGAGTTGGGTTAAGACGTACACCATTATAAGCAGTACCTACTCTTCTGACAATTTCATTTAATACGTCTTCCGCTAACCAATAGCTTTGGCTATACATGGAAGAAACGTATACTTCGGAACCATTAATATTTGGATTATCATTAGCGTTGGCGTGGATACTAATGAAATAGTCGGCAGGCCAGTCATTAGCCATAGTTACTCTTTCATTTAAGCTGGTTATAGTGTTTGTTCCAAGAACTTCATCTTTGAAGTTCCTTGAGGTGCGAACCTCAAAACGTGGATCTGCAGCTAATATATCAGCAAGATATCTGCCCACCATATAAGTAATGTCTTGTTCATAAAGACCGTTACCTTCTGCGCCACTATTGTGATAACCAGACGGATTATGTCCCTGATCGATAAATATTCGAATAGCCAAAATGTCACCTTCTGTTATGATATACTGTGTTGTATTAATATATGTGTTATGATATGAAATGTGAACGAAATAATAAGGTTTCATATGAATTTATAATTTTGTTACTGTTCACTCGCTAACTTGAGATAAAGAAACCGATGGTGTAAACTGATCTCAGTCAAAAACCATCGGTTTTCTTTATCTAAATATCTGGGATACTCTTTCAAATACATTTGGTTCTTCTTTTTGGCGCATCATAACAAGCATGCTCATGCATTGACAGAGAGTATCGATACTTTCCTGACTTCTGAATGACACGGCTTGCACCCTATTTGCGTTTATAACTTCGAAGAAGTCTTTCCGCTTCATTATTCGTTGTGGGAACCCAGGAATCATGAAGAAATAATAAGTGATTGGACATATATTTTTTCAATCGAAGATACAGGTTATACCCGATGTGCCCCATAGCGGTAAAATATTGTTTCATGGTCATGCACAAGGATTCCCTGATAATCTTCAACAGGAGTTCCTTTTACACCTTCATGTCCTTTTTTCTCACGACCAAAATACAGCACCTTTCCATCTGGCGTTGCACAAACAAATACAGATGCACTTTTACCATTTACCTTTGCAGTCGTACAATCCGTATGCATAACTGGGGAAAGAAGCATGTCTGCATACATTTTTTTACTCTTGCTCGGCTTGTGTTATCCACAGAATAAAAAAATAAATTTCGTCACTTTTCATAATAGGATAAATGTGGGGAGTGAACAGTAACAGACAGATAGTGTATGGAAACCGACATTTTTGGTGTAGAGGATATTATGTTGATACGGTAGGAAAAAACACAAAAAAGATACAAGAATATATTGCAAATCAATTGAAAGAAGATCATGAATCAGATCAAATGACATTGAATGAATATATAGACCCGTTTACGGGTGAGCCAGTACAAAAAAGCAAGAAGTAGTCCCTGAAAGGGAAGCTAGGGAATAAATCTATAATGAAAGGCTCAAGGAGCTTGCCAGAGTAAGGAGGCAATAAAAAAGGCCCTTTAGGGCTGCCTGAGAAGGAAGTGCGGTTGGCAAAAACCATCAGGCGCCTCCGGGCGCAAGTAGGGAAAGGACCCTTACAGGGTCAGAGCAAGCCACCGGCTAAGTCGGTGGTCTTGACTGCTGGAATTGATGTAAGTGACCACAACAATGATTATTTTGTGAAAAAAATAGTATAATTATCTTTGCAGGGGGAGCATAAGTTGTAAGGTAAACAATTTATCGGATGTTCCTATTTCCATCCAGCCATGATATTTTTCTGTCAGATACTTGATACTTTTCAGACCAAAGCCATGTTCTGCCATATTATGTTTGTTAGTGAGTGGAAGAGCATGCCCTAAATCTGGCCCTAGGTAAGGATTGTTTATTTGAATGCTGACAAATTGTTTTTTCTGGCTAATGCGAAAATTAATTACCCTCATCTCAGGTTCTTCAAACTGATCAACATACTCGATTGCATTATCAATGCCATTTCCAAGAATTGCATATAGATCTGCAACATGAATAAAGTTTAGGTTTACATTATCCACGGAACAGCTTAGGCTTATATCGTGTTCAGAACAGAATAGTCCTTTTTCGGCAAGAATGGTATTGATTACATCATTATTACTATGGACCAGCTGCTGATAAAACATAATATCTTTTTGGGCTTCTTCTATGTATGCATTACGTTCTTTATCGCTTACCTGGGATAGGACTTTGAGCTGATGTTTCAAATCGTGACATTTTCGGTTGATGATTTCAATACTCTCTTTAGACATTTCATAGTATTTAGTATTGTTGTGTAGAAACTGTTCTAATTTTGCATTTTCCTTATAGTGGCTTCGGGAGCGGAACATGCTGTACTCGATTGAAAGAAGAAAAATACAGAAGATTATGCCAAGAAAGCAGGTTTGTAGCATGAAGTTTGACGGATAATCTTTAAACAGTTCTTGATAATGAAACAGGGTAAAGAGCATTAGCAGGAACATGAAACAATAGAATAATATGTTTTGTATGGTATCATCGAATAATTTTCCTTCGCATTCAGCTAATTTTTTTGCAAAAACTTTATATATTAATCCATAAAGTATAAAGCAGTATCCGATGGAAATGAAAATATATAAAATCAGATGATTTCGAAGTCCTTGGTAAAAGTAACGTGCAAGGAGTTGATGAATAGATACATAAACAATATTTTGAATTGCAAAGGCAGAAATTGTCATGAATATGGAGTCGCACCAGGAAATTACAAAACAGAATTTGCTGTAAAAAATAGGTGCAACTGAAAAGAAGAGATACCAAAATCCTAGTAGAATAATATGATCTGGATTTTCTTTGCTGTGAAAAATCGGAAAAAATAAAAGGGCAGCAGCTACCAATAATACAAAGCAAATACAACTCCATATTACGAAATTTTTTTTTTTTCGTGCAAATGGAATCAAAAATACTAAAATTGCAGCTAATAATTCCATTTCCATTCTCATTTCTTCAAAAATAAGTACAGGTGTCATCATGATAGTCCTCCCATATATTTGGTGAATGCAGAAAGAAAAGCATTTTTCTTGGTACGGCTAATTCGAAGTAGAGTTCCGTGGACAAGGATATTATAGCCATGTATAGATTCTAGATATTTAAGATTGATCAGATAGCTAACGCTGCATCGGGCAAAGTGGCAGGGAGTAAGCTTTGCTTCAATATCATTTAAGGTGCTACGGGTTTTGAAGTCCCCATTTTTGGTGTGGTAAATCAAATAATGAAGCTGAGATTCAATATAATAGATATCTGATACGTGAAAGCATCTGTATTCATTTACCGCATTTATACTAATCCGTGGATCCTGATCTTGTACAATATAGCGAATAGCTTTTTGCATTTTTAAACGAAAATCTGGATAGGAAAGGGGCTTTAGTACATAGTCAATAGCATCGACTGAATAGCCGTCCAAAGCATATTGTGGCATATTGGTGACGAACATCAGCACAATATCTGGATCAATTTTCCGTAATTGTTTTGCTGCATCAATTCCATTTAATTTTGGCATATCTATATCAAATATCACAAAATCAAAATCTGGTGTATATGCAGTTAGAAAAGATGTTGCATCTGAAAAAGTTTCTATCTGATAGTCTCTTTTGATTTCTAAAAAATATTTCTTAAAATATTTTTCAAGATGAATCACATCACTGAATTGATCATCTACAATTGCGATTTTCATATAAGCTCCCTTTAGTTATATCATTCAATCTATGATTCATAAATTACATACTCATTAGTAATTCAAATTTATACCATGAACAATAATTCGTGTTCATGATCCTGCTATAAAATCACCCTTGCTAGCAAGTGATTTTATTTACTGTTATTGTACCAAATCGCTGGCGCGATGGCTAGCCTAGGTACATGTTTTTTTCTACATTTTTCCTAATCTAAAGTTTTTGTCCTCATATAAAAAAATAGTAGCGTTTTTTAAATATATGTTTTATTGTTGAATCACCACAAGGCAATTTTCAAACATAAATTGCATTGTAGCTGGTGCTGTTTTAACAATGTGTAGTCTTTTATGGTAAACAATACCACAAATTTTGTTTTGAAAATTTAAGCCTTTAAGAATTTGTGAAAAAGCGCATCATACAAATCCCATATACTGGCTACATTTCGGTGAGTTGGTACAATTGTGAAGAATCAAATTTAGAGCAATTTGAGTTTTCTTTAGCTGTTCTTTTTGATTGCTCAAAATATGTTACTTCACTAAAGAATTATATCAAATTTTTTATTGAAAGAAAAGTTAGTGGTAATGTTATTTCTGCCAGACATAATGTTGATTCTGCCACGCCACTCATCAAATGATGTTTTATCTGATATAATATTTTTAATGATATGGTTGGGAATAAAATTGCAAAGGAAAATCCCGATCATTGAATAATTAAGGAGGTTCTTATGGAAAAGGAAAGTAAAAAAGAGAAGAAAATTCAAAGACCGAACAGGGTTGCATTTACAATCGTGAGTATTCTGCTAGCAGCATTGTTTGTTGTGAATGTGGTAGTAGTCAAGGTGGCATCCCCATATTTCGGATTTCTGAATAACTTTGTGTCAGATGCACCGACAGATGAAAAAGCGGTGAAGGCGACCAAGACATCAGCAGAGTTAACCAAGGAAGTGGAAGAGGAAGGAATTATCATGTTGACCAATAATGGAACGCTTCCACTTACTAATGAGAAAAATGTGAACGTATTCGGAACAGGTTCAATTGATTTTACATATGGCGGAACAGGATCCGGTTCAGGAGATTCTAGCAAAAATGTGACATTTATTCAGGGACTAGAGAATGCTGGTCTAAAGACAAATCCAGAAATTCAGGAATACTATAAAGAGAATGCAACAGCAAGAGAGAATGGAGAACTCCTAGGAAGTGACTTTGGTATCTACGAGATACCAGGTAGTGATTATAATACGAAACTCATTGATGATGCGAAAGTATTTAGTGATGTGGCAATTGTTGTATTCTCGAGAGTCGGAGGGGAAGGTTTTGACTGCCCAATGGACATGAAAGGCTATCAGGGCGGTGATTCAGGGAAAAGCTATTTGGAGATGCAAGATACTGAGCTGAAACTGTTGTCCATGGTAGAACAAAATTTTGGAACAGTTGTTGTTGTATTGAACAGTCCAAATGCAATGGAACTTGGATTTCTAAAGGATGAGGCAGTGGATGCTTCATACTGGGTTGGTTGCCCTGGAAGTAGCGGATGTAATGCAATCGGTGAAGTAATCACGGGTGCAGTTAACCCAAGTGGTCATACTACGGATACTTTTGCATATGAGATGGAAAGCAATCCAACTTATTATAATTTTGGGGAATATAATTATACTAACGCTACCTATCTAAATAAAGCGCAGTTTGCTGGAACTTCGGTAGACGCAGTTACAGGAGAAGACAACTTTCATTATGTAGAATATCAAGAAGGTATCTATGTTGGTTATCGTTATTATGAAACGGCAGCAGCAGATGGATTCATTGATTATGACGCAACGGTACAATTCCCATTTGGTTATGGACTAAGTTATACTTCATTCGACAAAAAAATTACAAATTTCAAAGATGATGGAGCAAACGTTTCCATGGATGTTATCGTAACTAATACGGGGAATACTGCTGGAAAAGATGTTGTAGAAGTGTATAACTCGGCACCTTATACTTCAGGTGGAATCGAGAAGAGTCATGTGGCTTTAATTAAATTTGCAAAGACAAATACCTTAAAACCTGGCGAGAGTGAAACTGTTAACATCAAATTTACTTATGAAGATCTTGCAAGTTATGATTATAGCGAAGTTAAGGCTGAAGGTGGCGCATATGTTCTGGAAGCTGGAACCTATGCAATTAATCTCCAAGAGGATAGTCACAATGTGATTGATAATCGAACTGTAACAGTTGATAAAGATCACATATATAATGAGAAAAATGATGGCGCAAGAAGCACAGATAATCAGGTTGCAACCAATCAGTTTGATTATATAAGTTCCGGTGCAGACATCACTTATTTAAGCAGGGCAGACTGGAAAGGAACTATGCCGACAAAACGTGCCAAGGAATCAAAAGAAGCTACAAAACAGCAAGTGGCAGCTTTAACAGGTGAAAGAACCTATGAGGACAATGAGACTGAAGATATCAAATTTAAACAGAATGGTTTATCGCTGAAAGACATGGCAGGACTGGAATATAATGATGAGAAGTGGGACCTTCTTCTAGAACAACTTTCTATCAATGATATGAAGATGCTGATTGGGAATGGTGGATGGTGTACCATGGCTGTAAATAATATAGACAAACCGTACCTATCAGAATGCGATGGACCAAATGGAATCAATAATATTATGGCAGGAATAACTGGAAATCAGTTTACAGGACAGAGTGTATTAGGATTTACTTGGAATGTCGAACTTGCAGAACGCATGGGTGAGGCTTTCGGTGAAGAAGCAATTGCTTATGATGTAGCTGGATTATATGCGCCAGGTCTTAATATTCATAGAAGTCCTTTCAGCGGACGAAACTATGAATATGTATCCGAGGATGGAACACTTACTGGAATGATTGGTGCAGCAGAGATTAAGGGAATTCAGTCAAAAGGAGTATACTGTTATACCAAACATTTTGTTTTGAACGATCAGGAAACCAATCGTGATAAGGGAGGACTTTGTACTTGGGCTAACGAACAAGCAATGCGAGAAGTCTATATGAAGGGCTTTGAAATTGCAGTGAAAGACGGAAAAACGATGGGTATTATGTCTTCTTTTAACCGCCTTGGTACGACACCTGCGGCAGAAAGCTATGAATTACTTACCAAAGTCCTTCGTGATGAATGGGGATTTAAAGGTGCAGTAATTACAGACTGTGTTATGGCGGTCTATACCCAGGATGTGAATGCTTCTCTACGCGCAGGGAATGATTTACAGCTTACAATATTAGGTCAGGGTTTATTGTCTGACGAGACTACAAAAACAGCAGCGGGACATCAGGAAATGCGCCGGGCATGTCATAATATCCTTTATATGGTTGCGAACAGTTCTGCTTTGGACAACACGGGTAATCAGATTTATGGTTTTGTTGTGATTTTGGTCATTGTTGATCTAGTATTGTTTGGCTTGTTTGTAATCTACTATGTACGCAGGCATAAAAAAATGAAACGTTGGAAAGATAATCAGATAGTAATAGAGTAATGAAATTTAACTGACATGATTTATAATGAATGGAAATTCAACTCAAATATCCTATTAGGAAATACTGATGAGATATTTCCAACACTTGCCACACAGCAATTTTTCCGGAAATGTCCTAAGTGCAGTACTACGTATAAATCGTCACCCAAAACACGTATTCAAAATTTACAACGTGATATTGAATCGTGTCCGTTCTGTAAAGGATTAAGACAAAATTTCATTAATTATTGATATGAAGAGAGCAACAGTTTTATGGGGTTGCTCTTTTCATATCAATATTATTTTTTTATTTTAAAATATCTTGTTAAGCTTTTTTGAGAAAGCCAGTTTTTGTTCAAATTCTTTCTGCATGCGAATATATTTTTACCCTGACTTAAAAGCCATCACTTCTGCGCTGGCTGATTAGAGACGATATTCAAGAGAAGTAATATATTCAAAGGAAGAATTTTTCTGTTCATTGATGATCTTGCTCTGTAATTCATTCTCCCGTTTTAGACCAGCGATAAGCTGATCACGGACATCAAGTGTATGTTCCATTTTCTTTTCCATAGAGTGCCTCTCTTTCTACTAAAATAATAACAGAATTGCCCTTAAAATGCGAATCGATGGAATCTTCCAGACTGGCATTTTGACGGTGGATAACTACAATAAAAAAAGAGAAATCATAAAGAACTACGGCCAAAACAGAGTGATTTGCTTAAAGAATCATTTTTTATATAATAGGAAAGTTCTACGAACGTCCCTATTATATAAAAAGGCACTACGTGCCAAAATGCGCACCTCGTGGATAGGAAGTTTATTGCTACGCAATCCACTTGGGCGCGAGAGTGTCTGCAAGCAGACACTTTGTTCTTGTGGATATCTTTCAGATATTAAAATAAGCAAAGAAACTATCAACTTAGTTTCTTTGCTTATTTTGTGTTATCCACAGAATAAAAAAATAAATTTCGTCACTTTTCATAATAGGATAAATGTGGGGAGTGAACAGTAACATAATTTTAAGTTTATTTTAAATAATTTTAAATAATATCTTTTCATAATTAAAAACCTGCGTTATACTAGAGCATAGGTTTTATTATTGGAATAGAGTTCCGTAATAAAGCATGTGAAAATCTAATTGAAATGTTTTACTTCCCACTATCAGTTTAAAGTATTCTGTTGGTGGGTTATTCTATTTATGATAAGTGAAGGAGAAAAGAATGAAAGATCAAAATTGTGGATATTGCATGGGTGGAGAAGTGTTAGGTAAATTTGGAATTCCAATTTGCCAACTTGGTGTAAGTGATCTAATACTATTTAAAGAACAGAGTAAAAGAGGAAGATGTATTGTAGCATATAAGGATCATGTAGGTGAAATGGTTGATATATCTGATGAAGAGAGAAATGCATTCTTTGCAGATGTAAATAGAGCAGCGAAAGCAGTTCATAAAGCATTTAATCCTGATAAAGTAAACTATGGAGCATATGGTGATACAGGATGTCATATGCACATGCATATCGTTCCTAAATATAAAGATGGTGACGAATGGGGTGGTATCTTTCAGATGAATCCTCAGAAGACATATTTATCAGAAGATGAATATAAGGAAATGATTGAATTGATTAAATCCAATCTTGAATAATATAATAAGGGATGAAATAGATTGCAATATGGAATCTATTTCATTTTTTTTACATAAATCTATTGACATATAGTAGAATAGGGTGTATAAATAAAACATAGTATTCATACTAAAAAAGTATGAAACAAAAAACATATTTACAGGATATCATAAAAAGTATACAAAATAAAAGGAGGAATTTAATATGTTTAAAATTTACAGTAATATTACAGAATTAGTTGGTAAAACACCATTAGTTGAATTAAATAAAATCGAAGAATCAGAAGGGTTAGAAGCAAAGATTATTGCTAAGCTTGAATATTTCAATCCAGCTGGAAGTGTAAAAGATCGAATTGCAAAGGCCATGATTGACGATGCAGAGGCAAAGGGATTGATTAATAGTGAAACAACGATTATAGAACCAACCAGTGGAAATACAGGAATTGGTCTTGCGGCAATAGCAGCAGCCAGAGGTTACAAGGCCATTTTTGTAATGCCAGAGACAATGAGTATTGAAAGAAGAAAGCTTCTTAAGGGATATGGCGCTGAAATAGTATTAACAGAAGGTGCCAAAGGGATGGCAGGTGCAATTGCTAAAGCCGATGAATTAGTAAAAGAAATACCAAACGCTTTCATACCAGGACAATTCAATAATGATGCAAATCCACAGGTACACAGAGAAACAACAGGTCCTGAAATATGGCAGGATACGGATGGAACAGTTGATATTTTCATTGCAGGTGTTGGTACTGGCGGTACGGTTACGGGAACCGGGGAATATTTAAAGAGTCAAAATCCTGATATTCAAGTAGTTGCAGTAGAACCAGCTAGCTCACCAGTATTAACAAAAGGAACACCAGGACCACATAAAATTCAAGGAATAGGAGCTGGATTCATTCCTAAAGTTTTGAATACAACAGTATATAATGAAGTAATCGCAGTTGAAAACGAGGATGCGTTTGCAACAGCTAAATTAATTGCATACAAAGAAGGAATTTTAGTTGGTATTTCTTCAGGCGCAGCATTATGGGCAGCAATTCAACTAGCTAAGAGACCAGAGAATAAAGGAAAGACGATTGTTGCATTATTACCAGATACAGGAGAAAGATATCTTTCGACACCGTTATTTGATTAACTTGGTGTGATATTAAACGAAGCTAATACATTAGAGAATTAGATTATATAACAGTAAAAATAGGGAATGACAATTTGTAGTTACATGCACATTGTCATTCCTTATTTTCATTTAATAGGGAAGTTCTCCGAACTTCCCTATTAAATAAAAGGCACTACGTGCCAAGATACGCACCTCGTGGAGAAGAAGTTTATTGCTACGCAATCTACTCGGGCGCGAGAGTGTCTGCGAGCAGACACTCTATTTAAGGATGTGTATTGCTATGCATTCCTCGATTATTACTATGAAAATACGAAAAAGTTATCAACTAACAAGGTTTATTTTTGTAGCACCAGAACCAATCAATGCAATTTCGATTCGCTGTTTGAGGTTCACTTGTGCGCTCCAATAATTGGTCATAAGTACGTGGAGGCGGAAGCATTGCAGGCTTATCAGGGGTCCAGTTAGCAGGTGTTACTACTTTGCATTTGTCAGTTGTTTGTAGTGCCGTTAGTAGACGAAGTATTTCAGAGATATTTCTACCGTTCGTTAAAGGATAAATCAAAATTGCACGAATGACTTGATCAGGGTCGATGAAATAAACATTTCGAACTGTTTCTTGTGTGCTTGAGTCGGGGGCAATCATGCCGTATAGATTTGCAACATCAGCCATACGGTCTGCAATAACAGGAAACGGGATCTGAATACCTGTTAATAAATATATTTGATTTACCCATGCAAGGTGAGAAGGATTACTGTCAATGCTTAGTCCAATTAATTGTGTGTTTAATGCTTCAAATTGATTATTGGCTTGTGCAAAAGCAATAAATTCAGTAGTACATACGGGGGTAAAATCGCCAGGATGAGAAAATAGAATAACCCAGTGTCCTTTGTAATCAGACAACTTAATTGGACCAAAGGTGGTCATAGCAGTAAAATCAGGAGCTTTCATACCAATACTAATATTCATACATGTACCTTAAAATGTTTTATCTTATTATATGATAATACGTAATAAGATGTTAAAACTACATTTGGCTATTTATATAAATTTCTACTATTGTTATTGTAGGGAAGGAATTAAAATTGGTTTAGTAATAGAGTGGCACGTTATTCATCTGAGGCGTACGCCTTATAGAACATAAGTTACTATGAACGGAGTGAACAGTAACTTATGAGTATCCGATTTGACATATAATTATAAATGAAGATTGATATATTTAGAAAAATATAGTATGGTAGGAAGAAATGATTGCGAATGAAAACAAAGTTGCTGCTTACAGATGCTCAAGTATCTAAGCTGGTTTCATAGCAACATACATCCTATTCGCTGGATGGTTGAATGATGAGGAGTATGGGGTTGTTCGCAGGATTGCATCTGGAAATGGAAAACGAGGAGTAGCATCATTTTGTTTAAATTGGTGTTGCGAACAATCGGAGAATATAAAAATAGATACGCATCGAGAGAATGTTCCAATGCAGAATAAAGATACGTTCTAGTAGTGAATTACAAAGGTGGAGGAAATTGTGGGTATTTGGAAAAAGTGGAAGTTGTATTTCAATAATTTCAAATTGGCGAAAAAGATGCATTTTGTATACTTTTTAATATTTGGTCTATTCAGTATAATAAGTATTTCGGCAATGCAAGCTACGCTTGCAATATATGATGATAAAATATATGAGAAATCATTACAGGAATTATTTTATTTTACAAATACAGTTGAAAATGAAATAGATAATATTGAAAAGAGTTCCAACAATGTTGCTATGGACTATGAAATTCAAAATCAGTTGGACCATATGATGTCTTTAGATAACCGTCAGGAGTATTTGATGAATATGTCTAACTTTAGAAGTCAATTACTAAATGAAGCACTTGGAAATGATAGCATAATGAATATTTTATATACAGATAGAAATGGAGTAAAGTTAAATGTTGGAGAAAAGTATATTGAAATTCCGCCGGATGTATATAAAAAAATTTTAGCTAAGGCAGAGGACGCCAAGGGTGGGTTTGTTTATGTTGAACCAACAGTTGGTTTTCCTTATTTAATTTCTGGAAGAGATATAAGAGAGCACATTGACTATAGTTTGAATTACTTAGGTACACTCATATTTACAAATGATTTTAATGCAATATTTGAAAAAAATTATAGTTTTTTACAAAGTGGACAAACAGATATTTGTGTATTCTCAGACAATGGAATTATTTATCAAAATAATGATGAGTACTTTAGCAAAATTCCTAGGATTATGAATGAACAAGGATATGAAGTCATTAATATAGCACATAAAAAGTATTTTATGTGCTATTTAAAAAGTGAAAAGACAGGGTGGACCTTTGTCAATATGTTTCCATACAGTAATATATTTATGTTAAACTCCATTACTCGTATGATAATGATTGGAGGTTTTATCGGATTATTTATAATTGTATATTTTATTATGAAAAAAATATCCTCTTACATAACAGCACCGTTAGAAAAATTAACTGAATCAATGCAGATAATTGAACGAGGAGAATTTGAGCAGGCTAAATCGTACCTAAGAGAAGTTGAAGCATTAGGGGAAGTTGGTATGCTGAAAAAAGATTTTATCATTATGGTAGATGAGATTATGGAGCTGATTCACGAAAATTATGAGAAACAGATAATACTCAAAGATACACAATATAAGGCGCTTCAGGCTCAGATTAATCCCCATTTTTTATATAATACACTTAATTCAATTAATTGGATGATTAAAAGCGAATCAAGTGAAGATGCTTCAAAAATGATTATGGCACTGGGAAATTTATTGCGTGTCGCACTGAGTAAAGAAGCAATTAGTACAATTAGAGAAGAGTTGGAATTGGTGAACAGCTATATTTTTATACAAAAAATTCGGTATGGTAAGAGAGTCGAATTTATTGTTAACGAAGATGTAGAATTGGAAGAGTTTTATATTCCAAGAATGAGTTTGCAACCACTTGTTGAAAACTCTATCTTTTATGGAGTAGAAAATTCATTACAAACGTGTAAAATAGAAATAAAATTAGAAAAGATAGGTAATTATTTAAATATTAATGTTTGTGATAATGGAATGGGAATGAATCAAGTTGTGTTAGATAAAGTAAGAAAGTTTGAAATAGTATCAGATGGAAATGGGATTGGATTAAAAAATATTAAAGAGCGGCTGTCTTTACTATTTGGAGAAGATTTTGAGTTTAACATTGAAAGTATTATCGGAGAGGGAACTAGAATTGAAATAATAATTCCAATATACAGGGGGAATCAGAATGTATAAATTGCTAATTGTAGATGATGAAGAGATTGAAAGGAATGGTATGGTTAATCTGATACCGTGGTCAAATTATGACATCGAAATTGTCGGAAGTGCATGGAATGGATTTGAGGGATATGAACTAATAAAAGAAAAAGAACCAGATATAGTGTTAACGGATATAAAAATGCCAGGTATGAATGGAATTGAACTAATTCAAAAGGTGCAAAAAGATTATAAAGATACATATTTTATTGTCTTGTCAGGGTATGGAGAATATGAATTTACTAGCCAAGCAATGGAATTAGGGGTTAAATACTACATATTAAAACCATGTGATGAAGATAAAATTCTAAAAATAGTAAATCAACTAAAAGCAGAAATTCTTGAAAAAAATCAAAGCAAACGATATGAAAACAAAAAATACAATGAAGAAATAAAAAAATTATTACCACGAGCTAGAGAACAATTTTTTAATAAAGTTTTAAATGGAATTATGGTTTCAAAAAAGGAATACTTGTTATATAAAAGTATGGACAGTAAAGAAAATAAAGTACGTATCTTAAATTGTAGAATAGATTGTCAAACGGATAATTTGGAAAAATTTGTGTTGCAAAATATTGCAGAAGAAGTCCTTGGAATGAATAATGTTAAAATGACTACCTATATTGAGAACAATGTTATTTTTTTGATTAAAGAGATAGAAATAACAGATGTAATAACGGCAATCAAAGGATTGAAGTATGAGTATAAAAATTTTTGTAAAAAGCAAATTACAGTGGCATTAAGTGATATTGATGATTTTTTAAATATGATATCACTTTATGATCAGACCAAAGAAATGCTCATATTTGGTCAATATGAAAAATATATCGATATATTAACTGCAGATATTTATCATGAAATGGGTGAAAAGAACAAATTTTTATTTGAGTATGACTGCTTTAAGCAAGTAAATGATTATAATGGAATATTAATGGAGACAAATATGCTTTTTGCAAAGTTTACAGTTGAACATTATGATTTTAAAAACATGCAAAACTTTGTGGCTGTGCTCTTAAATAATTTAATAAAATATGATTTGAAAATCTTAAACGAAGAAGTGATTTTGAAGAATTCGAAGGAAGAATTATACTCTTATATGGTAGAAAGTCTAGCTAAAAGCCAACAATTTAAATCAGTTGTATATAATGAATCAATAAAAGATAATTTGCGTATCAATCAAATGTTATTTGCTTTATATAGTAATATCAATCAAAGAAATTTAAGTCTACAATGGTTGGCTAAAGAGGTGTTATATTTGAATGAAGAGTATTTGGGTAAATTATTTAATAAAACAATGAAAAAGAAATTTTCAACATATATATTTGAAATAAGAATTGAAATGGCAAAACGTCTTATTAAATTCAAACCAGAGATTTTAATATCTGAATTATCAGAAATTGTAGGATATTCAGCAGATGGTCAGTATTTTTCCAAAGCATTTAAAAAGTATACAACCATGAAACCTACTGAATATAGAGACTTATTAATGAAGAATAAATAATATGTAAAAAAGTACAGGTGATATGTCTTGTGCTTTTTTGTTTTATCACTTATTTTAAATAAATGTCTGTTTTTTTCAAATAACACAACTAGTTTTTCTATTATAAAAATGAATGAAATAAGATACAATTTAAATACAAGATAGTTTGATACAATTTGACAGAGAACTATCTTGATTCGAGTAACAAAAAGGAGAGAAAAGGTATGAAATTGAAAAAAGTAGCAGCATTATTGATGGCTTCAGTAATGGTATTTTCATTAGCTGGATGCGGGGACAGCAGTAAAAGTACATCAGCAAGTGACAGCACAGATGCAACGCAAACTGCTGAAACGCAAACGACAACACCAGAAGCAACGACGAAGGATTCAACAACGAAGGCTTCAACCACAGGAGATGCCACTGCTCAAGGAGAACCAGTAACAATCAAGATTACATGGTGGGGTGGTCAGTCAAGACATGAGTATACACAAGAATTACTAAACAAGTATACAGAGTTACATCCAAATGTAACATTTGAAGCATTACCATCAGGCTGGGATGGATATTTTGACAAGTTATCAACACAAGCTGCTTCGGGTTCAATGCCAGATATTGTACAAATGGATTATCTTTATATATCGACATTTGCAAAAAATAATTCGATAGCAGACATGCAAGAGTACATTGATAATGGAACAATTGATTTATCAAATGTAGATCCAGTTCTTTCAGGAGCAGGAAAAATAGATGGTAAAATGGCGGGAGTTGTTTTATCAAGTTCTCTATTAACAGTAGGATGTAACGATGCAGTATTTACAGAAGCAGGAATTGACTTGCCAACATCTGATTGGACATGGAGTGACTTTACAAAAACTTGTAAAACAATAAAAGAGAAAACAGGAAAATATGGATTCTCAGCAATAATGGCAGATGATACAAATAATTTTAATTATGTTGTAAGACAGCATGGAAGTTCATTATTTAGTGCAGATAAAAAATCACTTGGTTATGATGATGATTCAATCTATGTGGATTTTGTTAGCATGATGAAGGAATTGATTGATGCAGGTGCTATTCCTAATCCAGATGAATATGGTGCAATTAAAGCACTTGGCTATGAAGCTACACCAGTTGCTACAGATAAAGGTGCAATGGTTACAGATTGGTCTAATTATGGATGTAGATTAGAAGAGGTGAACAAGAATATTTCATTAGTAACACCACCTAAAGGAGATGCAGAAACAGCAAAAGGACTTTGGTTAAAACCAGGTATGTTTTTCTCGGTATCAGAAACTTCTAAGGTAAAAGATGAAGCAGCTAAATTTATTGATTGGTTTATAAATTCAGAAGAAGCAAATGAGATTATTCTAGCAGAAAGAGGAACTCCAGTTTCTTCAAAAGTAAGAGATTATTTGACAAGTTCAGGAAAATTATCGGAAAAGCAAAAAGAAATGTTTGATTATGTAAGTAATGCTGCTGCACTTTGCGGGGAAGCACCAGCACCAGATCCAGTTGGTATTTCAGAAATCAATGAAGCCTTTAATAAGAGTGTATATAGTGCATTATATGGTCAGTCAACAATAGAAGATTCAGCAGCAGAATTTAGAAAAAATGCAAATGAAATTCTAGCAAGAAATAACTAGCAATCTAATTTTATAAAAAATTAATGCACGGAGGGACTTGTGAAATAATGACATAGTCCCTTTGTTCATGCAAGGAGTGGTAAAATGAATTTAAGCAGAAAAATGAGAAATAATTTAATTGGATATTTGTTATTAGCCCCATGGTTGGTAGGATTTATTGGAATGTATTTTATTCCAATGTGTATTTCCATGTATTATTCTTGTACAGATTTTAATCTTTTAAACAATCCTAAGTTTATCGGATTAGCTAACTATAAAAGAATTTTCTTTCAGGATGATACATTTTTTCAAGCATTAAAAGTAACCTTCATATATGTTTTGGTTTTAGTACCTCTAAGACTAGCATTTGCACTTGGTGTAGCTATGTTATTAAATAAAAAGCATCGGGGACTTGGGTTATATCGAACATTTTATTATATACCATCTATTATAGGCGGAAGTATTGCAGTTTCGGTTGTATGGAAACAGATATTTGGAAATCAAGGAGTGTTAATGTCACTATTAGGAGTCATAGGAGTTGACCAAAACACATCACTTCTAGGAAATCCCAAAACGGCTTTATGGGTGATTGTACTAATGGGGGTATGGCAATTTGGTTCCTCTATGCTTATTTTCCTTTCTGCATTAAAACAAATACCATTATCGTTATATGAGTCAGCAAATGTAGACGGTGCAAGAAGTTGGGCGAAATTTTTTAGAATAACTATTCCAATGTTAACACCTACTATTTTCTTTAATTTAATTCTTCAAATAATAAATGGTTTTAGAGTGTTTACAGAAAGTTATGTAATTACAGATGGTGGTCCATTAGATAGTACATTATCTTACGTGTTATATTTATATAGAAGAGCATTTACCTATTTTGACATGGGATATAGTTGTGCGCTTGCGTGGGTTTTAGTTGCTATTATTGCTATATTTACAATTGTATTATTTAAAACACAAAACAATTGGGTGTTTTATGAAAGTAAGGAGGATTAATGATGAATGTATCTAGAAGAAAAAAAACAAACGCAGTGTTATTTCATTTTTTTGCAATCCTATTAGGCTTTTTCATGATATATCCATTGCTTTGGCTATTATCAAGTTCATTTAAGAGCAATGAAACTATATTTGTAGATTCTTATTCTTTGATACCGAAAACATTCGATATTATAGAAAATTATAGAAGTGGGTGGAAAGGAATCGCTGGAGTTTCCTTTGGAACATTTCTTATGAATTCAGCTATTGTAACTATAATTGGTACTGTAACATGCGTGTTGTCTTCCTTGTGTGCAGCTTATGCATTTACAAGAGTGAAATTTAAGTTTTCAAATTTCTGGTTTGGATGTGTTATGGTAACACTTATGATTCCACCACAGGTAATGGTAGTACCTCAGTATATCATCTTAAAAAGACTACATTTAATTGATACTTTGTCTGCATTAATACTTCCTTGGTGCTTTGGTGCAGCATTCTTCATATTCTTAATGACACAATTCTTTAGAGGAGTACCAAAAGAATTGGATGAAGCAGCAGCAATTGATGGATGCGGAAAAATAGGAGTTTTGTTTAAAATATTAGTGCCAGTAGCAAAACCGACCATTATGACTTCGGGAATATTTGCATTTTATTGGATTTGGCAAGACTTTTTTCAACCACTAATTTTCATGAATTCCACCAAAAAATTCACAGTGTCTTTAGCTCTTAATATGTATTTGGATCCGAATGCTTTTAATAATTACGGTGGACTTTTTGCAATGTCATTAATTTCGTTACTACCAATTATCATATTCTTCATTATGTTCCAAAGATATTTAGTAGATGGAATTGCTATGGATGGAATTAAAGGTTAAACTATTCAGTCCCCATATACGCGAGGTATTTTGCTAAGTAAAATCCGAGTTTTGTAGCGCCAAAATGCAAAATCTATGTATTTTGTATGCATCGCGTAGCGGTAAGTATGAAGGTACTGAATAGTTACAATTAAGTTTTGTAAGCAATATGCGATGAGAGTAACAGGTAAGTGAAAGTAATGAGAGTAACAGGTATTTGAAAAGTAATGAGAGTATTATGTATTTGAAAAACCATTAGAGCGATTAGTTTATAAAAATAGTAGGAAATACGAGATAGAGAGGAATTTACATATGGAGCAGTATTTTAAAATAAATCAAAATACAGTAGTCGAAACAGAATCTAAAATTGATGCGGTTGATCAAGCCGTTTTCCGACTAAAAAGAGATTTAAAAATGACACTTTCTGATACAAAAGAGAATGGTGGAAAAATATATTTAGTGCAGGAGGAAATTATCATTGAGTGCTTTCATATCTATTTCGATGAACAAGATATGTATATAGGCGCGAAGGATGACTTGGGATTTATTTATGGTTTGCTCTATATTAGTAAAGAATATCTAGGAGTGTTACCATTTTGGTTTTGGAATGATCAAATTTTTGAAAAGAAGATGGAAATTTTGATTTCTAAAAAAGAGTATATGTCAACTCCAGCAAAAGTTCATTTTAGAGGATGGTTTGTAAATGACGAGGTATTAATAAGCCATTGGGAAATAAATAATGATATGGACAAACCTTGGGAAATGGTATTTGAAGCTTTACTTCGTTGCGGTGGTAATATAGTTATTCCGGGAACGGATAAAAATTCGAAGAAATATAAAGACTTAGCGGCTAGTATGGGGTTATGGATTACCCATCATCATGCAGAACCGTTAGGTGCTAAAATGTTTGCAAGAGTGTATCCAGAATTAAGCCCATCTTATGCAAAGTATCCAGAGTTATTTCAAGAATTATGGAACAATGCAATAAAAGAACAAATGGGACAAAAGACAATATGGAACCTAGGATTTAGAGGCCAGGGGGATGTACCGTTTTGGGAAAATGATCCACAATACAGTACGCCACAGTCAAGGGGAGAATTAATTAGCTCTTTGATTAAACTACAATATGATATGGTATGTGAGAAGATAAGTAATCCGATTTGTTGTACCAATCTTTATGGTGAAGTAATGGAATTATATAATCAAGGATATATAAAACTGCCAGGTCAAGTGATTAAAATATGGGCAGACAATGGTTATGGAAAAATGGTATCAAGAAGGCAGGGGAATAACAATTCTAGGGTTTATGCGTTACCAGACCAAGACCAGAAGAGTGGAAAGCATGGGATTTATTATCATGCATCATTTTATGATTTACAGGCAGCAAATCATATTACGATGCTGCCGAATTCAATAGAATTTGTAAATAACGAATTAAATAATGTTATTGATAAGGGAGCAGATGACTTTTGGGTTGTTAATTGCTCTAATGTGAAACCACATGTATATACGTTAGATGCTATTTCGCAAATTTGGAATGATGGTAGAATAAACGTAGAAAAGTGGAGTTTAAACTACATCAAAAACTATTATAGTAATAAGCAAAATGAATTTAATAAGCCAGAAAGCAGTTTGCTTTTTGAACAAATAGAAAATTGTTATAGCAAGTATTATCAGTGCACGGTTGCATTTGGAGATGAGGTAGATGAACATGCAGGAGAACAGTTTTATAATTATACGGTGAGGATATTAGCTTCACAGTGGTTAATAAGCAAGTACGAAGAGAGTGTAAATGAGTTGCATTGGGCAACTGGTGATATTAAATTTGAGAATCAGGTGAAATGGTTTTATAATATTTGCGTAAAAGGGGAACAATCGTTTGAACAATTATATCAAAATTGTATTAATATATCAGAGCAATTAGTGGATAATGCAAAAATTTGTTTTGAAGATTCCATTATGCTACAAGTGAAGATACATTTATATTGTTTAAAGGGCGCAGTAAAGTTTTGTGAGGGGTTTAATAAGTTTAAGATTAATGAATTTAAAGATGCCTTTTACTTAATTGGACAGGCAAAAGAAAATTTTGCAAAAGGAAATTTGAGTATGAGAGAAAGAGAACATGATAAGTGGAAGGGATTCTACCAACATGATTGTTTATGTGATATAAAACAGACGGCTTATGTTCTTAGAAGTATCATGAGTTATATTAGAACGTTAGGGGACGGTCCGCACTTCTATACCTGGCAACGCGAATTTTTATATTCAGAGGAAGATAGAAAGGTGCTATTAATAACAAATATGGAAAATCATATCACAGATGAAGAATTATATTTGTGTATGAAAAGCAAGTTTGATACAGCAACTATTTAGCATAATAAAATGCAAGGCTATTTAGCATAATACATTGACAAAATTATGGAACAGGAATATACTGTACCCAAGTAAAGTAAAACCGTGGATCAAGAGTAGTAGTTATATATATTATTTTAAGAGAGCTGTCGGCAGGTGAAAGATAGTAATAGTAATATAATGAATGGACTTGTGAGGGCAGCTTGAAACCTATGGGAAGTAGACGCTGACGGGAGCCTTATCCGTTAACAACAAGGTATGTATATTAGTGCATAATATAATGAGTGGATGTTAATACATCAAACTGGGTGGTATCGCAGAAGTTTAAGCTTTTGTCCCTTTATAGGGGCGAGGCTTTTTTTATATTATAGGAAAGTTCTTCGGACTTCCTCATAATATAAAAAGGCACACCTCGTGGAGAGGAAGTTTATTGCTACGCAATCCACTCGGGCGCGAAAGTGTCTGCGAACAGACACTTTGTTATTTGTAAAATATGCTGTACTTTTCTATTATATAAAATGTTATACGAATTTTTATATAATAAAGTGTTATGGTAAAGTATTTGTTCCTGATAATGGAAGTACTCTCCCCAAGAGGCTTACGGTGAGTTAAAGGAACGATTTAATCCGAAAGAATGGAAATAAAAATAAAGTATTCAATATAATAAAGAGGAGGAATAAAGATGATTAAAGAAGCGATTTACAAATTAATTAATGGAAAAGATTTATCTTATGAAGAATCAAAAGGTGTTATGGAAGAAATGATGGAGGGTACGGCTACTCAAGCGCAAATGGGTGCTTTTTTAACTGGATTACGTATGCAAGGCGAGACAATCGAAGAAATTACAGCATTTGCTACTGTGATGAGAGAAAAAGGAATTAAGATTAAGCCACAAAGAGAGGTAATTGATATTGTGGGAACTGGCGGAGATGAAGTGGGAACTTTTAATATTTCAACAACCAGTGCATTTGTGGTAGCGGCAGGTGGAGTTCCGGTTGCAAAACATGGAAATAGAAGTGTTTCAAGTAAGAGCGGCGCAGCAGATGTTTTAGAAAAACTTGGAGTAAATTTAATGTTGACATCAAAACAAAATGAAGTGATTTTAAACCGAATTGGAATGTGCTTTATGTTTGCGCAAGTTTATCATTCATCGATGAAATACGCAGCACCCGTGAGAAAAGAGCTAGGAATTAGAACCGTTTTTAATATCCTAGGACCATTATCTAATCCTGCGGCAGCTACTATGCAGTTATTAGGAGTATACGATCCAAAGCTAGCAAATCCGTTGGCACAGGTTCTCTCTAATCTTGGCGTAACAAGAGGTGTAGTGGTATGTGGCAAAGATGGACTAGATGAGATTACATTAACAGGAGAAACACTTGTACATGAAATTAGAAATGGAGAAATAACACATTATACGATAGCACCAGAGGAACTTGGATTAGCAACTTGTGAATTATCCGAGTTAATTGGTGGAACGCCAGAAGATAATGCAAAAATCACAAAAGATATTCTAAATGGCAAAGAAAAAGGACCTAAAAGAGATGTAATATTGATGAATGCTGGAATGTGTTTATACCTAGGATTAGATGGAATTACACTAAAAGAAGGCGTTGAAATGGCAGCTGATATCATTGATAGTGGAAAAGCATATCAAAAATTTGAGGAGTTTGTAAAAGCTACTAATGAATTGTCACAATAGAGTTAATTTATTTATAACAGAATAATTTTAAGAAATACACGTTTACTAAAGTTACAAAAGACTATGGTAGACGTGTTACATAGTTTTGTAAATAAAATAATTACTATTGTATTTATTATTATAATTCCCGAATATTATAAGATTCGTATTTAAAGTACTAAATCTTTGGTAATATTTGATGATTTACAAATTGTCGAAAATTGTGTATTCTATTAAGAAGAGTTTATGAACAGGAGATAATGAATGAAATTGGTAATTGATAGATTTGAAGGCAAATATGCTGTTTGCATGCAGGAAGATAGTATAATTAACATACCTAGATATAAAGTTCCTATTAATGCCAAAGATGGGGATTGTTTAGTTATGGAAAATGGATTTTTTGTTGTACAGAAGGAAGTAACAGAAGATAAAAGATATAAAGTAAAGAAAATCATGGATGATTTGAAGAAAAAGAATAAGAATTAATTTAGTTTGACGAGCTACATAAATGAATTGAGTTATAAAAATTGCTCACTTTTCTAGTGATTAATAAAAAATAGAATAAGTAATAGTTGAAGACGCTTGACAAATTGGTAACATATGATAAAATATCAGTATTATTATGATTACAGACTATGATGAGGAGTATTAAGAGAAGTAAGGTTACAGAGAACTGTCGGTCGGTGTGAGACAGTACCTAAGCACTCCCAACTCGCCTCGGAGTTCCTTAATTGAAATTAGTAGATTAGGGCGGGTTTTCCCGTTATAGAAATTGAGTGCATTTTGTGTAAACAAAATGAATTAGAGTGGTACCGCGAATATTCCCTTTCGTCTCTATAAGAGATGTAAGGGTTTTTTTACGCGAACAAAGAGCCAAACAAATGTGCTTGCACATTTACTTGGCGAATGTCGCGATGACTATCAATGTTTTTGGTTTGGGTTGATAGTATACGCGAACAAAGAGCCAAACAAATGTGCTTGCACATTTACTTGGCGAATGTCGCGATGACTATGTTTTATCGGATGCAGCATCAGATATTACGAAAAATGATAAGGAGAATTATAGTATGGCAGAGATGTATAATCATAAGATAGTAGAAAAAAAGTGGCAAAAAGTTTGGGATGATGAAAAGGCATTTGCAGCATCAGACGATTATTCAAAACCTAAGTATTATGCGTTAGTAGAATTTCCATACCCATCAGGCCAGGGGCTTCATGTAGGTCATCCAAGACCTTATACAGCACTAGATATTGTAGCAAGAAAGAGAAGAATGCAAGGATATAACGTACTTTATCCAATGGGATGGGATGCGTTTGGTCTTCCAACAGAGAATTATGCAATTAAGAATATGATACATCCTAAAATAGTAACTAAGAGTAATGTTAAAAAGTTTAAAGAACAACTTCGTTCTTTGGGTTACTCATTTGATTGGGATAGAGAAATTAATACAACAGATGCAGAATATTATAAATGGACACAGTGGATATTCCTTAAATTATTTAAAGCAGGATTGGCTTATAAATCGGAAATGCCAATTAATTGGTGTACTTCTTGTAAAGTAGGACTTGCAAATGAAGAAGTTGTAAATGGCGTTTGTGAACGATGTGGATCACCAGTAGTTCATAAAGTTAAGAGCCAGTGGATGTTGAAAATCACAGAATATGCAGAAAAATTAATCGAAGGCTTAGACTCCGTTGATTATATTGAAAGAGTAAAAGTTTCACAAAAAAACTGGATTGGTAAATCAGAAGGTGCAGAAGTAGATTTTGCAATCAAAGATAAAGAGGATAAATTACGCGTTTATACAACTAGACCAGATACTTTGTTTGGGGCAACCTATATGGTTGTATCACCAGAGCATCCGTTGATTGATAAGTACAAAGATGAATTGAAAAACTGGGATGCAATTGTAGAATATCGAGATATGGCTGCAAAAAAATCTGATTTTGAACGTGCAGAATTAGCCAAGGATAAAACGGGTGTTGTAATAGAAGGATTAACTGCAATCAATCCTGTAAATGGAAAAGAAATTCCAATCTGGATTTCTGATTATGTATTAATGACCTATGGTACTGGTGCAATTATGGCAGTTCCAGCCCATGATGAGAGAGACTGGGAATTTGCAAAGAAATTTGACCTACCAATTGTTGAAGTTGTGGCAGGTGGAGACGTTCAAAATGAAGCCTTTACAAATGTAGCAACTGGTAAATTAATAAATTCAGAATTTTTAAATGGTCTTGAGGTAGCAGAAGCTAAGAAAAAAATAATTGAATTTTTAATTGATAAAGGACTCGGAGAAAAGAAAATTAATTTTAAATTGAGAGACTGGGTATTTTCAAGACAAAGATATTGGGGGGAACCAATTCCTATCGTGAAATGTGATAAATGTGGTTATGTTCCAATTGATGAAAGTTTGCTTCCATTAGAACTTCCAGAAGTAAATAGCTATATGCCAACAGATAATGGAGAATCACCAATTGCAGCCATGACAGATTGGGTGAATACAACTTGTCCATGTTGCGGTGGTAAAGCCAAGAGAGAGACAGATACAATGCCACAATGGGCAGGTTCCTCCTGGTATTTCTTGAGATATACAGATCCTCATAATAGTGAAGCATTAGCTAGTCAAGAAGCATTAAAATATTGGCTTCCTGTTGATTGGTATAATGGTGGTATGGAACATACAACATTACATTTATTATATTCTCGCTTTTGGCATAAATTCTTATATGATAATAAGGTGGTTCCAACACCAGAACCTTATCAAAAGAGAACATCACATGGTATGATTTTGGGTGAGAATGGCGAAAAGATGTCTAAGTCTCGTGGCAACGTAGTTAACCCAGATGATATCGTAACAGAATTTGGAGCAGATACGTTACGTGCTTATGAAATGTTTATTGGAGCGTTTGATTTAAGTGCTTCATGGTCAGAAGATGGGGTAAAGGGATGCCGCCGTTTCCTTGACAGAGTTTGGAAACTTCAAGACATGCTTACAAATGAAGAAGGTTATTCCAAAGATATGGAAACAAAGATGCATCAGACTATTAAGAAAGTAAGTAGCGATTACGAAGGTCTTAAATATAATACAGCAATTGCAGCAATGATGGCATTAATCAATGATTTTTACAAGAAAAATCAAATTACAAGAGGCGAGTTCAAGACTTTGATTATTTTATTAAATCCGGTGGCACCTCATATGACAGAAGAATTATGGAATGTATTAGGATTTGAAGGCAGAGCATATCAAACAACATGGCCAGTGTTTGACGAAGAAAAGACAGTAGAAGATACTATCGAAATTGCAGTGCAGGTAAATGGTAAAACAAAAGGAACTATAATAATCGGAAAAGATGATGCGAAAGAGGATGTGATTGCAAAAGGAAAAGAGGCAGTTGCAGACAAAATTACTGGGATAATTGTAAAAGAGATTTATGTTCCAGGACGTATTGTTAATATTGTACAGAAATAAACTACCCAAGGGCATTAACAGTAAATGATTAATGCCCTTTCTTGTTAATAAGTAGTAATGTATTCAATATACAAAAGAAAAATTTACTAAAACCTTACAAAAATAGAAAATAAAGAAAATATGTTGAATTTTCCAGTTCAATTTGGTATTATTTTATTTAATGGATATTAATATTGTGTTTTAATTAGATTTCAACTTACATAATTACAACCAAAAACAAATCATTAATATTTTATTTTTTGTATGAAAGTTTTAGCGGTTTATATTAATATGGACTAGCAATAACAAAATGAGAAAGCGAGAGAACGCATGAAAAAATTACAAATTATACTTTTGGCAACATTGACTGCAACATTCATGTTTGCTGGATGTGGTTCGAAGACTACAGAAGAACCAGTAGTGGAAGAAGCTGTAGTGCAAGAACCAGTAGTAGAAGAGCCAACAGTAGAAGAACCAGTAGTGGAGGAAAAAGAAGTACTTCCAGAAGGAAAGCAAAGAAGTGCACTTACCAATGAAATCGAGGATGAAGCAGTAGCACAAGGTCGTCCTATCGCAATTATGCTTCCTACTGATAAAGCAGCACAACCACAGTATGGTATTGGTGAAGCTGGTATTTTATATGAATGTATGGAAGAGGGTAATATGTCACGTCAGATGGCAGTTATTGAAAATTGGCAGGATATGAAGCAAATTGGTAATGTACGTAGCTGTCGTGATTATTATGTATATTGGGCATTAGAATGGGATTCAATCATAGTACATTTTGGTGGTCCATATTATCTTGCAGATATCATTAGTAGACCAGATGTAGATAATATTACGGGATGTGTTGTAAATGAAACAACAACCGCTCCAGGTAGCAGTGCATTTTTTAGAACTACAGATAAAGCGGCACCACATAATGCTTACACAAGTGGAGAAAATCTTGTAGCGGCATGTAATACACTTGAGTATTCTTTAAAACATAGAGATGAATACTATGAACCAGATCATTTTGTTTTTGCAAATGAAGACGAAGCAAATACGCTAGAATCCGCAAGTGGCGTGATCGATGCAACGAGTATTGATTTATCACCAGCATTTCCATATACACAGTCAGCACTAGAATATAATGCTACAGAAGGTATATACTACAAGAATTTATATGGTTCAGCACAAAAAGATGGTGCAACAGGCGAACAACTTAAATTTACAAATGTAATTGTTCAGTTTACTTATCATGAAACTCGAGATGACCATGGATATCTTGCATTTGGATGTACAGATGACAAATATGATGGATATTTCTTTACAGAAGGTAAAGCAATCCATATAACATGGAAAAAGACATCAGATTATAGTCCAACAAAGTACTATAATGATAATGGTGACGAAGTTGTTTTAAACACAGGTAAAACATATATTGCCATAGTAGAGAGTGATGATGCTGTTAAAATTAATGATACAGAATATAATTCAGATACAGTTAAAACTTCAACAGCAAAATAATAAATTATAATAAAAAATACTTCCCTATTATTTTAAATAATAGAGGGAGTATTTTTAAAATTAAAAGGTACTTTATTCCCAAGGTGTATCTCCTGGGGAAGAAAGTGTATAGCGGCAAAATCCATACGGGCGCGAGAGCGCATGCAAGTAGATAATGAATTTTTCATTATTCTATTTGTTTGAATTTTGGATTAACTCATTGGCAAGTTCCACGCAATCGGTAGCATTGTATGAATATCCATCGGCTTTTATTTTTTTCCATAGAGTTCTATCGTAATTAAAGGCCAATCCGCCTACCAGTATTTTCGGTGTTTTTATTAAATGCGAGGAGCGTATGGTGTCAATTAAATTTGAAACGCTATCAAGATTATAATACATCGTTGCAGAAATTAATATAATATCTGCGTTATAATACTCAATTGCCTTTATTAAACATTGACTTGGCACATTTGTTCCAAGAAAATAAGTATCCCATCCATCCATTTCCATAAAATCTGTCACCATTCTAATACCGATATTATGATGCTCACCACCTATAGAAAAAGAGATTAAGGTATGTCCATTTTTTTCTTGCACTGGTTTGGCTATGTTTATATATGCCATAATCTCTTTCGTCGCTTCGGAAAAATAATGTTCATGAGTGATATCAATTCGATTTGTTTCCCATAACCGACCCACTTCCTTTAAAGTACGTTCAAGAATATTCAGATAGATGCTCTTTATCGCTTCCCCTTTTCTTATTGCTTCCAGGAGTAGTATAGTTGCTTTACTTTTTTCGCCTTCCAAAAGATATTGCATATATTGCCGTGCTAATGGCGTTAATTCCATGGAATCCTTGTAAAGACTTGTGTTTACAGTTTGCTCATCAGTAGATTTTAAGTAAACTTCATATTCTGGTACATAACCAAACAAGTAGTCTAAAGATACACTGAAATAGTTAGCAAATTTTTTTAAAGTATCTTCGTCGGGAAACCGAATACCCTTTTCGTAATTTGAAATAGTAGTTTGCGAAACCCCTAAATCTTTTGACAACTCTTTTTGTAAAATATTTTTTTTGTTTCGAAGTTCTTTTAGTCTTATGGCAAAAGTACTCAAGTATATCATCTCCTTAATTATAATTTATAGATAACGATTCGTTAGTAGTTGACTATTATGACCACGAGGTATTTTTTGAACATAAATTAAAGAAAATCAGAGTTTTAAGGCGAATAAGCTCAGTGTTAGAGCAAAAAACTTGGTTTTCATTTTGGTATTAAAAAATACAAAGTTTTATCTAGCAAAACGCCTTGCGTCTAGGAGTGTTGAATAGTTACATTTATGTTATATGATAACACGTTATGTGAAATTGATAAATAAGAATATGTAATATTTTACTTGACTGATAACTTAATGTGATATACTATTTGATAAATAACACATATAGTTATATATACTATAGCAATAAATCTAATTTACAACGTTTATCAAAAATAAGATCACGGAGGATTTTAACATGAAAAGTATAAATACTAGGATGGTAGTAATATTTGGATTATTAATCGTAACAATATGTCTTGGACTAGGCATAGTTTCTTTCAGAATTGCTTCAACCGAATTAATTAATGAGACAAAAAACACACTTCCCCAAATAGCGCAACAGGTAGCAAAAACAGTAGAAAGCAGATTAGAAGAACAATTAAATGCGATGAGTGCTATTGCGGCATTTGATCAAATTAAGGATCTTAATGTATCACTTGAAGAAAAAAATAAAATTTTGGAGCAAGAGATTAAACGTAGTGGACATGGCAATATGGATATAGTTGGATTGGATGGAATCGTGCAGGAGTCGGACGTGAATTTGTCTGATCGTGCATATTTTAAAAAAGCGTTGCTTGGAGAAAACAGTATATCAGAACCAATCGTGGATAAAGTGGATAATTCTTTAAGTATTGTATATGCTGTACCAATTCTAAACGAGGATAAAGTGGTAAGCGTACTTATTGCAATCAGAGATGGTAATGATCTAAGTACTATTACCAATGATATTACATATGGTAAAACAGGAAAAGCTTATATGATAGGAGAAACAGGGACATTTATTGCACATACCAATAAAGATAATGTTGTAAATATGGTTAACATTATTGAATCAGCTAAAACAGATTCATCACTTGAACCTTTAGCCAATGGGATGAAGTTAATGATTGCAGGAGAATCGGGATTTGATGAATATGCATATGAAGGTACTTTGAAATATATGGGATATGCTCCTGTGGGAAATACTGGTTGGTCAGTAGCGATTGGAACGAGTAAGGATGAAGTATTAGCCCCTGTTTCACATCTTTTCATGGTAATATTAATGGCATCACTTATTTTTCTTATACTTGGAATAATGGTCATCTACTTTGTTGCTAAAAATATTACACATCCAATCAAGGTAGTTTCTGAACATTTAAAAGTGATTGCATCAGGAGATTTTACTCAAGAAAGTTCAATTAAGTATATTAACAAAAAAGATGAAATTGGATTATTAGCAGGTTCTTTAAATAAAATGCAAAATTCTATAAAAGAAATATTAGAACAAGTGAAAAAGGAATCTAATGTTGTGAATCAATCAGTTCTAATAGTGAAAAAGAAAATGACAAATCTTTCAGAGGAAATGGAAGATATTGCTTCCACAACAGAAGAGCTATCAGCGGGCATGGAAGAAACGGCAGCCTCCTCAGAAGAAATGAATGCAACCTCCATGCAAATAGAGGAAGCGGTAGAAAATATTGCAAAAAAAGCGCAAGATGGTGCCATATCTGCAGGAGAGATTAGTAAAAGAGCTACAGAGCTTCGCAAAAACTTTCAACTTTCTCAAGCATCTGCCAAGAACATAATTGTAAATGCTGAAAAAAATCTTAACAAAGCAATTGAGGATTCTAAGGCCGTTGGACAAATTGAAATTTTAACAGATTCTATTCTTGAAATTACGAATCAAACTAATTTGCTAGCATTAAATGCTGCAATAGAAGCAGCAAGAGCGGGCGAGGCAGGCAAAGGATTTTCGGTGGTCGCGGATGAAATAAGAAAGCTAGCACAAGACTCAAGAGAGAATGCAACAAAGATTCAAGCGATAACAGATACGACATTAAAATCTGTTGATCAACTCGCAAAAAATGCTACGATTGTGCTTAATTTTTTAACTAATGATGTGAATAAAGATTATGATATTATGTTAACTGCCACAGAAGTATACTCAAAGGATGCACAGTTTGTGGATGGATTAGTTACGGATTTTAGTGCAACCTCAGAGGAACTGCTTGCTTCTATACAGGATATGCTTAAAACAATTCATGAAATAACATTATCTACAAATGAAGGAGCTACAGGTTCAGTCAATATTGCAGAAAAAACAGGATTAGTAGTTGAAAACTCTAATGTTGTAATTGCTCAATCCGAGCAATCTACCGAAAGTTCCAACGCGCTACTTCAAATGGTGTCAAATTTTATAATTTAGAAATGAGTGCCCTCTTGAGTGGAGTTTTATCTATCCTTAAAGATAATAATGAAAAATAAATATAGGTTACGTGCATAGATGTCCTTAATAAAATGATAACCATTCATTACTTTTATAGTTAGCTATATGCAATGCTAATGCACAAAGATGTAAGGAAAATTGTATTTTAACACTACAAAACACGGTAGGAAAAAAATATTTTGACAAAATCCGAAATAAGAAATAATATAAGGATATGAAATATTTATGCGAGGTATCTTTCACCTGGAAAGAAGGGACTATCGGTTTTAGAAAAGATTTGTTTGTTTCAAGAGTTGCTGATATAATTGTATGTAAAATAGAAGCTGATCATCTTATAAAAGAAGTAGTTCTTAGAATGGAAATGTATATAATTTATGATACGCTAGGAGATGAATGCAATCATATTTTGGTTTCCCAAGGCAACTAAGGTTTTTTAAAATTAAGGATGTCTCAAAATGAAAAAGTAACTCTTTGGATAAAATAAAAGGAGGAAATAGGTTATTATGTATGATTCATTGACTAAAAATGATATTCAAAAAATGCAAGAAGAAATTGACCATAGAAAGTTAGTGGTTAGAAAAGAAGCCTTAGAAGCAGT
>JBGUEQ010000039.1:0-45415 GCA_041821265.1 Lachnotalea sp. | reverse complement strand
TGAGAAAATCAATTGATGGGCTTTCCGCTATCGTACAACAAAATTTTCAACTTAACCCTTTTGGGAAAAATTTATTTCTTTTCTGTGGAAGAAGGTGTGATAGATTAAAAGCACTTTTATGGGAAGAAGATGGTTTTGTGCTACTGTATAAACGTCTCGAGAATGGTAAATTTCAATGGCCGAGAAATCAAGAAGAAGTACGTCAGATAACCGCGCAGGAATTCAAATGGTTATTGGAAGGTCTTTCCATTGACCAACCGAAAGCAGTTAAAAAAGTTAATGTAAATTTAGTTGTATAAAGTGCTGAAAAATAGCGTATTTGCTAGCTTTTTAGCACTTTTTTTGTTATAATAAATGTAGAAATAAGGTGTGGAGGATGTAAGTAATGCAGATAGCAGAACAGATGAATATACTTGAAAACAGAATATCTGAACTTGAACAGGAAAACAAAAATCTGCATGAAACAGTTGCATATCTTACAAGAAAGCTTTTTGGAACCAGTTCAGAAAAATCTATTGTGTTAGGACTAGAAGGTCAGTTATCACTTTTTGATGAGGCGGAAGTGGAAGCTGACATAAATGTGGCTGAACCTACTTTAGAAGATGTTGATAAGATACGTAAAAAGAAATATACAGGTCAACGAAAAGAAAAGCTTGAAAATCTACCTCATGATAAGATTACATTCCAACTTGATGATGAGGATCTTGACTGTCCTACCTGTGGTAAGGAATTAACACTTGTTGGGGAAGAATTCATCCGAACTGAAGTGGAATACATTCCAGCCAAACTTAGAGTGATTGATTATTATAGAGCAACGTATGAATGCCGTAAATGTAAGAATGGGGAACAACCATATATGGAAAAGGCTCCTATGCCATACCCAGTTATACCTCATTCCTTTGCATCACCCGCATCGGTGGCACATGTGATGTATCAGAAGTATGTGAATGCAATGCCGCTCTATCGTCAGGAACACGACTGGAGTAATCTTGGACTTAATCTAAAACGACAGACAATGTCTAATTGGATAATGAGTGCATCAAGGGATTGGCTTACGCCAATCATAGAGTTACTTCACAGAAAACTGCTTGAAGAAACGTATTTGCATGCAGACGAAACTAGAATTCAGGTAATGAATGAGAACAATCGAAAAAATACTACAGACTCATACATGTGGGTGTATGGAACTTATAATGATTCAAAGACACCAATTAGGTTATTCGAATACCAGCCTACAAGAAGTGGAAAACATCCCAAGGATTTTCTTGCAGGATTTAAAGGATATCTTGTGTCGGATGCTTATCAAGGTTATGAGAAGGTTGAGGATATCACCAGATGTTTTTGCTGGTCACACCTTAGAAGGTATTATGTAGATGCTCTTCCAACGGATATCAAGAGTCCAGAGGCAACATTACCATCAACAGCGATTGGTTACTGCAATAAGCTGTTCAAGATAGAAAAAGAAATCGGAGATCTCCCAATAGATGAGAAGAAATCACAGCGTCAGAAGAGGTCAAAACCTGTTCTAGATGCTTTCTGGGCGTGGATTGAAGCAAATAAGGATAAATGTTTGCCAAAATCAAAGCTCTATACAGCATTTGGTTATTCCCTTAATCAAAAGGAAGGCTTAATGCAATTCATTAATGACCCAAATATAGCCATAAGTAATAATCTTGCTGAAAATAGTATAAGACCATTTACTGTTGGTCGCCGTAACTGGTTATTCGCAGGAAGTCCAGAGGGGGCATCAGCCAGTGCAGCGGTATACAGTATTGTCGAAACTGCAAAAGCAAATAACCTTAATCCATATGAATACTTAAAATATATTTTTAAATATCTTCCAGGTGTACGCTTTGATAAAGAACCAGAATTTCTTGAAGACTTCTTACCATGGAGTCAAGAAATTCAAGAATATTGCAAAAAATCCTAGAAGTAATTATATCTCAACTTCTAGGATTTTTAAATGCAATGTTTTATTTGACGCTTACCTTTAACGCAGTAGTGAACCTTGAAAGCTTAATATTGATAGTTAGTAGTGTTGTGGTAGAATATAGATATTGAAGAATAACAAATTTGAAGTTGTAGAGGTGAATATATGGATGAATTAATTACGTTATGCGGAGATAATTGTATAGAATGTCCAAGGTATAATGCGCATAGTACTAAGGAATTGCAAAGAGTTGCAGAATTGTGGTATAGGGTAGGTTGGCGAGATACGGTTATATCAAATGAAGAAATTCAATGCACAGGTTGTTCGTCTCACAAGCAGTGCACTTATAAATTAGTTGAATGTACCAAAGAACATAATGTGCAAAAATGTAATCAGTGCAACCAGTTTCCTTGTAATAAAATCAGTGAAATGTTAAGGCAGTCTGAAAAATATAAAAGTCGCTGTAGAGAAGTTTGTTCACGAGAAGAATTTAGTATATTAGAAAAATCTTTTTTTGAAAAAGAAAAAAATTTGAGGAAATAGATAATTTTCAATTTATTGATATATTAAACTACTACTATATTATGTTAGTAGTTTTTTTACACCCAAAATTAAGTTGTTAAACTAGGATTTATTAAGTAAAGAAATAGCGAAAATTGATAATTAAACATTGATAGTTGGTAAAATATGTATTAAAATAACATAAAAAGACTATTTGAATTTTATACAAGGAGATTAGAGAATGAAAAAGTTTTTATTTGGAACGTTTATAACTGTTATTGGTTTGATATTTTCAGCATTTTGCTTTATTTATACTGCAATAAATCCTTGTGACTACGATGGTATTACAGGTTTAAGGGGTGCTTTCCTTGGAACAGGGCTACTATTTCCTTTCATTATTTCTCTCACGATTTTAATTGTGGGTTTATCAATTTGCTGGTATGAGGCATACCGAAGAAAATGATTATAAATATTACTTAAAAAGATTTTAAGAAAACTGGAGGATTGTAACTTGAGAATCAATGCAAAGAGAATATTATTTATGATTCTTTTGGGAGCAGGCACAACATGGAACTTATTATGTTTGATTGGTATTTTTTCAATTAATGGTTATGAGGTTTCACTATTTGTTATTGGTCTATATTCACTGTTTATATGTTTTAGAGATTTATTTCCTACTAATAAAATAGTGGAATTTTCTAATTATATAAACGAATTATCAGCAAAGGAAAAAATCAATCAAGACTAGCAATCGTATTAATGGCAACTTGGTTAATTACTTTATTAATATGCATTATTTATAAAAATTGCTTAAATTGTAATATGAGAATAAAATCTTCTAAGATTTATATAATTGGATTTATATATATTTAGACAACCAACTATCAATATTCGTATTGGTAGTTGGTTTGTCTTTATTTAGGCAGTTAAACCAGAATTTAAATTGTTTAAACCTATTGCGATTATGTTTGTTTAAGACTTTCAGCATAATACCTATAAATAGAAATAATACGCTTATAACTTTTAGTATATGAAACATTAAACCAGATACCATATTAATAGATTCAACTACTGAGTTATTAGTAGCATAATGTCAGGACTTAAAAATATGATACAAATTGCAAATGCTTTTTAAATCACAAAAATAAATTGTTTCATACAGTTTGACATAACCAAGCCATAATGTGTTTTCCTAGATATAAAACTAGCCTAATATTATCAAGGTCGGGTTTATATTCCATGAATCATCTTTGCTTATCTTCTGCATACTCCTCTTAACTTCTCACTATTTATATTACAATTTTTGATTTTCTCTCTCTTGCTTCACTATAGTTTGAGCCAATCTATGTGCATGAAGAAAAATATCGTTTTCATTTACACTGCAAAGCGTTCCATCTCTTGAAACAATTTTTCCATGAATCATTGTCATTTTGGTATAGCTAGAATTTCCCAAACATACCAAGGATACTAAGGGATCATGACAACCTGCATATTCTAGTTTATTTAAATCAAACAAAATGATATCCGCAGCCTTCTCTTGTGCTATCCTACCAGTATCAGATCGTCCCAACACATCTGCTCCACCACGAGTCGCTATTTTTAAAATTTCATAAGCACTTAATCCGTCCACACCATATTTTAGATGGTTTAATAAATATGCCCGCTTAACTTCTTCCAACATATTCGAACCGTCATTACTTGCACTGCCATCTACAGCTATACTTAGATTTCCCTTCTTTGAATGAACAATCTCTGTTGTTCTGCATATTCCACTATTTAATTTCATATTAGAAGAAGGACAATGCGCGATTCCAGAACCCTGTAAATTATCTATTTCTCTATCATTCAAATGAATTCCATGTGCAAACCATACATCTCTTCCAACCCATTCTAACTCTTCCATCAGTTCAAAAGGTCTTCTTCCATATTTTTCGATGCAAAACTTCTCCTCATCTAATGTCTCAGCCAAATGCGTGTGCATCATAACTTTTAACTCTCGTGCCAAATCTCTTGTTTCAGTCATTAACTTTTTTGTAACAGAAAACGGAGAACATGGAGCAAATGCAATTCTTGTCATTGCATACTCATTTGGATCATGATACTGACTAACTAATCTATGACAATCTTCCAATATCTTGCTCTCACTTTGGACAACAGACATCGGAGGTAATCCACCTTGATCTTTGCCTAATGACATAGATCCTCTGGTTGCATGAAAACGAATCCCAATTGTTTTGGCCGCCTTAATTTGTTCATCAATCAACGTTGATGGTTGATTATTTGGAAATACATAGTGATGATCCGAAGTTAATGTACAACCCGTTCGAACCAATTCACCAAAGCCTACCATTGCACCGTAATATATCGCCTCAGGCGTAATGTTTTTCCAAAATTCATAAAGTCCTACTAACCAGGGAAACAGTGGTTTTTCCTGTACTTCTTTTATCCCACGAAATAATGTTTGGTATAGATGATGATGGGTATTAATAAACCCCGGAAGAGCTACTAATCCACTACAATCAATCACTTCTATCTCTTTTGAAGTTACAGTTATCTCTTTGTCTAGCTTAGATATTTTGTTTCCTTCAATCAAGATACTGCTATTATGCAATATTTGTTCTTCGTCATTGAATGTATAGATTGTTGAAATGTTTTTTAATAGAATTTTCTTCATAAAACAAACCTCCTAAAATAATTTGAGTATTTTAAGTGGTTAACTCGACACTTTCATTTACAATAAACTATAATATAATCGCACATAATTTACAAGCAAAAATATAGATGTTAAATATACTTTGTTAATTGTTCCTGATGCATTTTGTGAATCCACATATCAGGTATTTTTATAATATATTGGAAAACTTTTAAAATCTGCATAAACTGTTTGGTTGCACATTTGAGGTGATTTTTTAAACTTATTGCATCCAAAGACCAAATTCTACAAAACAATAAGCATCCTGCCAATAAGATTTATTTCTCTTAGCAATGTCTGTTGCATCAGATTCGGATTCTCTTTCTACCCAACTCCATTTACCAGTAAAGCTTTCTGGCCCTACATTATAGCATTCTCCATTACTATGATGATGTGGTCCTAGTAAGTTGCGGTTTGATGCATAAATTTGCAACTCTAACTCATTTTTTCCCTCAATCACAACTTCTGTGATATCCACTTCATAAGGTGCCCAAAGTGAATTTTTAACAAATACACCATTCACATATACATTAATCATTGGCGCATTTTGTTTTCCAAATTTTAATATCACTCTTTTTTCTTCTTCCTTTTTGATAAACAATATCTGTGAAACAATCATTTCACCTGCAAAGAACAATAAACCTTCTGTAGCAAAATCATTGGAATGAAAAACCTTTGGTTCATTCACAATTTCAAATGGTCCCTCTGTCACCATTGCCTTTTTCTCTATTCTTGTAAATGGAGATTTGCTGATTACACCAAAATCACCTAGTAAATAGATACTTTCCAACTCAATATCATAGGTAATCTTGTTTATTTCTGTCTCATAAACATTTTCCCCAAACAAGACATCATATACCTTTTGCGGTTGTTTAAATGTGGTTTTTAAAATAATTTCGTTGACTCCATTTTTTACAAACGGCTTAATCGGTACTTTATGAAAACTCTTATCCTTCCACCACTCCAAGTTATCTCCATCAAAAGACAACTTTACTTGATTCACATAAATATGATAGCGTTTTGCATCTTCCACGACAAGATAGAATTCTTTATTTGTATCTAAGTCCATCTGAATATGAAATTCATATTTCATTTCCACCTCAACTGGGCGCCTCATCTCAAGAAGTATATTCTGAAGCTTAATTGTTGCAGTAGCTGGTTGCCACTCTTGATTATCCAGACGATACATACAGTTATCCAATGTATAGGAATTGAGAGACATTTCTTTCACATTCCATTCTGTCAGAGGATATACAATCTGCCTTTCTTTGTTATCTTCTCTTGATTCTTTTTTTATTTCTCCTTTTGATTCTTCTTTTGATTTACCTCTTATTCCTTCTATCAAATTATCTTTTGACAATTCCTTTGATGATACGAAATCCTCTTTTTCATTATCTTGTTGAAATAAAAGAAGATATGACTGCATTGGTTCAAATGTAAGTGAAACCATGCTATGCTGTAATATATGACTTGTATGATTTGAACCTTTTGCAATATCTGCACTATCTACATTATTCATTCTATCTACACTATTCAACCTATCTATATGATTTACACAATTTGTTTTTATTTTCTTCGTCTCGCCTGTTTCAGGTATTAGCTGCACTACACTTCCAATCTTAGTTAGAAAGTGTACATCTGCATGATAAACCTTTTCCTGATCGTGATTTACCAAGAAGAAAATAGTACCCTCTTTCGTATCCCTTTGAAGAAAAGATATATTTTCTACTTCATTATTCTCCTCGCAGATAGATAAAGTCACAAGTTGTTCTTCTTCCAAAACTTTACGAGTTTTCTTATACTCCACCTTTTTTACTACGGTTTCTAGCTGTTCTAACATTTTTTTGTCCCCATTGGTGAAATACGGAAGTTCTCCTAATGACAAAATGATTCCACCCTGCTGTGCAAATTCTAAAATAAGATTGAGTGTAACTTTGTCAATTGAATACATACAAGGAAGAATTACTGTCTTGTAACGGATACATCCCACCCGAAAGAATCCGTCCTCTATACTTGCGTATTTTTTGATGATTGTCTCATCACCATAATGATAGCTTATATGAGAACCTGAAAGGCACTGGGAAACTTTGATAAATTCATTGTCTAAGTGGCGAATGGCATCCGTTCTTGTCCCGTCAAAGGCTAAAAATCCACTTCTCATAGGATGTAACATCAAAACATCTGCTGTCTGATTGCCTTCAGATAATGCAACACAAAGACGTCCTAAATAGTCATTAAATTTTGATGCCTCCTTCCACCAGCTTTGTTGCGTAAAATGGGATGGTGGATAATCACGTTTTCTTACCCCCTTAATGGTATATGCCATTAAATGCTGGCAAATCTGATTCACGCCATTCACGAACTGCCACTCTGCAATCCACTTTAATTCCTCAAAAGATACATTCCATCCACATAAGGCATATGACTCAGTCAGTATCTGTTTCTTGCCTAGTTGACAGGCAACGGAACCAACCTGTTTTCCAATCACTGGTGAGTCGATACGTCTTCGAAGCCAATCAATTCCTGGCACATGCATGTATTCGTAGAATGGCATAACTCCAGCCGTACTTGTCATCTGACTAAAAATACTTTCTTCCATCATGATATGACCTGTTATTTTACATTTATGTGTTTCACACCAATTGTAAATTGCTTTCATGTAATTTTCACTAAACATGGTGCTAACGGTTTCCCAAAAATCATAACGATATTTCTCACAATCATTAGTATCTCTAAATAGTGCAGGCAAATGTTCTGTGATATCATATCCATGCCTTTTCCTAAAGGTATCCGGCAAATCATCTGACCATGCAATATCTCCGAAATTATTACAGATGAATCGCGGTTCATCCGTAAAAAATCCAAGCATTTCTTTGCCAAATACATCTCCAAAACGTTCATAATATGCGTCATGTGTGCATCTCAAAAATGCCTCTACTGCTCGCTTGTTTAAAGTATCAATATAAAAAGAAATGCTATGTTTATAAACAGCAAAAATCTTGGCATTTTCTTCGTAGAAATCACTAAGTTCTTCTAACTTGCAAAATTCATTTGTTTCTTGATTTACACAATAACAAAATAAAACCTTGTCTTTATCCACTTCTGACACAGTTTGAAGTTCTTCCATTGTAATATATTTTGCATGAAAATCAGGTGATTGTTGTGGAACCATACCGCCTGCAAAACCGCTAGGCCACCCCTCTTCATCATAAATCCACGCATTCATATTTTCTTTTTTTGCTGTTTCTATACCAGTTTGTATTGCCTCAAACCATTCGTTAGACAAATACTTCGTTTTTAATCCCGAACGAGCGTGCATAAAGAAGCCACCGTTTCCTCCTTTTTTTAATTCCTCAATCTGATTTTTTAACTCTTTGCTATCCAACTCGTCATTCCAGGACCAAAATGGTATTGGTCGAAATTGATTTGGTGAATTTAGAAAATCTTGTTCTATTTTCACTTATGTTCACTCCCTTCACAATTGTATGCCAGTGGTAACCATATTCTCATTTTCCAAGTATCAAGTACCTCTACTTGGTAATTTTTTTCTTCCTCCATAAAAACTCTAAAATGCTGCACAGGATATACCTGTATAAAACAAATAATACTTTCCCTTATAATCTGGATGTGATGCTGTAGCTACATCATCAGTCCCTCTTCTTACATTGGCAGGCTCCAATCCGCCTTCTGGAATTTCTTCTACAGTTTTTCTTAAAAGTTCAATTCTTGATGGACTTTCTCCATATAACTTAATTCCATGATTATTTCCTGTATTTTCGTTGGCAATAAATGATCCCTTTTTCTCCTCACTAATAAAACTTGCATAAATGTGATAGTGATTCCTGCACAAACGAGGGCATAAATTGGATTATATATTCACCATCTCCATTATAGAAACCTTTTACTTCTTTCTTTTCTGATTCTGAAGCAAAAATACCTTTAATCCACTCGTCTTTAAATGGATTTCCATCTTTTTTCCTTGTAACTTAACTTCGAAAATACCCCCATCTCTCCATTTTTTTACCTTGTTCACCATTCCCTTTGATAACAACATTATAAATTATTCAACTATAATTACAATGTTTTTCGATATTACTCTTAAATTATGACGATATGCACAAATATGGTCACTTGTATTTAGTAATAATTTATTTTTAGCATTTTCTCTTTTATTTCAATATACCCTCGTTTAGTTTCAATTATAAATCCCATTTTAGTTTAAATTAACGTTACTAGTCAGCGTTACAGCTTCATAGCAACGATTATACACACAAATTATGCATTCTGCATAATTTCACTCATAATAAATGCAATATATTTTGCAACGCAAAAAATACTGCTAACCAAATAAAACTAGTTAGCAGCATTAATTAAAACTATTAATTAAAAGTTATATTATATTATGATTTTTTTGTTAAATCTAATTCACGCACTCTTTTTCGAACCTCAAGCACCATACTCGCCGAAACGCTAAGCTCATCAATTCCCATTCTAAGAAATTCTTCTGTGAGTGTAGTATCCGCTCCTAATTCTCCGCAAATACCAATCCACTTACCTTCAGCATGAGCATTATCTGCTGCAATCTTAATCATTCTCAAAATCGCTTTATGATGTGAGTTATAGAATTTCTCCAAATTTTGATTTTGGCGATCGATTGCTAATGTATATTGGGTTAAATCATTTGTTCCAATACTAAAGAAATCTACTTCCTTCGCTAAATCATCACTAATCATTACAGCTGCTGGAGTCTCAATCATAATTCCTATCTCGACGTCTTCTTTAAAGGGAATTCCTTCCTTCTTCAATTCAGCTTTTACTTCTTCTAAAATTTTCTTTATTTCAATTACTTCTTCTAACGAAATAATCATAGGAAACATAATAGAAATATTACCAAATACTGCTGCTCTGTATAGTGCCCTTAGTTGTGTTTTAAAAATATCTGTTCTTGTTAAGCATATTCTTATTGCTCTATAACCAAGTGCTGGATTTTCCTCCTTATCCAAATTGAAATAATCAGCCTGCTTATCTGCTCCAATATCAAGCGTCCTAATTATCACCTTTTTTCCAGCCATATTTACTGCTACTGTCTTGTAAGCATTAAATTGCTGTTCTTCGGTTGGAAAATCCGTATTTTCAAGATATAAAAATTCACTTCGAAATAAACCGATACCATTAGCATCATTTTTTAATGCATTACCTACATCTGATGTGTTTCCTATATTGGCATAAATTTTAATTTTAGTACCGTCCAATGTAATATTTTCTTTGTCTTTTAACTCTTGTAATAATTCTTTACGCTTTACTGACTCTAATCTTCTTTTTTCCATTTCAGCCATAATAGCCTCGTCAGGTTCAATATAAACCTTGCCACTGAATCCATCCACAATTGCATATTTACCATCAAGCTCTGTCTTCAACTCATCTCCAAGGCCAATTACTGCTGGAATCCCCATACTTCTTGCTAATATTGCAGTATGTGAATTAGCTGAACCTTGTTGCATGATAAAACCAAGCACTTTGTCCTTATCAAGCTGCACTGTTTCACTTGGTACCAAATCATCTGCGGCAATAATCACAGGTTCGCTTAATACTTGTATTTCCTCATCTTCATTCGTAAGAATTTTAAGAAGTCTTTCAGATACATCTTTTACATCAGCAGCTCTTCCCTGCATATAAGCATCATCCATTGATGAAAACATCGTTGAAAAATTATCTGCAGTTATTCCAACCGCGTAATCCGCATTAACCTCTTGCGATGTTATAATATTGACTACTGATTCACTATAATCTAAGTCCTCAAGCATCATTTGATGGATTTCAAAAATAGCTGCATTTGCTTCTCCTACATCTACAATAGCTTTTTCATAAAGACTTTGAAGCTGTTTCTTACCTTCTTCTTTTGCTTCTTCAAAACGTTTAATCTCAGCATGCGTATCTTCAACTTTATATCTTTTTATTACACTTTCTTTTCGTTTATAGAATGATATATGACCCATACAAATATCATTAAATACGCTTTTTCCTTCTAATACAATCATCCTATCAGTCCTTTTCTATTAAAGATTTTCTTCGAAGAATTTCTTTAAAGCGGTAAAAGCCTCTTCTTCATCGGCTCCTTCAACTTCCACGGTTACTTCATCCTTTTGTTTGATTGCCATTCCCATGATTCCAAAAATTCTCTTTGCATCGCCTGTTTTTGTACCTGATTTTAATGTTACTGCTGACTGAAATTTTCCTGACTCTTTTACTAATAATCCTGCTGGTCTTGCGTGAATCCCGATTTCATCTGTAATTACATAACTAAATTTTTTCATTTTTGTTTTCCTTTCATATTTAAGAAGTTTTCTTATTGTTCGACAAGTGACTTTCCATTTGTTGCTATTACTTCTTTGTACCAATTAAATGATTTCTTTTTGTATCTGTCCAAACTACCAGAACCATCATCGTTTCTATCTACATAGATAAAACCATATCTTTTCTTAAGCTCAGCAGTTGATGCACTGACCAAATCAATACATCCCCACGTGGTATATCCCATTAATTCTACACCATCTTCTATTGCTTCTGCAACCTGTACTAGATGATCATTTAAATATTTAATTCTATAATCATCATTGACTGTTTTATTACCATTTTCATCTTCAGTTAATTGGTCAATTGCCCCTAATCCATTTTCAACTATAAATAAAGGTTTCTGATATCTATCATACATTGTATTTAGTATATATCTTAAACCTTTTGGATCTATTTGCCAACCCCATTCGCTTGCTTTCAAGTAAGGATTTGGTACTCCACCCATTAAATTTCCTTTTCCTTCCATTTTAGATGGATCACTGCTTTCGCAAATGCTCATGTAATAACTAAAGGATACAAAATCTACTGTGTTTTTCAGAATTTCTTCATCTTCTGGCTCCATTTTAATTTGAATGTTTTGTTCTTTAAACAAACGTTTCGCATAGGAAGGGTATTTACCTTTGACATGAACATCTGAAAATAGTAAATTTTGTCGATCTGCTTCTAATGCTTTTATCATATCGTCTGGATTTGGTGTTAATGAATATACTGGGACTCCAAGTACCATACATCCTATTTTGGCATTTGGCATTATTTCATGTCCTATCTTAGTAGCAAGAGCACTAGCCACAAGTTCATGGTGTATCGCCTGATATAAATCATTCTTGGTTAATTTATCCTTTTGCGTCATAATTCCACCGCTCATAAATGGTGCATGCACAATTGAATTAATTTCATTAAAGGTAAGCCAGTACTTCACCTTATCTTTATATCTTGTGAAGATAGTTCTAACATAGTTTTCATAAAATCCAATTAAACGCCTATCCCTCCATCCATCGTATGATTTGGCAAGATTTAGTGGTGTTTCATAATGAGATATGGTAACCAATGGCTCAATACCGTATTTTAAACATTCATCAAATAATTTATCATAAAATTCTAACCCTTTTTCATTTGGAACAACATCATCTCCATTTGGATAAATTCTTGACCATGCTATTGAAGTTCTAAAAACTTTGAACCCCATTTCTGCAAATAATTTAATATCCTCTTTGTATCTGTGATAAAAATCAATTCCTATCAACTTCATATTATCTTGTGTGGGTTCTGCCGTAATGGGACCCATAATTCCTTTTGGTGCAATATCTTGTGTACTTAAACCTTTACCATCTTCAAGATATGCTCCTTCACATTGATTAGCGGCTACTGCCCCGCCCCATAAAAATCCTTCTGGAAAATTCTTTACCATATTGTCCTCCTTGTTCCTTCAATTTATATTAGTTCATGTTTTTTAAAACTATTATATATTCCATTTTCAGATACTGAATCTGTAACCTCATCAGCATGTTGTTTTAGTTGATCTAAGGCATTTCCCATTGCAATACCAATATTCGCAAACTCTAACATCTCAACATCATTTGGCCCATCGCCCATCGCAATTACTGCCTCTCTAGTTATACCCAAATGTTCTAAAACTATCTGTATTCCTGTAGATTTATTAATGTTTTTGTCCGATATTTCTCCACTTATTCCCCCAAAATCAATTATACTACTTGGCATAACTAATAAATTTTCTTTGAATTGATCTTGTATTTCTTGAATACTTTTACTTGAGCAAAAGAATAGAACTTTATTCACTTCACTTGCTTGTGATACATTTCCGATTGATTTTAGAATACCCATGTTTTCTTCTGATTCATTTCTGCTTTCGCCTTTGATAGCTTTAAACAGCTCTTCTAATATTTTAATATCATTATTCTGCATGAATACGCCATGATTCGTCTCTAAAACAAAAACTATTTTATTTTCTTGTAAATATTCAACTAAAGAATGAATTGTATTATCATCTATGCTTTTGTGATAAAGTACCTCATTGTCAGACTCCACATAAGCACCAGCAGCACCGATTAATCCGTCAAATCCTATATCAAATATCTTTTCATAAATTTCACCTTTAGATCTGCCTGTACATAAATATACTTTATGACCATTTTTTCTAGCCGTCTGCACCGCCATAATTGCCGATTGGGGAACAGTGCCATGGATATCGCAAAGTGTTCCATCTATATCTAAAAATATAATTTTTTTCATATATCCTCCTTATATCACTAAGTTACTTACCTCATAAGCGAGAGCATTTTGATATCATATATTGCTCAAACCAAGAAGGAAGTTTCAAAGCTTTCCTATTATTTAACAACTTGTCTGCAAGCAGACAAGTTCGCGCCCACGCGGGTTGCGTAGCAACCCGCGTGGTGTGCATTTTGACACATAGTGTCTTTTATTTAATAGAAACAGTCGTAGAACTTTCCTATCAAATAAAAAAGCCTAGACTTATAGAGAGAACTCTAATTGTCTAGGTTTTGCCTGCATAATCAGTAACAATCCTATGTGGATGAAGTTATTCTTTTCAAATGAACTGTTAAATAAATCAGTTCTTCATCAGGAACTCTCATTTTAAATTCGGTTTCAATGTAACCTTTAATCTTCTGTGCGCATTTATAGTCATTCTTATATTGATTCTTAATCATATTATAAAATACTTCATCATCACCTAAGTTGGCTCTATTTGTTATTATTCTCTGTGCAAAAAATTTTAAATGCGTAATAAATCTCTCATAATTGATGGATTCTTCATCAATTTCTATTTTATAATAATATTTAATAATCTTATGTACATTCTGTATAAGTTTTGTAATATCAATTGTATTTGGCATATCTGTTCCAAATTCAGCATTTACAAAATGCATTGCAATCGATGCAGCCTCATCAATTGGTAATTCTAAGCCAAGCCGTTCGCTAATAACCTCTAGTGCTTTCTTACCAACTTCATATTCAGAACTGTAAAATTTCCTAATCTCCCATATAAGTGCATTTTTAAAATTAAGTCCCTGTTTATACCGTTCAATTGCGAAATTAATATGGTCTGTGAGTGTAATATAAATGTTCTTATTCAATTTCTTGGGTATGAGCTGTTTAGCATAAGCTATGATATCATTCGTAATCTGAATATGTTCAAATGGTATATCTGCCAAAACAGATTGTAGGCGTTCTGATTCAGCCTCACTATCCATTCTAAAAATCTTCTCTATCTTCGTTTCATCTATTGTGTCCCCTAGTTTGAAGCCAAATCCAAGACCTCTTCCCATCACGACAATTTCTCTGTTTCTCTCATCATATGAACTAATTATATTATTATTAATGACTTTTTCAATTTTCATTATGATATCTCCTGCCATCAACTAGCTCAATATTAACAAAAAATAAACCACACTAAATTTGAAACAACTCTATAATTATTGTTCAAATCTGTTGGTTTAGCCTGCATTACCAGTAACAATCCAAATCATTCTAATAATGTACACAAATAATACAAACTCAATATATTATTTATGATAACATACTGTTTGGAACTTGTCAAAGTCCTATGCTCTTTTCGTCATTTTATTTAAATATTGACTTGTTAACATGTGCATAATTACTAAACAAGCACATCTTATTTTCATTATAAGTATTCAGTACCTCTCTAATTGCTGCTACGCGATACTAACAATGTACGGTATTACATATTGAGCTACAAGAGTCGTAATCTTATCTTGCTTTGGTTAGCATCTTGCCTATGATAGGTACTGAATAGTTACCTTTTATTTTTCTATTTCTATTTTTTTTACCACACTATACTTTCCATAAATTTCATTTCCAGAATCATCTACCTGATATGCTCTAACTTTCACATAATAAGTTGTACCTTTCGTAAGCTTTTTAATTGTTTTACTCCTCCCTGAGATTGTAATTGCTACACAATCTTTTGTAAACTTACTATCTGTTGCATACATTATCTCATAGCCTTTTGCACCACTTACTTTATTAATAGTAACTTTTAATTTTTTACTTCCAGAATTTTTTAAAGCCTTTATTGTAACTTTGTCAACGGTTACCTTTTCCCATTTTGCATAAACAGTAAGATTTTCTTTAGTTCCTTTTTTTATTTTTGTTATTTTCGTTTCGAAGGTTTTGTCTATATACCATCCTTTAAATAAATATCCAGTTTTTGTAGGATTTTTAAGTTTTACAGTTTTTTTAGTTACCAACCCTGACGGGTTATTATCATTATTTGTTCCACCGTTTAAGCGATATGTAATTTTGTAACCAACTGTTATTTTACAAGATGCACTTATATTGCTTCCATCATTTGATGTTGCTGTAATCGTTGTTGTTCCCATTTTTAATGCACTTACAATACCTGACTGACTGACGTTTGCAACTTTGCTATTCGATGAAGACCATAATATTTCTGTGTTTGCTGCATCGGTTGGTAACACCGTAGAAATCAAAGCAAAGATAGTGTCATCTCCTATTGTTACTGATTTTTTATTTAATTGAATATCGCTTACTTTTACTGCATTCCATTTAGCATAAAGAATTGTATTCTCTGTAACCTTATCACTTGAAAAATCCCATTTTGTAGTAAATGCGCTATCTTTATACCAACCTTCAAATGTATAACCATTTTTTGTTGGATTATCTGACTTTGTCACAAGCGTACCTGTCTCAACTTTTTGTGAAGTCACCTCGTTTCCCCCATTACTATTAAATGTCACATAATAGGTTTCTACAACTGGGTCTGTTGGCTCAGTTGGATCAGTTATAACGATAGAACTTATTGAACGTATAATGATTGACCCAAGACGCGAAACTCTACTTGAATCAAATGCTATATTTAATTGTCCATCACTAACCGTTACTTCATAACTACCAATTTTATACGAAGAAGCTGTATTTGCAACTGAAAAACTTACACTATCTTCTATTGTTCCTTTTATATCACTTTTATAACTAGACGTACTCATTAATTCTACAATATAATCACCATTTTCTACATCCACATTGAATGTTAGACCTGCTGTAAGTGCAAAGTCATTGTATACTTTATTTGGTATTGGATAAGCTGAGTCCGTATAACTATAGTTTTCTATACGCCCATTTAGTATCGTTTCGTCTGATGTATCAAAACCATAACCCTTTTCGCTGGAATAAATAATTCCAAGGCTTGCTGCTGTTATTGTTTCATTTTTAGCATTTACGGTAATTCCTGTCCATCCATCCGCAATATTCTTTTCACTAATGCCAAAATCAAACTTGTAAAGTGCCGCATATTTTACGATTCGCGCTAATATGAAAACTTCCAAGTCATAATCTGCGACAGACCCTGTTATAGTGATAACGCCTTCTTTTGAAGTATCTAAATCATCTGTATTCCAACTAATTGCTGCTGCACCTGAGATACCACTTGCATATTTGGCTATTATTGTCGGTGGTAAATCAGCACTCGTTATCGTACTATTGATTACCACTTCTATTGGGTCTATTGTTCCTGTAAGTGATGTAACATAGTCATCCACAATGATAACGGTAACCGTAACATCTACAATTGTTGTATCTTCTAATTCTGCCGTTAAACTATAGCTTCCTATTGTATTATTATCATAGGTTCCAATCCATTTCACAATATTAACGTCTTTGGTTGTACCGTTCAAGTAAGTTACTTCTAATGTGGTTGGCAATACTACCTCTGATCCAATCGTTGTTTTAATATTTTCTAATGCGGTGTAACCTGTTATTGTATTTTCAATTATAGTTAATGTAGCTTCTACTGTTTCGCTATATCCAGCAACACTTGCATATACTTTATAGCTTCCTGGTGTTGTAAGATCAACTTTAGTAACATCCCATGTAACATTTGCTATTGCTTCTTGATCATTTGAATCAATAACCGTAACTGTGGTTGGAAGTAAATCTGCAACTGTTTGATTTTCTTCTAAAACAGTGTCTTCTACGATATCAGCTAAAATTATATCATTTACTTTTTTGATATCGACAATGGTATTTGCTGTTGCGCTATTAGACATAAATGATGTTTTATTATCTACAATTGCAGCAACTTTATATAAATAGCTAGTCCCATCTTGTGCTGTCGTATCTGTATATTCGTATACCGCATCAGATCCTGATGTTCCTGTTTGAATGGAAAGGTTATTATTTTCAATTGTCGCAATTTTTGAATATTCTCCATTTAAAACAGCTCGATATATTTCATATCCTTGTATTTCATGTCCATATGTTCCATCATTTGCAGCTGTGAAGTTAAGTGTTGTAGAATTCTTAGTAGTTGCTTCCACGGTGACCTGAGAAGTGATTACGTTTTCTGACAATAAGTAACTTAAGTTAGCTGGTTGGTTATAACCTGCATTTTGCCATGCGATACCTTCACGATATGCTAAGTTTTCCATTAAACAAGGAACTACATAGTCTGTCTGAATTGTTGTTGTGTACACTCTTACTTTACTATTATCGTTGGCACTTCTAAGAATTATTTCTTCTCTCCAGTCGCCCATAATATCAGCTACTAATCCAGCATTTCCCTTTGTTCCATTTGAAGTGAAAGCTTCATCCGTTTCAAACGATAAATCTTCCTCTTTGGTTTCATAATTCCATTTTGCAATGGTTGTAGTTAATGGAGCGTATGCTACTGTGTCAAATGTATGATCAAATATTTCGCTTAGTAAATCTCCATCCCAAAAGATTGAGAAGTTAGAGGCTGGAGAATTTGATGAAGTTGTTACAAGATTATCTAATGTTGATGTAGTAGAATATGCTCCACCATCTTTTGAATTCCAGGAAGGTTCATCACTTGCTACATAGCTTGGACTAGCAATTGACCAAAACTCTGCATACGGATATGTCGGGTCAATATCTGCTGCAACACCACGCCCAGTATCTTTACCTGTATAATACCCCATTAATATTTTGCCTGTTTCTGCATCATGAATTTCCACATGGTAGGCTGCACTCTCATGCTCATGAACCTGCATGGTTACTTCCATACCATTGATATAAGCGTTTGAACCTCCAATTCCAATATTTAGCTGACCATCCGTTACACGCACCGTTGCTGTCATACTCGCTAGCGATTGCTTTGTTGAAATAGTTCCAATAGAAACTCCCTCACCTGTATAGCTTGCCTTAATTGTACTTGTCCCTGAAAGTAAATCACATGCATAGACGGTAACTTCATAATCTCCATTTGCTACATCAAGCGCAAACTCTCCTGCCCCCAGGCAAAAATCATCTGCCATAGCTGAAGAATCGGCATTTCCATTATTAGAACGGTTTCTTCCATTTCCTGGAGCTGTTATAAACCCATATCCAGCTTCTGCTGCATACTTTTGATTTTCTGTCACTCCACTCCATCCATCTAATACATTCGAGCTCGCAGCTATTCCAAAATCAAATTTATAAGCAGCGGACTTAGTCGATACTGTAATCTTTTCTGATAATTCACCTAAACCCAACTCATTAAAGCCCGCTATCGCATATACGTATGTTTTACCACCTTCACAACCTGAATCTGTATAGGAAGTGGTAGAGCTTACTGAATATTTGACTGCGTTCGAAAAATCAACGTCGCTTGCAATTTGTCCATCTTCTAATTCTTGACGATACACATAATAGAGTTCTGCATCGGCTACTGCATCCCATGTCATTGATATACTTGAAGCACCTATCATCGATGTTTCTAAGTTTGTAGGAGTCGCTGGGGTGTTTTCTGGCAGCGTAAGTGTTACAAGAGATGCCAGACTTTCCAATGCATCATTATCTACAATTCCCTTTGCAACACACTGTGCAAATTTATATGCTCCGTAATATTGTAAATGCGTTGCATCGGATACTCCTCCAGCGTAGTAACCTTCGTAATTACCTGCTTGTAATTGAAGAAATAATGATTTTGCTCCCTCGATACCAAACGAGTTGCAAAGGTCAATTGATAAACCTGTCAAATCAACCAATGGTATATTTTGTTCGCTTGCTATTTTTTGCATTACATTTCTATATGCTTCAAAATTACTTGCAAAGCTTACTAAATCACCATTATCATCTGTGGTATAACTATATCTTGCTACAGGCGTCACTAAGATACATGTTGCCCCCCTTTGTGTTGCTCCATCCACATAATACTGTATCCATTTTTCAAAATCATCTGATGATACATATCTGTTTGGTCTTGAGTAAGTGGCATCATTATGCCCCCATTGTACTAAGACATAGTCGCCTGGCTTAATGTCTTCAAGTAAATCATCAAGTTTTCCTTCTTCAACAAATGATTTTGAACTTCTTCCACCAATTGCTCTGTTTTCAATAATTGCATTTGTTGTTTCGTAGGTCTGACTTTGGCTGTAAGTAGCATCATTACACTCACGTTCTTCGATTAAATCACCAAAGAAATTGTATAATGTTTGTCCCCATCCAGTCTGTGGATAGTAATAATCATCATAGGTCTGAACCGTTGAATCGGAAGCTATAAATATAGTTGGTTTGCTACCAGTTTCATTTTCCACTTCTTCAAAACTAATATTACTTACATACACTGTTTTAGTGGATGCATCTGCTTGTGATGTTGCACTACTCGGTGCTAAGAATTTTAGATTTAGCACCTCATCTATTAAGCATACTGTAAATTCTATTTCTTTTGTTTCACCAGCTGCAATTGTAATATCACTAACTTTAGTAATGTCTTCTGCCTCTACATAAGCAGAAATTTCGCTATCTGTAGGATTTACGAGTGTTACTTTGACATTGTAGTTCGCAGGATTTAGGTTAAAATCTAATGTTGATGTGTTTTCATATGTAAATACTCCGTATCCTGTGCTCTCGGTCTCTGTCCACACTTTACTTTTAATCTCTTCATATTGATTGCCATCTTCCACATAGGAAGCTGCACTTTGTGATACCAGTACTTCTCTTGGATAGTAAATGCTAGAAGACCAACCAACCGCTTCATCTGGATATGTTGCATCACTAAATCCATATCCCGTTTGGTCATCAAATAAAGTCTCTTTTGCAATATCACCATCTATTCCAAATGTATATTCCTTTTGATCAGCTAAGACTGTTTCGTCTGTTACTGCTTCGTCTGTTTGTGTTTCGTCTGTTACTGCTTCATCTGTTTGTGTTTCACTCGTCTGTGTTTCATTCGTTGCATCAGAATCTGTAGTATCTTGTTCTGATGTTGTTAGCTCTTCATCTGTCTCTCCTAAATCACTAACCTCCGAAGTAGAATCAACTACACTTGTTTCTTCTTCGGCAACTGTTTGTGAATCTGCCACCGCTGTTTCTTTGATTTTCACTGATTCATTTGCATAAACTGTTTTTACTTCTGTTAATAAATTAGTCCCCACTAATGTAATTATTAACATCATTGCTAGCAATTTTTTCAAGTAATTTTGAGTCTTTTTCTTTTTTGTTCTCATAAAAAATACATCCCCTCTCCATTTGTTTAATATAGTACTATCAAAATATATCATTCTATTAATTTTGCTTACAATCATCAATTTTGATACTACCTATCATTTTTAACCATCTTTTTATTAGAGAGTTTTAGGCGATTTTTTATTTTTTCTTTATTATTATAGTTATTTTTCTACATCAATTTTGTTATAGCGGTAAATTTCACTAATATTTTTATTTTTATAATTGTATTAATAATCATTTTTAATTATTTTTTATCATTATTAATTCATTTTATGGTTATATCGCTTTATTATTTGCTATTTCTAATACGGTTTTTAGTGATTTATTATTTCTACAAATAAAATAATCCGTTTTTGAAACATTCTAATCATAATTCAGATGTATTGATATTTACTTTCGAGCTTCTAACAAAAGAAAAAGAATCCCCGATTATTTTTGAAATAATGGGGGATTCTTTTTCTTAATATGTCATTATAGTGTACTTGCTCTGTCACTAACATTTTTATTAAAATTAATAACCTGATGCTCATAAATATTATTGATATATGGAGATGTAATTATAAAATCTGCTGTTGCTCTGTTGTTTGCGATTGGAATATCATATACTTGTGATATTCTAAGTAAAGCTTTCACATCTGGATCATGTGGTTGTGCAGTCAATGGATCTGAGAAAAATATAATCAAATCAATTTTTCCTTCTACAATTTTAGCTCCTATTTGTTGATCTCCGCCTAAAGGTCCACTATTATAACCTTTCACAATTAAGCCGGCTTGATCCGTTAACATTCTAGCTGTGGTTCCTGTTCCACACAACTTGTGTAATTTCAAAATGTCGTAATTCTCTTTACACCACTCTATTAATTCCTTTTTCATATTGTCATGTGCTATTAATGCAATATTTTTACTTTTGTGAAGAGTTAGCGTTATATACTCGTCATTTAACATCTGTTTGTCCTTTCTTATGTCACTCATTTCATAACAATGGAATATGTTTCAAGTCTTTTCCATCTAAAATAGTGAATCAATTTGTCACTTCGAATTATTCATAACAACAAAAGCTTGCAAACTATGCTTTCCATCTTATAAATTAAATATATTATAAAACAAATCACAAGAAAATGACACCATTATTTTTTATTTGGCTAACTCAAAAGCACCAGTATATAGCTGGTAGTACTTTCCTTTTTGTTCCACTAGCTCATTATGACTTCCTCTCTCAATAATTTCACCTTGCTCTAGTACCATTATGGCATCCGCATTTTTAACAGTCGAGAGTCTATGCGCTATAACAAATACAGTAGTCTGGTTTATGAATTTTATTAATATTAATTCCATCATATCGAATTTTACCATCATTTAAAACTATAATTCGATCAGCTTCTTCGATTGATGAAATTCTTTGTGCGATAATGATTTTGGTCGTATTTGAAATTTTATCTAAAAATGCTTTCCTAATCAGTGAATCTGTTTTTGTATCCACTGCACTTGTTGAATCATCTACAGATGCCAATCGTGAATTAATTGCAAATGAAAATTGCTGAATATTTTCATACATTCCCTTTCGTAAATTTCTTGCGAACCCTGCTGAAGCAGTCGCAGCAAGCTTTCCCGCAAAACCATAGCTTGCGTTCTGGTAAGCCCATACTCCGTTACAGCTTTCTCCAAGTCACGTTTCAACTGGTGTTACTGTTCACTCCGCCTGTAATAATGTACCTGCTGCAATACTTTCCATCGCCGTTTCAATCCCATCCGTTGTTACTGTTTTCCTACGAATTAAAAAAGCATTTCTGCAATATTTTACAGGAATGCTTTCTTTATTCATAGATTTTTTAAGAATATACACTGCGTTTATATTCTATATTATAATAATACGTAACTATATTACTTGGCTTTTATTTTATCTTCTATATTGTTTAAATAGTCTGCATATGCCAATTGTATGCCTTCATAAATTTTAGTTTTATATTTCCATCCGAGGTTTTCCAATTTACTGACATCTAACAATTTCCTTGGGGTTCCGTCTGGCTTGGTTTGATCATACACAATTTTTCCTTGATATCCAACAATTTCTTTGATCATCTCAGCTAACTCACCAATTGAAATTTCTTTCCCTGTACCAATATTCACTGTTTCATTACCCGAATAATGATTCATCAAATAAATACAAGCATCTGCTAGATCATCTGCATATAGAAACTCTCTTAATGGTTTTCCACTTCCCCAAATTGTTACAGTAGGCTCACTATTTTGTTTTGCCAAGTGTAATCGTTGAATAAGTGCAGGCATTACATGAGAATTTTGTGGATGATAATTATCCTTGATACCATATAAATTGGTTGGCATCACACTAATGTAGTCAGTTTTATACTGTCGGTTCAGATATTCACAATACTTTAATCCAGAAATCTTAGACAATGCATAAGCCTCATTCGTCTGCTCTAATTCGCTTGTCAAAAGGCAACTTTCTTTCATTGGTTGAGGTGCTAATCTAGGATAAATACAAGAGCTACCCAAAAACATTAATTTTTTAACTTTATTTTCATATGCACTTTTAATTACGTTCATCTCAAGAATCATATTGTCATACATAAAATCAGCAGGATATTGACTATTAGCCATGATTCCACCAACCTTTGCAGCCGCTAAAAACACATATTCAACTTGCTCTTTTTTAAAAAATTGTTCTACTTGTACTTGTCTTCTCAAATCCAACTCGCTACTACTACGCATTACTATATTTGAAAAACCTTGCATTTTCAAATTTCTAACAATAGCAGATCCTACCATACCTCTGTGCCCTGCAACATATATTTTCGAATTCTTCTCCATTTTCATACCCCTATTTGATTACTTTATATTGTTAACCTATTTTTTCTTTTAACCCATAATTGCTGATGTATTCAATTCTTCCGAATTTTTCCATATCTGCTTTGACCATCATTGTAACTAATTCTCTAAAGCTAGTACCTCTTTTCCAGCCAAGTTGCTGCTCTGCCTTGCTTGCGTTTCCACACAATATTTCTACCTCAGATGGTCTAAAAAATGCAGCATCTATATCCACTAATAATTTTCCTGTCTTTTTATCATAACCTTTTTCGTTAATGCCTTCGCCACTCCACTCAATCCGAATATCCACTTCGGCAAATGCTAATTCGACAAATTCTCTTACCGTATGTGTTTCTCCAGTTGCAAGTACAAAATCACTCGCCTTATCCTGCTGTAAAATTCTCCACATTCCTTCTACATAATCTCCTGCAAATCCCCAGTCTCTCTTTGCATTCAAATTACCAAGAGATAATTTATCTTGTTTACCAAGTGATATGGAAGCTACCGCTCTAGTAATTTTTCTAGTTACAAATTCTTCTCCTCTACGTGGAGATTCATGGTTGAATAAAATTCCATTTGAAGCATATAGGTTGTATGCTTCTCTATAGTTAACTGTAATCCAATAGGAATATAATTTAGCAACCCCATATGGACTTTTAGGATAAAACATTGTGTTCTCATCCTGTGGCACTGTTCCTGGCAATCCCCCAAATAATTCTGATGTGGATGCCTGATAGAATTTACTATCTGCTTTAAATAGATTAATTGCCTCCAATAATCTTAATGTCCCCATTCCAGTAATATCTGCTGTATATTCTGGTACTTCAAAAGAAACACCTACATGAGATTGTGCGCCTAAATTATAGATCTCATCAGGTTTAATTTTACTTAAAAGGCTATTCAAGTTACTTGAATCTCCCAAATCACCATAATGAAGTTTAAATCTATTATCATCAATTTGTCTACTGCTACATAAATGTTCTATTCTTTCTGTACTTACACTACTATGTCTTCTTATAATTCCATGTACTTCATAACCTTTATCTAATAATAATTCTGATAAATAAGAACCATCCTGACCTGTTACCCCTGTAATTAATGCTATTTTTCCCATTAAAGTTCCTCCAAATAAATTTATGTTTTATATTGCTTAATGTTTTAAATTCACTGTTTTCTACTATATCACATGAATTACATAAAAATATATTGAATAATTTGCTAATAAAAGGTAATATATTGCTATTCGCAATATATTACCTTTTATTATTCCACAGACATTTTGATTTTATTTGATATCACCCAACATTTTATCCATATCAGGTTTCATTCCTATGATCATTAAGTGTTCTTTCCCTGTAAGTATATAATCTGCTGGTGGAAGAAGTTTGATATCTCCATCCTCTTTAATTCCCAAAATACTAACATGATACTTCGGTCTTATTTCTACTTGTTTAATACTTTTCCCGATCCAGGCTTTCAGTGGTGGAATCTCAAATATTGAATACCCCTCGGTAAGCTCTACATAGTCAAAGACATGATTTGAACTATGTCTTACCGCTAATTTTTCTGCAATATCTCGATCCGGATAAATTACTTCATCCGCACCATTTTTCAGCAAAAATTTAGCATGAATATCTCTATTGGCTTTACTAATTACATATTTCCCACCAAGTTCTTTCACTAAACTTGTAATTTCTAAACTACTTTGAAAGTTATTACCTATACAGACAAAGCATATATCAAAATTACTAATTCCTAAACTTTTTAAAACTTCTTCATTGGTACAATCACCGATTTTTGCTGCTGTAACATAAGGAAGTAAATCCGATAATTTACTCTCCACAGAATCTATAATCATAACTTCATTACCAAGCTTAGTTAAATTTATACATAAATGATTTCCAAAACGACCCATACCTATTATCAAAATTGATTTCAAATTTGCCTCCATTCTTGTGTTTATAGCACGCACTTTCCTCTATAATTCATCATATTTCTTTTTGTTCTCCTACCCAATCGTAATATGTTCAACAGGTTGACTGACTGGTATTGTTTTCTTGTTACTTCCGATAGAAAGTGCAAAACTTAAACTTCCAACCCTTCCACAATACATTAAAAATATAATTATTATTCTTGATAACGTATTTAAATCTCTAGTAATTCCTGTTGACATACCCACGGTACCAATAGCTGAGATTACCTCAAATAAAACGTCTGTTAATGCTAAATGTTGTGAAGATGCGACCATCATAGTAGCTACAACTGCTAATAATAAATTAGTACATAAAACTGCACTAGCCTTTTTAATTGTGTCATCATCTAGACGTCTACCAAAAATATTACATCCATTTATTTTTTTAATATTAGCTCTAAGATAAATAATCAAAACTACAACTGTTGTTGTTTTAATACCGCCTGCAGTAGAACCTGGGCTGCCACCAATGAACATTAAAACCATAGTAAGCATCTTGCTATTTTCTTGTAGCAATGAAGTATCAATTGTATTAAATCCAGCCGTGCGGGCTGTTATTGAGCTAAATAATGAACTTAATATAACGCCACTTGGCGACATATCTGTCATCAAATAATTTTTCTCAAATAAATAAAATAATATTGCTCCACTGCTAATTAAAATTGCTGTAGTCATTAAAACAATCTTACTATGTAATTTATATTTTTTAAAATTAAACTTTTGAACTGATATGTCATCCCATACCAGAAAACCAACTCCGCCTATAACAACCAAAGACATTATGGTAATATTTACAATCCAATCATCTGCATATTCTGTAAATGATATGTATTCACTTTTATTTCCCATCAAATCAAATCCTGCATTACAAAAAGCTGAAATAGAATGGAAAACGCCATAATAAATTCCTTTTAAAGGTCCATATTTTTGACTAAATCGAATGGATAATAAGATAGCACCAACACTTTCAAAAAATACTGTTCCCCAAATAATTTTTTTTGCTAATCGAACAATTCCTCCGATTTGAAGAGTATTTACGCTTTCTTGTAATATTCCTCTTGTTCTAAGTCCGATTTTTCGCCTTAAAATAATAGAGAAAAATACCCCAATCGTCATAAATCCTAATCCGCCTATCTGAATCAAAACTATAATTACAATCTGTCCAAAAATCGTCCAATATTGACAAGTATCTCTAACTACAAGCCCAGTCACACAGGTTGCAGAGGTTGCTGTAAATAATGCATCCAGAAAACTGGCTCCCCCATGCCCTCTAGTTGCAATAGGAAGCATTAAAAACAATGTTCCTGTTATAATAATGATAAAAAATCCCAATACAATCATCTGAGATTGGGTGAATTTTTTAGAAAAAATTAATACCATAACCATATTTCCTTCCTAAATACATAAAGCTAGTAACTACAAGAATGTGTCTTGCATAGAGTATTTTATATGAAAGAAAACCCAAAAATTTCAAATCTTATAAAATATTTTTAATTTTGCCAATTTTCCACTTTATTTTACCTATTGTAAATGACAACTAACAGTTATAATACACTCTTAATCATACTTTGGCTAGTCCTTTTAAAAATTAATTTATGATTTATTTTTTTTTAAATATAATATTATTATATTATTTAATTTTTATATATTCTTTTTTAGTGAAACAGCGATAATCTTTGTTTGCATAAACCGAAATATCCTTTAATTTCATGCATATTATTATGATTCATGTCCGTAATATTAAACAATCTATTTCAAATTTTTCTTTATTTAAATGTGCACATTTTTTGTTATTATGTCGATTATTGTTTATACATGTATTTTTTCGCCAAATAATATGCGTATATTGCATTTTGAATTGTAACATTTTTACCATTTTTTTCAAATTAATCTTTACTTTTTAAAATATTTATGATATTCTTTAAGCATGTTGTGAGAAGTCCAACAGAACACTATTTATTTTTATTTCTATGGAGGTATATCATTATGAACAAAGGTACAGTAAAATGGTTTAACAACCAAAAAGGTTACGGATTTATTTCTGACGAAGCTGGAAACGATGTATTTGTACATTATTCAGGTCTTATTATGGACGGATTTAAATCATTAGAAGAAGGACAAGCTGTTACATTCGAAATTGTCAACGGTGCAAAGGTCCTCAAGCTACAAACGTAAACAAATTATAATCAGTTATTTAAAAATGTGCCTTTTTCAATAATATAAATTTCGGTTTTTTATTTTTGATTAAAGCTATTGAAAGTGACTCGAAAGAAAAGGACTAGTAGAAAGTAAGTTTAGCTTACTTCTCCTAGTCCTTTTTGTTATTTCAATACAGTTCTTGTTATATAAATATAATTATAGTAACTTAATAATAACCTTTAACGCTTCATGTATTCTAATAATTTATCATATTGCATCGTTCCACCAAACAAATCAAGTGCGCTACCAATCGTAACATCCAACTTATCATGTCCTAATTTTTTAAGTAGATCCAAGTCCTCAAAAGTACCTACACCACCTGCATATGTAATTGGAATTTTTCCCCAATCTCCTAATATTTTAGCAAGATTACCTTCAATACCAGAAGCTTTACCTTCTACATCAACAGCATGTATTAAAAATTCATCACAGTATGTATGAAAAAAATCAAGCGTATTCTCATCTACTACAACATCGGTATAGTTTTGCCATCGATCTGTCACAATATAATACTTATCATTTTTCAATCTACAACTTAAATCAATTACCAAATGTTCTTTTCCCACCACTGACTTAATTTTCTCAAGATTGTCCATATGAATACTTCCATTCTTAAATACATAAGAAGTAATTATAACATGGCTCGCTCCCTCTTCTAAATAAAATTGCGCATTCTCGGAATTGATACCTCCGCCAATTTGCAATCCATTCTTATAGGTATTAAGTGCCCCTACTGCCTGTAACTTTGTAGCTTCATAGTAGTTAGAATCAGGGCTATTTAGTAATATGATATGTCCACCTTTTAAATTGTCTTTTTCGTAAAACTTAGCATAATGTGCTGCATCCAATTCTGATACATAGTTCTCTTGTGCTTTATCATTTTTATCAGATAGCGTTCCTCCTACTATCTGTTTAACTTTACCATTGTGTATATCAATACATGGCCTAAATTTCATATCATCCTCCGTATATCCTCGTTAGATAAACTTTTCTATTAAACACAGTGTCTGCTTGTAGAACTTTCCTATGAATTAAAAAGCTGAGTAAAACTCAAAGAGGATGGTTTTACTCAGCCTTATTCATAATTATATACAAAACAACTAATTTGTACAAGAATATATTTCAATGACTATTTATTTTTTAGTATCTGTAGTTGTATCTGTAGTTGTATCTGTAGTCTTATCATCTCCTGTTACAGCATCTTCAACTTTATCTCCAACGGTATCTGCGTTCCCTTTAATATCATCCACTACTCCATTTTTATCTGTTGTAGTTTTGGTATCCGTTGTTGTAGTACCTGTTGTATCTGTTGTTGTATCCGTAGTACTAGTTGTGCCGCTGTTATCTGTTGTTGCATCTTTTGTGCATGCGGTTAGACACATAATCGTAACCACTAGCAACGTCCCAACACAAATTTTTCTTAACCATTTCATAATAGAATTCTCCTTTACATTTTAAATTTTCTTTATTATTATGTACTTAAAGTAATTCTTTTATGCAATTGTTATTTTAATTTTGTGTTGTGTCTGTCGTAGTTTCAGAAGTTGTATCTGTTGCTGCCTTGGTTGTTGTATCTGTTGTCTCATCTGACGTTGTATCCTCTGTTTTGATTAAATCGTCAAGAGATTTTGCAAATGCAGTTGGAAAGCTGCTAACTAAGAACACCGTATTATTACCATTTGAACTTACATAATAACCATTAACTGTTTCGTTTAAATTTCCAATATTATAAACAGTAGTATTTCCATCACGATCTGTTACACTAATCACATTTGTCGGATTATCTAGTCCATATTGTCCTAAATCTGTTGCTGAATCTTCAACAAGTCTGCTCGCTGTTACATTGCTAAAATTAGCAACAAGTTCACCAAGCTTATCCTGGTCTAACTCCTGTGACGTATCATTGCTACAATACCATGTATCATTTTCTTTATAAAATTCATATGCTATATCATTATAAGTATAAGAAAACGAAACAATTGTATCTGTATCAATTGAATTAATTGTTATTGTATCAGCGTCCTCACTTGAACTTTCTATCAATTCTTTTTCTTGTTTCTCTTTATTAATTTTTCCGACTACAAAGTAAGTAGCTAAAACAGCTATCAAAAGAATTACTAAAGTGATCAGCTTTTTTATTTTACTTTTTTTAGTCATTATTTCTTTCTCCTTCTAAGCCATACAACAATTCCTGTAATGATAACGATTAATGGCAATAAAATCATAATATTGGAACTCCAGAAATTAATTTGAGCTGCTGTTAATACAAGTTTTGCACTATCCATGCTCTTTGCGTGAATTGTTATGCCACTATCATGTTCACATAACCAACTTATTGCATTGATAATAAAATCATGATTACCACCTGAAACGCTTTGGTTAGCACTATCATCTAATAAGTAGTCGGATGCAGTAAATACTATTTTACTTTCTGTATTCTCGTCTATTGTATTTGTGATTGCTACAGACACATCAAATGGACCTGCTGTATCACCATCTTCTTTTTCAGTCGTGCTTGTATCCGCTGTTAGTAATTTTCCATACGCTGAGTCTGTTGTATTTAACAAACTTGTCACTGTAATTGCGTCTGGCTTGGTATCTAATTGTGTAATACCCAATGAATATGGAAGTAATATTTTTTCTTTTGCTGTAATAAGAGGTGTTGTAATTTCATGGCTATCTAATTTTGGAACAAGATAATGATTATAAGGCATTGCATAATAATTAGAGTCACCCTCAAAAACAACTTGACTTGTCTTAGCCACTCCATACGATGCCAATAGCGCATTAAAATTAGTTAACTCTTCCTCTGTATATCCAGACGCAATAAAGGCATTTCCGCCACCATGTAAGTAGTCCGCTATTTTCTGTGATTCTTCTGATGAAATATCCTTTAATGGCGCATAAATCAATAGACATCCACAATCTTCTGGAACTGTCTCGTTTGTTACAAGACTTAACGTTTGAACCGTAATATTTTGTTTTTCTATTTCCTGTTGCAATGTAGCTGAAAGACTATCTTCATTGTGTCCTTCTAGTACGTACATTACTGGCAAATTATTCGAAGTTACATAATCTATGCCACTAGTAAGTTGTCCTTCACCATCAAACTCTGTCGTTGATTCATAGGTGGTATAGTCTGTGGATGTCTGGTAAATATCATTATAATCTACTACTTTAGAACGTTTTGCACTCTCAATAATCAAACTATTTTCATTTAAACTCTCTGATGTATAACTAGATACAAAGTTTGGATATAATACTGGATCCTTATATACAACTGAAATATTAGAGGATAGTGCTTTGTATTTATCAAGAAGTTCTACTAACGTACTATCTTCACTGCCATCTTGAGCAATTAAGTAAATTGTGATATCTTCATCTAAATTTCTTACTATATTCTTCGTTTCATCTGATATTGTAAAAAGTTTTGTATCACTTAAATCGAATTTAGTATATGTAGAAGGTAAACTATTTACTACTAAGTTAACAATTACAACGACAGCAATTACTAGTGCAGAAACCATCATACTGTAAGAACCATTTTTCAAACTTTTTTTATTTATTATTTTAGGGCGTTTGTCTGTTTTTTTATTTTTAAATATATTTTTCATTTTCATTTTTCCCTCCTGTTAACTCCAACGTCTTTTTTGTAATGACTGCACTGTAAGGAATATAAAGATTACTATTACAGATAAATAATATACAATTCCTGTGACGTCAAATATTCCGTTAACGAAGTTCTCAAATCGAGTTGCTAAATCAATAACACCCAATATTTTTCCAATCGCGCCTTCAAATAATGTTGATTTAAGTAAATAAAGTGCTGTTAGTATTACTTCTGCAACTAACGCGATTCCACATGCAAGAACATAATTTTTTGTCATAGAATATGCAATAATTGCTACAATAATTACAATTACTGTAAAGCTTACAAAAGAAGCAAACGCCGTACCTGAAATAAATTGTGTAAGTCCACTAATCATATAACTAACAAGTAACGCTCCAAATGCTAATACTGCTGCAATTACCTGACTCTCTGTTAATGATGAAATAAACATTCCAATCGCTAAGTACGCAGCTCCAAGTAAATAATATCCAATAATTGATGTATACGCCATTGCAAATGACACGGTTCCAAATGTAGATAATAAGACTGGATACAAGCAAAATAATATGACCGGCATGGTAAATATAGTAAGAATTGCCAAATATTTTCCAAGTATAATATCAATTGTTTTTATTGGTGCAGTTATTAATATCTGGTCTGTTTTTTGTTTTCTTTCTTCCGCTAACATTCTCATGGTAAGTATTGGTACTACAATTAGAAAAGCAAACACGGAGGAGGACAATACATATCCAAAATGGGTATATCCGTAGGTCAAATTATATGCGGTAAAATATATTCCAACCAAGAACATAATAAATGCCATAAAAATATAACCCGTCATCGATGTCAAATAGGCTCTTAATTCTCTCTTATAAACTGCTGTCATCTTCTTGTTCCTCCTTGTCTTTTGTCTGCTCATAAGACCGATTTTCTAGTTCTAATTGATTCTCTTTTACTTCTTTTTCTTCCCCTGTAAGCTCAAGGAATACATCTTCAAGTGACATATTAGATACTTTCATTGACATAATGGGACATTTTGCTTCTGCCATCGCATAAAAAATTTCTTCTCTTGCATCAATTTGCTGTGAAGTTTTTACAATAACATCTACTGCTCCTACTTCAACCGAATGATGTATTTCAAATTCTTCTATGTTATTGATACTATGTAACACTTCCTTTACCATCTCTTCTGTTGTTTTTACTGTTAATTCTAACGAATTAGAGCCAACCATCAGCTTGCTAAGATTATCTGGTGTATCACTTGCAACCAATTTTCCCTTTGCTATAATCATGACATAATCACATACCGCACTTACTTCTGATAAAATATGAGAACTTAATATTACCGTATGTTTCTTACTAAGACTTTTTATTAAGTCTCTTATTTCAATAATCTGTTTCGGGTCTAATCCTACTGTTGGTTCATCTAGGATAATTACCTCTGGATACCCTATGATGGCTTGTGCAAGACCTACTCTTTGCCTATATCCTTTTGACAAATTCTTAATTAATCTACCACTTACATCTGTAATTTTTGTAAGTTCCATGACTTCATCAATCATTTTACTTCTATTTTTTTTATCTATTTTCTTAAGTTCTGCTACAAATTTAAGATATTCATATGGTGTCATATCCACATATAATGGCGGTATTTCTGGCAAATACCCAATTGACTGTTTTGCTAATTCAGGTTCTTCAAAAATATTATGCCCGTTAATAATGACCTCACCGTCTGATGCCGCAATATAACCAGTTATGATATTCATCGTAGTGGATTTACCCGCTCCGTTAGGGCCTAAAAATCCATATATTTGTCCCTTTTCTACCTTAAAACTTAAATTGTCTACAGCAACATTGTTTCCATACCTTTTTACAAGGTTTTTAACTTCTATCAACTTGTGTTCCCTCCTAGAATTTTAGTCAAAATGAACTGATTGTTTCATTTTGCTTTTACGCAAGTAATGCATTAAAAGTAATGCACTCATTCATTTAATGCATTTGCGAAAACTAGTGAATGATTTCTACTAGTTACAATACAAAAGACACAATTTATTGTCTATGTAGTAGCATAGTAATAAATTGTGTCTTTTATGAAATATTTTTGTGTAATTTTTATGAACTCAATCGACATATTATCGCAAAATTGTCCCCTTAAATTCGAACTTAATTGAACAGTAAATTTCTATCCTTTTTCAATCAATTCACCCATTCGATACGCTTTCAGTAATGCTTCTAATTCTGTTATTTTCTCTATCAGCTCTTTACCAATATCGGTATCTCCTACACATCTTCTATATCTAAATTGCTCCACTATAGTTGAATCAGAATGAATATCCTTCTCATTTACAATTGCATCCTCAGTTGACTCAAATGGCTCATGAGAAACCAAACGTAGCCCTACTGAGTTAGATATCAGCGTATAGCCTGCAATTCCTGTTTTGCTTTGATATGCCTTTGAAAAGCCGCCATCAATAATAAGTAGTTTACCATTACATTTAATCGGTGTTTCACCCTTTTTGAGCTCTACAGGCATATGTCCATTCACTATATGTCCAATTGTACTATCTACTCCAAACTCTTCAAGTATACTATTCACCACTTTTTCTTCTTCAAGTAAAGAATAGTAATGATTTTTCTTTTCATTTTGAATTTGTTTATCGCTCAAAAAGTACCGTTCAAACGTGGCCATTTTAGCTTTTCCGTAGACTGGCGAATTCTCGTTAGACCAAATATACCACATAATATCTTGGCCTTTTAATCTCTCTTCTTTATCCTCAATCGAATAATATCCTTTTCTTGCAAAACTCTCTAGCTCATTATATAGCTCCTTGCCACTATGCTCACGGCCAAACAGCTTGACCTTTTTAAAACTTCCGTCTTCATTCAGTGGAACACAACCATGATAAAGTAAATTGGAATTATATACTTTATATAGGCTACCTTTTGCGAATAAAAAGCGAACATGTCTTTGTAATTTCTCACACTTTTTAAATGCCGATTTCAATCTCTCCATTACTTGTTCTTCTTCCACCGTAAGTTCATATGGATTTAGTCGATTTATGGTAGGAAAATTAGAATCGAGAAGGGTATATTCTTTTCCATCTATTTCGACTTTACTAGTTTCATAATCAATTTTATCTAATAAAAGCCTTTTGTTCATATCAAACTCTGACCTTCGCTGTATTAATTGACCTTCCAATTTAAATTGAATCATCGATATTGCTTTATGCATTTTTTTATCTAAATCCAAATCTTTTTCATTATATTCACATGAAGTACTATCTATATGAAAGCAATCACAATCATCATCATGATAGGTTTCTAATGCAAAAGTCGCAAGTGGAATCAAATTAATTCCATATGCTTCTTCAAGCATATCAAGATTACCATATTTGGCTGATATTCGAACTACATTGGCAATACATGCTAAGTGACCAGACGCTGCTCCCATCCACACAATATCATGATTTCCCCATTGGATATCCACAGAATGATAGTTCATAAGCTCATCCATAATGATATGCGGACCTGGTCCACGATCAAATATGTCTCCAATGATATGTAAATGATCAATTACAAGTCTTTGAATCAGCTTACTTAACGCAATAATAAATTCTTTTGCCCGCCCTATTCTAATAATTGTATTAATTATTTCATTATAGTAGCCTTCTTTATCTAATACTTCTGCTTTCTCCGTAATTAATTCTTCAATAATATATGCAAAATCTTCTGGTAAAGCCTTACGAACTTTAGATCGTGTATATTTGGATGCAACTCTTTTACTAATCTGTATTAGTCTATGCAACGTTATTTTATACCAATCTTGTATATTATCTTCTTGTTTCAATACAATCTCAATTTTTTGTTCTGGATAATAAATTAATGTAGCAAGCATTTTTTTATCTTTACTACTTAGTGTATTTCCAAATGCATCATCTATCTTTCTTATCACTGATCCCGAACCGTTTTTTAATACATGCAAAAACTGCTCATGTGAACCATGAATATCAGTCAAAAAATGTTCCGTTCCCTTTGGTAAATTTAAAATAGATTGTAAGTTTATTATCTCTGTTGAAGCTGCCGCTATCGTTGGATATTGATTAGCGATACTTTTTAAATATTTAAGCTCCAAATCATTCATTCTTTACGCCTCCATTAGTACATGTTATTTATCATATATACTTTAACATAAAAATATAATGAATAAAACTATTTTTCTCGCTAATTCATTTTAAACATCTCTCACCTTACTAAATACAAAGAAAAGAAAAGAAGAGATAATTTTCTCATCTCTTCTTTTCTTTGTATTTCTTTAGAAAAAATATTTATTGGTTAAAAGAACAATCACTTATTGTTGCTCCAACTATTACGTCCTTGCTCCTTCCACTTGTAGATACGCATCCTGTGAATTTATGTTTTCCCGATGCAGGCGCCGTGGGAAAATAGAAATTAACATTATTGTTGACACCGGTACAATTAAGCAGTGTAATGGCTCCCGTATTATTATTCTGGTCAAAGCCTCTTGATTTATTTCCTGTTGCAGTACATCCACTTAAATAATGATTGTCTGCTGTATAATCTCCCCCAACTTTAAAACCTTGTCCATTTCCATCATATAATCCATTATAATTCGCTTCACAATCATAAAAATTTACTGCATTACCAGCTCGGTAACAATCAAATCCATCATCCGAATTGTACTCTGCTATACAGTTGTTAAATACATTTCCAGCACCAATATCTAGCTTTGCTGCGAATCCATCCGCATTCTCTCCATTTGTTGCTGTATCGTAGTTATAAGTAGATGTTACTCTTGTAATTGTGTTGTAGGCCGCACCATTACTCATCTGCAGACCCGTATCATGGCATTTGGTAATTGTACAATCTTGTACTTTATTATACCTTCCACTAATATAAATGCCATTGTCACCAGCATTTTCAATAGAAAGCCCTGCAATAACCCAATAATTAGCTGAAATCTGAAAGCCTCTATTACTACTATTTTCTGCTTCACCTGAAAAATCGATAACTGGTGTGTGTCCACTATAATTCAAAATCTTAATTGGTGAACTTGAAGTTCCACTAGTCGCTAACTTAATTGGGGAACTAAAACTGTACGTTCCATTAAGTATGAAAATTGTTGTTCCTGCACTTGCTTTGGTTAACGCTTTTGTTAATGTTTTAAATGCAGTGCTTCTTGATGTTCCACTATTTGAGTCACTTCCGCTTGCTGAAACATAATAGTAGGTAGTTGCCGCATTTACTGGCAATCCATTAAAATAAAACAAACTAGTAATCATAAGGCAAGCCAACATAATACTGATACTTCTTTTTCCTTTTTTCATTGTAAAATCCCCTTTCTTCTTATCTATAAACCCTCCCCAGTTATTTGGTTCGGAAGCTATAGCATAAATACTTTACTATTTTGTGCTTGTACAAAACCTTGAGATTTTAGTGTTGTTTTAATTTAATTGTTATATCTATTATTATAGACTGTTTGTATTAAAATGCAAGTTGTTTTTATTATAACTTAACACTATCGTTCGACATAAAACTTTATAATATTTGCTTTGACCCAGGTATCCTGGTAAATTAAAAAGGCTATCATCAAACGACTTACTATGTCATTTGGTAACAACCTTTTTCTGTACAATGTTTAATTTGTGTAACTATTGAGTACCTACATAGTTACCGCTACGCCATCATTTTATTTATTAACTTTGGTTTAAGCTTCATCAATCGCTTTACCAATATCACTTCTACAATATTTATTGTCAAATTCTACCCATTCGATTGCTTTATATGCATTTGCTCTTGCTTCTTTCAAATTTATACCCTTAGCAGTGATCCCTAGCACACGACCACCATTCGTTACAATTTTCTCATCCGCTTTCTTGGTTCCAGCATGAAAAGCATAATATCCATCTTTTTCTTTAAAGGTATCTAATCCCTTTATTTCTAACCCTTTTTCATATTGAACTGGATAACCAAGTGATGCTAATACAACGCATACAGCGGCATTATCCTCAAATGCTAAATCAATTTGATCCAATGTTCCATCGATACAAGCTTCAAATACTTCGACAATATCATTCATCATTCTTGGAAGTACTACCTGCGCTTCTGGATCTCCAAAACGTGCATTATATTCTAATAACTTTGGTCCCTTTGGGGTAAGCATAAGACCAAAGAAAATAATTCCCTTAAATTCTCTTCCCTCTGCTGCCATAGCATCAACCGATGCCTGATAAATATATTTATTGCAAAAATCGTCTACTTCATCTGTATAAAATGGGCTAGGTGAAAACGTACCCATTCCACCTGTATTAAGTCCTTGATCGCCATCTTGAGCTCTTTTATGATCTTGTGCTGATGTCATTGTCTTAATTGTCTTTCCATCTACATAAGATAAAACCGATACTTCACGACCTGTCATAAATTCTTCAATTACAATCGTATTTCCTGAATCACCAAATTGCTTGTCCAACATAATGGACTTTACACCATCTTTTGCTTCCTCCAAGGTATTGCAAATTAATACACCTTTTCCAAGTGCTAAGCCATCTGCTTTTATTACGATTGGAAACTCTGCTTTTTCAAGATATGCAATGGCATCTTGAGCATTATTGAAATTTTCATACGCTGCCGTTGGGATATTATATTTCTTCATCAAGTCCTTTGAAAATGCCTTGGAACCTTCCAAAATAGCGGCATTTTTTCTAGGTCCAAATACACGAAGTCCAGCTTCTTCAAACGAATCTACAATTCCAGCTACCAATGGATCATCTGGCCCAATGATTGTTAAATCTATTTCCTTTTCCTTCGCAAAAGCAATCAACTTATCAAATTCAAACACACCAATGTCTACACACTGTGCAAATTCCTCAATTCCAGCATTTCCTGGTGCACAATATATTGTAGATACTTTTTTACTCTGTGCAACTTTCCAAGCTATCGCATGTTCTCTTCCACCACCGCCAATAATTAAAACTTTCATGTAGTTCCTCCTATGCTTTCCACTATATCTGCTGTTATATTTATATGTAATATTGGATGTAACTAAACCATTTTCACACTTATCTTCACATACCCAGAAAGGCTATTATTCTGAAATAACAGCCTTACCATTTATTACCTTTACTTTATTATTTGCTATTAAATTAATTGCCTGCGGAAGAATCATCCATTCCGCCTGTTCCATTACTCTTTGCTGAAGAATCTCTGGAGTATCTGTATCCTCCACTTGGACTGCCTTTTGAAGAAGAATAGGTCCCGTATCTGTCCCATCATCAACAAAATGAACCGTGGCACCGGTTAATTTTACCCCTCTGTCAAGAACACCTTGATGCACTTTAAGACCATAGAAACCTTTTCCACAAAATGCTGGAATAAGAGAAGGATGTATATTAATAATTCTATTGGCATACTTCTCTATTACTTGACCTGGCACTACGACTAAAAAACCTGCTAGTACAATCAAATCAACTGCATAACTATCAATTCTCCTAAGTAATTCTTCGTTAAAATTTTCTCTGGATTCATAATCCTTTGGTGAAATACATTCTGCTGCTATATTGTTTTGCTTCGCTCTTTCTAGAGCAAACGCATTTTTATTATTACTGATTACAACTTGAATCCGAGTATTCGTTATTGTATTGTTGTTCACACCATCTATAATAGCTTGAAGGTTTGTGCCTCCGCCAGACACAAGAACTGCTATTTTTAGCATAATGTAACTCCCTTTTCTCCTGCTTTAATATGGCCAATTACGACTGCTTCTTCTCCCGATGCATTAATTGCTTCGACTGTTTTTTCTACATCGGCTTTATCTACTGCTAAAATCATTCCCATACCCATATTATAGGTATTGTACATCATTTCTTCTTCAATTCCACCTGTTTTAGAAAGCATCTGAAAAATTGCTGGAATTTCATAGCTATTCTTTTCAATTACTGCGTGCATACCCTCTGGAAGCATTCTTGGAACATTTTCATAGAATCCACCACCTGTGATATGACTACAAGCTCTAATTTTAACACCAGCATTTTTAACTGATTTTAACGCTTTTACATATATTTTAGTAGGTACAAGTAACGCTTCTCCAAGAGTTGTTCCTAGCTCATCATAATATGTATTTAATGACTCTTTTGTCATATCAAATACTTTTCTTACTAATGAGAATCCATTGCTATGAACGCCTGAAGATTTCATTCCAATTAATACATCCGTATCTTTTAATTCTTTTCCTGTGATTAAATCTTTTTCATCAACAACACCAACTGCAAAACCTGCAAGATCATATTCCTCAACTGGATAAAATCCTGGCATTTCCGCTGTTTCTCCGCCAATTAATGCTGCATTAGACTGACTACAACCTTCTGCTACACCACTTACGATGGTTGCAATTTTCTCTGGTTCATTTTTTCCACAAGCAATATAATCTAAGAAAAATAAAGGTTCTCCGCCTGCGCAAGCAATATCATTTACACACATAGCTACACAATCGATACCAATGGTATCGTGTTTATCTAAAATGAAAGCAAGTTTTAATTTCGTTCCAACGCCATCCGTTCCAGATACAAGCGTAGGTTTTTCCATATTTTTAAATGCTCCCATTGAAAAAGCTCCTGAAAATCCACCGATATTAGTAAGAACTTCTGGTCTCATTGTTTTCTTAATATGTTCTTTCATTAACTCTACTGATTTGTAACCTGCTTCAATATCCACGCCTGCATTTTTGTAATCCATTGTTTTCCTCCTAGAATTGCACTTTTCTATTAATAGTATGATCTGATTCACTGATTCCTTAAGCCTATGGCTTCCTTGCAACGCTTAAATCTATTACATCTGCTCTAAATATGCTTTATATTTTATATCTTCAAGTTTATCGGACTTCGCTTCTACCATACCCTCTAAACCTTTTGCGTAGTCATCAATTCGCCCACTTAGCTCTTCATCACTTAATGCAATGATCTTTGCTGCTAATAGACCTGCATTCAATGCACCATTAATTGCCACGGTTGCAACTGGTATTCCTGGTGGCATCTGCACAATAGAATAAAGTGAATCAACACCACCCAGTGCCTTTGTCTGAACAGGCACTCCAATTACAGGCAAAACAGTCATTGCTGCTGTCATTCCTGGAAGATGCGCCGCTCCGCCTGCACCTGCAATAATAACCTTTAGTCCTTTTGCTTTGGCTATCTTCGCATATTTATATAATTTATCAGGAGTTCGATGTGCTGATACAATACTAAGCTCATAAGGTATCTTCAAGTCATCAAGCATTTCTGCAGCTTTTGACATAACTGGTAAGTCTGAGTCACTTCCCATAATTATTCCTACAATTGGTTGCATATTTCCTCCATTCGTGTGGTTTTACCATGTACACTTGGGTAGATATGAATGACTTTCTTCCTACTTTTCTCCATTCGTACGGTTTTCCACTTGCATTTAAGTAGATGTAAATACTTGCTATCACATTTACTCAATAACTTAATTTATCATAAGCTCCTCTTACTTGAGCTAACGCTTCTTCTAATGTATCTGCGGTAGCCGTAATATGACCCATTTTCCTACCCGCCGAAACAGTCTCTTTCCCATAAATATGAACCTTTACATTACTAAATTGATACGCTTCTTCTAGTCCCTTAAGTTCAGCTTTACAGGTCTTGTCACCAATAATATTTTTCATTGCGGTTGGTCGAATTAAATTCGGATTACCAAGCGGAAGTCCCAATATAGCACGAATGTGTTGTTCATACTGTGATGTGTAGCATCCTTCGATTGTATAATGTCCTGAATTATGTGGTCTCGGTGCAAGTTCATTCACTAAAATTTTCCCATCCTTAGTAACAAATAATTCAATACAAATCATTCCATAGGCATTGAAAGCAGATAAACATGCTTTTGCAACTTCAAAGGCTTCTTGATTCGTTTCTTCACTAATCTTGGCTGGAACTGTTGTCTCATCTAATATGCTATTCTTATGAACATTTTGGGCAACCGGAAATACTGCTACTTCACCATTAATACTTCGACAAGCTAATATTGATACTTCTTTTTCAAATTGAATCCATTCTTCTATCATAAGGGGAAGTTTTCCAGCCCCAAGTGCCTCATATGCTTCTCGTTCCTCGCCTGCCGCCTTAATTACCGCATTTCCTTTTCCATCGTATCCACCGGTACAAGTTTTTAGTATCATTGGATACCCATAGGTTTCATGGGCTTTCTCAAGTTCTGCAAAACTATTAATCTGAGTATAATCTGGAATTGGAATATGATGGTCTCTAAGCCAATTGTTCTGATCAAATTTATTCTGAATATGAGAAAGTGTCTCACTCGATGGATATACCTGATACCCCATTTCTTCTAATTGCTGTAAAGCCTTTAAACTAATATGCTCAAACTCGTAAGTTACAACATCTGTCTTACTTGCTAAATCCTTAATCGCTTCTATATCATCAAAACCTGCTACAATATGTTCATCTGCTATACTGTTTGCTGGGCAATTCTTCGTTGGATCTAAGATTACAAAATAATAATCAAGCCTCTTAGCATCTAATATCATCATTTTGCCAAGCTGTCCTCCACCTATGATACCTATTTTCTTCATGACTATCTCCTTAAATCAACTTGCTTATAATTGCTTATAAGTTAAATTGCTAAATGCTACTCTATTTATAAGTAATTTTACTAGGTCTTTCAGAAGTAGTCAACCTTAATTTTGCATTTTCTGACCTTTGGTATATTAGATTTTCTAATTAATAATCTATGCTTTTCCTTACATCTCAAAAGGTTTATTTAATTCTTCTGTTCCTTCAAGCACAAACCTTGAGTCTTTAATGATGGATATCTTTGTTTCCTCTGCTGTAACAACAGTTATTTCTCCAAGTTCTTCATATGGAATAGTAATATCCGTATGACAATTAAAATATGCTTTACTTACATCTTCTTTTCGCAAAATAGATACTTCATTATCTTTTGCAACAATTTCTTTTTTGTTTGGGTTATATACTTTATTCTCTTCTGACCAGCTATAGCAAGTATCGCCTACTGCGAAATGTGGACCCATTTTTTCTGCAATCAGAATTGGAAGTTTATCTGCAATATTGTACTTCTTAGCCACCATATAGGCCGTTGTATTGGTTCCTATCGCAAATTCACCTATTGGTAATGTATCATGATTATACATAATGTTTTCTTTCACAAATTTCTTATTGTCTTCTTCCTTGTCAAAATTCTTGCAGGTATAGTTCTTGATTTTTCCATCTTCAAATTCAATTTCTAAATCAATATATTTTAATTCATTTAAATAAACCTGACTTACATGAAGTATGCCATTTGTTCCTGCTAATACTGGTGATGTAAACACTTCACCCACTGGTATATTAACATCTGCTACACAATTTTCAAAATTAGTTTCTTTCTCTGCATTCTTTAATTGATATAATTGCACTTTAATATCTGTTTTATTTCCATTTCGTCCCTTTACATGCACATACTTTCCTTTATCCAATGCATCTATCATATGTTGTTGAATCGTTTCGTAAAGTTTATAATCCAAGGTATTTATCTTCACGATCTCATCAAATATTTCTGCATAATTCTCGCCAATTTCAGGAATTGGATAAGCTATGATTGTAAAGCTTCGCTCCTCGCCTTTGATATATTCATTGACAATCTTTCCTGCTTCCATATCATATTCTACCGATAGTTTTTGCTGTTTTTCACTTAGTCTAAAACTTTCCTCTTTGTTGATAGGACTAAATGGATGTTCTCCGAATATTTCCATAACCGCTGGTCCTGCAAATTTGGATGCTTCAAACTTATATTTTTCATATGACACTTTCAAAACGCCAAGCTTTCTTTCTATAAATGCTTTATCTAAATAAATTGCATTGTCTGCTCTATGATCGTATTCATATTGCTTATTTGCAATAGCACCAAAATATCCAAGCTTATGTTGTTGTTTTTTATTAATACTAGTTACTGCCGATCTAAATATAGAAGATCTCAGTCCCATTTCTTGAAACAATTCGATTGCTCTTTTTACAATTCTTTCAAAGCCCAGAGAATATCTAATATTAACAATTTCCTTCTTTGATAAATCTTTGTTGCCAAGAACAAAACCAATTCGATATCCCTCTGTATAAGTTCTTGCCATAGAGTCTATTTGTTCTATGGACATGGAATTTAAATGTTTTGCTGTATTTATTTCATTATCAGTAATATACTCACCAAATTTATATAAATATTTAATATCTGATAAATCTTCCTTCATTATGATATCTACCGCAAAGGATAGATCAGTATCTAACTGTTCCCTAATACGATACTCTACTGTCATGTCGCTGTAGTCGCTTACAAACCAATAAATAATGTTTTTGATTTTCTCAACCGTTAGTTCTTGTGGATCTTCAAACGCATTATATATTTCAATAAATAGTTCATTGTATATGGTAATATCTGTCATTCGATTCTCATAGGCATATACAATCATTCCTCTTATTTCAGTATAAACAAAGCAAAGGTATTTACCATATTCCTCTCCAATGGTTTTAATTGCATAACTTGGGTTTGCATAACTTGTTTCATAATTTTGTCCAACAATTTCTATATACAAAGAATCATTTAATTCTTTTAATTCCTCAATTGTATTATTTTCTAGTTCATCTCGTTGAATATTTCTAACGAGTTGTTCTATTTTTTTAATAAATAAAGCCGTTTTCTTAAAAAAATCATTATAAGGCTCCACTATCACATCCTCTATGGCTATTGCTTCTATGCGTTCCATTGAAAGATCATATCTCTCGATAATAGCTTTGTTTTCTTCTTTAAAAAGTTCTCTATAATTCATAATTTCCTCCATTTAATCCATGTAATTAGGTTACTAATTAGCCTATGATTTCGTAATAATGTTATAAGTACCATGTTCCAATTATATAAATCGCAATCCATAATGCAATGATAAGTGCATTTAATAATGAACCTATTTTTGAAAACAAATAATAACGTTCTCTTTCTTTAAAACTAGACAACCCTAAATACAATCCCATTACTGCTATAACAAGTGCAGTAAGTCCAATGGAACCCGCATAGATACCTGCTGCCCCATTCGTACTATATGAAATTGCCACTAATACCAGCATTAATATCAATGAGAATCCTCCAAATATGGTAGATATGATTCCCTTCGTAGCATGACTTTTATTTGAAAATTTTATACTTCTATTTCTTGATTTCACTTTTTAAACCACTTTCTTATTATTCTATTTGCGAAGCTATATATTCCAAAACCTATTAATCCACCAAGGGTGTTTAATAGTAAATCATCAACATCAAAGCTTCCTACCTTAAGTAATAGTTGTGTTACTTCAATTATAATGCTTAATTCAAAACTAACCAATCCCACTAATAATAATTTTCTAATCTTTGTACTAAGTATGGGTAACATATATCCAAAGGGAACAAAACAAACTATATTTCCAACTATATTTGTTAATACTGCCATCATTCCAAGTTCTTTGTGATATATAATAAACCGCTTTATCTCTTTAAATGGTATTATGTTATAAGAATATCCTCTATTAAATTTTGTTCTTCCCATGCTTTCTGCAAAGAACAAAAAATAAACTAATAAAATCAAATATATAATAAAAAGCAAAAGTTCCAAAATATTAATTTTATTTGCTTCTTTCTTTTTCAAATTAACGACCTCTTTTCTATTTTCATTCTCATTTCCACATACCCATTTTTTTCCTATACTATTAAATTAAACGTCTGCTCGCAGACACTCTCGCGCCCACGCGGGTTGCGTAGCAACACACTTCCTATCCGCGTGGTGTGCATTTTGGCACGTAG
>JBGUEQ010000038.1:0-45558 GCA_041821265.1 Lachnotalea sp. | reverse complement strand
CTGACACAATCTGTATTAAATCCTCTTCACTATATTCACTCATCATCTTGATCTGCTCCTATAAAGCCACAACCTTTGCTCCTTACATCCCTACAGTATTGGTCTAAACAAGTTCCTTCTAAATATTCTAAATCGCCCTGACACACTCCTTCAAAACATTCTTTCATATAACTTAATAATTCATCATCCGTAAGCTCGTCAAGTGATTCATTTTTATATAAATAAAATATTTCCTGAAGAGATTCGATGGTTTCCACGTAATTATCTTGATAAATATAGGGTGAATCACAAAAAGTAAATATTAGTTTGGGTAATATTCCTTCGCCAAATTCTATTCTTTCTTCTTTCTTTAAATTAGTCTTTCTACTTTCTAATAACCGTAGTGCTTCATCATGTGATAAGGCTACCCCGAATTTTTTCGTATAATTGTTACAATCTTCTACCTTTTGTAATTGTTTCTTTTCTCCACCTGTAATAAGACTTAAGAACCTATCTTCTTCCATTATAATACCACCTTTCCTTAATAAGAGATGAACTAACATAACATATCAAATCCGATACTGATAATCCGCTTTGCTTTTTATTTGTAAATGTTAAGCAACTACATTGCTATTTCAATTGAGACTTAAACTCCCATTGAAATATGTATATTACCTTACTAGTGCATTTCTAAGAATGCAACATCCTCAAAATGGTATACTACTGATTGTGCTCATTTTACTCCTTTGCATACAACACTACAAGACTTGAAAAATTCTCTATTTTGTGGTAATATATAGGTAGAAAAAAGATAATTATTTCATCATATATAATTAAAACAAAGTATCTGCTTGCAGACCCTCTCGTGCCGTTAAGACTAGCGGTATTTCTTGCACTATCTAAATCACCAACCTGAATAGTACCACCATTCGTTCCATAATCATTTTCCCACAGTATACTACATTCTTCATTTGTTTTTAGTATCATATTCATAATCCTTATTTTTAATTTATCTATAATAAGTGCCTTGAAAATGCAACGCACTTACTATTTAATAAGTGAATACTTCAAAAACTACTCTTTTATTAAATAAAAAAAGCGCTATCCAAACCGGTCAGCACCAAATAATACTATTTTAATTTTTTCAAATGTAATTTTAAAAATTTCCAAAACAAAAGCACCAACCCCGGATCTCCTATGTATCCAAAACTGGTACTTCTAGTGCGCTAACAGGGGCTCGAACCCTGGACACCCTGATTAAGAGTCAGGTGCTCTACCAACTGAGCTATTAACGCATATGATATTTTCGTCTCTTACGTGACGCAAAAATAATTATATTATACTATTTAATATATTGCAAGTACTTTTTTTCTTTTTTTCTTTTTTTTTTAACAAATATTTTACTTTGTTAGCTTGAAACCTACAACAATAAGCAATATAATAGATATGTTACTTTAAATATAAGAATAATGTAGGTTGAATTAAATTTTCTTTTCTTTATTTAAAGTAATTGTCAAATATCTCTGACATAGGATAACTTATTATTTTGTTAAGTATTTCTTTTATGATTAGCTAATTGACTTACCACTCGCATATATGAATCCTATACTATTACAGATAGGGCTAACCAAAGGCATAGCCTACTAAAGGAGATTTTAATGAACGATATTAAAAATAACAAATTTGAATCTAATAAAAAATATTTTACGATATGCGTATACACTATATTTGTAATATTGATAGGTACGCTAATTGTAAAACTCATAATTTCCTGGGATCAAGCAGTTACTATGTTTAATGGTTATCTAAGTGCACTATCACCTTTTATCGTGGGCGCATTTATTGCTTATTTTATTAACCCACTTATGAAATATTTTGAAAAAATTATTTTTACAAGATTTTTTAAAATCAAATCATTGAGGAGAAGCAAATTTTGTGCATTGTCATTATCTTATTTATTGGTAATTGGGTTAATCTACATTTGCTTTTCTTATATTATTCCACAATTATTTAGAAGTTTATCCGATCTAATTCAATCAATACCTATATTTTATGATAGAATATACGCTTTTATCAATAATCTTGAAACCAATTATCCTAATATTGATTTTAACATTGTAAATGATATACTCAACAAAGCACTTCCAAATATAGAAGATACAATACAAAATTTTGCTACAAATGTCATACCTTTTATTTACTCAACTAGCCTTTCTGTTATTCACTGGGTATTAAATGTAGTGATTGCAATCATTGTTTCAATTTATATGCTTTCAGATAAAGCCACTCTTTTTAAAAATTTCAAACGTTTTCTTTATGCTTTTTTCCCTGAAAATTTAACGTCATCTTTTATGAACACATTATCTGAATGTAATAAAATATTTAGCAGCTTTATTATTGGCAAATCAATTGATTCCCTCATAATTGGATTTATTTGTTTTGTTTTTATGACAATATTTAGAATGCCCTATCCTTTAATTATAAGTGCCGTTGTAGGTATAACTAATATGATTCCTTACTTTGGTCCTTTTATAGGCGCTGTTCCTGGAACCATTCTTTTACTATTAATGAGTCCCTTAAAAGCCTTTGGTTTTATTATATTAATACTTTTTTTACAACAATTTGATGGATTATTCCTTGGTCCTAAAATTCTTGGTAATTCAACCGGACTAAAACCTTTATGGATTATATTTGCAATATCCATTGGTGGCAATGTAGCGGGAATTGTGGGAATGTTTTTCGGTGTTCCTATCATGGCAATTATTGTTTTTTTAGTAAACAAACTAATAGAGAGACGATTAAGCTTAAAAGAAATAAATTTAAAAGAATAAATTTGGTGGGTATTAATCTGCCAAGAAATGACATGACTATTCGAAATGAAACAAGAATAATTAAAATAATAATTGCTTAACATAGTGCTAATGCATGCAATTTATGATGAAGCATATACTAACACTATGTTAAGCCGGTTATATGAAAACTAAAATATATCATCTTATATTGTCTATCGGTTCTTAATTAAAAATTAAACCAATTTCTCCAATAACTTTTCTTTCGATACAGCTCCTACTATCGTATCGGCTACTGATCCATTCTTAATTATTAGGAATGTTGGTACTGACATAATATTATACTTAGCTGCGATCTCTCTGCTTTGATCTACATCCACTTTTCCAACTTTTGCTTTTCCTTTTAGCTCAGCTGCAATTTCTTCCACTACTGGTCCCATCATTTTACAAGGTCCACACCATTCAGCATAGAAATCCACCAATACTGGTATTTGTGATTTTAGTACTTCTTCTTCAAAATTGCTGTCATTAATTACTAAAGCCATAGTTTTCTCCTTTCGTTACTTACAGTCTACTTACCGTTAATAATTTTGTTCACTTCATCAAATGATTTCTTAATTGTAAGCACCTTTGCATTTAATTTAATCTTATCATATGTAAGTTTACCCATTTTATTCTTAAATCCTTTTTTTAATGGCATTGTAAGTCCTTACTCTTTTACATATAATATGCTACCACGGTCAAAAGGTCATTTTTTTATACTTGCATGCAAAAACATGACTTGGGCACCCACAAAACATGAGAAAATAGCCCGAACCGGGCGGATTTCGAATGTTTTAGGATTGTGGGAGCACAAAGTGCGTAACAATCCGTAGGTATTATGGGTCAAAATACCTTTTGACCCATACATTATAATATATACTCTTATCGAAAAGCAATGAGTTTATTTATTGGTGTGCCTGCCTTAGAAAATTTTTCTTCATACTCTGTCATAACATTTCCTTCATTAAGACTGTTCTCATGATGTAAATCGAATGTATGATTTTTGATTTTCCATCCAGAATGAGGTATTTCTTCTAATGAAAAGTTAAATAGAGTTCTATTATCCGTTTTAAACTCCACTGTTCCCTCTGCCTTAAGTACCTGATTATATTTTGCTAAAAAAACTGATGATGTTAATCTCCTCTTGGCATGTCTATCCTTTGGCCATGGATCAGAAAAATTCAAATATATTTTGCTTACTTCATTTTCTGCAAACACATCTGTTATATTTTCTGCATTCATTAATATTAACTTTAAATTATTAATTTCAATATCTTGTATTTTCTCTACGGCTCTTACTAAAACACTTGAAAATTTTTCTATTCCCACATAATTGATATTTGGATTTTTCTGAGCTAACGTCGTAATAAATTTGCCTTTTCCCATACCAATTTCGATTTCTATTGGATTATCATCACCAAAAACTTCTGACCATTTTCCTTTTTGTTTCTCTGGCTCAAGTACAACATTTTTATTAGCCTCAATTGTATTATTTGATCCTTTTACATTTCTTAATCTCATTAAATTTAACCTCTTAAAGTATTTTTTTGTACTATTTTTTACGTTAAAAATTTATAATTTTTCTTATATATTCTACTACATATTTTAATAATTTTAAAGATTATTAATTGTTTTTTCAAATTATTTGTCAAATTTACTATAGATTTATGTATAAAAAGGTGTATTATAATAAGAAGGTATTGTATTATTTTTATTGGGAAATACTAAAAACTAGAACATTTTTATTTAGTTTTCTAGGTATTGCAACAATCTAAAAATTAAATTCATTACATTTTTAAATTTATTTTTTGCATATAATAGAATATAGGAGGATAGTTATGGAGAAGGTAGTTAACAAACTATCAGAAATTGAAGCCGCCGCTGTTGCTATTATGGATAGCGCGAATATTAAGAAAAAAGAACTTTCTGATAAAATGGATATTACGATTAGTGAGTTTGATAAAGAAATTGATGCTAAAACCGCTCGAAGTCTTACTGAATTGACAAAGCAACTTCAAGCTGAAAAGGAACTTGAACTTAGTAAACTCAAATCTTGTACACAACAAACTCTAGAGTCTTTGGACAATGATTATATTAAAAATCATTCTGCTCTTGCAGATCAAATTGTCACTACTATTATAAAGGAGTGAATATATGGCGAAATTATTATCTTTTAGTGCTATTGCAACGAAAATACGCGCTATGCAGAGTAAACTGCTTACAGAGAATGATTATAGAGAACTTGCAGCACTTGGAAGTGTTAGCGAAGCTGTCGTATTTTTAAAAAAACAACCAGCTTATGCTAATTTATTTTCAGCTGTTGATGAAACACGGTTACATCGTGGTCAAGTAGAGCGTATATTGCATCTTTCGCTTTACACCGATTTTAATAAGCTTTACCGATTTTCTAATATGGAACAGCGTAAATTTTTAAATCTTTATTTTATGCGATATGAGAATTCAATTTTAAAAACTTGTATGCGTAGCGTTCTAAATGGTAATAAGGACATTCCCAATAAAGATATTGTCAAAGATTTTTTTGAACATTATTCATCAATAGATATGGATAAGTTATTTGTAGCCCATACAATTGAGGAATTTGTAGCATGTTTAAAAGGAACAAATTACTATAAACCTTTATCAAAATTATTAGATTTGTCAAAACCAACTCTTTTTGATTATGAAATGACTCTTGATTTATTTTATTTTTCTAATCTGTGGAACTTAACTAAAAAGCTTTTAAAAGGGGATGTATTACACAGTATCTTAGCTTGTTATGGCAGTAAGATTGATATGCTAAATATTCAGTGGATTTATCGTTCTAAAAAATATTATAGTTTGTCTCCCGCTGATATTTATGCTCTATTAATTCCAGTTTCTTATCGACTTAAAAAACAAAATCTTATGCAACTTGTTGAATCCCCTAGCATAGAAGAATTTAATATTGTTTTAAGTACGACATATTACGCAAAACTTAATGCCAAGTTTTTTTCAGCCGAAGTTTCATCTGGTGAAACATTAGAAGACTTATACACTAAATTATTAGATAAAATTTATTTTTCAAGTGGACGCAAAAATCCATATTCTGTAGCATGTATTAACACATACTTATATCGTAAAGGTCATGAGGTTGAGCGACTTACTACAGCATTAGAATGTATTCGTTATGGATTAGATACAAGCGATACACTGCATTATTTAATAAAATAACTTGGGGGTGAAACTGTGATTGTTAAAATGAAATTCTTGAGCATTACTGGTCCTAAGTCTGATATTGACCGAGTAGCAGCATCTTATTTATCCAAATATGAAATGCAGCTTGAAAACACTTTATCAGAACTAAAAACCGTTCATGACTTAAGACCTTACGTTGAAATAAATCCGTATAAAAATTTGTTATTAAAAGCCAATGATTACATTAGCATTATTGATAACGATGGTGTGAATACAGCAGCTTTTGTTACTCTTGAAGAAGCTGTTGATGAAATCAAGCGTCTTGACTTGACCGTAAATGACTTAAAGCAAAACAGACAACGATTAGAAGAAATTAAGGTTAAGTATTTGGACCTTCTTCACAAAATATCACCATATAGAGAATTAAACTATGATGTTGATTCCATTCTTCAATTCAAATTTATTAAGTATCGTTTTGGTAAAATTTCAATTGAATATTTTGCAAAACTTGAGAAATATGTATATGAGAATTTGGATACTATTTTCTATAAGTGTCATAGCGATAGTAGTTATGTATGGGGGGTGTATTTTCTACCTGCATCACAAGAAGATAAAATTGATGCTGTATATTCTTCTATGCATTTTGAAAGACTATTTCTTCCCGCGGAATATGATGGAACACCTGAACAAGCATACCAGCAATTGGAAGAACAAATTAATGGTGTCGATAACGAAATTGCTACAATAAATGCTAGTATTGCCAAAGAAATAAATTCTTCCTTACCCATTTTACTTACAGCAAGAAATAAATTGGATTCTTTATCTCGAAATTTTGATGTGAGAAAGCTTGCTGCTTGTACGAAAAATGATAATCCGGTGTTTTATATTATATGCGGCTGGATGGCTGAAGAAGATGCTGAATCATTTCAAATAGACATAGCAGAGGACGAAAATATTTTTTGTATTGTTGAAGATGATCATAATAATATTTTCAGTACCCCTCCAACAAAGCTTAATAATCCCAAAATATTTAAACCTTTTGAAATGTTTTTAAAAATGTATGGATTGCCCGCATATGATGAGTTTGATCCTACCATTTTCGTTGCACTTACTTATACTTTTATATTTGGATGTATGTTTGGAGACGCAGGACAGGGAATTATCCTTGTAATCGGAGGTGCTCTTCTATATAAGATTAAGAAGATGGATATAGCTGCAATTGTATCTTTAGCAGGTGTTTTTTCAACAATATTTGGTGTCTTGTACGGAAGTGTATTTGGCTTTGAAGATATTATTTCGGCCGTATGGCTGAAACCTATGAAGACATATATTACACTTCCTATTATCGGAACAATTAATAGTGTTTTAGTTTTGGCCGTAGCCTTTGGTATGGGAACTATTCTTATATCAATGATAATAAATATATTTAATGGTATAAAACAAAAAAATATTGAAAAAATATTTTTTGATACTAATGGAGTTGCTGGGTTGGTTTTCTACGGTTCCATTGTAGCTTCAGTAGTGCTTATCATGAGTGGACACTCTCTTCCTGGCGGAATTATATTATTAATAATGTTTGGTATTCCGCTAATAATCATAGCCTTGAAAGAGCCTTTAACTGCATTAGTTGAAAAAAAGGCAGATGCTATGCCGAAGGAAATAGGGATGTTTATCTTACAAACTTTTTTCGAACTATTTGAAATTGTATTAAGTTATATGACAAACACGATTTCATTTGTTCGTATTGGTGCATTTGCACTAAGCCACGCTGGTATGATGGAGGTAGTACTGTTATTGTCTGGTGCAGAAAATGGTGGAACTCCAAACTGGCTAATATTTATTATTGGTAACCTTATCGTAATGGGCATGGAAGGTCTTATTGTTGGTATTCACGTACTTCGTCTGGAATATTATGAAATGTTTAGTCGATTTTTTTCCGGAAGTGGTAGAGCATTTAGTCCCTATTCAAAACAAAAAGATTAATATACGCAAAATTTAATTTAAATTTAAAGAGGAGGTCACATTATGTTGACAAAAATTATTTTAGTAGTTGCACTGATCCTTAGTATTATCGTTCCTTTCGGAACATATTTGGTTGGAGAAAAGAATAGAGGTCGTTTTAAAACTTCATTAGGCGTAAATACTTTCTTTTTCTTCGGAACATTAATACTTGCAAATATCTTATTATTTAGTGGAAATGTGCAGGCAGCCACTACTACTACTGCTGTTGCAAATCCAAGTGCAGGCTTAGGCTACATTGCAGCTGCATTATCAACTGGTTTATCTTGTGTTGGTGCCGGTATCGCCATTGCAAGTTCCGCAAGTGCTGCCCTTGGTGCAATTAGTGAAGATTCAAGTATGTTTGGTAAATCACTTATCTTCGTTGCTCTTGCAGAAGGAGTTGCTCTTTACGGACTTATTATTTCATTTATGATTTTAGGAAGATTATAATATTATGCGCATATACCTTATTAGCGATAATGTTGACACCTATACGGGAATGAGACTAGCTGGTGTAGAAGGTGCAGTTATTCATGAATTAACCGAGCTTAAAGATGAATTGGAAAAGGTTTTGGCCGATAAATCGATTGGTATTGTATTATTAACTGAAAAATTTGGCCGAGAATTCCCTGAAATCATTGATGATATTAAGCTAAATAGAAAGCTGCCACTGATTGTTGAAATTCCCGATAGACACGGAACCGGTCGTAAAGCTGACTTTATCACATCATATGTAAATGAAGCCATAGGCTTAAAGCTTTAAAGAAAGATAGGTGAAACTATTGACACTAGACGAAAAACTAGAACATTTTCAAGAATATACAATGCAAGATGCTCGTGAGAAAAGCGCTGCGTTATTAGATGAATATACAAAAACTCTTGAGCAAGTATTTGAAGAACATAAAACAAAAAAACTTCGGCAGTCTGAGTTGGAAATTAAAACAGAAAGCGAAAGTTTAAAACATGCTAGAAACAAAGAAGTATCCAAGCAACATCTTCATATCAAACGTAAAATAACGAAAAAACAAGAAGAACTAAAAGATAAACTTTTTGTTGAAGTAAAAGATAAGCTTAGTAATTTTATGGATACTCCAGCCTATAATCAGCTATTAATTAATCAAATTAATGCTGCCAAGACGTTTGCAAAAGATCAGGCTATAACAATTTACATTGATCCCGCAGACTCTTCAAGGCGTTCAAGCCTTGACGTAGCAACAAATACATCGCTTACTGTTAGTGAATACTCATTTATTGGTGGAACTAGAGCTATTATTACTGATAAAAACATCTTAATTGATAATTCTTTTGAAACAAAACTTGCAGAAGTTAAAGCGAATTTTTTATTTGACGGAGGTAGTTGCAATGTCTAAAACTGGAATTATTTATGGCATCAACGGACCCGTTGTTTACCTTAGGGGTAATACAGGCTTTAAAATGTCTGAAATGGTTCATGTTGGTAAAGAGAAATTGGTCGGTGAAGTAATTAGCCTTACGCTTGATACAACTACCGTACAGGTTTTTGAAGAAACTACTGGAATCAAACCTGGAGAAGAAGTTATTGCTACCGGTAATGCTATCTCAGTTACACTTGCGCCTGGTATATTGAATAATATTTTCGACGGCATTCAGCGTCCTTTAAGTGAAATTGCCAAAACAAGTGGTGCCTACATTAGTCGTGGTGTAAGTGTTGAATCGCTAGATACGAAAAAGCTTTGGGATGTGCATATTACGATTGAAGCCGATCAAGAAGTAAGTGGTGGAACCATCATCGCTGAAGTTCCAGAAACGAATGCTATTGTTCATAAATCCATGATACCACCAAATATGCATGGACATATTTTAAGTGTTGTGCCTGATGGTAAATATACAATTTCTGATACAATAGCAGTAATTCAGTTTGAGGACGGTACAGAGCAAAATCTTACTTTAACCCAAAAATGGCCTATTCGTGTTCCAAGACCAACTTTAAAGCGATTTCCTGCTTCTATCCCACTACTTACTGGACAACGAATCGTTGATACTCTCTTTCCTATTGCGAAAGGTGGTACCGCTGCAATCCCTGGTGGTTTTGGTACTGGAAAGACAATGATGCAGCATCAAATTGCTAAATGGTCTGATGCAGATATTATTATATACATTGGTTGTGGCGAACGTGGTAATGAGATGACTCAAGTACTTGAAGATTTCTCTAAGTTAATTGACCCTAAGTCTGGTAATCCACTTATGGATAGGACGACGCTCATTGCAAATACGTCTAACATGCCAGTAGCTGCTCGTGAGGCAAGTATCTATACTGGTATTACACTTGCTGAATATTACCGAGATATGGGATATGATGTAGCTATTATGGCTGACTCAACCTCCCGTTGGGCAGAAGCACTACGTGAACTATCTGGCCGTCTTGAAGAAATGCCTGCTGAAGAAGGATTTCCTGCTTATTTGGCTTCTAGACTTGCAGCTTTTTATGAAAGAGCTGGCATGATGGCAACCTTAAATGGGGCGGAAGGTTCTGTTTCAATCATTGGCGCTGTTTCTCCACAAGGTGGTGATTTTTCTGAACCAGTTACACAGAACACAAAACGTTTTGTTCGATGCTTCTGGGGCCTTGATAAATCACTCGCCTATGCACGACATTTTCCAGCAATTCATTGGCTTACAAGTTATAGTGAATACTTAACTGATTTAGCACCTTGGTATAAAGACAATGTTTCAACTAATTTTATTGACTATAGAAATCAGTTGATTGCTCTACTTAATCAGGAAAGTAGCTTGATGGAAATTGTTAAATTAATTGGTAGCGATGTTTTACCTGATGAACAAAAGCTTGTATTAGAAATTTCCAAAGTAATTCGTATTGGATTTCTTCAGCAAAATGCTTTTCATGCTGAGGATACCTGTGTTCCTATGGTAAAGCAATGTAAGATGATGGAAATTATTTTATATTTATACACAAAATCAAAAGCTCTTGTTACAATGGGAATGCCTGTATCTGTTTTGAAAGAAGATACTATATTTGAAAGAGTTATTTCCATAAAATATGATGTACCTAATAATGAACCTGAGAAATTGGATGCTTATATGAAAGATATTGATAATTTCTATAATAAAGTTATAGAAAAAAACGCATAAGGAGGTTATGATATGTCAATTGAATATTTAGGACTAAGCCAGGTTAACGGCCCCCTTATCGTATTAGAAGGTGTACAAGATGCAGCATTTGAAGAAATTGTTGAAATTACAGTAGATGGCTCTGAGAAAAAGTTAGGTCGTATTATAGAAATATATGATGATAAGGCAATTATTCAGGTATTTGAAGGAACTGAAAATATGTCTCTGAAAAATACCCATACAAAACTAACTGGACATCCAATGGAAATCGCTGTTTCAACAAGTATGCTTGGTCGTACATTTAACGGTATCGGACAACCAATTGACCGTTTAGGACCTGTTATATCGACAACAAAGAAAAACATTAACGGTTTACCACTTAACCCTGTAACACGAGAATATCCTCGTAATTATATCCGTACAGGTATTTCTGCCATTGATGGACTTACCACCCTGATTCGTGGACAAAAGCTTCCTATTTTTTCTGGAAATGGTCTTCCACATGATCAGTTAGCCGCACAGATCGTAAAACAAGCTTCTTTAGCTGAAGATTCAGATGAAGAATTTGCTATTGTTTTTGCAGCTATGGGTGTAAAATACGATGTCGCTGAGTTCTTTCGTCGTATGTTTGATGAAAGTGGAGTTTCTGACCATGTAGCAATGTTTCTTAACTTAGCAAATGACCCTGTAGTAGAACGATTAATTACACCAAAGGTTGCACTAACGGTAGCTGAATATCTAGCATTTGAAAAAGGAATGCATATTCTTGTTATTTTAACAGATATGACTTCTTTTGCAGAAGCCATGCGTGAGGTTTCATCTTCAAAAGGTGAGATTCCATCAAGAAAAGGCTTTCCTGGATACTTATATAGCGAACTAGCTACCATATATGAACGCGCCGGTATTATTCAAGGTGTAAATGGTTCTGTTACTCAAATACCAATCTTAACTATGCCTAATGATGATATTACTCATCCTATCCCCGATTTAACTGGATATATTACAGAGGGACAAATTGTTTTAGATAGAGAATTAAATGGTCAATCTGTTTATCCACCAATTAACGTACTTCCTTCTCTCTCTCGTCTTATGAAGGATGGTATTGGTGAGGGATATACAAGAGAAGATCATCAAGACGTTGCTAACCAGTTATTTTCTTCTTACGCCAAAGTAGGTCAAGCAAGAGCATTATCCTCTGTTATTGGCGAAGATGAATTATCACCAATTGATAAAAAATATCTTATATTTGGAAGGTCTTTTGAATCTGAGTATGTAGGTCAAGGTCCAGAAGAAAATAGAACCATTGAACAGACCTTAGACTTAGGTTGGAAGCTTCTTAACTTACTTCCTAAGGAAGAATTAGATCGAATTGATACTAAAGTACTGCAAAAATATTATAAAGCGGAGCAAGAGGTGATTTAATGGATCCTAATACATTCCCCACTAAGGGTAATTTAATATTGGCTAAAAATTCTCTTGCCCTTGCAAGGCAAGGCTATGAGCTTATGGATAAAAAGCGAAATATTCTTATTCGCGAGCTTATGGAATTAATTGATAAGGCAAAAAATATCCAATCTGAAATTGACGTTACTTTTACGGCTGCATATGTTTCTTTGCAGAAAGCAAATATGGAGATTGGTATTAACTATGTACAAGAAATAGCTTTGACAATTCCGATTGAGGACTCTATCACAATTAAGACACGTAGTATCATGGGCACTGAGATTCCTTTAGTTGAATCAATTACAACGGTTACTAAGCCCTCTTATGCCTATTATAGTACTAGAGAATCGCTCGATCTAGCAAGAGTATCATTTGAAAAGGTTAAGCAGCTTACAATCAATCTATCCATGATTGAGAATTCAGCTTATCGCTTAGCCACCAATATTAAAAAGACTCAAAAAAGAGCCAATGCACTTAAAAATATTACTATTCCAACGTACCAAGCACTCACTACTAGCATACAGAATGCCTTGGAGGAGAAAGAACGTGAAGAATTTACACGTCTTAAGGTAATAAAGCGTAATCAGTCAAAGTAACTCTTAAGATAAAAATTTTATAATAAAAATATAACTTAATACCTTCTAGGAAAGTTCGCACAATTATATCTAGAACAAGAAACGTGGATAGAAATTCTGTCCACGTTTCTTGTTCTAGATATGATTGTTTCTTACCTTTTTTATTATCAATTCACAACTTGATCATCCATTTATATTTTTCGATAAATTGATGGTTGTATATACTCCAATTTGGTTGAATTAATATCTATTATTTCTTTTATGCCTATAAATAAATATCCACCACTCACTAAGCTATTTGCCATTTTATCCACAATGTCATCGACTAATCCACTATCAAAATATATTAATACATTTCTCAAAAAAATTATATTAAATTTATTTTCATACTCAAACTTTGACATTAAATTTAATTTTTCAAACCTAATACATTTCTTTATATGAGAATTTACTTTGTAATCCCCATTAATTTTTTTTGTGAAATACTTTCTTTTCCAAACATCAGAAACATATTCTGTTTGCTCTTTGGTATATTCACCTTCTATCGCTATATTTAACATTAACTCTGAAATATCTGTTCCAAATACTTCCATGTTATGAATTATATCTTTTTCTTCCATGTATTCTTTTAGAGCCATAGCTAGTGAATATGCTTCTTGCCCAGAAGATGTAGCTGCTGACCAGATTCTAATACTATTTTTATTCATTAAAATTTTAGGAAAAATTACTTTTGTCAGTAATTCATAGTGTGGCCTCTCACGCATAAAATAAGTGTAATTTGTTACTAATGCACTAATCAAAATGTCCGCAAGCTTTTGATTCTTGTCTAGTTCAACTGCATTCATAAATTCTTCTACATTTTGATAATTATAATTTAGTAAAATAGTTTCTAATCTTTTGTTAATAAGTGTTCTTTTGCTTATTAAATTTATACCAAAATTTTTTCTTACATAATTTACAATACGAAAAAATTCCAAATCAGTTGTAATCAAAGCGTATTTCACTCCTCCCTGCAATTAACTTTATAATAATAATATATAAATAATTGGTATTGTTATTAACGATAACATAGTAGTTAAAAATACTCCTACTGAGGCTGTCTTAATTTGTCCCTCATATTTAATACTAAGCATTACACACATGGACGCTGCCGGCATACCCATTGACAGTGTAGCCACTCCTATAATAATTGGATCTGTAAATATCATACTTGTAATAAAGAAAACCAACACAGGTAAAATAATTAATTTAATAAACGATACCACATATATCTTTTTTTCGGTAAAGAGGTCTTTAATAGGATAACCACCAAGTACACTTCCTAATATCAGCATCGACAATGGCGTCGTAATTCCTCCTAAAAAGGAAAATGATGTACTTAGAAATGATGGTATCTGAATTCCAGTAAAATAAATTACTATTGCTATAACAGCAGCAATTACACCTGGTGATAAGATATCACTTGTTTTAATTTTTATTTTTGTATTGCCTTCCATTAATAAATATTCTCCATACGTAAAGATTAATATATTAAATGGCATATGAAGCAATGTATTGTAGAAAATAGCAGTATCACCATACAATGATTGTACAATTGGGTAACTCATAAAGCTTACATTAGAGAACATGATAAGCATTTGATAGACACCCTCTTTACTTTTACTCACTCGAAGTAATTTTGTAATAAGGAACGCTAATATCGGTAATATAAAATATATTATTAATCCAATAACAATAATTTTTATTACATCACCTTTATCGCTTGATTGTTTCATAAATACAGAACTTATAATCAATGCCGGTGCTGTAAACTTAACCACAAGATCTGATAAACGGCTATTTGTATCAGAATTTAAATAATCTTTCCTGTTAAGGTAATATCCTAATAACATTAGTGCAAATAATTTAAACATTGTATCAATAATTCCAATATAATTCATTTTGTTCCCCTGTCTGTTCTTTCTTTTATCCTAAGTATTTATAAATTTGAAACCTCACCTAATTCACTTTGATATTATTTTGGTGATAATTCAACATACAAAAAACAAGGTGTTTTGCTAAGCAAACTCCTGCGTTTTGTAACGGCACAATACAATTATAAAGTATTTGTGTACATCATATCGCGTAAACTATGAACATATTAAGTATGTTACTGTAATTTCAATTATAAACACTTTACTCGTTACAAACAATAGCTTAATTTATTTATTCTTTTGAATTAATTAATGTCTTAATATTAACCTGCTATTACTACATAAAAATCCCTGAAACAAAGTGTTTCAGGGATTTTATATAAGCTAAATATTTAAATAATATTAAATATTGTTTCTATCATCATGTAATCTAAAGTTACCGTATGCACTTGATCCATGTTCATGTATATCAAGCCCTTCTTCTTCTTCTTTTGGATCTACACGTAAACCAACTGTTTTATCAATAATTGTAAATATGATAAATGCCATTATTATAACATATACTAATACGGAAGCAACGCCGACTACCTGAACCCATAATATACAACCTGTTCCAAATACACCTGTTAAAACAGTTCCAAGTAAGCCGCATGCACCATGAACACCAATTGCACCAACTGGATCATCAATTTTTATTTTCTTATCAACAAATTCTATTACTATTACTACGAATAAACCTGCAAGTGCACCAATTATCATTGCTTCATAATTTGATACTACATCACATCCTGCTGTAATAGCAACTAGTCCTGCTAATGAGCCATTTAAAGTCATTGAAACATCTGGTTTCCCGTATCTTATCCAAGTAAAAAGCATTGTTACCAATGTTGACACAGCTGCTGCAAGATTTGTTGTCATTGCAATATCACCTAGATTTGTTGTTGCTGCTGTAGTAGAACCACAGTTAAATCCAAACCAGCAAAACCAAAGGATAAATACGCCTAATGCTCCAAGAGGAATATTATGTCCTGGAAAAGCATTTGGTGTTCCATCTTTTCCATATTTACCAATTCTAGGTCCTAATATTTTAGCACCAACAAGTGCACAAGCTCCACCAACCATATGAACTGCTGTTGATCCAGCAAAATCATGGAATCCAAGCTGTTGTAACCAGCCACCACCCCAGATCCAGTGTCCTGTTATTGGGTAAATAAAGGCACTAATACATGCACTATAAATCAGATATGAAATAAATTTTGTTCTTTCTGCCATTGCTCCTGAAACAATTGTTGCTGCTGTAGCACAGAATACTGTATGGAATATCATGAATACACCAATTGGTAATCCATTGAACATTCCGTCTGCATCAGCTAAACTAGTAGGATTAAAAAATCCTGATGTTCCTATAAATTTTGATGATGATCCAAACATAATTGCAAATCCAACTAAAAAGAAACATATACTACCAATTACAAAATCCATCATATTTTTCATGATAATGTTATTAGCATTTTTTGCTCTTGTGAAACCTGATTCTACCATTGCAAATCCCGCTTGCATGAAATATACAAGGAAAGCCGCAACAAGCGTCCAAACAATGTTTAATAATAACTGCATATCTTCCATAATAATTTCCTCCTCAAAAAAAGAGAATAAATTTAAAACTATTGTCTTAAATAATTATCCTCTTTGATAATTTAATAAAGTATCGTTTTCATATATAATTAGTTTTCTAGCAAAAACAATTATAAAGCATCATAACCACGTTCACCTGTACGAATTCTTACAGCATCTTCAACTTCATGAATAAAAATTTTTCCATCACCGTAGTTTCCCGTATTAATTTCTTTCACTATTCTTTCAATAATTTTTTCTGCTAATTCTGTTGGTACAACAGTTTCAACCTTTATCTTTGGGAGTAAGTTAACATTATATTCTGTTCCTCTGTATATCTGTGTATAACCTTTTTGATTACCATATCCCATGATATTTGTAATCATAATACCATTTGCCTTACTTTCATCAAGTACTGCTTTTAAGTCTTCAAGTTTCTCTGGTTTAATTATTATTTCCAACTTCTTCATAGTATTACCTCCTCATAATATGAACTAAAATTAAAATATAACTCTAGTTATTGTAATTCGTGTCCCTTATTTAAAATATAATTGACATCTTACACACGTAAAAAACGTTCCGTAATATTTATAAAAAAATATTAAGAAACGCCTTTGTTCTTCGTAACTTTATTATACACTATTTATTATATCTGTCAAATACTTTTTTGTTTTTTTTGTGAATTTATTTTGTTTTTTTTGTGAAAATGTCTTTTATAATTGATAAGTAAGCGTAAATACAATATAATAGAAGTTATGATATTAATTTACTAATTTTGAGGAGACTTAATTAACATGAAAAGACTAAAGATTTTATTATGCAATATACTTATTGTAGCTACATGCTTTACGAATATATTATCTGTTAATGCAACTTCTAATACAAGTTCAGAGGAATCCTCTACTGCCCAAGAATCATCAGACAATTCTACTAATTCTGATTTATGGCCATCTGGTCCTGATGTTACTTCTGAATCTGCCGTCTTGATGGATATTAATACTGGAACGGTATTATATGGAAAGAATATTAATGAAGAATTATTTCCGGCAAGCACTACTAAGATTATGACTACTCTTCTAGCACTTGAAAATTGTAGCCTGGATGAGGTGGTAACTTTCTCTCATAATGCTGTCTATTCTATAGAAAGAGATAGTAGTAATATTGGAATAGCTGAGGGCGAGCAACTTACAATGGAACAATGCTTATATGGAGTTATGTTAGAAAGTGCTAATGAATGTGCTAATGCTGTAGCTGAGCATGTATCTGGTAGTATCGAAGATTTTGCAAATTTGATGAATCAAAGAGCGGACGAGCTTGGTTGTAAGAATACACATTTTAATAATGCTAATGGTCTACCTGATGAGACTCACGTTACATCTGCTTACGATTTAGCTCTTATTGGTAGAGCTGCCATGCAAAATGAGACTTTTCGAACCATTACATCAACTACCACATATAAGATACCGCCTACTAACCTTCAAGTCGAAACTAGATATTTATCAAACCATCATAAGATGTTGCCAAATAGAAAAAATGCTTATGCCGATTGCATTGGTGGTAAAACTGGATATACAAATGCTGCAAGGCAGACATTGGTAACATTTGCCAAGCGAGGTGATTTAGAATTAGTGTGCGTTGTAATGAAAACAGAATCTCCTGGTCAATTTACAGATACTGCTTCCTTATTTGATTGGGGCTTTGATAATTTTCAGTTAATAAATATATCAGATAACGAAAAAAACTACACCATTAATAATGCCAGCTTTTATGATACAGATACAAGTATATTTGGTAATACTGAATCTATTGTTACTATTAATAAAGATGGCGACATAATACTTCCAACCACCGCTGTATTTACTGATACACAATCAAGTTTGGCATATGATAGTAATAATAATAACTCAATTGCCACGTTGTCCTATACTTATGGTGGAAAACCTGTTGGATCAACAACTATAGATTTATCTAATATAAATGTGCCTGAATTCAATTTTAATACCGTTGATACTACCACCGATTCAGAAGTCGCTCCAAGTGACACCGCAACTAAAAATGTTATTATTTTTAGTCGATTAAATATTATCATTACTATTATTATTGCTTTTGTCGTTATTGCTCTAATAATTTTTCTTCTCTTTATTTTTAAAAATTATCATTTTTTCAAACGAAAAAGCATTAGAAAACATAGAAGAATGAATCGACAATTTGATGATTTTGATATTAAATAAAAGAAAGAAAAAGAAATTTCTATTAGTAGAAATTTCTTTTTCTTTCTTTTATTTATCTGCTTTGTATTCTTCTTTTAATTTTTCGTTTTGATCTTAACTCATCACGCTTTTCACGTAATTGTTGTGCCTCTTGCTCACTTATACTATTTATTGTTTTAATTGCAAAATAGTTTCCTGTTTCGCTTCGCTTCATTCTAATCTTACATTTGGCTAGACCATGAACTTCACAATGACATAAAGCATAATAAATTTTAGCATTATTTGAAAACCATTTTATTTTTCTTTTCATATTCTTATTGCAATAATTGCAACGTGTACTAACAACTTCTCTATTTTGCATTGCTTCTTCTTTTGAACTATATTCCATTGAAATAAATTTTGAATATCCACTGTATTTTAAATATATTTCATCCTGTCTGACCTTTGGTGGATTATAATAGTCTACCGAATAGTTTTTCTCTAAAAATTTATAGTCTATTTGACTTAAAACCTTGCCAGCATACTCCGCATCAAAAATTGCTTTATGAAATTTACGATCTATATCAATATTTAAATATTCAACAGAATATTCTAGTGTTCTTTTAATTTTTAATCCTTCAAAATATAAGCTAAACACTTTTTGAATATCATAATATTTCAATGGAAACTCAAATTCATGATTCAGATTATAATATCTCATATTCCTTTGTAATTCAGTCAAATCCATATTTCCCCAAGTTGCAAATATATAGTCTTGTCCACACCAATCAAAAAAAGACTCACAAACTTGCAAAAAAGTTCTTCCCGAGTATAAATCTTCCATATTAATATTAATTACTTCCTTCGTCTTAAAATGAATTTCCTTATAAACAGAAGGCTTTATAAATTCACTAAACTGACTTACTTTGCTATAATTTGAATCAAGCTTTACTGCTCCAATTTCTATTATTTCAAAAGGAAGTTTTTTATTTTCTTTTTCTTTTCCATCTGGACATTGATTCCATTCCAAATCTAAGACAATAAAGTTCATCTATACACCACCTATATAAAGGTAAGAAAAATGGTAACTATTCCGTATTTAATAGTTACCGCTACGCGATTCTTACAAAATTTGTAATTTGATTTGCAAAATACCTCGCGATTATGAGTACTGAATTATTGTAAATAATGCACTTAACTGGATTCGAACCAGCGGCCTACCGCTTAGGAGGCGGTCGCTCTATCCTACTGAGCTATAAATGCATAAGTATGTTGTTGCAAAAGCAGCAACATACATTATTTTATATGCAATTAAGTATAAAGTCAATCTTTTATTTTACAGCCGTTTACATTGTATTTTATAGCCGTTTACATTGGAAAATTAATTTTACCTTGCATCCAAATAACGCCTTTAAAGCGTCTTCCAACTGCTGGCTCACCAATTATGTCTTTTTTATTAATACATACGTCAAATGCCAAGGTATTGGTGTTTAGCGTCATAATATAAAGTTCTTCCTTTGTAATATTATTAACTTCTTCATCAACATCAATAATTTCACCTAAAATTGAATACTGATCACATTCAATTCCATATGGCATAAAGTAGGAATCAACTATAGTAAATACATCTTCGCTTAAAATTCTTTTTGAAATCATAGAATAAGTATCAATATCTTCTAATGTTAAACTTTCGATTGCATCCTCATCGCCATTTCTCGCAGCAGCAATTAACGAATTTCTATTATTAGACGCATCTTTCGTATTCTTAATCTGAACTTCATTTTTTCCAATTGGTAACAATATAGTTCCTTTTGTTGATAATGCAGATAAGGTAATTGAAATGTTTGGTTTAGACAAAGCCCCTAATCGTTTTTCATTTATATACTGTGTAACATTTTGCAAATAAAAAATTAAAGATACACCAACCTTTACATCATCACATATTCCTGCATATGACTCTTTTTCAGCATGTTTTTCTACTGATACATCCTCATACGTAGTAATTCCTTTTCCTTTAAAATAAGGATAGTAATAATTGGTACTAAACTCATTGTCTTCATTGTATTCACCACGAATATTAATTCCAACACTCTTTGTAAATTCTTTTGAAATTTCTGTAAACAAACTACCTTCTACTATTTCAGCCATTTCTTTTTGATCTGGTTTTTTAATAGCACTTTGAATTAATTTATCTAATTCTTTCTTTTTTTTAATATCACTAAAACCAATTGCCCTTAAGTAACTATGCACTAAACTCACCTCGTTTCATAAATATGTTAATCCAATTTTATTATCTAATATCAGTCATTCCACCCATATATGGAATTAACACTTCTGGAATTTTAATACTTCCATCTGCTTGCTGGTAATTTTCCAATATAGCTGCTGTTGTACGTCCAATAGCAACACCACTACCATTTAATGTGTGAACATATTTTGCTTTATCTTGTATATTGTCTTTATATTTTATATTAGCTCTTCTTGCTTGAAATTCCTCAAAATTGCTACAACTTGATATTTCAACATACTTGTCATAACTTGGCATCCAAACCTCAATGTCGTATTTCATCGCAGCTGTAAATCCTAAATCGCCAATACAAATTTTAACTACTCTATATGGAAGATTTAACAATTGCAATACATGTTCCGCATCTTTTGTTAACTTCTCTAATTCTTCATAAGAATCTTCAGGCTTCGCAAATTTTACTAATTCCACTTTATTAAACTGATGTTGTCTAATCAAACCTCTTGTATCACGTCCCGCTGAACCTGCTTCTGCTCTAAAACATGCTGTATATGCACAATGTTTAATTGGAAGTTGGCTCCCATCTAGTATTTGCTCTCTATACATGTTAGTAACTGGAACTTCTGCAGTAGGTACTAAGAAATATTCTTTTCCATCTCCTAATACTTTATATGCATCCTCTTCAAATTTAGGTAATTGACCTGTACCGGTCATACTTTCTCTACTAACCATAAAAGGCGGAAATACCTCTGTATAACCATGTTTTTCAGTATGTGTATCAAGATAAAAATTCATAATTGAACGCTCAAGTCTTGCGCCCGCGCCCTTATAAAATGTAAACCTAGATCCTGATACCTTTGCTCCCGCTTCCGCATCCAAAACGCCTAAATCGACGCCTAAATCCCAATGAGGCTTTGGATCAAAATCAAATTTAGTTGGTTCGCTAAATTTTCTTATTTCAACATTATCTTCATCCGTAGAACCTGCTGGAACTGTTGAATTTGGTATATTAGGTAATGTTAACATATAATTATTTAATTCTTTTTCAATGGCTGATACATTTGTTGTTAAATCCTTAATCTTATCTGAAAGCTTCTTCATTTCATCTAAAATAGAAGAAACATCTTTTCCTTCTTTTTTCATGATAGGTACTTGTTTAGAAACTAGATTTTGCTCTGCCTTTAATTTTTCTACTTCACCTAATAGTTCGCGCCTTTTCTCATCAATATCTTTAAATTTGGTCAAATCAAATTCTTCATTTCTAGTTGAAAGTGCTTTCTCTACTTCTTCAAAATTATTTCTTAATAATTTAATGTCTATCATAACATATTCCTCCTATATAATTATCTGCTATTATATATATTTAACATTTTTGCAGATAATAAAAAAATTATATAATATTTTTTACATTATATATATACTTCTATATATAATAGTATATTTTATTTTTATAGTAAAGCTTAATAATATAATTCACTTCTTTTACTAATCTATTACAGATTCAATGAAAATATTAAGATGTTTTAATAAATCTTTTTCTTCATTTGTTTTAATATTCTTACCATATTTATCCTTAATCATACGAATAATTGGTCTTTCCTTAAAATTTGAATTTTGTTTTATTACTATGCCAACTTCACCTTCATTTGTTATAATCGTAGTTCCATTCGGATATAATGCAATAAACTCTAAAAAAATATCTAAAATATTTTTATCAAATATTACACCATTTTTCGCTTTTAAATTTTCTATTATTTGATAAGCTAACATACGTTCACAACATATTCCACATAATATCGTATCATATTCGTCGCAAATAGATACTATTTGTGTTGATTTCTTAAGATTTTTTTTCCTTAATGGGTACCCACTTCCATCAATCCTCTCATGATGTGACAAAATAATTTCTTTTGATTCCTCTGTTAACCATTCTTCATATTCCACTGCCATATATCCGTAAATAGTATGTTTTTTGTATTCATTTAAATCTTTTCTTGATAAATCATCCATTAATTGATTTGCAAATGCAATGGGTATATATCGAAATCCTATATCATGTAAAATGCTTCCTATTGCAATAGAATTAACTATTTCCATATCTACATTAGATTTAAGTGCTAGTAAAACAGATAGTGCACACACATTTAAGGAATGTTCATATATATCTGTTTCATGCTCTTTTAAATTAACAATTTGCTCCACTATTTCATCTTTTTGCATTATATTTGTAATAATCGTTTGAGCAATTGTTTTAAGCTCAATAAGTTCAGATCGACTTGTGTAAATATGTCTCTCTAACAAGTTTTTAATTCTTTCTCTATAATCTTGAATAATTAAATCTTTTGTGTAAGCACTTTTATCTTCTTCTTCATCTAAATCATCAATATTCTCTCTAATATATACACATTGTACACCTAATTCTTTTAGTTTTTGTATGTATTCTTCTTTAATACAAGTACCTTCATATATTAGTATAATTTCACTTCCTATGCATACTGCCCTGGCCAAATATTCTCCACCCTTTAAATCATTAACATTTCTTAACTTCATATTTTTATACTCCGTTTTTATGTTGTATTATGTAAACCTATTATGATAAAAAGTATATCAACAATATTCGCTATGAAAATTTTATCTTTTACTAATTGCCTCATCTAAGGCTTGTTTTTCCTCATCGCCTAACATAATATAAGATTCACCATTAATAATTTCTTTAATATATGTATAACATCCTTCTCTACTATGCATTGCATTTATTAAAAACCCATCATTTTTTTCATTTAATAATGCTACAGCAAAACTAAGTTTACCACCCATTTCATTAAATGCATCATATTTTAATATTCCTACTTTTTTAAATGTTAATAACAATGTTTCATTTATATTTTTTATGTCTTCTTTGTTTTTTTTATTTGATAACTTTAATTCTTCAATTTCTTTTAATTTTCCTGATATTAATTTTTCTAACGATTTTGCATCCTCATCTTGCATAAATATATTATATCTTTTCTTCAATTTTCCTATTTTACACATTAAAACTATAATAATAATAAACATCAACAAATTAAAAGAAGCAAATCCAATTAATAAATAAAAAGGATCTAAATATATACTGTAATCTAACACTTGTAAATTCATTTTTTCCTCCATCTAAGCTTCCAATAAATCAATTTTTAATTAAGATAATTGTTATTTTTCAATTGATTGTAATAAGTCGAATATTCTTTCTAATTCGTCATTAGAATAATATTCTATTTCTATTTTTCCCTTATTATTTTTTTTCTGATTTATTGTAACTTTTGTACCTATAATAGATTTCATTTTATCTTCTATACTTTTATAAATAAAATCATTTTCTGTATTCTTAACTTCTTTTGTTGACTCCATTTTATCATTAAGCATTTTTTTGACAAGTTTTTCTGTTTCTCTAACACTTAATTTTTCATCAAATATCTTAACTGCTATATTATATTGAAGTTCGCTATCTTCTATTACAATCAGAGTTCTTGCATGACCCGTTGAAATTTTTTCATCAATTATCATTTGCTGAACCTTCTCATCCAATTTCAATAATCTCAAAGAATTAGTAACTGCAGTTCTACTTTTCGAGACTCTTTCTGCAACTTCATCTTGTTTTAAATTAAATTGATGAAGTAATTTTTTATATGCAAATGCCTCTTCAATTGGATTTAAATTTTCACGTTGTATATTTTCAATCAAAGAAATTTCAACAATTTCTTGTTCACTATATTTTCTTATAATAGCTGGCACTTCTTTTAGTCCTGCTATTTTAGCAGCTCTCCAACGTCTTTCACCTGCTATTATTTCATAATAGCCATCTCTTTCTTGAACCACTAACGGTTGTATAACACCAAACTGTTTAACAGATTCCGCTAGTTCTAACAAAGTGTCTTCATCAAAATTTTTTCTAGGTTGATCTCTATTTGGTTCTATACTTGTTATTTTAATTTTAGTTTCAACTTGTTTTTCCACTATTTTTTCAATTATTTTTGTCTTATTGTTCATTCCTGTATCCGGTATAAGTAAATCCAACCCTTTTCCTAATCCTTTTGCTCTTACCGCCATTCGTCGTCCTCATCTCCCCTATGAATTACTTCTTCAGCCAATAATTTATAACTTTCTGCTCCTGCTGATTTTGAATCATACAGATTTATTGGTAGTCCATGACTTGGTGCTTCTGCCAGCCTTATATTTCTCGGGATAATTGTTTTATAAATTGCTTCTTTCAGATTTGATTTTACATTTTCTACTACTTGAAGCGATAAATTAGTTCTTGCATCATACATTGTAAATACAACACCCTCAATTTCTAAATCCGAATTAAGTCTATCTTTTACAAGATTAATCGTTCTTATTAATTGTGATAAACCTTCCAATGCATAATATTCGCATTGAATTGGAACTAGTACTGTATCGGCTGTTGTCATTGCATTTACGGTTAACATATTCAATGAAGGTGGACAATCAATTAATATAAAATCAAAATCATCTCTTACTGAATTAACTGCTTTTTTCATTATAAATTCTTTTTCGGGTATTCCTATTAATTCTATTTCAGCAGCCGCTAGATCTACACTTGAAGCTATTACTAACAAACCATCCATTATACTCTTTTCCATGCAATCTTTTATATTACACTGTCCGAGCATTAATTCATATACGGTATTTTCAATCGCTTCTTTATCTAAACCTAGCCCACTAGTAGTATTTCCTTGGGGATCAATATCTATAGTTAATACTTTTTTACCTAATTCGGCCAAATATGCTGAAAGGTTTATTGTTGTCGTGGTTTTTCCAACTCCGCCTTTTTGGTTTGCTATTGCAATAATTCTTCCCATCCTAATCCCCTTCCCTAAATTTATTTTGTATCTTAATTTTACTTTTTTATTATAACATCTTTTGTTTTTATAATCTATATTTATTCATATGTTTCACGTGAAACATATGAATAAATATAGATTATAAAATTTCACATTATAAAATAGTAACAAATATTGTTTATAGATAATTTTTAAATATAATGGAGAATGGTTTTTAGAAATATATTAAACAAAAAAATTATATAGTAATAAAAAAATCATATTACTATATAAAATGTTTTAAATTATTATATGTTTCACGTGAAACATATAATGTAAATTTAAAAACTTAAACATTTACTGATTTAAAAAATTGTAATCAAATTATTTCTTATTGCAAATACTGCAGCCTGTGTTCGATCTGCCACTAATATTTTTTTAAATATATTGGAAACATGATTTTTAACTGTTCTTTCACTAATAGTTAACTTGCATGCGATTTCTTTATTAAACATACCTTCTGCTAATAACTTTAAAACTTCAAATTCTCGCTTAGTTAACTCATCTATTCTTTTTTGGTCTTCACTTCTTATGATAAGTTTTGAATTTAATAAAGGTGACAATTTGGGTTGTATATATACTTCACCAGAATCAACTGCATAGATTGCTTTTTTTAATTCTTCATACCCTGAATCTTTTAACATATAACCATTAATTCCAATATCCACTGCCTTCAATAAATATTCCACTTCGTTATGAATAGTTAGCACAATGACTTTTGTTGTATTCTTTCTTTCTCTCATAATTTTCAGAACTTCAAGTCCATTCATAGTTGGCATATTTATATCTAATAATATGATATCAACATTAATTTTATTAATTAATTCTAAACACTGTGTTCCATCCCCTGCTTGTCCTATTACTTTGATATTCCCATCCAATTCTAATAATTGTTTAAGTCCTTCTCTTATCATAATATGATCATCAACTATTGCTATATTAATTTTTTTCATTCATATTCTCCCTTATACATCTTGGAATTTTAACATATATTTCTGTTCCTTTATTTATAATCGATTTAAAATTTATTATTCCTGATAATAAAGAAATTCTCTCCCTCATCATTGGTAGACCAAAACCGGATTTTGATTCATAACAAACACACATATTATTGGATATATCAAATCCTATGCCATTATCAATAAAATAAAATTCAATAAATTTATCATTATATATTATTTTAACCTTAACTTCAGTTGCATTTGCATGTTTTATCGTATTATTGCAAGCCTCTTGTATAATTCTAATAATCGTTAACAATAAAATTTGATCAACATTATTACTATTGCCCTCTATTTCATATTTAACAATAATTCCTTTATCCTGCATTTTTGTTAATTCTCTTTCAATGATAACATCAATACCTATATCATCTAGGGCCATGGGTCTTAAATTATAAATAATACCTCGCATTTCATCAATAATGTCTTTTACACAATTTGACATCGTCATTAATTCAAGTTTAGCTCTTATATTATCCACATCCATTATTTTTAATGTAAATTCTGTTTTATGAATTAAATTAGTAAGATTCTGTATTACCGTGTCATGTAAATCTCTTGCTATTCTCTTCCGCTCTAATTCTTGACTTCTTAATATTTCAATTTTATATTTTTCTAATTCTTTAGAACTTTGAATAAAATCTTTATTGCTATCTACTTTCATTTTACTATTGATTTCATTGATTTCATTAATTTTCTTTTCAATAAGACTAATACTATTTTGTATATCCTTATTTTTATTAATTAATATTTCTTTTTTATTATTCAATTCTTGCATTTCTTTTTCGTTTTTATTTAATAAATTTGAAGGATCAAAGATATTATCATCATAACATAAATTTTTCTCCAAATGTATTATTTTTGACTTAATTCTAGCCAATATTTCATTATTTTCCTTAATTTCTAATAAATATTTATTTTTCTGCAAAATATTTTCCTTTATAAAATTTTGCATAAAATCATTCAACCTATTCAAACTATTATAATCCAAAAATTCATCCTTATTAAAACTTTTCATTTTATATATTAGACATATATAATGCCTACCCCCCTTAATTCTGATCAATAAATAATAATTAAATTTCATAAATATCAAAATATATTTGTATATAACCGCTAAATATACTATAATGTATTTAGCGGTTATATACAAATATATTTATTAATTTTTTATAATTTTAACAACTATTATATAGAAGCTACAATTTAATACTCGCGTTTTTAGCAACAGGTTATACATAGAAATATATTTTCTACTTATCTATCACTGATTTTAGAAAAGGAGTCATAAAAATGAAAATAAAAAGTAAATTAAAATATATTATACTTTTTGGAACTGTTATTACAATTTCAATTTCAATCATAAATAAATTTATTGAAATTTCTGCTACATTAAAAAACAAACTCTCTACAAATAAAGCTGAGTATTTCGATTGGCGATTTGGAAAAATATTTTATACAAAACAAGGTACTGGATCTCCTATCTTACTAATTCATGATTTAGATGTATGTTCCTCCTCAACTGAATGGAAACATATTATAAAACATCTTTCTCTTAACCATACCGTTTATACTCTTGATTTACTTGGATGTGGTCTTTCTGATAAACCATATTTAACATATACCAATTACTTATATGTACAATTATTATCTGATTTCATTAAAAATATAATTGGTCATAAAACTAATGTAATTGCAAGTGGTTCGTCTTCTACTTTTACTATTATGACATGCCATAATGATTCCAATCTTTTTAATAAAATTATGATAGTTAATCCTGTTGATTTATTTGATGCAAATTATGTGCCAAGAAATAAAAGTATTTCGCTCAAAATATTATTTGATACACCAATATTAGGAACATTAATTTTCAATATTCTTAACTCTAGAAGTAATATTGAAACTTCACTTAATAAAAAAGTTCATAATTTTATCAATATTAATTCTGATTATATTGATGATTGTTATGAAGCAGCTCATATACAAAATTCAAAAGGCAAATATTTGTTTGCAAGTATAAAGGGTTCTTTCACAAATGCAAATATTTTACACGCTTTGAAGGAAATAAATAATAGCATATTTGTAGTAGGCGGTAACTATCAATATAATATAAATAATATTATAGAAAATTATTTATATTATAATTCCTCTATTGAGAGTTTTATCATTAACAATTCAAAACAATATCCTCATATAGAGGCCTCTGTAACTTTTCTTGAACAGGTTAGCATATTTATTGATAACTAAGTTATGTCAACCAAAAATAAAATACTTATTTAACTTATAAATAGAAAGGTTATTACATCCTTTCTATTTTTCTTTTAACAAATTGGATCTTTAGTTGGAATTCCTGCTTTTCTAGGATATAATTTTGGTGTTGATTGCATTTTACGAATATTAACAAATGTTCTCTCTATATCTGTATTTGGAAGACTGAATAATACTTCTTCTTCAATTTTTCCTCCCAAAACATGAATTGCCTTTTTAGAAGATAAAAGTTCCTCTGCTATTTTTCCGGATTTATAAGAAATAAAATTCCCCTTCATCTTTACGTATGGCATACAATATTCTGCCAAGGAAGACAAATTAGCAACTGCTCGTGAGACACACAAATCAAATTTTTCTCTATATTCAATATCTCTTGAAAAATCTTCTGCTCTCCCATGTATTGCTTTAATGTTTTTAAGCTGTAATTTGTCTATAACTTCATTTAAAAATTTAATTTTTTTATTTAATGAATCTAATAAAACAATCTCTAAATGTGGAAATGCTATTTTCAATGGAATTCCTGGAAAACCAGCACCCGTACCAACATCAATGATTTTTATCGTTTCATTTAAATCAACTGCTTTCACAATAGCCAAACTATCAATAAAATGCTTTTGTATTACATCATCAAATTCAGTTATAGTAGTTAGATTCATTACACTATTCCACTCAGTTAGTAATTCATAATAACTAATAAACTGGTTAATCTGATCCTCTGACAATTTAATTTCAAGACTCTCTAATCCCTTATTAAATAATTCTATATTATATTTATCCATTCAAACCTCTTTCAACTAATTTCTATTTCTTAACTGCTCCATATATACAAGTAACACAGATATATCTGCTGGAGAAACACCCGATAAACGTGAAGCCTGGCCGATCGACACCGGCTTAAATAAATTTAATTTTTGCTTTGCTTCTATTCTTAAGCCATTTATATTATCATAATTAAAATACATTGGGATTTTTTTATTTTCCATCTTTTTAAACTGTTCTACTTGCTTTAATTGTCTTTTTATATAGCCTTCATATTTAAGTTTTATGTTAACCTGCTCTGTTACCATATCATCCAATAATTCTCTATTTTTATCTATCGTTTTTATAATAGAATAAGATAACTCTGGCCGTTTCACTAACTCAGCCAAATCCGTTCCCGAATTTAATTTTGTACTTTCATTTTCTTCTAGTAATTGTTGTACTTCATTTGTTGTACCAACAAATGTATTCGTAAGCCTATCAATTTCCTTCTCAATTTCTTTTTCCATTATTAAAACTTTATTATACTGTTTATCACTTATTAATCCTATTTTATTACCAATACCAGAAAGTCTGAAATTTGCATTATCCTGTCTTAATAGTAATCTATATTCCGCTCTTGAGGTCATCATTCTATAAGGTTCTTTGTTTTCTTTTGTTACAAGGTCATCGATTAAAACTCCTATATACGCTTGAGATCGATCTAGTACAATCATTTCCTTGCCCAATGTACTAAGAGCCGCGTTAATGCCTGCTATAAGGCCTTGTGCTGCCGCCTCTTCATATCCCGAACTACCATTGAATTGTCCACCACTAAATAAACCTTTTATGCTTTTAAATTCTAATGTAGGATTTAGCTGTCTTGGGTTAATACAATCATATTCTATTGCATATGCATTCTTAACTATTTTGGCATTTTCCAAACCAGGTACGGTTCTATACATTGCCTGTTGAACATCTTCTGGTAATGAACTTGACATTCCTCCAACATACATTTCGTTTGTATATAAACCTTCTGGTTCTAGAAATACCTGATGTCTGTTTTTATCAGCAAATTTAACAACTTTATCTTCAATGGAAGGACAATATCTAGGACCAGTCCCCTCAATGATTCCAGCATAAATAGGAGAACGATCTAAATTATTCTGAATAATTTTATGAGTTTCTTCATTTGTATAAGTTAACCAACAGGATGCCTGATCTATTTGTACATCTTCTGGATTAGTTAAAAATGAAAATGGAACGACTCTCTCATCTCCATATTGTTCCTCCATTTTACTAAAATCTAATGATCTTTTATCTAATCTTGCTGGTGTACCCGTTTTAAATCGAAATATTTCTATTCCATTTTTCTTAAGAGAATCGGATAAATAATTTGCAGACTGTAAACCATTAGGACCTGTATAATTTATAATATCTCCATATAAACATTTTGCTTTTAAATATGTTCCAGTACACAAAACTACAGATTTACATTGATATAGTGCTCCTGAAAAAGTCTTTATTCCTACAATTACTCCTTCTTCCACAACAAGCTCTGTTACTTCTGCCTGTTTTATAGTAAGACAATCCGTATTTTCTAATACTTGTCTCATAGACCTACTATATTCCGCTTTATCAGCCTGTGCTCTAAGAGAATGTACTGCTGGCCCTTTCGACTTATTTAACATTTTGGATTGAATAAATGTTTTATCAATATTAACACCCATTTCTCCACCCAATGCATCTATTTCTCGCACTAAATGTCCTTTAGAGCTACCACCTATATTAGGATTGCAAGGCATCATTGCAATACTTTCTACACTTACTGTAAAAATAATTGTTTCAAGACCTAATCTAGCACAAGCCAATGCTGCTTCACAACCTGCATGACCCGCTCCAACTATAGCCACATCATAATTTTCGATTAATGCTGGCATTATATATCTCCTTTTTGATAAATACTAGTAACTATTAAGTACCTTCATAGTTACTAAATTAAATATTATTTACCCATACAGAATTTACTAAATATTTGATTTACTAAGTCATCTTCTATGGATTCACCTATAACTTGTCCTAATTTTTCATATGCATTCATTAAATCAATAGTGTAAAAATCTTCCGATATTTTGCTTATTATACTTTTTTCCACCAGTTTTAAACTATCATATGCCTCAGAAATTAATGATTTTTGACGTATATTTGTAATTAATACTTCATCATTAAATTCAATATTACCCTTAAAAAACATTTTAACAATTTCTTTTTCTAATAGATCAATTCCTATTTTTTCTTTTAAAGATATAGGTATTACGGTATCATTTGTTTTTTCTTTTATTGTTTCCTCTGATGTTATTATATTTAAATCTGTTTTATTCAAAAGTATGATTGACTTACTTTGCTTTAACATTTTAATTATTTTATCATCATTTTCATCCAATTTTGTTGATGAATCAACGACATAAATTATTAAATCAGCCTCATTTGCATACTTAATTGACTTTTCTACACCAATTTTTTCAATAATATCCTCAGTATCTCTAATACCTGCCGTATCTATAATATTCAAACTGACTCCATTAAAATTAATATTTTCCTCAATAATATCCCTAGTTGTTCCTGCAATATTTGTAACAATAGCTTTTTCTTCGCCTACTAAATAATTGAGAAGTGAGGATTTACCCGCATTGGGTTTACCTATTATAACTGTTTTAATACCCTCTTTTAATATTTTTCCATCATTTGCAGTAATTATCAATTCATTAATTTGTAATAACAATTTATTTAGTACTTCTTCAAGTGTATTACTATAACCCTCCAAACTAACATGCTCTGGATCATCTAATGCAGACTCTATAAATGCAATATGATATATCAATATTTTTCTAATATCTTCTATTTCAACATGTACCGAACCCTTTAATTGGTTTAATGAGTTTTTTAACGCAAACTTATTCTTAGAATTAATCACATCTATAACTGCTTCGGCTTGAGACAAATCAATTCTACCATTTAAAAAAGCTCTTTTTGTAAACTCACCAGGATCTGCACACCTAGCACCATACTTAATTACTGTTTCTAATACTCTTTGAACAACTAATATTCCACCATGACAATCAATTTCAACACTGTCTTCCTTTGTATAACTATTAGGATTTTTCATAATTAAAACCATTACTTCATCAATCATTTCTTCATTATCATAAATAAAACCATAATGAATCGTATGCGAATCCACTTGAATCAATTTTTTATTTTTGTTTTTTGGTTTAAATATTTTATCTACAATAGCAATAGAATCTTCACCACTAATTCTTACTATTCCTATTCCAGAATTACTCATTGCTGTAGCTATTGCAGCAATAGTGTCATTCATCATATCAATTCCTCCACTATATTTTATGCTACATTGCCTAACATACTAATAGGAACAGTCAATTGACTGTCCCCATTTATATTAATTATTTTAATGTAACTACGACACGTCTATATGGTTCATCACCTTCACTATGAGTAACAACATATTTGTCATTTTGTAGTGCCGAATGAATCACTCTTCTTTCATATGGATTCATTGGCTCTAATGAAACTTGACGCTTCGTTCTTTTTACTTTATAAGCAATATTATGTGCTAAGTTTTCTAATGTTTCTTTTCTTCTTTTTCTATAGTTTTCAGTATCTAATTTAATTCTTAAATAATTATCACTGTTTTTATTTGCTACTAAACTAATTAAATATTGAAGTGAATCAAGTGTTTGTCCTCTTTTTCCAATTAAAACACCCATTTCTTCTCCCTTTAATTCGATATCTAAGCTATTATTTTCTTCATCTAAGCTAATTATAATTTCAACTTTAATGTTCATAGCGTTAAATACATTAACTAAAAATTCTCTAATATAATCTTCTATAGTAAATTTCTTTCTTACTTTAATAATGGCTGGTTTACAATTAAATCCCAAAAATCCTGTACTACCTTTTTCAACTATTTCATACTCAATCATATCACTCGTAGTTTCAAGTTTAATTACTGCTTCTGTAATAGCATCATCAACTGTTTTTGCTGAAATCTTGATGTAATCCATTATAATACCCCCTATTTAGTATTTTTTTCATTAAACTGTTTCACCATATTTGCTTTATCTCTTAAGCTTCCTGGTTTAACTTTACCTTTATTATAGTAATCAGTTGAATTCATAACTTCTGATTTCTTTTCATCTTTTGTTTTTAATTGACTTTTTTTAGTTGGAGATTCTATATTTTTAACAGCCGTTTTTGCAGAAGCTGATATTTGTGGAAGTCCCTGTTTTTCGCGCTTTTTATTTTGTTTTTCTAAATTCTTCTTTATTAAATCATCAATATCAACATGATCCATATGTCTATTTATTAACAATTGTTGGATAGTTCTAAATAAAGCACCTGCAATCCAATATAATCCTAAACCAGCTGGTAATGTAAATGCCATTACTGCTGACATAATTGGCATCATAAGATTCATAGTCTTCATTGAATTTGCCATTGGATTTTCTTCAGCACTTATATTTTGTGTAGGCTGTGGCATAAGTTTAACATTAAGCCATTGAGTCAATCCTGATAAAATTGGAATTAAAATCGCAACTGAAAATAAATTAGTAATTGGTGCATCTGAAATATTTATTCCACCTAAAAAGCTATTCATATGAGACATTTTTTCTGATGTAGTAGTAATAACTGATGCAAGATCTGGAAATTTATCTGTTAAATTAGCCCAATCTGATGTATTAAATTTATATAACACATCTATAATAGTATTAACTTTAGTATAATCATATTTGTCAGGATTAATTGATTTTCCTTTTCCTATTTCTTCCATAATAGTTTGAAATCCTGATGTAGCCAAAATTCCACTTACAAGTGAATCATAAGTATCCTTAACACTACTTACGTAGGCCGGAATATTGTATATTACTCTATATAATGAAAATAAAATTGGCATTTGTATAATTAATGGTAAACATCCGGCTGTTTGTGAAGTTCCATATTTTGCCTGAACTGCTTTCATTTCTTCTTGCATAGCCATCATAGACTGTTGATCTTTTTTACCCTTGTACTTCTTTTGAACAGCCTGAATTTCAGGATTCATTTTTGCAGAAAGCTTAGAGAATTTCTGCTGTTTTATTGTTAATGGGAGCATTAGCATATATATTATAAATGTAAATATAATAATACATAAACCAATATTTTCAATATTAAAAACACTACTTAAAAAAACAAAAATTGCATTCATAAGCCAACCAAGTGCCTGAGCTACCTCACCAATAATAGGTGTAGTACTTTGTGTCGCCAATATACCAATCACTTTAAATCCTCCTTATTTATGGGACAGGATCATAACCACCTTTTGCAAACGGATGACATCTTAAAATGCGTTTACAGGTTAAATATGTCCCTTTTACTGCACCATACTTTTCTATCGCTTCTATCCCATACTGAGAACAGGTAGGCGTATAAATACAATGATTGTATCTCTGTAATGGTGACAGGTATTTTTTATATATTTTTATTAATCCGACTAATATTTTTTTCAATTTAATCATCTCTTTACTATATTATGATGTTTTCCCAAATGTAACAATGAACTTTCTATTTCTTTAAATATTTTATCCTTTGCCGCAATTCTGATTACAACAACAATATCAAATCCTGATTGAAACTTTTCCTCATTCAATCTGTAGCTTTCCCTTATTAGTCTTGTTAATCTATGCCTAACAATACTATTTCCAACTTTTTTGCTAACAGATATTCCTATCCTATTTTCCTGTGTATTATTTTCTAATAAATACATAACCAAATGTTTGTTAGCATACGATTTTCCCTTCTTATACACTAACTGGAAATCCTTATTTTTTTTTAAACTTTCAGAAAATTTCATTTGATTAAACCATTCCCATCCATAACATATTGCAGATAGAAGAAAAGGCCACATATATGCGGCCTACGCTGATAATTTTTTTCTTCCTTTTAAACGTCTTGCTGCTAATACTTTTCTTCCGCCTGGAGTACTCATTCTAGCTCTAAAACCATGAACTTTCGATCTTGATCTTTTTTTTGGTTGGAATGTCATCTTCATATCTAGGCACCTCCTTTTACTAATAACCCATATCTATAATTGATAGAAATATTATTTCTATCATCATTTTCGCAATTCATATTTATTAATAATTTGAATTACCAAGTAATATTAGGTATACATAATTGTATTTTGTTAAAAAACATCATTTTAATTATATTCAATAAATACCTCTACGTCAAGTAAATACTAATATTTTTTTATTATTTTTACTAATGTGTTCTTTTCACATATTATATTTTACACATTTGATTAACATAATATTTATCCACACAATGTGTATATCTTGTGGATAAATATTTATTAGCTTGTGAATAACTTGTCCAAAATTTCGTTTTTTGTTTATTTTATGCGTGTTGAAAATGTTGATACAGTTATCCATTTATAAACACTAACCTCTTTTTTATTGTGAAAAACTTGTTTACTTAATGTGTATTTGTTCTCTATTATATTTTTTTCCGATTGATAATTTATTTGTTTTAGTTTAATATAGAGTAGAGATAATTTACTTCACAATGTTAGGGAGATTAGAAATGGATTTAATAATTGAAAAATGGGAAGATATTTTGAATCAGGTACGTCAAGAGCACGAACTTACTGATATTTCATTTAAAACATGGCTTTTACCTTTACGTGTACATGCTATTTTAAATAATACAGTAACTATTGTTGTGCCCTTAGAGAATGCTGCTCTTTCCTATATTAATAATAAATATGCACTTCCTTTAAAAGTTGCGATTGCAGAAATTACAGGATTTGAATATGAAATAGAATTTATATTAGAAAAGAACATCGAAAAAAATAAATCAAATAAACGTCTTATACCCACAACAAATCAACATAATGAAAAATCTAATCTAAATCCGAGATACACATTTGATACTTTTGTTGTTGGTAGTAATAACAGTTTTGCTCATGCAGCTTCATTGGCAGTTGCCGAAACTCCAGGTGAAGTATACAATCCGCTCTTTTTATACGGAGGTGTTGGACTTGGTAAAACTCATCTAATGCATTCAATTGCTCATTTTATTTTACAACAAAAGTCAGAAACAAAAGTTCTATATGTAACCAGTGAATTTTTTACAAACGAACTAATTGAAGCAATTCGTAACGGTAATAATACTGCAATGAGTAAATTCAGAGAAAAATATAGAAGTATTGACGTACTTCTAATTGATGACGTTCAATTTATAATTGGAAAAGAAAGTACACAGGAAGAATTTTTTCATACATTTAATGATCTTCATGGCGCCAAAAAACAAATTATACTTTCAAGTGATAAACCTCCTAAAGATATGGAAACACTTGAAGCAAGACTTAGATCACGTTTTGAATGGGGTCTAATTGCTGATATATCTTCTCCTGATTATGAAACACGTATGGCTATTCTTAGAAAAAAAGAAGAATTGGACGGCTATAATATAGATGATGAAGTAATTAAATATATAGCTACAAATGTTAAATCTAATATTAGAGAATTAGAAGGTGCTTTAAATAAATTGATTGCCTGTGCTAAATTAGAAAAAAAAGAAATTAATGTAGAACTTGCAGAAAAGGCATTACAAGATATCATTTCACCAGATGCTCCTCGAGAAATAACACCTCAATTAATTATAAGTACCGTTGCTGAACATTATAATATTTCACCTGCAGATCTTTCTTCTGCCAAACGTAATGCTGAAATTGTATTACCAAGACAAATTGCAATGTTTTTATGTAGGGATATGACAAGTACACCATTAAAAGCAATTGGAGGTTACCTTGGTAAAAAAGATCATACTACTGTAATACATGGTGCGGATAAGATTTCTAAGGAAATTAAAATTAATGAATCATTAAGTAATGTTATTGACATAATTAGAAAGAAAATCAACCCTAATTAGCTATTTTAATGATGTTTTGAACAATTTTAAAACGTTATGCACAAATTTTGTTTATAACCTGTTAGAATTGTGTTTATATTAATTATTTTTCTAATCCTATGTTTATTTAATATTTTTTATACTTTGTACTTCATAGTGTTTTTAACATGGTTATTAGGTGCCTTACCCTATGACTTTATTAGGCCTATATAGGTTATTCACTTTTAAACACCCCCTATTATTAAGACTACTAATTTATTTAATATTTATTTACTACAAAACCCAGAGAGGAGTTATTCACATAATGAAAATAATATGTTCTAAATCAGATTTACTACACGGTGTTAATATTGTATCTAAGGCAGTACCTTCCAAAACAACAATGACCATTCTTGAATGTATTCTTATAGATGCATCAACGAATGAAATAAAACTTACTGCGAATGATATGGAGTTAGGAATAGAATCTAAGATAAAAGGTGAAATATCAGAAAAGGGAATTATAGCATTGGATGCTAAAATTTTTATTGAAATTGTTAGAAAACTTCCAGATAGTGATGTAACAATTGAAACTGATTCAACTTTAAAAACTACTATTACATGTGAAAAAGCTAAATTTAATATAATAGGTAAATCAGGAGAAGATTTTTCATATTTACCTTATATTGAAAAAGATTATTTTATTTCTATATCTCAATTTACATTTAAAGAAATTATAAGACAAACTATATTTTCTATTGCTGATAATGATAATAATAAAATAATGACAGGAGAGTTAATTGATGTTCAAGGTGATGAATTCAAAGTAGTTTCTTTAGATGGTCATAGAATTTCTATACGAAATATTAAATTAAAAGAAAACTATGATAATAAAAAAGTGATTGTTCCAGGTAAAACATTAACTGAAATAAGTAAAATATTAACAGGAGATTTATCTTCAGAAGTTAAATTATTTTTTACTGACAAACATATTGTATTTGAATTTGACAATACAACGGTTGTATCAAGATTAATAGAGGGTGAATATTTCAAAATTGAACAAATGTTATCGAGTGACTATGAGACAAAAGTTAGAATTAACAAGAAAGAATTTTTAAATTGCATTGATAGAGCTACTCTACTTGTGAAAGAAGGAGATAAAAAGCCAATTATCATAAATATTAAAGATGGAAGTATGGAGTTAAAAATTAATTCATTTATAGGTTCTATGAATGAAGATATTGACATTACAAAAGAAGGTAAAGATATAATAATTGGATTTAATCCTAAGTTTCTTATTGATGCACTCCGTGTAATAGATGATGAAGATATTGATATTTATTTTGTAAATCCAAAAGCACCTTGTTTTATAAAAGATAGAGAAGAAAAGTATACGTATTTAATTTTACCTGTAAATTTTAGTTCAGTTGCAAATTAATAAATTAAATAAAATCAAATAATAGTTATTTTAATAATAGCTAGAAGGTGGTATCATGGAAGAAATAGTTTTAAGAGAAGAATATATCAAACTAGGCCAAGCTCTAAAAGCAACTGGACTTGTTGAATCTGGAGTAATGGCAAAAGATGTTATTGCAGATGGACTTGTGAAAGTAAACAATGAAGTGGAATTACAAAGAGGAAAAAAACTTCGTGATGGAGATATTGTTTCTTATGATGGTGAAGAAATAAAAATAAAGGCTTGATTATAAGCATTGGTGTAATATGATTATTAAATCAATAAAACTCGAAAATTTTAGAAATTATGATAAACTCGATATTAATTTTAATGATGGTACCAATATATTGTATGGTGATAATGCTCAAGGAAAAACAAATATTCTAGAAGCTATCTATTTGAGTGGAACAACTAAGTCTCATAAAGGTAGTAAAGATAGAGAAATAATTAAATTTGATCAAGAGGAATCCCATATAAGAACTATTATATTAAAAAATGGTATTGAATATAAATTAGATATGCATTTAAGAAAAAATAAAACTAAAGGAATTGCAATTAATGGCATACCAATTAGAAAAGCAAGTGAACTTTTTGGTATTGTTAATATTGTGTTTTTTTCTCCTGAGGACTTAAATATTATAAAAAATGGTCCTTCTGAAAGAAGAAGGTTTATAGACTTAGAGTTATGTCAATTAGATAAAGTTTATTTACATAACTTGACTAAGTATAATAACATTATAAATCAAAGAAATAAATTATTAAAAGATATTTCGTTTAGAAGTGATTTAAGGGATACACTTTCAGTTTGGAATTTACAATTGGTCAATTATGGAAAAAAAATCATTGAAAGAAGAAAAATCTTTATTCATCAAATTAATGATATAATATACGATATTCATTATAAATTATCTGGTGGAAAAGAAGAATTATATATAAAATATGAACAAAATGTAAGTGAAGAATTATTTCTAAATAATCTTGAAAAAAATATAGAAAGAGATATAAAATTGGGAACTACATCCGTAGGACCGCATAGAGATGATTTGAATTTTTTAAATAAAAATATAGATATCAGAAAATATGGTTCACAGGGACAACAAAGAACAGCAGCCTTATCATTAAAGTTATCTGAGATTGAACTAGTAACAAAATTAATTAATGATAAACCTATTTTATTATTAGATGATGTTTTGTCTGAACTTGATTCAAATCGTCAAAACTATTTATTAAATAGCATTAATAATACACAGACATTAATAACCTGCACAGGTTTAGATGAGTTTATAAATAACAGATTTTGTATTGATAAAATATATAAAGTTGAAGATGGTACCGTTTTAGAAGAAAATTAGTATTGTTGAATAAGTAGCATAGTTTATTTATTCAAATAGCGTTAAGTGGCGCTGGGAAAGGAGTTTAGCATGAGTGCTGAGTACGGAGCAGATCAAATACAGATATTAGAGGGACTTGAAGCAGTAAGGAAAAGACCAGGTATGTATATTGGTAGTACATCATTAAAGGGACTTCATCATTTAGTTTATGAAATTGTAGATAACGCAGTTGATGAAGCATTAGCAGGATATTGTGATACCATTGATATTACTATAAATAAAGACAATTCAATTACAGTTATTGATAATGGACGTGGAATTCCTGTAGGTATTAGTAAAAAAGCAGGAATTCCTGCTGTTGAAGTAGTATTTACAATTCTTCATGCTGGTGGAAAATTCGGCGGTGGAGGATATAAAGTTTCAGGAGGATTGCATGGTGTTGGTGCATCAGTAGTAAATGCGTTATCAGATTGGCTCGAAGTAACAATTTATAATGAGGGTAAAATATATAAACAACGATATGAACGTGGTCATGTATCTTATCAGTTAAAAGTAATTGGTGAATGTGATCCTGATAAAACAGGTACGTTGGTAACTTTTTTACCAGATAAAAGTATTTTTGAAGACACAATTTATGAATTTGATACATTACAAACAAGACTTCGTGAAATGGCTTTCTTAACAAGAAATTTAAAAATTGTATTAAGAGATGATAGAGAAGAACCACAGAGAATAAAAGATTTTCATTATGAAGGTGGTATTAAAGAATTTGTATCCTACCTAAATAAAAATAAAACGTCAATTTATCCAGATATTATATATTGTGAAGGAACAAAAGATAAAGTATACGTTGAAGTAGCAATGCAACATAATGATTCTTATTCTGAAAGTGCATATAGTTTTGTTAATAACATAAATACACCTGAAGGTGGTACTCATTTATCAGGATTTAGAAATGCATTGACAAAAACATTTAATGATTATGCTAGAAAGGCAAAATTATTAAAAGATAATGAAGTAAATCTTTCAGGTGATGATATAAGAGAAGGATTAACAGCAATTGTAAGTATAAAAATTGAAGATCCACAGTTTGAAGGTCAGACAAAACAAAAACTTGGAAATAGCGAAGCGCGTGGAGCTGTTGATAATATTGTAAGTGAGCAACTTACTTATTATTTAGAACAAAATCCTCAAGTTGCTAAGATGATTCTTGAAAAATCAATTTTAGCCCAAAGAGCTAGAGATGCAGCAAGAAAAGCAAGGGATTTAACAAGAAGAAAAACCGCCCTTGAAGGAATGGCATTACCAGGAAAGCTTGCAGATTGTTCAGATAAAGATCCTAAAAATTGTGAAATATATATAGTCGAAGGGGATTCAGCTGGTGGTTCAGCAAAAACGGCTCGTTCCAGAAATACACAAGCGATTCTTCCTTTAAGAGGAAAAATTCTTAATGTGGAAAAGGCAAGATTGGATAAAATATATTCAAATGCTGAAATTAAAGCAATGATTACAGCATTTGGTACTGGTATTCATGATGATTTTGATATTTCAAAATTAAGATATCATAAAATAATAATAATGACAGATGCCGATGTTGATGGTGCTCATATCAGTACATTATTATTAACATTTTTCTATAGATTTATGCCGGATTTAATTAAAGATGGTCATGTATATTTAGCACAACCTCCTTTATATAAAGTCGAAAAAAGTAAAAAATCATGGTATGCTTATAGTGATGATGAATTAAATAAAATTTTAATTGAAATTGGCCGTGATAATAATAATAAAATTCAGCGTTATAAAGGTCTTGGTGAAATGGATGCAGAGCAACTTTGGGAAACAACGATGGATCCAGAAAGAAGAATTTTACTTAGAGTAATGATAGATGAAGAATCTGCAGCTGAAGTTGATTTGACATTTACTACTCTTATGGGAGATAAAGTTGAACCAAGACGTGAATTTATCGAAGCAAATGCCAAATATGTTAAAAATTTAGATATTTAATTTAAAATAGATTGACAAGTATATTTAAATGTTTTATAAGACGGAGGAAACAAAAAATGGATGACAATATTTTTGATAAAATTCATGACGTGGATTTAAAAAAAACCATGGAAGATTCTTATATTGATTATGCAATGAGTGTTATTGCAGCTCGAGCATTACCCGATGTAAGAGATGGTTTAAAACCAGTTCAAAGAAGAGTTTTATATTCAATGATAGAATTAAATAATGGTCCCGACAAGCCACATAGAAAATGTGCACGTATTGTCGGTGATACAATGGGTAAATATCACCCTCATGGTGATAGTTCTATTTATGGTGCATTAGTTAATATGGCACAACCTTGGTCAACTAGATATCCATTAGTTGATGGACATGGAAATTTTGGTTCAGTCGATGGTGATGGAGCCGCTGCTATGCGTTATACAGAGGCACGTTTAAGTAAAATTTCTATGGAAATGACCGCGGATATTAACAAAGATACAGTAAACTTTATTCCCAATTTTGATGAAACGGAAAGAGAGCCAGTTGTTTTACCATCCAGATACCCTAATCTTTTAGTAAATGGAACAACAGGTATTGCAGTTGGTATGGCTACTAATATTCCACCTCATAATTTAAAAGAAATTATTGATGCAGTCGTTAAAATTATTGATAATCAAGTAATAGAAAATAGAGAAACTGAATTAGATGAATTAATTGAAATAGTTAAAGGACCAGATTTTCCTACAGGGGCAACCATATTAGGAAGAACAGGAATTGAAGAGGCGTATAGAACCGGTAGGGGTAAAATTAGAGTAAGAGCAATTACAGATATTGAACCAATGCAAAGTGGAAAAAATAGAATTGTTGTAACAGAGCTTCCATATATGGTTAATAAAGCACGATTAATTGAAAAAATGGCAGAACTTGTAAGAGATAAAAAAATTGATGGAATTACTGATTTACGTGATGAATCTGATAGATCAGGTATGAGAATATGTATCGAATTAAGAAGAGATGTTAACGCAAATGTAATATTAAATCAATTATATAAACATACTCAATTACAAGATACCTTTGGTGTAATTATGCTTTCACTTGTTGATAATGAGCCAAAAATATTAAATCTTTATGAAATGCTTAACTATTATTTAATACATCAAAAAGAAGTAGTTACTAGAAGAACAAAATATGAATTAAATAAAGCACAAGAACGTGCTCATATTTTAGAAGGTTTAATAATTGCATTAGATAATATTGATGAAGTCATTCATATCATACGTGCCTCCAAAAATGTTTCAATTGCAAAAGAAAAATTAATTGAGAGATTTGGATTATCAGATGCTCAATCCCAAGCTATTGTCGATATGCGTCTACGTGCATTGACGGGATTGGAAAGAGAAAAACTTGAAGCGGAATATAAAGACTTAATGGATAAAATAGCAGAACTACAAGCAATTCTTGGAGATGAGAAAAAACTTCTAGCTGTAATTAGAGAAGAAATTTTAATTGTTTCAGAAAAATATAATAATGATAGAAGAACTTCAATCGGTTATGATGAAAGTGAAATTTCAATTGAAGATTTAATTCCAAACGAAAATACAGTTATTGCTATGACAAGTATGGGATATATTAAGCGTATGACAGTTAATAACTTTAAGAGCCAGCATCGTGGTGGTAAAGGAATTAAAGGTATGCAGACAATAGAAGAAGATTTTATTGAAGAATTATTGATGACAACCACGCATCATTATATTATGTTCTTTACAAATAAAGGAAAAGTATATCGATTAAAAGCATATGAAATACCAGAGTCTAGCAGAACAGCAAGAGGAACAGCAATTATTAATCTTCTTCAAATTACGCCAGGTGAAAAGATTACAGCCGTTATTCCTATGAAGGAATACAAAAAAGGTCGTTATTTATTTATGGCTACTAAAAATGGTATCGTTAAGAAAACAAATATTACAGAATATGAAAATGTTAGAAAAACAGGTTTACAAGCAATTAATTTACGTGAAGATGATGATTTAATTGAAGTAAAGACTACTAACAAAGAAAAAGATATTATACTTGTTACAAAACATGGCCAATGTATCAGATTTAGTGAAAATGATGTAAGATCAACTGGAAGAAATTCAATGGGTGTAATAGGAATGAACCTGGCTGATGGTGATGAGTTAATAGGAATGCAACTTAATTCTCAAGGAGATTCATTACTAATTGTTTCAGAATTTGGTCTAGGTAAACGTACTTACTTAGATGAATTTACTGTTCAATATCGTGGTGGTAAAGGTGTAAAATGTTATAAAATTACTGAAAAGACTGGTAATGTAATCGGCGTTAAAGCGGTTAGCGATGAAAATGAAATAATGATGATTACAACAGAAGGTATTATTATTCAGTTGTTAGTTGCTGATATTTCAGTTTTAGGCAGGATAACATCTGGAGTTAAATTAATAAATATGGATGAAAATATTACTGTTGCAAGTATTGCAAGAGTAAAAGAAAGTTCAAATACTTCAGAAGAAGATGTTTTAAAACAGTTAGAAGAAGAGCTTAACGAAGAACTTAAAGAAGAATTAAAAGAAGAAATAAAAGAAGAAATAAATGAAGATATAAACGAAGAAGTAAACGAAGAAGTATATGAAGAAGTAAATGAAGAAGTAAATGAGGATACAGATAGTAATAATTAAATTACCATAATTTAAAATAAGTTAATAATATGTTTTAATATTTAAATAAAATTAAGCTTTCTTGAAAATATAGTAAACAGTATATTTTTTAAGAAAGCTATTTTATATAATAGGAAAGTTCTACGAACTTCCCTATTATATAAAAAGGCACTACGTGCCAAAATGCGCACCTCGTGG
>JBGUEQ010000037.1:0-48160 GCA_041821265.1 Lachnotalea sp. | reverse complement strand
CTTCGTCTGTTTCTCATGCCCGTTTCTAACGGGCATTTTAATTCATAGGTTCTCCGATGGAGAACTTTCCTATTATACAAAAAAGAGTGCTATAATTTACTTATAACACTCTTTTATCTTACTATATTTTCCACTTTAATACTATGGTATTTTAATACTAGTTTTATACTTTTTTTATTTATTTTATATTATTTTTACATTTCAACAAAGTATTATTTAATAATAACCTTTATTTTTATAATAATTCCTTCAATATCTTATTAATCAAACCTGGATCTGCTTTGCCTTGCATCGCCTTCATTGTCTGTCCGACTAAAAATCCAATTGCTTTTTGCTTTCCGCTATGATAATCCTCCACTGATTGTGGGTTAGTTGCAATAATTCCTTCGATTGTAGTTCTAAGAGTTCCCTCATCATTCACGGTCTTAAGTCCCTTATCTTCTACATACTTCTCTGGATCGATATCTTCTTTGAATATGACTTCAAATACTTCTTTTGCCACGGTACCATTTATGGTTCCTGCTTCCACTAAATCAATCAATTTTGCTAAATTATCTGGTGAAAAACTAATAGAGTCAACATCCATACTATTTTCTTTTAGTAAACGCATCGTTTCAACCATTAACCAATTAGACACCTTTTTAGGTTTCTTGCATATTGCAATTGTTGCTTCAAACAAATCCGCCATTTTTTTTGAGCTTGTAATAATATCAATATCATACTCTGGAATATCAAATTCTTTCTGATATCTAATCTTTTTCTCATCTCTAAGCTCTGGCTGTCTATCCTTAATTTCCTTTAACCATTCATCACTTATTACAATAGGTACTAAATCAGGTTCTGGAAAATATCTATAATCTTGTGCATCTTCTTTCGAACGCATTGCATAAGAATACTCCTTATTATCATCCCAACGTCTCGTTTCTTGAATGACCTTATTACCATCTTCAATCAATTCAATTTGACGTATTTTTTCGCCTTCAATCGCTCTTGCAATTGCTTTAAATGAATTAAGATTCTTCATTTCTGTTCTCGTTCCAAATTCTGGTGCTCCTACCTCGCAAATGGAAAGATTAACATCCGCTCTCATAGAACCTTCTTGGAGCTTACAGTCAGATGCACCTAAATACTGAATGATTAGTCTTAATTTATCAAGGTATGCAATCACTTCCTCCGCCGAACGCATATCTGGCTCCGAGACAATTTCTATCAGTGGTACTCCACTTCGATTAAAATCTACTAAAGAACAATCCTCCCATTCATCATGAATGAGTTTGCCTGCATCTTCTTCCATATGAATTTCATGAATACGAATCATCTTTTTTCCAGCTGCAGTTTCTATTTCGATTCCACCATCTCTACAGATTGGAAAATAAAGCTGTGATATTTGGTAATTCTGAGGATTATCTGGATAAAAATAATTTTTTCTATCAAATTTACAATTTTGAGTTATCGTACAGTTTGTCGCTAATCCTACTGCTGTAGCATATTCCACTACTTGTTTGTTTAGTACCGGAAGTGACCCTGGCATACCCGTACAAACAGGACATGTATGTGTATTTGGCTCACCACCAAACTGTGTACTACAAGAACAAAAGATTTTTGTCTTTGTTGCAAGTTCTACATGAACCTCAAGACCAATGACTGTTTCGTATTGTTTGCTCATCTTATTTGTCCCCCTTTACTGCAATATCACATCTTACATATTTTTGAGTACATTCATAGGCATAAGCAGCCTGAATGATTTTCTTTTCATGAAAGCAGTCACCTATTAATTGTAATCCGATTGGCAGTCCTTTGGAATCGTTTCCACATGGTACGCTAATTCCTGGAAGACCTGCTAAGTTAACTGATATGGTATAAATATCACCTAGATACATCTTAATTGGATCACTTAAACTTTCCCCAAGTTTTGGCGCTGTACTCGGTGCTGCTGGTCCTAAAATAACATCGTAGTTCTCAAATGCTTTATCAAACGCCTGCTTAATAAGAGCTTTCGTTTTTAATGCCTTGATATAATAAGCATCATAATAACCACTACTTAATACAAAGGAACCAAGCATAATTCTACGCTTTACCTCTGCACCAAATCCCTCACTACGTGACTTTTTATACATGTTATGAAGACCTTCAAATTCGCTCGTTCTATAACCAAACTTGATTCCATCAAATCTTGCAAGATTAGAGCTTGCTTCTGCGGAAGCGATTATATAATAGGCAGGTATTGCATATTCAACAAGACTTAAATCAAATTCTTCAACAATAGCACCTTTGGCTTTTAATTCATCTGCTGCCTTCAAAACAGCTGCTTTTACTTCTGGATCTAATCCTTCTCCGAAATAATCTCTTGGTATACCTATTTTCATACCCTTCACATCATCCACCAATGCAGCTGTGAAATTATAATCTTCTCTTTTTACAGATGTACTGTCCTTTTCATCATACGACGCAATCGTTTCAAGAACCGTTGCACAATCTGTCACATCTTTCGCAATTGGTCCAATTTGATCTAGCGAAGATCCGTATGCAATCAAGCCATATCTAGATATCGTTCCATAAGTTGGCTTAATACCAGTCACACCACAAAAAGAACTAGGTTGTCTAATTGAGCCACCTGTATCTGACCCTAAGGCAAAGGAACATTCTTCTGCTGCAACTGCCGCACAAGATCCTCCTGAAGATCCCCCGGGTACATGTTCTAAATTCCAAGGATTTTTCGTCACTCCAAATGCAGAAGTTTCCGTCGTACTTCCCATAGCGAATTCATCCATATTCGTTTTACCAATCATGATAGCTCCTGCTTGTTCCAGATTCACAATTGCTTGAGCTGAATAAGTTGGCTTAAAGTTACCAAGAATATTAGAACTACAAGTCGTTAATAAGCCATGCGTACACATATTATCTTTAATCGCAACTGGAACACCTGATAAGGGTCCCATCAATTTTCCTTCATCAATTAATTTCTGAATCTCTGCTGCTTTTTTTAGTGCACCTTCTTCATCTATTGTAACAAAACTATGAACGCTATCTTCCACTGCTTTTATCTGTTTAAATGCCGCTCTCACAGCCTCTTCCACCGTTACTTCTTTTGCTTTTATTTTCTTGCCTAATTCTACCGCAGTTAAGCTCATTAAATTCATACGTATTTCCTCCTATTCCACTGTTTTTGGTACTTTAAAACTTCCATCTTTTTTATCTGGTGCATTCGCAAGTATTTGATCCCTGTCATCACCATTTGTAACGACATCTTCTCGAAATACATTATTTACTGGAAATACATGTGACATAGGCTCCACACCTTCTGTATCTAATTCATTTAACATATCTATATAATCAAGCATGTTGGCCATATCATGTTTTGCTTGTACCTTTTCTTCATCTGAAAGTTCAAGCTTTGCTAAAATACCAACGTATTCAATTGTTTCATCTGTAATAACATTTGCCATTTGTATTCTCCTTATTTTTTCTATTTGATTAACCTTATTTAAGTTCATTGTAACAGAGTGTCTTTTTAATTTACAGGGAAGTTTTAAACATTATCCTGTAAATTAAAAAAACACATAAAAAAAGTCCAGGAATATCGAAATATTCCGGGACGGGATTATCATAGATTCCCGCGGTACCACCCGCATTGAGATTGAATTATTCGTTCGCTCTCCGCTCATACACTTAACGTGTGCCCCGTACTAGTCTACTAAGCATTGCATTTCGACAAGTCTGCTCCAGAGTGTTCCCTTATATCCATTTCCCCTTGGAGGCGCTCTCAGTCGGCGACGCTTCCTTCCTGTTGGTTTTCACTAACTAGTTAATCAAAAAATAATATACTAGCTACCACGACATTCCTTAAGTAAATTTTTCAATTAACTTAGCTCATTTCGCATAGATTAGAGTCTCTTTCATTGCATTTACATTTGTTTAACATCTTAACACATCTATTTTTACATTGCAACATAAAATTATTGATTAAAATTGAATTAAATAATTGCTGTTCACCGTTCAACCTATGTTAATTTGAGATGCTTTATATGTATCTCAATATCCTATTTTAGCAGTAATTTTTAATCACTACTTGAATACTCCTATTTCCGTTATATTCATTAATAGTCGGATAATACGTAATTGATAATGTAATACTATTTTCTTTCCCCAATAGCATTTTATTTCGTTCCTGTTCTCCGAACTTGTCTATTAGAAAAGCATTGATTTTATCCATATTTCCAAAATAAATCGCATCCATTGTACATCCAGTAGAATTTTTCACTCTTAATTTTAATACATTTTGGTTCTTTCCTAATATTCTTCCGCTTATTATACTCAAATCTTTTTCTGCAAAAGTTGGTTTTTCATTTGCTTTTCCAAATGGTTCTAACAATTCTAGCTGCTTTATCAAGTTCTCCGTAATATAATGAAGAGGCATTGGAACATCTATCATTATTTTCGCAACTAAATCTTCCTGTGTTAATGATGTTTCCTCATTTAGCTTCATTCGTAAAACATCAATATTTTCCTTTGGTAACGATAGTCCTGCTGCCATTGGGTGACCACCAAATTTAAGATACAGTTCTTTGAATTTGGACAGTTCTTCAAACATGTTATAAGCTTCAATTGAGCGCCCTGATCCCTTCGCACATCCTTCACTAGCCGTAAATACAATAACTGGCTTATTATAATTTTCTCTGATTCTACCTGCTATAATACCTGCCAGACTTTCATGGCACTCTTCTAAATAAATGATTAAAACCTTATCTTGCTTTATTGCTGATGTTTCTATTATTTGAATCGCTTTTTCAAGTCCTTCTATAGTGAGTGCCTTTCTACTGTCATTCAAATTCTTCAAATCACCTGCCAGTTTACCAGATTCTTCCACTGTATCACTATCGAGTAGTTCTAATGCTCTTTTTGCTGTATCTAGTCTTCCACCCGCATTAATGCATGGTCCAATTACAAATCCAATATGATAGGATGAAATGTTTTCTTTCGATAGAGAATTGAGAGAAATAAGCGAATCTAAGCCTTTATTTGTTGTCTTTCTAATGCGCTTTAAACCCTCTTTTACTATAATTCTGTTCTCACCTGCCAAATCCATAACATCTCCAACCGTTGCCATGGCCGCAAATTCAATTAATTCCCTACACTCTTCATTCGAAATCTGATAAGTCTCATATAATGCCTGTACCAATTTATATGCAACAACTGCACCGCATATTTTATCAAAGGGATAAGTACACGTACTTTGTTTCGGATTGACAATTGCATCTGCCACCGGATAAACTTCAGTTCTGACACCTTCATTTTCAATAAAGGGGATATCATGATGGTCTGTGATAATCACTGTCATATTAAGTTGTTTTGCATAAGCAATTTGATCAATTGCTGCAATTCCATTATCACAGGTTACTATTGTATCAATTTGAGCTTCATGCGCACGATCAATTAAGTTTTCATTGATGCCATACCCGTCTTTCATTCTATCAGGAATATCAGTATCAACGATTGCACCACATCGCCTCAATCCTTTTAGTAATATATATGTCGCATTTACTCCATCAATATCATAATCGCCTATTACTCTAATTGTTTTATGTTGCTCAATTTTTTCTTTAATAATGGCAACCGCCTTATCCATATCTTTCAAAAGCCAGGGACTGTTTAAATGTTCTAGTGTCCCATTTAAGTAAAGATTAATTTCTTCCTCTGTAATGACCTCTCTATTTCTTATTACTCTGGCTATTACTGAGTCTATATTAAAGGTTTTCCCAATTTTTTCAAAGTCCGCTTTTTTTGTTTGTACAAACCACTTTTCCAAAAGTATTCTCCTCTCGTTTTTTTAATTATAAATATAACCTTTTGTTTTACATTCCGATTCTCTTTTTATATTGAAGATTTTACTTAAATATTATGAATTCTGCATAATTAAGTTCTTAAATATTAATATATTCTGTGACCTACGCCCATAAAAAGCACCTCAAAGTTGCAGTGTCAAAATAGTATTGATTATGTTACAAGATGTTACATTTTTTTATTAATACAATATTGACCAAACATAGTGCATATTGTATAATTATAGTAGATATGTACCAGTATTATGGTACTATAATACCATTCGTCGCTATTTCTTGTGACACTAAGCACCCAATCTTTTAAGTTGGGTGCTCTTTTCTTATAATACGACATAATTATCAATTTTTAGACATTCCATTCTTCTTATTATCTGTTACCGTATAAAACCCAACCGCCTACTTTCAGACACTTTCACGCCCGAGTACATTGTGTAACGATAACTTTTTCTCTGTGTAGTGTGCATCTTGAATCTCCAAATCTCAAGATTTTATTATTCAAAATACCTCGCATTGGTGGATTCTTAATAATTACTTATAATTTTCATATTAATTTTTTAAGAAACAATACACAAATTAAACATATTTTTTTTCTATAATAGTCATAGATAGTTGAACAATTTACTCACTATCTCCCCCTCATAATTAATAGCCCGTATTTCCCGTACGGGCTATTAACCTTTTATTTGACAGGAAAATTCTACTACTTTCCCTATCAAATAGAAGGCACTATGTGCAAAAATGTCTGCGTGCAGACACTTTTTCTAATACTTCTCATTTACTATAGCAGAATATTTCATCTACTTTTCAATCGTCTTTAACTTACTATAATTTCATATTTAACACTAAATTCCATATTACCTGCCAATTTCTGAATACCAGCTTTATCTTTCAATTCTCCTGTAAATCCATAATCATCACATCGACCATACCATGGCTCCAAACATATAAATGGCGCATTCAGCTTAGTCCAAACACCAACATAGGGAAATCCATCACATTTAATATTAATATATTGTTCTTTATTTGGAAATGCAATTCCAACTTCTGTTAATTGATTATTCTCAAATATTAATACACCTTTATCAAATAATTGCTCACCAATCTCATAAGCTCCATCTGTCAACTCTAACGAATCAACATTATGACATAGTGCTGTTCCACTATCTTCACTGATTCGAATAAAATCTAACTTGTCCTTATTGCCAAAGGTTAAGTAATAATCTTTTTGTTTCTCACCCTCTATTGCTGGTACATTAAAAGCTGGGTGTGCACCAATGGAAAAGAGCATTTCCTTCTCTCCTGTATTGATTACTCGCCACTCAACGTTTACTTTGTTATCTTCTATACTATGAATGATTTCTAATTTAAAATCAAAAGGATATACTTTTTTTCTTTCATCATTACTAGACAAGCTATGAACTATTTTGTTATCAATCATTCCAACGAATTGAAACTCAGCATCTCTTGCAAATCCATGCGCTGTCATTGGATACTTGGTTCCATTATATAAATATTCTTTATTTTGAATTTCTCCTACAAAAGGAAATAAAATAGGAGCATGTCGATTCCAAACCTTCGGATCCGCGCACCATATTATTTCTCTATCATTCTTTTTATCATAAATACTAGCTAATTGGCCCCCTTGGTCATTCACTTTTAACGTTAATCTTTCGTTTTCAATTTGTCTCGTTTCTGACATATTTATTCCTCCCTTTTGTTTTGTAAACCATCTGTACGTCGTTGCATCGATTTATAGTATTAGTATTTACTACTAGTATACCATTCTCACCTAGCGGCTTCAATAGTTAGATTAGATACACCTATCGTACACCGGAAAGTTAATTCCACATGATTTATCAATCCCTTTATCTGCATAATACATACTATAATTGCATTACTCTTTGCTCCTATAATTGCTAAGTTCAAATGTCTTTTCTTTTACTTTAATTGTAATGGCTCCCGAATCTTTTGTTATCATTGTTTCCATTTTCTTGTCATCGAGTCGCTCTAGAAGTTCTTGATGAGGGTGTCCATATCGATTATTTTCTCCACAAGAAATTATAGCATATTCTGCATTTATCTTATCCAAAAATTCTTTTGATGTTGAATTTTTTGAGCCATGGTGTGCAACTTTTAATATATCATAATCCACGTTAATCTCCTCTGTTATCTCTTTTTCTCCCTTTTCCTCAACATCTCCAGTCAGTAGCATATCTAATTCACCAAACTTTAAACTTAATACCGTGGAATAATCATTCCTTGATTCTGGAACATACTCTTTATATGGATGCAAACATTTTAGCTCTAGTTTTCCTTCTGTTAAAATATCACCCTTACTAAAATAAATTATATTTATTCCTGCCGCTTTCGCCAATTCTTCTAATTCTGTATACGCATCATCTTCCATGCCCGTCTCTGGCATAATAAAATTCGAGATTTCATAATCGGAATTTATTATTTCAACTAAACCTGATTTATGATCTTCATCTGGATGCGTCAAAATGCAGTAATCCAGCTTCTTTATCCCCATTGATTTTAGATATGCTAATATTCTATATTTACCTACACTTTTAACGTCTGTGCTTCCACCATCAATCATATAATTTGTACCATCTTCCAAGTGAATGACAATGCCATCTCCCTGTCCCACATCAAGAACCGTGATATAAAACTCATGGTTAAAACGAAATGAAATCACGATTATCATAAGCAAAGATAGAAAGACAAATTTCTTTTTATTATTTTTATTTATTAGGAAAAGCATTAGAATAAGTAGAAGATAATACATCATTATTTGTATCATTGATGGCTTTCCTATTATCATAGAAGAATAGGGTAATTTAGCTGTAATTTCACAAAGCATCTCATATAACTTTAATATGTAACTTCCCATACCTAGCATAAAGCTACCTAAGCTAACGCTAATCTGCGCGCACAAGCATCCTAATATGCCTGATACCAACACATAACTCATAATTGGTATTATAATAAGGTTTAATAAAATTGAATAGATTGGGAATTCGTAATAAGAATAAATGATAATCGGAAATGTAACTATTGTCACACTGAGACTAGAGATCAATGATTTTAAAATGATAGATTCTGATTGAGTTAATTGCAGTAAAACGGGTGCTACTGCACCAATTCCTATGATTGCTCCAAAGGATAATTGAAATCCTGTGTTTACGATATATAAGGGGTTATCCATCAAAATAAAGATTGCAGCCATTGCCAGTGATGATAAAATATCATACGTTCTTCCTAACATTTTTGCAATTGTAGCAATCATAAACATGATAACAGCTCGACACGCTGACACTCCAAATCCAGTCATGACACCATAACATATTACAAAGCTAATTCCAACTAAGCCAGATAGTTTATACCCAAATCCACATTTTCGAATGATATTGAATATAAACATTCCTATAATGCCAATATGTAATCCACTAACACAAAATGCATGCAATATTCCACCCTTTTGATATAAATCCTTAATATCTCCTGTAAATTCAGATTTATCCCCAAGTACCATTGCCTTAAATGTCCCGTTTTCATTGTCATCTTTTGTTATTAAATTATAGTTACTAGCTAGCTTGTTTTTTAGTTGATATAAATTATTCTTGATAATACTGGTATTATTATTTAATATTTCTACTGTATTTGCTTGAACTGCAAAATCAATGTCTAAACTTTTATAATAGAGATAGGAATTAAATTGCCCCGGATTAGATGGCTTTTGAAATTTTTTAGATATGCCTGTTACTTTTATGGTATTGCCTATTGGAATTGTTGTGGATATGTCTTCATAGATTATAATATCATTCGCTTTGATTTTTCCAGATTCTAGATAGAGGTATGTATTATTTAAATATAATAATAACTGTTCATTCTTCTCTTCTTGTTTATATATCGTCCCTGATACGCTAACCTGTTGCTTGTTATTTACTAGGCTTGCCGCCACCGACTCTCTAAAAGTCAGTGGCATTTTGGCTATTCCCAGTGTATCAATCAACAACACGGTAACGATTGCAACCATATAAACGAGAGCACCTATACATAAAGGGCGTTTACTCATCTATAATATCTTCCTTTCCGCTTGTAACTACAGAAGCATTATCAATAATATCTAAATTGCGTTCAAATGCTGTATCAAAATTAATTGCTTCTCTATAAGTTATATTTGTTTCACCATTAATTAATATTTGTACTTTATTTATGTTCGGTAATTCCAACAAAGAATTTACTACCGAATAAACAGGAATGGATTCTATTACTTCATATGTTTGTTTCAGAAATCCTTCATCAAAATTCACGTAACAAACACCATCTTTAATTGAAACACTTAACAATTTAGTATCAGGTGGTACCGTAGGATAAACTTTATCCGTACTTGGTCCTTTGATCAGTTTTTTAATTATCAATTTTTCATTTGAAATATTACTACTATATACCACATCTACCAAAGTTTCTATCAGCTTCGTGCCATCTTCATTGGCAAAATACAAAGTAAGTTGTGTTCTTTCAAATGAATTTATTTCATCACCTATATCATCAATAAAATTTTTAGCTGTCATAATTCCTACTACATTTTCATTTACATCCATCAAAGGCTTATCATTGATGTAAAATGAAACAAATTCAACTCCTGGAATTTGTGTAAGCATTCTTACCATCGAAGCTCTAAAAAGCACTTCCGTAACGTTTGACATATCATAATACCCTTCATCAAATGTCAGATATACTTGTTTATCTTCTAGCGAATGGTTCAGTAATTTAACGCTATCTGGTTTTGCTTTTTTATAATTTGCATTCTCAGGATTCTCATCTAATTTCAATAAAAATTCATCCACCACGTCTGCTGTGCTTGTACTTTGAGGTGTATACGGCTCTTGTACTATTTTCGTTTCATCTTTATTCACATAATACATATTATATTGGGATACTTCTGATTGTTTATTTCCGCAACCTACCAACACAAATGCAATAATGGCACAAATAATTGCTATTTTTGACTTATTCACTCTTGCTCCTCCTGCTACATAATATAGTTAAGTGGCACTCGTACTGTAAACGTAGTACCTTCGCACTCTTTACTATAAACTTTAATTGCACCGCGATGCATTAAAATAGCATTTCTTGTAATAGAAAGGCCCAACCCCGTTCCACCTATTTCTCTTGAATGAGACTTATCTACCCTAAAAAATCTCTCATAAATATGTTCAATCGATTCTTCTGGAATGCCAATACCCGAATCGGCTACTTTAATATAGAAATATTTATAATCAGCATTCAATGAAACATGAACCCATCCATTTTCAGAATTATATTTTATAGCATTTTCAACCAAATTTGATATGGCGAGTGTCAGTTTTACTTCATCGATTTCGGCTGTCACTGGTCTGAAACTTTCAAATAACACTTCAATATTATTCTTCGCTGCAATCGGTCTTAATCTCTTTAAAATCAACTCCAAAAGTCCATTAATACTGACTGGCGCAATATTTAGATTGGTAGCAGTCCTGTCCATCTTTACCAATGATAATAAATCATTAATAATCTTGTCCTCTCGGTCAATTTCTTGGGCAATATCCATCATAAATTCCTTATAAAGTTCTACCGGTACCTCATCCTGCAAAATCAGTGAATCGGCTAAAACTTTCATTGAAGTAATTGGAGTTTTTAACTCATGGGACACATTAGATACAAATTCCTGTCTAGATTCATCAAGTACTTTCATCCTAGCCATCATTTTGTTAAATGCATCTGAAATAAGTTCTGTCTCTGTATAGTCTTGAATCGATATATTTTCATTAATATAACCATCATTTAGTGCTTCAATCGAATTGCTTACTCGTGCAAAAGGTTTCACTAAAAATTTTGATAAATAAAATGCCAATGTAAGTATTACAATTCCCATGCCGAATTGTAGCACCGTTGCTTTTCTATTTAACACCAACATACTATCAACAATACTATTGGTTGAAACACTAGCAAGAATCACACCAATTGGTTCCTTAGTACTAGAATCAACTATAGGGACCGTTATTTCAATATAATCATTATCCTTTTCATAGTTTGTTGTATTTATGCCTTTCATGCATTTAATGGCTTCTTCTGATACAATCGTCCTACCTTCTTCTACGACATAGGTATCTTTAATTATTTTAAATGTATTATCAATAATCATCAAACGTCCATCATACATCGCTGCTAATTGGTCAATTTCGGCATTAATCAATTCGGATGTTGGACCTAATAAATAACCATATGTATTAATTTGATTGGATAATATTTTACATTGATTTGAAATATCAATATTTTTTTGCTGTACCGCTCTATCTTCATAGCTATTTATAATTCCTAACTTCAATAAAAAACCTGGCGTAATACCCACAAATACTAACAAAATCAAGAGTCTAAACTTTAAACTTTTAATAAATCTTCCCTTTTTCTTTAATCTTGAAAATATAATAAACACCTACTTTTCATTCTTTGCTAAAACAATATTAGCATCTACGCCTAGTTAATTCAACTGTTATTTTAGTTTGTTATATACTAAAATTTGGTTTTCATACCTGCTCTCATCTTCGTAGACTACACTGTAATAGCTGATTATTTACTATTGATACATTTGGGCACAAAGTGCTTATTATCTTGTTGAATCGTTCGCTGCACCTTCCTATCGTAGAGAAAAAGCATGAAAGATAACTTGGGTCTTCCATGCCTTTTATTGTAACTATTCAGTACCCACTAACGCGAGGTGTTTTGCAAAGCAAAATCTCGAGTTTTATAGCACTAAAATGTAAATTTCTTGCATTTTATATGCATGTATAGCGATAACTATGAAGGTACAAAATAGTTACATTTTATTCTTCAAACCAGATACTTCTACTCTACGTAACTTCTGATTTGTTAATCAGAAAAATCTACTCTTGGAAATAATAACCTACGCCCCATTTTGTATGAACATATTTGGGCTCGCTAGGATTCGTCTCTATCTTCTCTCGGAGTCTACGAATATGTACATCGACGGTTCTTACATCACCTGGATATTCATAGCCCCATACAATATTAAGCAAATTCTCTCTACTATATACCTTATTCGGATTAAATACTAATAATTCAAGAACATCAAATTCCTTGGCTGTAAGATTGATTTCTTTTCCCGAAATATAAACTCGCCTGCCTTCGCAATCTAGTTTCAACTCACCAATTTGTATTACTTTCTTATCGGCGGCCTGCTCTGCTTTCTTGCTTGTCCTTCTCATGATAGCCTTAATTCTTGCTTTCACTTCCAATATGTTAAATGGCTTGGTTATGTAATCATCTGCTCCATATTCAAGTCCTAAAATTTTATCCATATCATCACCTTTTGCAGTCAGCATAACAATAGGCATAGTTGAAAAATCTCTAATATGTTGACACACTTCAAATCCATTCAATTTAGGAAGCATAACATCTAAGAGTACAATATCATATTCTCTCTCTTTAGCCAAATTTACCGCTTCTTCACCGTCGTATGCACAATCAACTTCCATTCCGTCTTGTTCAAGACTAAAGCGAATTCCTTTTACAATTAATTTTTCATCATCAACAACAAGTACTCTCTTTCCCACGATATTCACCTCAATTTATTGTAATCATATCTTTCACTTTATTATAAACGCCTTCTTTAATTCCTTCAATTTCCATTAATTCTTCAATTGAAGTAAAACCACCTTTTGATTCTCTATAAGAAATGATACTCTTTGCCTTCGAAGCCCCAATACCTGGCAAGGTAGTTAGTGTCTCCTCATTGGCTGTGTTAATATTGATATATTGTGAGGACGCTTCCTCTTGTATTACCTCTAATTGTTTGGCTTCTTCTTGTGAAGGTACTACAATCTTTTGTCCATCCGAAACACTTTCTGCAAGATTAAGATAGTTTTCTGCTCCTGTATCTAAAACGCCTCCAGCCAATTCAACTACTTGGTACATTCTAGCACCTTGTTCTACCTGATACACTCCTGGATTAAGTATCTCCCCACAGATGTACACGTAAATTTCCTGCTCTGGTTCTTCTTCCTTATCAACATCTATATTTGTTTTACTTTCGGTTGCATTCTCTTCATTATTTGAATTGTCTTCAAATGATACTACTGTCTTCTCATTATCCTTGCAACTATACAAACATCCACATACCACAAATATACTTATAATAATACTAATTTTTATAATTTTGCCCTTTTGCATAATTCCTCCATAATAAATTATGGATTTCCCTCTATACTAGACTATTTTATTGTAACTAAAATATTGAATTATTACAAGCTACTTTTTGAAATTTATTATTACGATTCACGGTCCCGCAAAATAGCTCATATCTGTGAATAGCAACCATTATTCCCACTTAAATATAACGACACCTACGATAGCTAATACCATCCCAAAGATTTTTTTCCATTCAAATTCTGCTTTATCAACTCCAAATACTCCAAATAACTCAATTAAATAAGCAATAATAAGTTGCGAAATTACAATAATCATAACCGCTTTCGCTGGTCCAAGTGATCCCATACTTTTTATAACGGTATACGTAATGAATGCTCCAATAACGCCACCAAGCAACATATATTTATTACCAATATTTATGATACCAGCAAAGCTTTCTCGTCCCGTAAAAAACCATGCACCAATGCATACCAATAAAGCAGTAAACTGTACCCAACTACTTGATACCCATATGCTAGTATTCTTTGTCACTTCCGTATTAAATACTCCTTGTACACTCATTAATGCACCCGCGATTAATGCAGTAAAAATTCCAATCATATTTGATAACCTCCGCATATATTTATATGCAAATTATCTCCATATAATTGGAATTATATTCATCCACTTCATTGAAGGGATAACACTCTTCTATTTCGACATCTCATCGATTGTCTGCGTAACATCTGCGCCTTTCCATATATTCGAAAATAATATTTCAAGTTGTAATCCAAAATCTCCATTTTCCATTAGTTTTGGCGAAGCTACATCTTCATCGTATTCTTTCAAAACATTTGAAATATTTACATTATTATAATCGATTCCTTTTCTTGATGAAAGCTTTCCTGTTTCTTTGTATAACTTGGCTGATTTATTATAAGAAAGATATTTTGCAAATTCATTAGCTTCCTCTTGTTTTGATGTATAACCATTAATAAATACTCCAAAACTAACAGCCATTCCCTTTCCCTTAATTTCACTTGTAAGGTTGGGAAGTGGTATTATTTTGAAATTGCTATTTTTATCAATAATAGTACCCGCATCATTTGATATTGCTGAATCCGTACGAATCAATTCCTCCTTTTGAGAAGCTTCATCATCACTCACATATGGATTTAAAATTTTTTCTATCCCTGCACTGTATTTTAATGTTGTATTTGAATTTAGCTTCTGAGTCGAAACTGATTGTGCTGAAGCACTTTCCATGTTTTCATCGTTGTTTTCGGAAGTCGCCTCATTATCTTGGCTAGCATCTTTTTCCTGTATTTCATTTGATGCTGCAGCTTCATTCGTTTCTTCCACTGCCTCTTCATTTGAATTACTAACTGGCTCATTACTTCCATCATTGTTTCCATTTTGGATACCTTCTTGATTTTCTTCACTTGCATCGCCCTCCATCAATTCTATTTCTGATAGTTTGTCCGTTTTTGCAATAGTAAATACACTTTTTCCTTCTGTAAAATTTTGAAATGCTGTATCATAGTTCACAGTGTCTGCATCTATCGCAAAATATTGATTCAGGTTTTGATAATAAATAAGAGCTTCTATTAGTTTATCCTTGTCTACAATATAATTTTCATTATCGATTTCATCATTATTTAAATAATTTCCAACAAAAAAATAATTACTTAATGCATCGGTAACATCCCAATTAAAAATGTTCTCAACACCTTCTGGCGCATCAAATTCATTAGCAAAATCCAAAATTTCATCAATTGTATTTGGTGGGGTTGTAACATATTCTTGATTATAAAGCAGATAACTAGATTCAAAATACAAAGGATACGCTAATAGTTTATCTTTATATGTAAATGCATTTAATGCCGTTTTATAATAATTGTCTTCAGAATATGTTTCATCTTGGTTTTCCAATGTTAAGCCCGCTAAATATAATTTTTCCAAATCACAATTTTCCGATATAAACAAATCAGGGGCAGCCTCATTTAATAAGACTGCCTGATTTATATTCTCAATATAATCGATTGCGGAAACTAATTTAGGGGTTATTACTATATTGTTAGCTGCACCATATTCTTGCGATACTTCTTCTATATAATCACTTAATTTCTCGTTCGTATACCACAGTACTAGTTCTTTTGGTTCTGTTGATGACTCCTCTGAACTTGTTGTTGAAGTTTCTTTGATTTGTTCTGTACAGCCAACCAAGCCTCCCACTAAAGCAGCAGATAAAGCGATACTTAATATGTTTTTTATTATGCGTTTCATTTTCTCTCCGGTCAACTTATTCTAAACTACGCAGATAAATCAGCGATGCTTTTCTCAAGCTTTACTATCATCTCATCCACATTTTCTTGTGTAATAATAAGTGGAGGAACCATTCTTATTATATTGGCACCTGCTGTTATCACAATCAATCCATTATTCAATGCATTTAATACGACGTCATTCGCAGGTTTGTTAAGAATGAGTCCTTGCATCAAACCTTTTCCACGTCTTCCTTCCACACAGTCAAACTTATCCACAAGCATGTCCAGTTTTGCTTCTAAGTATGCACTTACCTTATTTACATTATCAATTATATTTTGACTTTCATAAATGTCAAAAACTTTACTCACTGCTGCACAAACAAATGGATTTCCACCATAGGTTGTCCCATGATCTCCAGCTACCAATGCTGCTGCCTTTTTATTTACAACAAATGCACCTACTGGAACTCCACATCCTAGCGCTTTCGCACAAGTCATAACATCTGGGCTCACTCCATATCCTTGCCATGCAAACATAGTACCCGTTCTACCCATACCACATTGAATTTCATCAAAGATAAGTAAAATATCATTGTCTTCACAAATCTTTTTAATACCCTCTAAAAATTCCTGAGTTGCAGGATGTATTCCACCTTCTCCTTGTATTGGTTCTAAAATAATTCCACAGGTCTTTTCATTTACTAATTTTTTAACACTATCCAAATCATTAAAATCAGCAAATTTAATTCCACCAATTAATGGTTTAAAAGCTTCCTGATAATGTGGATTTCCTGTTACGGACAAAGCACCTAGACTTCTGCCATGAAACGAATGATTCATCGCAATAATTTCATGATCCGTATTACCATCTTTATTAAATGCATATTTTCTTGCGGTTTTTATGGCTCCTTCAATTGCCTCTGTTCCACTATTTGTAAAAAATACTTTATCTAATTGAGATGCCTTCGCCAATTTTTGACAAGCTTCGGACAAAGGTATGCTGTAATATAAATTAGAGATATGCATTAACAAATCAATTTGATTCTTTAAAGCATCTTTGTATTCCTTGTTACTATAGCCAAGTGAATTAACCGCGATGCCCGCTGTAAAATCTAAATACTTCTTCCCCTCTGTATCATAGAGGTAAACACCTTCGCCTTTTTCAAGAACAATTTTATAACGATTGTATGTGTGTAATAAATTTTCTTCTGACTGATCCATATAATTATTCATGCTCATGATAATACCTACTTTCTGCTTCGCTTAGAATTGCAGTTCCAATTCCTCTATTCGTAAAGAATTCCAGCAATAAACTATGTTCAATTCGTCCGTCCAATATATGAACTCTTGACACGCCACTTTCAATTGCATCAATACAATTTTGAAGCTTTGGTAACATTCCTCCACCTACATTTCCACTGGCTAAAAATGCTTTTGCTTCAGGAATCGTGAGTTCAGGAATTAAAGTCTCCGAACGCAATGGGTCTCGATATACCCCTTCAATGTCTGTTAAAAATGCTAGTTTTTCAGCTTTCACACTTCTTGCTATCGCACAAGCTACATCATCCGCATTAATATTATAGGTATTATAATCGTCATCAATTCCGATTGGACAAATAACTGGAACAAAATCATTTTCCAACAGCGTGTTAATGAGACCTGCATTTACTTCCTTTACTTCACCAACAAATCCAATATCTTTACCATCTGCATACTTCTTATCAACGCGAAGAGTAGATCCATCTTTCCCGCTCATACCAACTGCTTTCACGCCAAGACTCTCCATCATTTGAACTAAGCCTTTGTTTACTTTATTTAACACCATTTCGGCAATTTCCATTGTTGCTTCATCGGTTACTCTTAGTCCATTGATAAATTGTGGTTCCATTCCAACTTTTTTAATCCATTTGCTTATTTCTTTTCCACCACCATGTACAATAATTGGTTTAAATCCAACTAATTTCAGTAGTGCAACATCCTTAATTACATTTTTCTTTAAGTCATCATCTACCATAGCACTTCCACCATATTTTACTACGATTGTCTTTCCATTAAATCTTTGTATATAAGGAAGTGCCTCTATTAGTACTTGCGCTTTTTGAAGCCATAATTCCATTTCCATCTATTTCTCCTCATGTGTAAATCTATACACTTTTCTCTTTCTATTACGAGCGATAATCTGCATTTATTTTAATATAATCGTATGTTAAATCGCATCCCCAAGCCGTTGCTGTTGCATTACCCATTTTAACATCGGCTATTGCTGTTACTTCTGGCTCTGATAAAATTTTAGTAGCTTCTTCCTCGCTATAATCAAGGGCTACACCATTTTCTATAATTTCAAGCTTTCCAGCCTTGCTTTCAAAAAACAAATCTACTTGCTCTGGATCAAATTGAGCTCCTGAATAACCCATAGCACATAAAATTCTTCCCCAGTTTGCATCATGACCAAAAATTGCAGCCTTCGTTAAACTTGAAGTGATAATTGATTTACTCAACGTAACTGCTTGTTCTTTTGATTCAGCCCCAATTATTTTCACTTCAAATAATGCAGTTGCTCCTTCTCCATCACCAGCAATCTTCTTCGCTAAACATGTATTTACATAATTTAGCGCTTCTGTAAATTTATAGTAATCATCATTTTTAACTGTTATTTCGCTGTTTGCTGCTAACCCATTTGCCATTAGTAGTACTGTATCATTTGTTGAAGTATCTCCATCAACTGATATCATATTATACGTATCTTTCACATCTTCGCTTAATGCTTCCTGAAGTAATTCTTTTGACATAGAAACATCGGTTGTTACAAATCCTAGCATAGTACACATATTTGGATGAATCATCCCTGAGCCTTTACACATACCACCAATTGTAACCGTTTTGCCCCCAAGTACTATTTCAACCGCTACTTCTTTAGGAAGTGTATCAGTCGTCATAATTGCGGTTGCAGCTACATGACCATCTTCCATTGTGGCACCAAGCGTTGGTGCCATCAGCTTAATTCCACTTGTAATTTTATCCATAGGAAGTTGTTTTCCAATTACTCCGGTCGAAGCTACCAACACACTGTTTTCTGGAATATTTAAAGCCTGTGATGCCTCGCTAGCTGTTTCTTGACAATAACGATAACCTTCTGCACCTGTACATGCATTTGCAATGCCCGCATTGATAACAACTGCTTGTGTAAATGCTGAGTGGTCCACCATCTCTTTATCCCATAGTACGGGTGCTGCTTTTACTATGTTTGTTGTAAAGGTACCGGCTGTCTTACATGGCAGTTCACTGTAAATTAACGCCATATCTTTTCTATCTTTGTATTTTATTCCTGCTGCTGCACAAGTAGCTTGAAATCCTTTGGCTGCAGTTACTCCACCTTCAATAATTTTCATAATAATATTAACCTCTCTATTCTATATAAATTTCGTTTATGTGACTTTGATATATATAAATTTTATCTATCTACATTTCAATCATATGAATTTAATATAGATACGTTTTGTTTACTTTATTATTTATATGAATTCTGTTACATTATCTTCGTTTAATGACAAATCATAGTAATTCAAATCTTCTCTTAATTCCCATCCCATATCTTGCCAAAAAGAATTTCCGATTTGATTTTTCGTAAACGCAATTAATGATACTTTATTGATATGTTCCTTCTTTAATGCCTCTAATGCTGCATGAACCATCTGATTCCCAATTCCTTTTTTTCTATGATCTTCTAATACACAAACATGATAAAAACATCCGCTTCTACCATCATGCCCGCATAATATGCTACCAACTATCTGTTCATTTTCTTCTACTACAATGCTTGTAGTCGGATTTCTTTCTAAAAATCGAGCAATTCCTTCATAAGAATCATCCACACTTCTTATTCCAAACCCTTTAATGCTGTCCCACAGTGTATGAATCTTTTCATAATCTTCAATCTTCATTGATCTAATCATTATTTATCCTTCGCTTATGGAAACATTGGTATTAAGTTAAGTCCCATACTTTCTTCAAGTCCAAACATTAAGTTCATATTCTGAACTGCCTGACCTGCTGCGCCTTTCACTAAATTATCCATTGCACCCATCATAATAATTCTATTGGTTCTTTTATCTATTTTAAAATTGACATCAACATAATTACTGCCTTCCACCCATTTGGTTTCAGGACATAAATCCTGCTCAAGTACTCTAACAAATTTTTCCTGATCATAATATCGATCGTAAACCGCTTTCACCTGTTCATACGTTACCTCTTTTATAAGAGAAGCATACGCCGTTACAAGTATTCCTCGATTCATTGGAATCAAATGAGGAGTAAAATTAATCTTTACTTCACTATTTGATACATAAGATAACTGTTCTTCAATCTCTGGCGTATGCCTATGTGTTGTCACAGCATATGCTTTAATATTTTCATTTACTTCACAATATAAATTATCTACTTTTGCTCCTCTTCCAGCACCTGATGTTCCAGATTTAGCATCAATAATAATTGTATTCGGATCAATAAACCCTTCTTTTAATAAAGGATAAATAGAAAGGGTCGAACAGGTTGGGTAACAACCTGGATTCGCAATCAGTCTTGCTTTTTTTATATCTTCTCTATTAATTTCACATAACCCATACACTGCTTCATTAATAAATTGTGGTGTTTTATGTTCTATTTTATACCATTCTTCATATACCTTAACATCTTTTATTCTATAATCTGCACTTAAATCAATAATTTTTACTTTTGATAATATTTCATCATTTAATAGTGAAGAACATAATCCCTGAGGTGTAGCTGTAAAAATAACATCTACTTGATTTGCAAGTTCTTCTATATTATCATCAAGGCACTTATCATCAACAATTTGAAACATATTTTGATAAACCTGTGAATACTTCTTATCAATATAACTTCTGGAACCATACCATTTAATTTCAGCTTCTTTATGTCCTGTAATAATTCTAACAAGTTCTCCACCTGCATACCCTGTTGCTCCAATAATTCCTACCTTTATCATATTTCCCTCCGTTCGAGCGTACCACTCATCTATCATAACTATATCGTTAATATTAGTAATTGTCATAAATCATTAAAAACAACTGACTAGATGCTTCTCTAATCCGTTGCTTTCGATATTGCATAATTATACACCTCTGTCGTATAATATGCAACTATATTTTACAAATTTTTTATTCTTTATTTAAATTAGCGTTACTGTTCACTCCGTTCACAGCAACGTATGATTTCTGCATGCAAATTCGCTACGCGAAGCAGAAATCATTTGTTGAATCATTTTCTTACGTAGCTTAACAGCTATTGTTAAACTACTGTGTGAACAGTAACAAATTAGCATCTGCATGTTGCATTTATGTTATGAAAGATAAAAATTTAGTTGGTTAACAAATTGATAACTAAAGTCTATAAACACTTGATTTATAGCATATTATAACGTTTTATCTATTTAAGCACTAGTTATATTATATACTAGCCCCTTCATCATTTCAAGATTCAAAACTAGTTGTTTTGAATCTTACCTTTTCCCTATTGTTAAGCGTGATTTAAGATACAAATTGCGTAATTTATGATGTTTTACATATTTTTGCATATTGTATGCATAATAGTTACATATTAGTGTATAAATTTACACTTGCAATTCTATTTATGATGTTGTATATTAATTAAAAGAAACAAATGTAATCAATACGTAACCTTTACATTTTAAATTAAATACTAACAATTTAGGAGGCATTTTATGAAAGAAAAAGTTATTTTAGCCTACTCCGGTGGACTTGACACTACAGCAATTATTCCTTGGTTAAAGGAAAATTATGATTACGATGTAGTATGTGTATGTATAAATGTTGGACAAGGCAATGAATTAGATGGTCTTGAAGAAAGAGCAACTTTATCTGGCGCTACCAAATTATATATAGAAGACGTAGTTGATGAATTTGTTGACGAATATGTAATTCCTTGTGTACAAGCTAATGCAATTTATGAGAATAAATATTTATTAGGTACTTCAATGGCTAGACCAGTAATTGCTAAAAAACTTGTTGATATTGCAAGAGTTGAAGGTGCAGTTGCTATTTGTCATGGTGCTACTGGTAAAGGAAATGATCAAGTTCGTTTTGAACTAGGTATCAAAGCTCTTGCTCCAGATTTAAAAATTATTGCTCCATGGAGATGCAATGATACTTGGAAAATGCAATCCCGTGAAGATGAAATTGAATACTGTAAAGAACATGGAATTGATCTTCCATTTTCAGCTGATAATAGCTACAGTCGTGATAGAAATCTTTGGCATATCAGCCACGAAGGTCTTGAACTTGAAGATCCAGCAAATGAACCTAACTATGATCATTTACTAGTTCTTGGTGTTTCTCCTGAAAAGGCACCTGACGAAGGCGAATATGTTACTATGACCTTTGAAAAAGGTATTCCCGTTACACTTAATGGTGAAAAGATGAAAGTATCTACGATCATTGAAAAATTAAATGTATTAGGTGGAAAACATGGTGTTGGTATCATTGATATCGTTGAGAACCGTGTAGTTGGTATGAAGTCTCGTGGTGTTTATGAAACTCCAGGTGGAACAATCCTTATGGAAGCTCATACACAATTAGAAGAACTAATTTTAGACCGTGCTACTCTAACAGTGAAAAAAGAAATGGCAAATAAATTTGCTGATGTTGTATATGAAGGTAAATGGTTTACACCACTTCGTGAGGCTATTCAGGCATTCATTGAGTCAACACAGCAATATGTAACAGGTGAAGTTAAATTCAAGCTCTACAAAGGTAATATCACAAAGGCTGGAACAACTTCTCCATATTCATTATATAGTGAATCATTAGCAAGTTTTACTACCGGTGAGTTATATGACCACCATGATGCAGAAGGATTTATTAATTTATTTGGTTTATCTTTAAAAGTTCGTGCTATGAAAATGGCAGAAGCAAATAAAGATAAATAAGATATAACTATTCAGAACCCACTAACGCGAGGTGTTTTGCAAAACAAAATCCCGAGTTTTATAGCACATAAAATGCAAGTTTCTTGCATTTTATGTGCATCGCGTAGCGGTAACTAGGAAGGTACTGAATCGTTACAATAAAATATAACCATTCAATATAATAAGCTTTGTATTTATGTAAGAATGGCAAATAACAAAAATATATCATTACTATAATAGGTAAGTTCAAAAACTTTCCTATTATATAAAAAGATAGAATAAATTCCTATAGCAAACGCTTAGCAATCTATTCTATCTTTTATTGTTCTTTATGTCTTCTTGCACTTTCTAAAAAGTTCTTTTTAATACTTTCTATTAAGATTTCTTCTTGCCTCTTATCTCCCGTAAAGGGTATAAATCCACCCGCCATATGTGCATGTCCGCCACCATTACCATGACCTTGTAAGGCTAACTTGCATAATTCCCCTGCATCATACATCGTATATTCACTTCTCACAGACAATTTAAAACCATCATCTCTCTTAGCGTATACTACAGATAAATAAACATCAGAAATCAACATCATAAAATCTGAAATCGTTGCGATGAGCGCTTCCGGACAATCTACACCTGTATTGGCAAAACTTATCCCTTCAACAATAGAAATCGTATTAATCGCATTTGCGTAGGCATGTAAATCTTCTATTTGCAACACACTATGTTCTAACCTTTGCACAATATCAAGATCACATTTAGAATACAAATAATAAAACATATCTAAGTCTAGCTTTGAAACTCCACGGCTTAAATTAGCTGTATCAATTTTTATACCATAAATTAGAGCTGTAGCTGTTGTACTATCCATATTAAGATTGCTTTCAATAAAATATTCTCCAATAATGGATGCGCAAGATCCTACATCTTTTCTAATATCTGCAATTTTGTATTCATTTATATCATTATACGGATGATGATCGATACAAATAATTTCTTTACCAATAATTTCTTCAACATTTATATTACCCTTTTGCGAATCTACAAGAATAATCTCATCATCTTCCGTCATATTACTAATTTCATTGATATTAAATAATTTAATACCCAGCTCTTGTATCATTCTAGCCGTACTATATCTATCAATTCTACCCATATAACAAATTGTAGTTTCAATCTGTTTTGTCTTAAGCAGTTTCTGCAATCCATATGCGCTTGCAATTGCATCTGGATCTGGAAAATTATGAATCTGAATATATACGTGCTTCTTGCTTAGGTTGGATAAGATATTATCTAAATGATTCATATATTATTGTACTTCATCTGCTGATAATCCAGCCATATATTCATTTACAGAATCTAAATTAACGGAAACTACAGTCTCTGGCTTATTTGATTCAACCACATTATATGCCGAATATCCAATCCAACCAACTGCTACAAGAAAAACAATCCCTACCGATATTTTAGTTGCAAACATCTTCATTTTTTCTTTTTTTATAATTTTTTTTCTATTTGCTTTTTCTTTTTTATAACGTTCTACTTTTTCCTGGCTCATTTAAACACTCTCCTTTTTAAGTCATGCAATGAAAAACGCTAGAAATCTTTACTTTTCATCTTACACGTATTCATTTAGAGATATTATACACTACTTATGTGAACATTTGTTAAATAAAATTTATTATTTTCAACTTTATTAAGGCTTAAATTGTAATTATTCAGTACCTTCCTAGTTACCGCTACGCGATGCACATAAAATGCAATTGTATTGCATTTTAGCGCTATAAAACTTGGGATTTTGCTTTGCAAAACACCTCACACTTGTGGGTACTGAATCGTTAACTTACATTATAATTTTAAAATACTGGAATTTCATTAAAGTAGAAACAAATAATTGTAAGTTATACTACAACTATAATTCCCCCATCGCATGCATAAAGGCTACTAATACCCGCTGTATTACATAGAATAACATCTTTAAACTTACATCTCTTCATTAATTCTTCTTTCACCATTTCCGCACGCTCTAAACAATTACAATGAGATATTGCAAGAATTTTGTTCTCAGAATCCTTTACCTGTTCTATAATACTATCTACCATTTTGTTAAGTGCTTTATTGATTCCTCTTGCCTGCCCTAATTGATAAATAGTTCCATCATCCTTCGCACTCATAACCGGCTTAATATTTAATGCGCCTGCTACAAAAGCCTTCAAATTACTTAATCGACCATTTTTTCTTAGCGTTTCTAATGTCTCTAACACAAAATATGTTTTTATTTCTTTAATATAATCCTCTACCGTATGAATTACATCATCAAACTTCATTCCCGTATTCTCACATTCTTCTACCTTAAGAGCTATTAATGTTTGACCAATAGAAGCTGATTTTGAATCAAATATATAAATATTTTTATCATCTTTTTCTTCATGATATAGGTTCTTACCTAATACCGCACTATTATATGATCCGCTTAGTTGAGACGATAATGTTACTGCATATACATTTTCAGCCTCACATGTATACTCTTTCATATATATTTGAGGAGAAGGACAAGATGATTTTGGACAATTGGGACTAGCTGCAACACGCTTCAAGAAATCAGCTTGATCAAATGTCTTGTCATCAACAATGATAAAATCATCAATCTGAATTTGTAACGGAACATTCACAAAATGCTCATCCTTTTCTAATCTTTCTGTAAATTCACCACAACTGTCTACAATTATTTTATAACTCATAGTTACCTCCTGATTTATAAGAAAACTACCATTATCTATGCTTATAGTAGCTTTTACGCTTATCTTATTATCTAACTACATTATATAGTTTTCATTACTACTAATAATAGCATACATAGAAAATAAATAAAAGTTTTTTTTGTGGCTAATATAATAAATCACACAAGATTATGTGTGATTTATATTTCATCTCTAATAGATTATTATAACAACGTGTCTGATTCGATTGTGCAGTAATAAACTTCCTCTCCACGAGGTGCGCATTTTGGCACGTAGTGCCTTTTAATTGAATGTGGAAGTTCGTAGAACGTTGCGATTCTATTAAAAATAAGCTTCTAGTAGCTCAACCAAACCATCTTGATCTCTCGTTCCCATTACTTCTCTTGCGGAATGCATTGCAAGCATTGGTACCCCTATGTCTATGATTTTCATCGGAAGATGTATAGCTGCTATTGCTCCTATCGTGCCTCCACCTTGAATATCTGAACGATTGGTAAACTTTTGATAATCGATCTGGTTTGCCTGGCAAAGTTGCTCTACTATTGCTACTGCCTCACTGTCTGTTGCATAGCTTTGTGAACAAGCTTCTTTTATACAAATACCTTTTCCTAATATTGGTTGATTCGTTATATCATATTTACTAACCTTGTTTGGATGTAACCCATGTGCCACATCAACAGATAACATAAAGCTAGCTGCTATAGCAGATAAAAATTTTCCTCTATCTCTTCCAAATGAAAGAAATATTTTTTCTAAAATCAGTGAAAGTATATTGGAACCTGCTCCCTGTTTCGTTCTGCTTCCTATCTCTTCATGGTCGAATAATGCAACCACATTAATTCCATTTTCTCTACTTCCATTGATAATACCTGTTAAAATTGCCTGCACACTTGTTAGGTTATCTATTCTTGGCGATGATAAAAATTCTTCATTTAAACCAAGTAAGCAAGGTGAATCTAAGTTGTATAAATTAAGTTCATAATCTAAAATATTATCAGGATTCGTATCAAGTTCATTAGCTAAATATTGAATGAAGCCCTCTCCTTCCAATTCTTCATTCACAATAGCTGTAATTGGAAGTAAATCCGTTTGTTTATTTAACTCAACACCCTTATTCACTTCTTTATTGAGATGTATTGCAACATTAGGTATTGTAAAAAGTGGCTTTTTCAAATCTATCAATCTAATCTCTGGTTTAAAAACGTCATTACTTTTTAATGTGACTCTTCCTGACGCTGATAAAGGCCTATCTAGCCATGTATTTAGAATGGGGCCTCCATATACTTCTACATTAATCTGACGATACTTATTTGTCGTCAAATCTGGATTGGGTTTAATTCGAAATCCAGGAAAATCAGAATGTGCTGTGGCAATCCGAAACCCTTCTCTAAATACAAATTGATCTCCAACTGTAAATGCAAACAAACTTGAACCATGATGCGAAATATAATATTTGCTTCCATAGTCAAGACCCCAGTCTTGACTTAATTCAAGACTTTTAAATCCTGCTTCTTCCAATTGCTTAACGCCTTCTTGAACTACCATATAAGGTGAAGTTCCAACCAAGAGTACTTTCATTAATTGCTTTATGTTGCTATTGTTATTCATAACCATTCCTCCGAAAATAATTCCCTCTCTATTATCCGCATTTCCTAATACTATTTACATAATTTAGCTTGCTTTTCTTATTTCCTACAAGTTCTAAAATTTTTTCTTTATAATCTTCATCTTCTGTAATGCGGGATAGACTGATTAACCGATAACGGTCTAAATGATATGGAATACTTCTGTGAACAGCTAAGTTAATTAGATATTTTGCAGACTTGAAACTATTCAGATGAGTATGCCCCTTCTGAAAATCCTTAACTGTGTTGTGTACGATATAACCGTCAGAAACTTTGTAGATGTTGTACGAATGTTTGCTATACACTTGATTCATATAAAATCACATCCTTTTCATTTTATACTATATCTTGACATAGATCCAAAACAAAACTCAACATATGCTATTTTCTATAAGTATACTATAACGTTTTTCCAAAGTAATTTCAATCCAATTCATGTAAAGTTAGAGTAATTATTCATTTTATTATTTAGTTTTTTAAAACGATAGTGAGCACGTTTTTTCTAACGTTCCTCAGAAATTAATTCAAATATTTTTCTTTATGCAATATTCTATGTTATCTAATTCATTTTTACTATAGATTTCGGCTTTTTCTCATTGCTAAAAATGATTAGCTTAGTTATAATATACGATATATTATGTATTTAGTAAAGACTTGTTACTATTTACACAACTGTAAATCATTTCACGTTACTGTTCACACAGTAGCTTAACACTAGCTGTTAAGCTACGTAAGAAAATGATTCAACAAATGATTTCTGCTTCGCGTAGCGAATTTGCATGCAGAAATCATATGTTACTGTGAACGGAGTGAACAGTAACCATTTCACTTCTGTGCATAATAACAAAGACTTAGGGGGATAACATTGATATCATTACAAATTATAGATGTAAAAATTTTCATGTCCAAACTATTAATTTCAGATACCTTTAACAAATTTCTTGTCAGTGAAGCTACAATCACTACAAGTAATACATTTACAATAGACGGCCATATTAATAAGGATTTTTATTCCTCCGAGGAGCTTGAAGAAAATAATTTAATTGACCAGACAATATCTACTTGGGAAACCTTAAAGCCATTTTGCTTTGAATTAATTAAAGGTAAAAGAACTCCTCTTAGCTTTAAAATTGTCTTTTTATTATCTCCTGTGAATGTCACTAAACTTTTAGAACAAAGCGGTACTTCTCTTACTCCAAATGATATTAACGGTTTATTTTTAAACATTAAATATGCGAATAACAGTTTAAACTGTATCACTGGCACTTCTCTCAAATTATTCACACTTGATAAATCCTTTGAAAACAAATGGGATCATATGATGAAAAAGTTTTTTGCAGCTCATGAAATACCCTTTGAAGAAATGTAACCCTTGTTAAAATGGGAAAAAAGGTCTTTTCATCACATATAATTTCCGTCGTTGTTAGCACTCTTTTTAAATGAGTGCTAATTTTTTCTTGACATTTAAAAATACGAGTATTATTATATAATAAATGATGTGTAGATTTCGTCACATTAATACTTATGCAGTAATCTATTATGCTTTTTGCAAATTGGATACTGAAACTCAAATTTTTAATTTGAAAGATAACTAATTAATTACTAAATTTAATGAAACAAAAGGAGTGTTACGTATGGACAAACAACATGGTAGTCTATCAATTGATAGCGATAATATTTTTCCAATTATTAAGAAATGGTTATATTCCGATCATGATATTTTCTTTAGAGAACTAATTTCAAACGGATGTGATGCTATTACCAAATTAAAGAAATTAGAAATCATGGGAGAATGCACAATCCCAGATGACAACGAATTTAAGATTCAAGTTATTGCAAATCCAACAGAAAAAACTCTAAAATTTATTGATAACGGTCTTGGAATGACAGCCGATGAAGTAACTGAATATATTAATCAAATTGCATTTTCAGGTGCTACAGACTTTTTAGAAAAATATAAAGATAAGACAAACGAAGATCAAATTATCGGACATTTTGGATTAGGTTTCTATTCCGCTTTTATGGTAGCTGATGAAGTTCACATAGACACATTATCTTTTAAAAAAGATTCAAAACCAGTTCATTGGGAATGTGATGGTGGTACTCAATTTGATATGGGCGATGGCGCTAAGACAACTGTAGGTACTGAAATTACATTATTTTTAAATGATGATTGTCTGGAATTTGCAAATGAATACAGAGCAAAAGAAATTATATCAAAATATTGTTCTTTTATGCCAACTGAAATTTACTTTACGAACGAAACTGCAGAACCAGAATATGAAACAATTCTTCCTGAAGAAAAAACAGAGAAAGATACTGTAATTGAAACAATTATTGAAGAAGCAAAAACAGAAGAAAAAGAAAATGAAAATGGTGAAAAAGAAATTGTAGAAATTTCACCAAAAACTGAAAAACTTAAAATTTTGAAACGACCTGTTGCTTTAAATGATACAAAGCCACTTTGGACAAAACATCCTAATGATTGTTCAGATGACGAGTACAAAGCTTTTTATCGTAAAGTATTTATGGATTATAAAGAACCATTGTTCTGGATACACCTTAATATGGATTATCCATTTAACTTAAAAGGTATTTTATACTTCCCTAAAATTAATAATGAATATGAATCAATGGAAGGTACCATTAAGTTATATAATAATCAGGTATTTATAGCTGATAATATAAAAGAAGTAATTCCTGAATTTCTTTTATTATTAAAAGGTGTAATTGATTGTCCTGATTTACCTCTTAATGTATCAAGAAGTGCTCTTCAAAACGATGGTTTTGTTAAAAAGATTTCTGATTATATTTCTAAAAAAGTTGCTGATAAACTTACTGGAATGTGTAAAACAGACAGAGAATCTTATGAAAAATATTGGGATGATATTAGTCCATTTATTAAGTTTGGTTGCTTAAAAGATGAGAAATTCTGCGAGAAAATGAATGATTATATTCTTTTTAAAGATTTAAGCAGCAAATATCTTACTCTTTCAGATTATTTAGAATCAAACACCGACAAAACAGAAAGCTCTGATGCAGTTGAAACTGCTGATGTAGTAGATAGCACTGATACGATAGAAGAAGAAACAACAAATGTTGATAGCGAAGCTCCTAAAAACACTGTTTATTACGTAACTGATGAACAACAACAGAGTCAATATATTAACATGTTTAAAGAAGCTGGATTAAATGCAGTTATATTGACTCATAATATTGATTCACCATTTGTCACTCAATTGGAGCAGAAAAATGAGACTGTTAAATTCCAAAGAATAGACGCTGATTTAACTGATACATTTAAAGAGGAAACTAATGTAGAAGCTATGAAAGCTGATATTGATACGCTTACAGAAGTATTCAGAAAATCACTTAACAATGATAAATTGGATGTAAAAGTAGAAAAATTAAAAAATGAAAATATTTCTTCAATGATAACTCTTGCCGAAGAAAGTAGACGTATGCAGGAAATGATGAAATCATATAATATGTACGGCATGGATCCAAGTATGTTTGGCTCATCTGAAACTCTTGTATTAAATGCAAACAATTCATTAGTTAAGTATATTCTTGAAAATAAGGATTCTCAAAATGTTCCTATGATGTGTGAACAACTTTACGATTTAGCTCTTATTTGCCATAAACCACTTGCTGGTGATGCAATGACTAAATTTGTAAATCGTAGTAATGAAATTATGATGTTACTTGCTAAATAAAAACAAATACTTTTTAAAGAAAAAGATATTACCATTTCTGAATTTGGTAATATCTTTTTTTAAGAGCAAATATTGAAAGTACCATTATTTAGATAATAGTTTGAAAAACTTTCTTTCAAACAAAACAGAGGATGGATTGCCGTTTGGCAAAAAGCTTCCAATCTCTGTTTTTTAATTTAACATTTAAAATTTAAATTTATCTACTAATACTTGTAATTGACTTGCAATGTTTTTTTGTTCAATTGATTTATTCGCAACATTTTCAACAACCTCTGAAACTTCATCAATTGTATCACTCACATTCGAACCACTTTGTGCCGTATTTTGGGCCGATTCCGTAATGTTTTGAATTGTACTTGTAATTTCAGTAACAGTTCGTTCAATAGAATTGGACATCTCTGAAACTTTTTCTGAAAGGGCTTTTATTTTCTTAGCATCTTCTCCATATTTTTCGGATACACTCACAAAGCTATTGTAATTAGGTGTAACAGTTTCTGATAAAAATTCTAAAAGTGCCTTTGAATTACCTGTCAATCCACTAAAAGCCTCTTGTACCATGCCAATCGTTTGTTTTATTTCTCCAACCACCTTTGTTGTATCTGATGCAAGCTTTCCTATTTCTCCTGCAACTACTGCAAATCCTCTTCCTTGTTCTCCTGCTCTTGCAGCTTCTATCGATGCATTTAAAGAAAGTAAATTTATTTGCTCTGCAATACTTGAAATTACTTCCGCTAATACTCCTATGTTTGTAACTACAGTTGCATTATCAATGCTTGTATTCAATTCTTTTTCATATACTTTGACTAATTTTTCAGCTTGATTAAATGATTCACGGCTATTTTCTCCTATAGTGGAAGCTCTTTCTTCTATTTCTGCAGCCATTTCAGCACTGTTTATAGTTTCTACCGTCAGAACGTTGACCGATGCATTTACCTCTTCAACTGATGCATTCAGCTCTTCTGTAGCAGCACTGGCAGACATCATATCGTTATTAACACTTTGCATAATGACTGTGATATCATTAAATTGTTTCGATAAATCGTTGGAAGCTTTATTAAGTTCACTACTCGAATCATTCATAACGGTTGCACTATTTACAATATTTTCAATTATATTTTTGTTGTTATGATACATTACTGTTAATTGTTTGCTCATACTCCCTAATTCGTCTTCTGATTTTAATATAATTGGTTCTGTTGTAAAGTCTCCAGCAGCTAATAATACAATTGACTTATTGATTTTAACGATACCATTTGTAACAGATGATATTTGAAGTGTAATCATTAAAATACAAATTATGACAGCAATCACTCCAATTATAATAAGATTAACGCTCATACTATTGGTTTGCTCAAACAACTCGCTTTGCGGCATAACAATTAACAATTTCCAGCCATATTCACCTAATGTACTATAATAAACATTATAGGTATCATTTTCATCACTATAGCTTCCATCACCTGTATCTTGTTTAAGAATTTCGCTTCCCAACGTCGCTAATGATTGATTTGCTTCCTCTTTGATATTCTGAGTCATTATTTTACTTTCATCTTGATTTGTTAAATACAACCCATCACTATTTAATAAAATCGCTTTTCCATTCTGACCCACCTGTATTAAATTAACTACGTCTTGAATTGCTGTAAGTTCTATGTCTACTGTAACGACTCCAATAATCTTTTCATCTTTTCCATATATAGGCGTTGAACATGATGACATTACTACTCCCATTGTTTCATCGTAATAAGGATCGGTAATAATTGTTTTTCCTGATGACAATGCTTGTTTATACCAATCATATGCAAAATAGTTATATGTTTCATTACTATAATCATATGTAGTAACCGGTGTTGTCCCATCTTTGTAAATATATGGTCCTACGAATTTTTCATTTGAGTCATAGACGTTTGGTTCAAACCATATACCACTACCTAATATCATATCATTATTATATATTAATTTTCCTAACATACTTTCATATTCGCCCAAACTAGCGTTAGTATAAGTTGCTCCAACCATATCTCCAATACTTTCAGATATCTGCGATATTCCTATTAAATCCTTAGTAATACTATTAATTCGTCCGTTAAGTTCACTAGACATTGTACCATAAATTTGTTCTTCCACTATATTCTTACTTGATTGAGCACTATACACGTTTAGAATAACTATTGTTACCACGATAATTGGAATAATGACTCCCAACATTTTAATTTTTATTGATTTAAACATATTTTCTCCTCTTACTTTATTTATTTAATTTAAATATACCACTTATTTTCATAAATCGAACATTTTTTATCAATATTTAATTATAATTAACCAAGACTTTATTTTACTTTACAGATTATTCCAATTTGTTTCTTAACTGTAATAGTAACAATAACAATAACAGTTGAAAATAATGCAAAAAAAGAAGGTATATAAATACCCACTTCATTGTTTGAATTTTATACATCTATCGTTGTAAGCCTTGAAGCAATAACCTTTAAAACCATTTCTGGCATAAATGGTTTTAAAATAAAATCAGTAGCACCTAGTTGAAATCCCTTCATCCTACTATCAATATCTTCTTGAGATGTTAAAAACAAAACTGGAACTGCTCTGTTTTCGGGATTTTCTTTTACTTTCTTAATTGTTTCAAACCCATCCATTCCAGGCATTTGAATGTCTAAAAGTATTAAGTCTGGCTTATTATCCTCCAAAAATTTAAGAGCCTGCTCTCCCGATTTCACAAGCGAAACCTTATAATATGGTTTTAAAAAACTTTCCACAATTTTAAGATTTGTCAACATATCATCAATAACTAATATGTGATTTTGCATATACAGACCTCCCTAAATTGCTACCTTTTTAGTAGTTTATTATTCAAAGTGCTGGTTATAAATATCAAAAAAATTTGCTGTCTTAACTTTCTCATCATATTCAAATGTTACATTTGCCCAAAGTTGATCATTAAATTCTGAAACAAGACCACTTACAAATACTTCATAAGCCTCATCAAAAGCCTTTGTTTTTCTCTGTTCAATAATTACTTCTTTATTAGCATCTGTCGCTTCCATATCGTAGCTGTTTATGCATTTAATTATGTAATAACCATCTTCTATTTCTATTATACCACTTAATTCATCATTTTCCATATTAAAAACAATCTTTTCGACATTTTTTTCTATTTTATCTCTACCTATTGATAATTCGCAAATTTCATTATCACTATAATTATCAGCGAGTGTTGCAAAATCCTCATCATTTTGAGCTCTCTCTAATACTGTCTGGGCTTTTGTATATGCTTCTTGCTTTTCTTCATCCGTATCTTCCACTTTATTTCCAGCATCATCCATATGGTATTTGTTAATAACAATCTGTTGTATTGTAACAACTCGAGCTTCATCATCACTTACTTCTGTATTTGTTTCATTGGTAAGTGAAGAATAAACTTTGCTTGCTAATAAATACTCTGAATACGCATTTGATACATCATCTTGTGTAATTCCCATATCGGATATCTCTTGATCATTTAAGCCATCATAGTACTCCTTGGACGCTTTGTTGATTATATTTTTCTCTTCTTCTGTTAATTCAATATTATATTCTTTTGCAAATAATGACATACTTTTAATTTGTGCTAATTCAGTTATAACCGTTTTCTTTACGTATTCTTCTATTGTAATATCGCCGCATACTTTATCCCACATATTACTATCATATACGCTTTCATATTGGTTTTGAAGGTTAGTTAAGTATATTTTTGCTACAGGTAAAGTACACACGCTGCCATTGATTCTAAAAACATCATTATCACTTAGTTTTTCTACAAATATTACCGATGCTGATTTTTCACTACATCCAATTCCTATTCCAGCAACAAGTATACATGCAACTACTATAAATGCTATTTTTATCTTATTTTTCTTCATCCTGCATTTTTTCTTCAATATTTTATCCTCGACTATTTTTTTCCAAAATACTTCTCGCAACACTTATTCCATTTGCTGATGCCTGCTGTAGTCCTCTTGTAACAGATGCACCATCTCCGATTGCTCTAAGTCCTTCAATACTAGTTTCAAAATCTTTATTTATTACAACCTTATTGGAATAGAATTTAACTTCTACACCATAAAGTAACGTTTCATCACTTGCTATTCCAGGTGTAACCTTATCAAGAGCCATTATCATCTCTTGTATATCTACTAAAATTCTATGTGGAAATACTAATGATAAATCGCCTGGTACTGCATCCTTTAGAGTTGGTATCAAATTGTTTCTGCATAATCTTTCCTCTGTGGTTCTTCTGCCTCTTTGAAGATCACCAAATGTCTGCACTAATATCTTCCCATCACAAAGCATGTTACTTAGTTGTGCAATTTGTTTTCCATATGCAATCGGTGTTCTAAATGGTTTTGTAAAATTCTTAGAAACCAAAAGTGCAAAATTTGTATTAGTCGTCTTATATTCCTTTGATTTATAGGCATGTCCATTTACTACCGCAAGACCATTTTCATAATATTCTGTGGCAACCTCACCAGATGGATTTGTACAAAATGTTCTTACTTTATCATCAAATGTAGGAGTATAATAAACCAACTTCGCCTCATATAAGTTCTTATTTAAGAACTCCATAACTTCATCTCTCACTTCTACTCTAACGCCAATATCGACTGTTCCAACTTCCGTTGCCACTTTGTATTTCTCACAAATATGACTAAACCAATCAGAACCTTCTCTTCCAATAGCAGAAACAATTTCATTTGCATAAATATTCTCATCCTTATCAGTTGTAACACCAATAACTTTGTTATCTTCCAAAATCAAATCTGAGACCATAGTATTAAACATCAGTTCAACACCTTGTTCTATCAAATGTGTTTGAAGTTTACTATAAATTTTATATCCTTCTTCTGTACCGAGATGTCTAATAGGACATTCAATCAACTTTAAATTAGCATTAATTGCTTTTCTTCTTATTTCTTGTATTTCTTTTACTTTATCAATTCCATAAATATTCTTATCAGCACCAAATTCCAGATAAATATTATCTGATTCTTTGATTAATTCTACTGCTTTATCATACCCCAAAATTTCTGGCAAGTTTCCACCAACATCTGGAGATAATGATAGTTTCCCATCAGAAAATGCTCCGGCTCCAGCAAATCCAGTTGTGATTGCACATGGCTTACACCCAATACAAGTCTTTGTTTCTCTCTTGGGACATTTTCTATCTTCAATTCGTCTTCCTTTTTCTATCATTAAAATACTAATATCTTTTTGTTTTTTCTTTAATTCATACGCACAGAAGATTCCTGAAGGGCCTGCACCCATAATTATAACATCATATTTTTTCTGCATTATTTTCCTCCACCTTAATAAACCTTTTTCTCGACAAAATAATTTTTTCTTCTCTAAAAATTATACCATAAACAAAAAAATGTGTCTACTTCAACGACTTTATCTGTTTTTTGCTGTGTTCACTTTATTCTACATTATACCTATCTACTTAAAGTCATCTTATTCGATCTTATATTTACTATCATTAGTATATCTTCAAACTATTTAATTGATGCAAGTTATCAAAAAACAAAGTTAAACTTATCAACTTTAATTTATTTACACTTGCGGTACAATTTTTTTTACATTATAATAAAGTTGAATTATAAAATATCGGAGGATTACAATGAATAATATATATATTATTGGAGTTGCCGGTGGCTCTGCCTCTGGAAAGACAACAATTGTCAATAATTTGAAAGATTTCTTTAAGAATGACATTGAACTTATTAGTCATGATTGTTATTATAAAGCGCACAACGAAATGCCTTTTGAGGAGCGTGAAAAACTTAACTATGATCATCCTAACTCTTTTGATACCAACTTACTAATTGAAGACATCATAAAGCTTAAAAATGGAATAGTAGTGAATCGTCCTGTTTATTCTTATTCCATACATAACCGAACAGACCAGACCATTCCTCTTTATCCCAAAAAGGTAATTATTGTAGAAGGGATATTAATACTTGAAAATGAACAACTGCGTAATCTTATGGATACTAAAATATATGTGGATACGGATGCAGATGAACGCCTCATGCGTAGAATATTGCGTGACATAAAAGAACGTGGTAGAAGTGTTGACTCAGTTATTGCTCAATATTCACAGACCGTTAAGCCTATGCATGAGCAATTTATAGAACCCTATAAAAAATACGCTGATATTATTATTCCTCGTGGTGGTGAAAACTTAACAGCTCTTAATATCCTTAAAGAACACTTAAAGCTTGCGTTAAATAACTAATTAAGATACTTTATTACCATTTGCTGTAAATTTAAATTTCGTATTTAAAATTTCAGCCGCTCTTTTACACATTAACATTCTTTTGAGAAAAATTTCAAAATAATCAAGGATTGAGGATATTGATTCATCTAGTTTAATATCTAAGAGAATAATTCCTTTTTCCTTACTAATGGTTACTTTCGATTCAATTGCTGCATAATTAACTCTATCATGATTATCAAAATTTGCTTTACCTTTGTTACGAACTCTATTTCTTCTTACATCTGTCTTATCAGCTAATATGATTGCTGCTGAAATAGGCGTTACTGCACTTCCTGTTTTCTCATCATGATTACCTATTGCTGTTATGATAGTTGCTATGTCTTCACAATCCATCTTCATATCTCTTAATATTTGAAATGCTAGCAATGCTCCATTATGTGCATGATCATTTCTATTAACCGAATTTCCAATATCATGCATAAAACCAGCAATTTTTGCCAACTCAATTTCCTCTTTTGAATATCCCAATTCTTTTAATATTTTACCAGCTGTCTCTGCAACTTTGATAGCATGAATTTTAGAATGATCTGTATATCCTAATACACCTAGTACTTCATTTCCAATATTGATATATGTATTAATTTCCTTGTTCTCTTTAATTTGTTCATATGTAATTTTACTCATTATCTCTCCTGGTTAACTTTTCTTTATTATTTCCATTTAAAGTCTTTGCATTTGTGTTGCTTCAAACTATATATGGTAATTATTCCATTCATACTTATTTATTTGCGTTAAAACAAGTTATTTTACAAAATACTATCTCATATTTTGTATGATTTAATGCACCCTTCTTGTATTTTATTCATATCCCTAGTTGTACTGAATAGATAATGTTATTCTATAATTTACATGTAAAATTCAATACAGAATTCCTGTAAACTATAGGTTAAATAAATAAAGTGTCTGCTTGCAGACACTTTATCGCCCTCGTGGATTGCATGGCAATAAGCTTCCATTCCACGAGGTACCTCTAAATATATTTTATGATCAATACAAATTAATATTTCTAATCTATTTAATAGTAACGCCTCCAAGAATACATGTTGCATTTACATATAATGTAGCTGCTATAACTGATGAATTAGATGCCTTATTGCTAACTCCTCCAAGGATAGGTACTTGTTGTACTCTGACTTCTACATCACTTGGAACCACAATATCAACACCACCAAATACTGCTGCAATGTCAATAAATGCTCCATCTTTTATCTCTGCATTTCTCAAATCCAAAGTAATTGATCCCAATACTGAATTTAAAGTAACTCCATCAAATAACTGATTGGAAAAATCAATCACTTTGGAAGAAAGCACTGCCGTGGCCTGACCACCTGAATTACCTCTTTGATAATTATGGTCTTTGCTGTATGTACGATTGAATTCTCCTTCCTTATTCGAAGAAGTAGCATCTGCTGAGTGAATATAGCTATCATTCTTATTCCATTTATTATCTCTAAAAATAAAACTCACACCAATAATAATGAAAATAGCTGGCACAATTAGATCACCAAAATAGTCTATATCATATCGCTCTGACAAAAGAAGTAAAACACCGATAGCGATACCTATCAAATTACCCAATCTTGGACCTCGTTGTATTAGACTTATTGCACATGGAACAATAATAAACAAAGTCCACCAACCTTCAAAAAATAATTCAAAGTTCCATCCCCACATTATATTACCCGCAAATCCAATACCAACTATAATAAAAGCCAACCCCCATAATACATTACCAACTCTATTTCTCATTATTATCACTCAAATCCCTTCTCAATATTTTCAAATATCTATTCCCGCAAGTAACCTAATTCAAAACTTAATCCTTTTCTTATATAACTTACCTTTATTATATACAATAAAATTGATGCTTTCAACTATTTTACAATGTTGTATAGTTCTGACAATTTTTGTATTTCATAATCCACTTGCACTTTTCTGTCACACTTGGCTCTATCTGGATTAAACCAACAAGTGTCAATTTTGGCATTATTTCCTCCTGCAATATCAGAAGTTAGCGAATCGCCAACAATCAAAGTTTTTCCCACATCTATATTAGGGATTCTTTCAAAACAATAATCAAAATATTCTTTCATCGGCTTTTGATATCCGGTAGCCTCGGATACAAAAACATTTACCATATATTTGTCTATTTTAGAAGCTTTTAGTCTACTATGTTGCGTTTTAGTAACCCCATTTGTAACAATATATAATTCATGTGTCTTATATAACCTCTCTAAAATCTCTATAGCACCCTTTATTAGTTCATGTCCCTGACCTAGTAGCTCTTGATACTCATTTTCAAATGCAACCCCATCATTATTAATTCCTAATGTATGAAAAAGTTTTCCAAATCTAGAATAGATTACTTCATCTCTTGATATAATTCCATTTTCATATTCCCTCCATAATTCATGATTTATTTCATTATAAAGTTCCTTTACCTTATCATCTAATATGTACTGATGCATTTCAAAAACCTTTTCCAATGCATCTCGCTGTGCTGCATTAAAATCCAGCAGTGTACCATCTGCATCAAATAAAATTGTATTGTATTTTGACATATCATTCCTCCATCTTTTCATTTACAAGTTTTTAACTATAATAATAAGTATTTGTAACTATCCAATAAAATTAAAAACAGATTGTAGTTTTAGTAATTATACCACAATCTGTCTTTTATCTTAAATTCTAATTTACTCTATCATAATTCCAAAATACTATCATTACTTTCTGGTAAAATTGCTGCTAATAACATACCAACTATTGCTGCTAAGGCAAGCCCTGAAATGGTTATTGTTCCAGCTACTGGAATACTATCGCATCCAATTCCTAATACTAAGATTAGTGCTGCTATCATTAGATTTCTACTGTTACCAAAGTTCAGTCTCGCATTCACAATAATTCGAACACCAACGGAGGAAATCATACCATAGAGTACTATACTGATGCCACCACTTACTGGGGTAGGAATACTAGTAATTAATCCACCAACTTTTCCAAAAATCCCAAGTATAATTGCAAAGATTGCTGCTATTCTTATAATAGAAGGATCATAATTTTTCGTAACCGCTAATACACCTGTATTTTCACCATAAGTCGTGTTAGCTGGTCCGCCCATTAACCCTGCAAATGCAGTAGCTATACCATCACCTAATATAGTTCTATGAATACCTGGGTCTATCATAAAGTTTTTTCCTACAACTGCACTATTGGTTGTAATGTCTCCTACATGTTCAATTAATGTAACCATCGCAATGGGTGCAATTGCTAAAATTGCATCCGCTTTAAACACAGGCATAAGAAAAATTTGTGAAATTACTGAGCTATCCATAAACGAAAAAATTTGAGCATTTCTAACAGGATCTATATTTACCATTCCCAAAGGAATACATACTAAATATCCTATTATAATTGCAAAAAGTATTGGCATAAGATTAAAAATCCCCTTTGCAAAAACAGATATGCATATCACTGTTGCAAGAACAATACTAGTTACTAAAACTGCTTTAATACTAAATTCTTTATTATAATAAAATGCAGAATTTATTGCGGAACTACTAAGTCTTAAACCAATCACAATGATAATTGGTCCTGTAACAATTGGAGGTAATAATTTGTTTACCTTTTCATAACCAATTATTTTAATTAGGCCCGCAAATATTGCATAAATTATGCCCGAAACAATTAATGCACCTTTGACTGATGCAAGTTTTTCCAAAAAATCAGGATTACCAATCCTGGAATTCCCTATTACAGCAATAATACCACCCATGAATGCAAAGCTTGATCCTAAAAATACTGGAACCTTTTTTTTTGTAATCATGTGAAATAATAAAGTTCCGAAGCCCGCACAAAATAGTGTTATTGATGTGTTAAGTCCTGTCAAAGCTGGAACTAAGACCGTAGCTCCAAACATTGCTAATACATGTTGAATACCAAGTATTAATTTTTGGTTTAAACTTTTTTCCATGTTGTCCATGTTAACCTCCTCATAAAAAAAGCAGATAATTGCTATCTGCTTTTTTAGTTATTTAATTTTCGTACATACTATACTACACTTTAAACAGCTTTTCAACAAACTTTTATCTATTACATTTATAAACTTTTCAAGTTTTTTAGTTTTTTAGTTTTTTAGTTTTTTTTATCAACTTTGTAATAAATTTTATTACTTAACATTCTAACCTTCTAATATGCTAGCAAGCTTTTCTGCTGCTTTTTTCACATACTCATTTGTAATTGTGTAAAACTTGCCTTCATCTGCTGCTTTTGCATATTCTGGATCAATTGGTACTTTTCCTAACACTTCCATATCTAATTGTTGTGCTATTTCATCTATATGACTTTCTCCAAAAACTTTAATTTCCGTCTTACAATCTGGACATTTAATATAACTGTAATTCTCTACAATACCAATGATTGGTATGTTCATTGTTTTAGCCATGTTATATGCCTTTTTAACAATCATACTAACTAAATCCTGTGGTGATGTAACAACAATAATTCCATCTATTGGTAAAGACTGAAACACCGTTAGAGGTACATCTCCCGTACCTGGTGGCATGTCTACAAATAAGTAGTCTAAATCCCCCCACATAACATCACTCCAAAATTGCTTTACCATATTAGCAATGACTGGTCCTCGCCATATAACTGGTGCTTCCTCGTCCTCCATAAGAAGGTTAATTGACATAATTTTAGTTCCGTTTTCAGCAACTTCTGGAAAAATAACCTCATCATTTCCTTGCGCTGGCCCCGTTACACCAAACATTCTAGGAATAGAAGGACCTGTTATATCGGCATCTAAAATACCAGTTTTATATCCTTCTTTCTGCATTAATGTAGCCAGTGAAGCAGTTATCATTGATTTTCCAACTCCACCCTTTCCACTTACAACACCTATGACTTTCTTAACATTTGTGTAAATGTTAGGTTCTACCAAAAAACTTTCTGGCAGATTATTGCTTTCGCATCCCTCACAGCTCTCTTTCGAACATTCTGAACTACTACAACTTTTTTCTGACATTGTTTTCTCTCCTATCTAATCTCTCGTTATATTTTTTAACCATTTATAACTTTTGTATCTTATTGTTGTAAATGGGAATTTAACAATTTCATCACTCATTAATAATACATATACCACAGGCACGCTACATTTGAATACAAATGCTGCTACTGCTCCCAATAAGATAGAGCCTCCCCACATGCTAAGTACATCCAGAATCAATCCAAACTTAGTATCTCCACCTGCTCGAAATATACCAATTACCATAGTCGTATTATACGCTTGAAACAAAGTAAAATATGACATTACAAACATCATCATTCCAAGATAATTCTTAGTAACATCTGTTAATTGCATGCTATTTATTATAAATGGTCTGATACAAAGAATTATTAATGCTCCTATCATACCAAATCCAATACTTAATGCAACAAACCGCCTTGAATAGACCCTTGCTTCTTCATATTTTTCTTCACCAATTGCTTTTCCTAGTATAACTGCTGCCGCTGTTGCCACTCCAAATGATGCTACGGTGGCAACCTGTCTTGTTACCTGAGCAATGGAATTTGCTGCTACTGCCGCACTTCCCAAATGTCCCATAACCGCAGTATTTGCAGAAGAACCAGTTCCCCACATCAATTCATTCATTAATACTGGCAATGATATGATGAGAAAATCTTTAAACAATATCTTGTCTGTTTTTATTATATCATAAAAATGAGGATGTACTTCATGTTTTACTTTAAATTCATATACAATTACAATGATCATCTCTACCGCTCTGGCAATTAATGTAGCAATTGCTGCACCTCTAATTCCCATTGCAGGAAATCCTAGTAATCCAAATATAAATATAGCATTTAAAGCAATATTTAATATAAGTGATACTAAGTATACAATTGTCGAAATCATCACGCGTTCAACGCTTCGCATTATATTTAGATATATCATTGAAATTGCATTTAATACATACGAAAATCCTACAATTTTAAGATATTTAACACCTTGTAAAATTACATCTGGCTCTGATGTATAAATTTGCATTAATTTTTCAGGTATTAAAATAGCTGCTCCTGAAAAAATAATGGCTACAATAATCCCAATTCGAAACGCTATTCCCATTATCTTTTCAATAGCCCGAATATCTTTTTTTCCCCAATATTGCGAAGTAAGTACAGCCGAACCAGATGTTAATCCAAATAATATCAAGGACATGATGAACTGCACCTGTCCTGCAAGTGAAGATGCGGAAAGTACTGTTTCTCCAACCCCACCAAGCATTATAACATCAGCTGTTGTAACACTTACATTAATAAGATTTTGCAATGCCATGGGAATAACAAGTACAAAAACTTTTTTATAGAAATTTTTATCTTCATTGGTAATGTTCATTCTATTCTCTCATTCTTTTATTTGCTATCTTCATAAAATATAACAACAGGCGTTCCAACTTCAATATTTTCATAAATAGTCTTTACGTTATCATATGGTGTATTAATACATCCATGTGAGCCATTTGTTGTATATATGGTTCCACCAAAATTTTTTCTCCATGATGCATCATGAATTCCAATTGATCCATTCACTTTCATCCAATAATGCACAAATGCGACATAACCTGTTCCCACAAGGTTAATATTTCTCACTTTATTATATATATATCCTACCGCAGTAGGGGTACCATTTCCACGTGTTGTATTTCCGGTAACAATGTCGGTTGATACAATCAATTCACCCTCTTTATAAAACCACATTTTTTGTTCACTCATATTCACTTCAACATATGTGTTACCGATATCATTAATACCTCGTGTTTTGGCTTTTTGCTTATATTCTGGCTCCCTATCTGTCACACTGATGCCTTGGTTAATGATATCGATAAGTTCTTTTGTTTCCTTTTGGCAATCAATATTCCAGCCGTATGGTCCACCTGCTACTGTTACACTTTTCCCATGAGAATTCACAAATGTTCTTTCTTTGCCTACTGTATCATATTTCTGGGCAAGACCTTCCACGTATTCTCCTACTTTTTCTTCATCCAGAACTACTTTTTCTTCATCAAAAATAAGCCATTTTGAAATCAGATCTTTATCTACTATTTCCTTACTATTTATAAAATTATACTCAACAGAAGCAGTAGCAAAATCATTGATTAATTTCTGTTTTTTATCAATTTGTTTCTCTACATTTGAGAGTTGAATGTTCACGTCAATATTTGGATTAATCGTTGAATGAAAAGCCTCTACCGCTTTATCGCCTATTATATTATTATTTGCAATTTCACTCTTTATCAAATGTTCAACCGACCATATTGTTACAATAATAGCAATAACACTTACAATAATAAATAAAGTAAGCAAAATTACATTTTTCTTACTCATTGATTCTACCCTTTCCAGTTACTTATCGTAGCCATTATTCAGCTAAAGGCTTTGTATTCTTTATTCATCTTTATTCCTCAGCAGATACATTTAGAATAATTCTATCTGTTAAATACGTAAAAGTACATGCTATTGCAGATGCTCATACAATCAAAAGCAGAGTAACATGTGCTACTCCACTTAGAAAAATACATGGTTTCCAATTACAGTTCCACTAAGCATTGAATTTGCAGTTCTAAATTGCAACCAGCTACCTGAAGAATAGCCATTTAATACTTGTTGCGCAGCTGAAATACAGCTACTGCTTGCTCCTTGCGACAATACCAATGCAAATCTTCCACTTGCAACTGGGGTAAATTGCCCACCTTGGTATATTACGCCTACGACCGTATTGGGATATGAACCACTTCTCACTCTATTCATAACTACTGTACCTACTGCAAGCTTACCTTCTGTACTTTCACCACCTGCTTCACATTGAATAATAGCCGCCATCATGGCTACGTCACCTGTTGAACTTGATGTGGAACTTGTTGATGTAGTTGTTGTACTTTCGGATGATGAAGTTGTTGATGTCGAAGTTGTTGAGGAGGAGCTTGTTGTTCCCGTACTTGAACTTACCGTTTCAGTTCCTGTATTTTCATCTGCGGCGGCCTTTGCTGCTGCAGCCTTCTCTATCGCTGCCTTCTCTTCTGCTGCCTTTTTATCCGCTGCCTTTTTTGCCGCTGCCTTTTGCTCAGCTTGTATTATTTTCAGATTAGCTAGTGTGTTGTTTTGCTCTGCTAATTTAGCTTCATATGCTTTTGCTTTTTTTTCAGCCGCATCTATTTCACCCGAATAGGCTGATATTTTTGAAGCAGTTGAAGCAACTATATCCGCTACTTTCTGCTGTTGCGTTTCTACATCGGTCTGTAAACTATATAGCTCTGTCTGTTCCTCTACTAATAATGTCTCTTTTTCTGCTATTTCATCTTTGGTTTTTTTATACTCGTCTAACATTTGTCTATCATAATCATATATTTTCGAAACATACTCTGCCTTGTTTAGAGCATCAGATAAATTAGCCGATTCCAGAAACAACTGCAAATACTCTTCATTTCCATTTTCATACATAAATTTAATTCGCTTTTTCATATCCGCATATTGATCAGCTTCATTTGCTTTGGCAGTTTCGAGCTCTTGCTGTGTAACAGTTATTTCTTCTTCCTTTGTAGTGATTTGATTTCCTAATTCATCTAGTTTGTCGCTCAGTTGAGTAAGTTGAGTATTTAAATCATCCAAATAAGTTTCAAGCTTCGTTTTAGCTGATTCTAAAGTATTCATTTGACTTTTCGCACCATTGAGATTAGACTGTGTACTCTGTTTTTGCTCATTGATATCTGAAATTTGACTAGAAACATCACTACTCTTGGACGTTGCATTAACAGGAATTACAAATTCAAATGTTATACATATAACAATAGCAGCTCTTATAAAACTACTTTTTAATTTTTTCATAAACCTTCCCTTTCATACATTAAATCTATGATGATACTACCCATTTAAACTTATACTACTATAATTTATATATAATTTCAACTAGTCCATGCCCATGCTTCATTCTATTTTATGTCTCTGTTATTGTTCAGCTCTACTGCCAACGCCAACCTGCATAATACTTGTTCTTTAATGTACCATTCGTTAATTTCCCCCATCCCAACGGATATTTATCAACACACACTAGCTGCCAACCTGATTTATTACTTACCTCAATGTCACTAACGTCTAGTGTTTCACCTTTCAAATACTTAATTACTCTGATATCGTCGACGGAAATATTGATTGTAGACACGAAGTCCTTTAGGCTTAATGACATTGCAAGCGCTTGACTTGGTTCAAATCTATTTTTCTTGATTTCTCCCAATAAAAGTCCTGTTCTTAAAAACCTTATTCCCTTCATTACTGGAATAATTGAAGGAATGTAGTAGACTCTTTGTTCCTTGACTTCAATGGAACTTCGAACTAAATCCATATTTATATTTTGAAGGAAACTCTCCAAAACTTCCGAATCTTCCTTTGATATTTTATAATTTTTTTTATTACATTCTTCTTTTATCGACTGACCTTTTTTATGTAGCAATGCCATAAAATGGCCCTCTGCCTCCATCTTATGCGGCCAAATACGAACACATCTAGTTAATTGTTCTGAGCCATCTACTAAATCTGGTCTTCCTTCACAAAACCCCTTATAGCCTTCTATCTCTAGCAATTCAAATTGATCATCTTGATTTAATAAATATTGAATCGTACCTTCATTTTCTTCCGGTGAAAAAGTACATGTGGAATAAAGTATCATTCCTCCAGGTTTAAGCATTTTAGCCGCTTGTACAATTATTTCTTGTTGAATCTGTGCATAAAATTCAGGACCATTTTTCTCCCAATTTTTAATCATTGAAGTTTCTTTTCGAAACATTCCTTCTCCAGAGCAGGGCGCATCAATTAGTATTTTATCAAAGTATTCTTCAAAGCAAGTTAATAGCTTTTCTGGTTTTTCACTCATAACCAAAACATTTGCTATACCAAATAATTCAATGTTTTTAAGTAGCCCTTTTGCCCTAGAACTACTAATATCATTCGCAACCAAAAGTCCTTCACCTTGTAATTTAGCACCTAACTCTGTAGCCTTTCCACCAGGAGCAGCACACAAGTCTAACACAATATCACCAGGTTTAATTTCTAATCTAGATGCCGGTGTCATTGCACTTGGTTCTTGCAAATAATACAATCCTGCATAATAAAATGGATGTTTTGCTGGCTGTTCTTTTCCATTATAATAATAGCCATTTGGTATCCATGGAATTTTTATGATTTCAAATGGACATATTTTTTCAAATTCCTCCGTTGATATTTTATTAGTATTCACTCTTAAACCGTACATACGTTGATTTTCATAGCTCTTTATATAATCTTCATATTCAGCTCCAAGAATTCCTTGAATTTTTTTCGTAAATGATTCTGGTAAATTCATTTTATGTTCCTCTTTTTCTTTTAAACGCATATTGTCTTCTATTGTACCAAATCGCTGGCGCGATGGCTAGCCTAGGTACGTGTTTTCCTTTACATTTTTTCTAATATAAAGTTTTTC
>JBGUEQ010000036.1:0-49589 GCA_041821265.1 Lachnotalea sp. | reverse complement strand
CGACAAATGATTTCTGCTTCGCGTAGCGAATTTGCATGCAGAAATCATAAGTTACTGTGAACGGAGTGAACAGTAACTTACAGTTCAGCCATACCATTCATAATGTTCCAGAATATACAAATATACTAATCAGTTCGGTAATTGACTGGCACATCATTCATGTAGGGCGTCAGCCCTATAGAACCGATTATACCTATTGCCCTTAGAGTGCGAGCACTCACAGACACTAGGTATAATCATTTCTGCATGGCTGATACTTATCTTCCAAATTCTGATAATTCAAGTCCCTTATTACGGTCAAGTGTCATACCAATACTCCAGCTATTTACAAACAAGAGCAATGGATTTCCCTTTAAATCTTTAATCTTTCTCATATCAGATGTTCCAACTAACTTATCCATATCAACTTCTTCGTTTTCAATCCATCGAATGTGTTCATAGGGAAGGTTCTCCATACGAATTTCTACATTATATTCGTTTTCAAGTCTATATTTCAATACTTCAAATTGAAGCACACCTACAACACCTACAATAATTTCTTCCATACCTGTATTGTATTCTTGAAAAATCTGTATAGCACCTTCTTGTGCTATCTGACTGATACCCTTTATAAATTGCTTGCGTTTCATCGTATCAATCTGTCTAACCCTTGTGAAATGTTCAGGTGCAAATGTAGGAATTCCTTCAAATTCAAATTTATCTGACCCAGTACACAAAGTATCTCCTATTGAAAAGATACCAGGATCAAAAACGCCTATAATATCTCCTGCATAAGCCTCTTCGATGATTTTTCGCTCCTGTGCCATCATCTGCTGTGGCTGGGATAGTCTCAGCTTCTTATTTCCACCTTGTATATGCGTTACTTCCATACCAGCTTCAAACTTACCTGAACATATTCTCATAAATGCAATTCTATCTCGATGTGCCTTATTCATATTTGCTTGTATTTTAAATACAAATGCGGAAAATTCATCCCTAAACGGACTGATTTCTCCAATATTTGCTTTCCTAGGTAATGGAGAAGACGTCATTTTAAGGAAATGTCTTAAGAAGGTCTCAACACCAAAGTTTGTTAATGCTGAACCAAAAAATACTGGAGACAATTTACCTCTGCTAACCGCTTCCATATCAAATTCAGCGCTCGCGCCATCTAAAAGCTCTATCTCATCTCTTAGGTTATGCGCAAATCTTTCTCCAATTACACTTGAAAGGTTCGAATCCTCAATGGAAACATCTAATGATTCACCCTCTTTGGTACCTCTTTGTGTATTGGAAAATGTAGTTACTACCTTCGTATTTCTATCATATACACCCTTAAATTCTTTTCCCGAACCAATTGGCCAATTAATTGGACAAGTTGCAATACCCAGCTCTTTCTCAATTTCATCTAATAAGTCAAATGTATCTCCCGCATCACGATCCATTTTATTAATAAATGTAAAGATTGGTATATTTCTCATAACACATACTTTAAAAAGTTTTCTTGTCTGTGCTTCCACACCTTTAGATGCATCAATAACCATTACTGCTGAATCAGCAGCCATAAGCGTTCTATACGTATCTTCTGAAAAATCCTGATGTCCTGGTGTATCTAATATATTAATGCAATAGCCACCATAATTGAATTGTAAAACAGAAGACGTAACAGAAATACCTCTCTCTTTTTCAATTTCCATCCAGTCAGAAACCGCATGCTTGGCAGTTGCTTTTCCTTTTACAGAGCCTGCTAAATTAATTGCTCCTCCATATAATAGAAACTTCTCAGTCAATGTAGTTTTACCTGCATCGGGATGAGAAATAATTGCAAACGTTCTTCTCTTCTCTATTTCCTTCATAAAATCAGCCAAAATAAATCCTCCTAATATCTATATAAAATAGCATAAACCAACTATTTCTAAGTGTAGTCATTAACCTATTAAGTTTATACTATTGCTTTATTCCTTGTCAAGAGGTGTTTTATCTCTTTTCTACAACTTTGTAAGTTTGTTCAAATATTCTCAATGACTTATTTTACATATCATTCCTAATTTAACACCAGCCAACCAACACAAGGTTATTCTTTTTGTAAAAAGATATCATAACTATTACTATGAAAGTACTATCTCTTCATTACTTTTTAATCGTTCTAAATGTTGTAGTAGCACCATCAAGTAATAACGCAAACAAAATGAAGGCAAGCAACATATAGTTGATTTTAATAAAATCACTTCCAATAAATGCATCATTACTTCCAAATTTATTAATCATTGCATTAAGAAAATCTGGGTTAAATATATTTTTATTTGTTATCCATATGCTGGATAATATAGCAGTTAAAATATCAGTAACAAAAGTTACAAACATTAGCCTTTTGGTATATACCTTGTCTATCAATTTAACACATTCTCTTATAATTCCTAGTAAAGAAAATATAGGTATCAAATACCATGTGGATCTTATGTATTCAATATTAAATACTGCTACATTATTTCCCATTTTTCCAAATCTTGCAAAAATAATTTGTGGACAACATAAAAATACAATTGTGAAAATAACAGAAATGCCTATTCCCCAAATTGCTTCATTTCTAGGAATAATCTTTGTATTTTTAGGAATTGGTGGAAGATTATCAACTGTATCATACAAATTATTCATTTTAATACCCTTTTGATAGAAACCTGCAAATAGAAGGGTAACAACCGCAAAAGCTGAAAGTAATCCACTCATTATTCCATTTATTGTTTTCACTAAAATAGTATACCAAGCCTCTGAATTTACTTTTCCTCCAATAATTGATTAATATTTGTTGAAAATTGAAACCAGTGTTCTTCTATCTTATCTAAAACAATCTTTCCATCCTCTGTGACACTATAATATTTTCTTGGTTTTGCTGCACTCGTTTCCCATTCGCTATTTAGTAATCCTTGTGTCTCCAATCTTCTTAACAATGGATATAGTGTATTTCCTTCTATCGTAATGCCTCCTTTTTCAAGTACCTTTACTAAATTGTATCCATACATAGGTTCCTTTAATTGACTTAACACAAGCATAATCAGTGTTCCACGTCGAAATTCTAATATTAAGCCCGCTACGATTTCATTATGGTTCATTTTATCTCCTTTGCTTCATTCGGTAATGTGTACCACACACTACATTATATATTCACTATACTGTACGTCGTACTGTATGTCAATTAGATTTTAATTTTTTCTATCAAACAATTTATTTTTAGGTTACTATTCGACTTTACGGCGTCATAACAATACTTATGTATGTATATTATTGCTTCCATATTATTTCACACTTGAGAAAATCGGATTTTATATGACGACCTGCTCTCACAAAAATACCTCCTGGGTGCAATGGCCAAACTAGCTATTTCAAACATAAAATTATATTTTATATTAGACATACCAAAAACATTATTTTATTTTACGCAAAGCATTGACATACTTTTTTTCCTATGCTATAATGACTTTAGTATTTGAGATGTCGATTTTGATTCACATATTTTTGTAAGTCATTATTCTAATATTATGATTTATAAAAGTATGTGATTTTTAATTTTCAGGAGAATATAATAAAATATATAGGAGGTATCTTTCATGAATAAAGGTACAGTAAAATGGTTCAACTCAACTAAAGGATTTGGTTTTATAACAAACGAGGCTAATGGCGAAGACTTATTCGTACATTTCTCAGGAATCGCTACAGACGGATTCAAAACTTTAGAAGATGGACAGAACGTAACTTTTGACATCACTAAAGGTGACAGAGGATTACAGGCTACTAACGTACAAGTAGCATAATATAATCAATTAAAGAGCTGTTTATACAGCTCTTTTTTTTATGTGACAATTAGTGCTTCAAGCTTTTCTATTATATAAAAAGTGAAGTATACTCTTCTATCCGTATACTTCACTTTTTATTTTTATCTATATTATTATATCAAATCAATTAATGCAAATTCTCCTACTATTTCTGACTGTATGTCAAAATAATCAATAATAGTTTCAACTTTAAATATTCACGTAATTCCTGTTCAAGTATTTACTTTAACTTGGGCGAAATACAAAATAAAATGATATTAAATTCTGTGTTACATCCATTTGAATTTAGTGTCCATGGCACCTTTTATGGCCAAAAAGATCTACTTAATGAGGTTGTATCAACTTTCATTAAATGTAACACATAACTATAAGAGTACTAAATGGTTACGATAAAACAATCAGCATCAAACCACTCTTGTCCCTATCACTACAATAATGGTGTCTTTGATGCTGTTATTACTCTTTCCGCTCTAATATAACTCACTATCGCAAATAACAACATCATTGCAACATTAATACTCAAAACTGTAATTGCCCCAGTCAACCCAATACTTCCATCAGCAATGACGCCTACTATTTGTGGCGTTATAATTCCACCTAGCGCTGCCATCGCAAGCAGTAATGACATACCCGCCGTAGATCCTTTAATATATTCTCCAGCATTTGATATTCCTGTAGGATAGATTCCTGCAAAGAAAAATCCAAGTCCTACCACTGATGCTGTTATAATTATTAGATTCTTAGTTGCTATCAACAATATAAAAAATATGGCAGTACACGCACAATTGATAACCATAATTTTATATTTTGACAATTTTTTAGACACATAACCAGTTGCTAATCTACCAAGCATGATAACAACCCAAGTAACAGATACTAAATTAGTTGCATACGTATCACTCATGATCCCAATATTTTTAAAATAAGTTACAAACCACCCATTTACGCAATTTTCTACCCCTAAATAGAAAAATAGTATCAATCCGCAAAAATAAAAATCCGGACTTTTCAAGAAACTATTTCCCTTTTCATTGCTTTTTTTCTTACCCTTATTTAGACTTTCCTCTAATGGTAATGTGGTGTATCCTATTACTGAAACAATAGATAAGACGATAACGGTATAGATAATATATCGCCAATTTAAACCTGCATTTACAAATACAGATGTTAAAAATGGTGCCAAAAATGCACCCATAGCAAAAACAGTATGTAATAAATTCAATGCCAATGGTGTTCCATCATAATCATTTACTACCATATTATTAATAATACTAACCGATCCTCTTCCTATCCCCAACAAAATGCATGCAATGTATAGCACTGGAATAGGAGCAACTAGAGAAACAATGAATAAATCAATCGGAATAAGTGCTGATAATATAATCGTTGTTTTCTTTCTACCAATTTTTCCTGCAATGGCGGGGTTTATAAAACTTGCTACTAAATTACCAATAGCAAACGCTGATAATAATCCTCCCGCAACACTATAGCTGAGTCCAGCTTCTTGAATCAAGTAAGTCAATATCGAGCCAAGTACCAGTGCCATCATACCATTTGAAAAAAACGCATAGTAGCAAGGAACAAATAATCTCATTTTTTTACTCATATTTGGGTTCCTTTCTGCAACTCATCCTTTGTGACAGCAATTTAAGATGCCACCTCGAGTTGTACCAAATCATATCTAGATGAATCTTGCGCCATACGTTTCATTCGCATGTACTTCTTTAAACTAGAATCTAAAATCACGTTTTCCTTCTGACATTTCTTCTAAATGTTTTATAGCAATTTCTCTTACTTTATCATTTTTAATGTTTGGAATCTGTTCTTTTATTACTTTCTTTCCTTTTTCTTTTGTATCTTCTGATGCATAATCCTCTAAATATTCATTTAGTGTCATAAGTGCATTGGGTTGACAACAATTTGTAATCTGTCCTGATTTAACCAATTGCATAAATCGATCACCCGTACGTCCCTCTCGATAACAGGCAGTACAAAAACTTGGTATATATCCTAATTCTAATAACCAATTAACTACTTCATCTAATGTTCTAGTATCACTTACATCAAATTGTGATGAGTTATCATCTTCTTCTTCTCTTTCTACATATCCGCCTACACTTGTACGTGATCCTCCACTAATTTGTGATACTCCTAAATGCAATACTTTTTCTCTTGTTTTTTGAGACTCGCGTGTAGAAATAATCATTCCTGTATAAGGAACTGCAATCCTTATAATTGCAACTATTTTTGCAAATAATTCATCAGAAATAGCATTTTCGAACTCAGATGGGTCAATATCCTCCGCTGGTCTGATTCTTGGAACACTAATTGTATGTGGTCCCACTCCTTTGTATGCCTCCAAATGTTCTGCATGCATTAACAATCCAGCAAAATCATATCTGTACATATTAAGTCCAAATAATACGCCTACTCCTACATCATCAATTCCACCATCCATTGCTCGATCCATTGCTTCTGTATGATATGCGTAATCATGCTTTGGACCCGTTGGGTGCAATATTTCATAGTTTTCCTTGTGATAAGTCTCCTGAAATAATATATAAGTACCGATTCCAGCTTCTTTTAATTTTTCATAATTTTCCACAGTCGTTGCTGCTATATTAACATTCACACGTCTAATTGCTCCATTTTTATGATTGATACTATAAATTGTCTTAATGCTTTCAAGCACATATTCTATTGGGTTATTAATAGGATCTTCACCCGTTTCAAGTGCTAGCCTTTTGTGTCCCATATCTTGAAGTGCTATCACTTCTTTTTTAATTTCTTCCTGCGTAAGCTTCTTACGACTAATATGCTTATTTTTCATATGGTAAGGACAATATACACACCCATTAATACAATAATTAGATAGATAAAGTGGTGCAAACATTACTATTCTGTTACCATAGAATTTTTGCTTTATTTCTTGTGCCAACGTAAACATTTTTTCATTTAAATCTTCCTGATCACACTCTAATAACACCATTGCTTCTCTATGTGTAAGACCCTTACAATCTTTTGCTCGTTCAATCAGTGTACTAATCAATTCTCTGTTGCTTTTGTTCGCTTTTGCATACTCAATTGTTTCTAAAATTTCCTCATTATTAATAAACTCTTCTGCTATTGGTGATTTTACATTATACATAATATCCTCTTTTCTATTTGTAGTATTTTTAAACGTTTTCTAAAGGCTTGCAATCACCTCTGTGTGTTACTATTTCATAACCAATTCCATCAATACGTCGCTTTAAGCATTGTTTACACTGGGCTGCTTCGTCTCCCGTACATATCTTATTATCATACAACATATACTTTTTACGCACACTCGTTGGTGATAAGTTAGGCATTAATACATTAGCCCCAGCTAAAATCCCTTTTTCTCTTCCTTTGTTATCTAACGTTCCAAGTGCTGTTGTAGCCGGAATCAATATATTAGGTAACATTAATCGAATGATTGAAATAAGGTTTAATGTCATATCAACAGAACCATTTTGAAAATCTTTAAACGGTGTGTCTGTATGCGAAATAAATGGACCAATTCCAACCATTTGAGGTGATAATTCCTTCATAAACACCAAATCTTGTGCTATATTTTGAATTGTCTGATACGGTGATCCCACCATAATGCCGCAACCAACTTGATAGCCAATTTTCTTCAAATCATACAAACATTTTCTTCGATTTTCTGCTGTCAAATTATCTGGATGTAGCTTACTATAATGTGTCTCGTTTGCAGTCTCATGACGAAGTAAATAACGATCTGCTCCTGCCTTATAATATTGCAAATAAGATTCATAGCTCTTCTCACCTATTGATAATGTTAAGGCACAATCTGAATATTTCTCTTTAATGGCCGATATGATTTCTACCATAAGTTGATCTGTGTAATATCCATCTTCTCCACCTTGAAGCACAAATGTCCGAAAGTCCAGTTCATAGCCTTCTTTACAACATTCCAAAATCTCTTCTTTTGTCAAGCGGTATCTCATTGCGCTAGGATTGCTTTTTCTAATACCACAATAGTAACAATCATTTTTACAATGATTTGTAAATTCAATTAAGCCTCTTACATAAACTGTATTCCCATAATATTCTTTTGATTTTTCAACCGCCATATTATGCAAATATTCTTGACTTTGATTATCTATTCCAGTTAGTAGATTCACGTATTCATCAAATTTCAGTTCTCGATTAATCGCTAATTTATCAATTAATTTTTTCATATTCCTCCACATGAATAGCATATCTTCATAAGCATTTTCATTCTTTCTCCATTTGTCACAATTTAATATCTACAACGATTTTTGATAAATTACCTTAGCTGAAATTCCTTGAAGACTTCCAATTTTACCAGACAATGCACTAATTTTATCAGCCGGCGCATCTATCGCAATACTAATCAGCGAAACTCCTTTTTGTTGATAGGGAATTCCCATTCTTCCGATAATGTATTCACTATACTTGCTCAAAAGTAAATTTAGGGTTTCTACTGCTTCATTCTTTTCTACCATAATTCCGATTAATGCTACTCTTGTTTCCATCCACTCTTTCTCCTCGTTTAAGTTGAACTGTTATTAACATTTTTTCATTTACATACCTCCGTTATTCCACTTTGATATTCCTTTTGTTTTTACTTTCACAACGAAATGTAATAACTTTTAGGGCAAATTTATCCAACATAATAAGTTTTTAGTGTTATTTCTCAGCCTATAGCGTTATAGTAACTTCTAAGGTAACTTTCTATATTATAAAAAATGCACCCTATACAAATATAAGGCGCATGTTAATTCAATTGCAAATAAATATATGCAGTCATGGCCTTTTTTCTCAGAAAGTTTCCTAACTTTGAAATCAGATTTGTATGAGAGAATTCGCAAACAGAACGAATCTTTTTCGCTTATTCCATTTTATTATATCCCATAGTTATCAATAACTCAATACTTTCCCGACTATTTTAACTTTCTTTAAATATTCAATGATTGGACTATTTATATTGGCTTCCTCCTATCTGCATGGTATGTTACCATTTTGGTATTAGCGTTTTTTAATCAATAGGGAAATTCATAGAACATTCCCATTAATCCCAAACAAAAAAGTCATCAGCAATAACTGCTAATGACTTTTTTGTTTAAGCTCTTATATTTTCTATTACGCTAATTTTATTTTATTTCAAATTACACACCCATCTTTATTCTTTTACTCCGCCAAGAGCCACACCTGCTATAATGTATTTCGATAATGCGAAGTACACAACAAACAGCGGCAATACCGTTAATAATAATCCAATATAAATTACTCCATAATCAGAGCGAAACTGTTCACTTCTAAGTACCTGTACAAACATTGGCAATGTATATTTTGTTGACGATGAAAGTATAATGGATGGCACATACAAATTATTCCAAGATGCTATAAAAGCAAATATTGCCTGTGTCGCCATAGCCGGCTTCATTAAAGGTGCAGCAATTACATTAAATGTATGAAGTTCTTTAGATCCATCAATTCTTGCAGCATCTATTATTTCTAGTGGCAACGCTGTTTTCATATATTGCCTCATAAAAAACACGGTTGCTGGAGCTGCTACAGTCGGAATAATAAGCGGTAAATAGGAATCATTTAGTCTTAATTGAATCATAAATTTATAAAATCCGATAACAGAAACCTGTGTAGGAATCATCATAATTCCAAGTATAAATGACCAGGCAAATTTTCTTAATTTAAAATCGTATACATATACACCATACGCTGTCATACTCGAAAAATATACCGTTAATAATGTTGCTGGTACCGAAATACTCAAACTATTAAGCATTGCTTTGAATAATGGAGTACCTACACCTGCTGACTTAACCATCAATTTATCCAAGTTAGAAAAGAACTGATTACCTGGAATGAGTGACAATCCTTGTTGTATTGCAGAACTAGGTCTTGTTGCATTAATAATCATAATATAGAAAGGTAGTAAACTCATGATGCACAAAAGAATACAAATAATATTTCTAAAAATCTTTTGTTGCTTAATATTTTTACTTAAACTATCTAGTTTAGTATCAATATTCTTATTCTTTATTATATTTGCTTGTGTACTCATACTTATACCCCTTTCTTGATTTTTTTAATCTTACTCTCATCTTTATCTCCGAGGAAGAAGAAAAATACCAAACTAATCATAACTGTTACTAAAAATAATACAACTGAAGCGGCTCCTGCCTTACCATAATCTTTACTTGTAAGGGTAAGTTTTCGGATATACATTGTGATCGTCGTTGATGCAAAATCTGGTAAACCATCTCCGCCTTGATTCACATTAAAGAGGGAAGGTATATCATACATCTGCAAACCACCAATTGCCGAGGTAACTAGTACAAACAATGTAATTGGTTTTAGAAGTGGTAGCGTAATCTGCGAAAAAATCTGTTTGCTACTTGCACCATCAACTCTAGCTGCTTCGAACAAACTAGGATTAATACCTAGTATACCTGCAATCAAAACAATCATCGTATTTCCATACCACATCCAAAACTGAATAAATGATATCAAAATTTGTGTTGGTAATTTATGTTTCATAAAATCGTAGTTTTCCCCAATCACACCAATACTTCTTAAAAACTGTGTCATTGGACCGTTAATACTAAACAATGAGTAAAATAATACTGCCATAGAAGCTGCTGTAATAATATTAGGCATAAACATAGTTACTTTAAAAGCGCCTTGTGCCTTTAATTTCACCCTTGTATCTGTAAACCAAGCTGCCAATAATAAAGATAACAATATCTGTGGTGCAAAGTTTAAGAGCCACATAAACAAAGTATTACCTAATGCCTTAAACGTGTATGTATCAAATAGGACTGCGCCTTCTTTGCTCGATGTAATAAATGCATTGGAAATATTTTTTAGTCCTACAAAATTAGGTCCAACCACCTTTAATCCCTTTGAATAGTACTCCATGAAACTCATCCATATTGTATACACCAATGGCCAAAACTGAAATATTGCGTATACGATGAAGAATGGTGCTATAAATAAGTAACCATATCTGCCATATTCAACTGTTTTTCTTTTCTTACTCTTACTACCTCGACTCTTGTCAGCCATAATACTTTTCACTCCTTATCCTTTTATTATTTTAAATATTTTATAATTCCAAATACCATTCTACATCTTTGGTACTATAAAATATTCAAAAATTTTATTATTTTATTCAATAGGAAAGTTCATCAAACTTCCCTATTAAATAAAGGTATTTTGTTCTTATGCCAGTACAATTATCGTACTGGCATAATTTTAACAAACAATATACTTAATAAATAGTTTCATTTCATAATTATATAGTTTCTAATAAGTTTCTAATAAGTTTCCAATAAGTTTCTAACAGTTTCTAATAATCCCCATTAATTTAGTTCATAAAATGTTACTCTGCTGTTAAATATGGATATAAATCAACTACATAATCCTTGAAATCTTGCACAGCAGTTTCTTTATCTTTATCACCATTTACATAAGATGAAACTTGATCATCAAAAGCATTTGTTATATAGAAGTCTTCTCCACACATAGCTGGTAGTTTAATATTCTCTGCAAGCGGTGAGAAGTATGATAAGAAATCCTGTCCTCCAAGAAAATCGAATTTTCCAACGCCATCAGCGCTTAAACTTGCAACTGCTTCTTTGTTATTTACATAATCTAAAGACCCTTTACAGATATTCTTCATAATGTCAGTATCACAAGTAGTAGCTTTCATGATTTTACCAGCAAGTTCAGTATCAGAACAACCAGTCGTTGCGCCTAACCAAGTACCGCCCCAATAGTAAGCTTGTGGTCCTGCACACATAGCCCAATCGCCATAGGTTCCTTCACCAACTTTTTCTCCACCACAGTTTGTTTTTAATGTCCACTGTAAGAACCAAGTACATCCCATATATGCAAATGTATTATCACTTTGTACATTAGATGACCATTCATCACTCCACTGAGTGGTTCCATTTGTTAGTCCTTCATCATTTAATTCTTTTGCATAATCCATATAATTAAGCATAGTATCATCTACTGATAAAACTGAATTTTCATCATACCAAGCATTTGTTCTTTCTGCCTGATATACACGTTTTACATCATCTACGCCTGAAAATAATTTTGTTTCTCCCTTAGAATCAGCCACAATTTTCTTACCCGTAGCTAACATTGAATCCCAATCTTTAAAGAATTCTTGCACTTTATCTGGATCTGAAGTTCCTAAATATTTTTCTGCTAAGCTTCTTCTGTAGAACATAGCTCCCGGAGCTGCCTGCCATGATAAACCTTTTACTTCCCCATTAACAGTAGCTGCATCAATTGTGTATTGGTACATATTTGACATATCTGCATCTGTAATTCCAAGATCACTTACAGGTAATGTATAATCACTATCTGTATATTTTTGTATGTAATCCATTTCCATTGCGATCATATCTGGATATTGTGGATTTGTTGGATCATCTAACAATGCATCAATTTTAGTTTGATAGTAGTCTGAACCACCAGTATTTACATATACTATTCTATCTGCATCTTCTGGATATGCTTCATCAAAATACTTAATTACATTGTTCATTACATCTGCATTCCAGCAATATACATAGAATGCATCTTCAGCATCTGCATTACCGATTACTTCATTTTCCGGTATCGCAGCCTCTTCTGTTGTAGCAGCATCTGTTGTGTCGGTAGCCGCCGTAGTATCATCTGTTGCAGTTGTTGTATCTGTTGCTGTTGTTGCATCTGTTGTGTCTGTTGTCTCGCTTGTGGTAGCATCTGTTTCTGTTGTTGATGCCCCACAACCTGCTAGTGAAGCAGTTGCCATTGATGCGGCGAGTGCTAATGCTAACATTTTTTTCTTCATATTGATTTCCTCCCTTAATATGATTGTTTATTTTTATACAGCTAAAATTGATTAACTGTTATTACCGATTTTACCAACTGATCCGCCTCGTAATACTTCGCCTTCAACGACTACTCTTTCAAGGATTGCTATCTTAGGCTTTTCAATTAAATTAATTAGTTTCTCTGCTGCGAACTTTCCAATACTCTTTGTATCTTGTTTCAGCGTTGTAAGCTTAGGATCTAAAACCTGTGAAAGTTCTGTTCCATCGTAACCAGCTACAGATATATCTTCCGGTATTCTAAGTCCGCTTTCTTTAATTACATTTATTCCTCCAATACTCGAAAAATCATCGGGATAAATAATGCAAGTAGGACTTTCTTTTAAATCCAACAATTCCTTCGTTAAATAAGCGGAAGACTCCGTATCAATATAGATACCCTCTTTTACATATTCATCTGGTACTGTTATTCCCAAACTATCTAATGTTTTATAAAAACTGCCTACACGATTCTGAGTAACGGAAGAATCCGCACCGTGAATATAAGCAATTCGCCTATGCCCCATCTCATATATAAACGAAATTAAATCGTTCATACCTTTAATATTATCTGATACAATTGCAATTCTATTGTTAAACGTATAATCAATTGTCACAACAGGCAGGTCACTTCGCACTAATTCAAGAACTTCTGGATCATGAAAATCTACACATGCGATTACTACCCCATCAACCCCTCGATACTTACTATGTTCTAAGTACGACATAGATTTATGTACATTGTTTCTACTGATGAAAGTTATGTCATACCCCTTCTTCTCAGCAGTAACTTTAAAACTATCTAAAACATGTGAAAAATATGCATGTGTCAAACCACTTTGTGCTTCATCTACAAAAAGAACTCCAATATTGTATGTCTTATTTGTCTTCAATGCTCTTGCCGATGAATTTGGGAAATACCCCATTTCTTTTGCCGTTTTTTTAATATAATTCTTTGTAGTCTCACCAATGTCACTATGATCATTTAATGATTTACTTACTGTTGCTATCGATACCCCACATTTTTGAGATATGTCTTTCATAGATACCATTTATTTTCCTCCAATTTAAATATGTCGGTTATTTTACAATAAAATCAACGAGCAATATTATTGTGTGTTCTGTTCATTATACTAATTACTCGACAGTTTAAACAGAGGTTTTTGTTACTTAATCGTTTTCGTAACTTAAATATACAACACATTTTATATTTTTGCAAGTGTTTTTTTAATTTAATTGTGTTATTTTACTTTTTAATATTATTACAATATAGTTAATCATCGATATTGTATACTATTTACTTATTATATGTAATATTTATATCATTTATTACGTATACCTTTACTTTAATTATGCTTCATATGAAATACTTTATTTTATTAATATTTATTACATATATTTCAACAATATGTTGATTTATATGGTTTTTTGTACTATACTAATAACATTATAGTACTGTTTAATGGTTGCTTAATCGTTTACTATCATTGTAACTATTATTCCTTTACTAATTTCAGAATGGAGATTAAACTATGAAATTTGGATATTTTGATGACAACGCAAAAGAATATGTTATCACGACGCCTAAGACACCGCTTCCTTGGATCAACTATTTAGGTTCTAAAGATTTCTTTTCACTTTATTCAAACACTTGTGGCGGTTATTCCTTTTATAAGGACGCAAAACTTTTAAGACTTACTCGTTATCGCTATAATAATATACCAACAGATAATGGAGGAAAATATTTCTACATAAACGAAAATGGTTCTATATGGAACCCTGGATGGCAACCGGTGAAAGCAGAACTTGATTCTTATGAATGTCATCATGGCTTGGGATATACTACCATTACATCTTCTAAAAACGATCTTGAAACTACTATCACAGCATTTGTTCCACTCAATGATAATTGTGAAATTAATCAAATAACTATGTCGAATCATTCCCAATCCACAAAAACGTTTTCGTTATTTTCTTATGTAGAATTTTGCCTCTGGAATGCAATGGATGATATGACTAACTTTCAACGTAATTTAAATATTGGTGAGGTTGAAATTGATGGTTCTGAAATATATCACAAAACCGAATACCGAGAACGCAGAAATCATTATGCTGTTTATGCTGCTAATCAAATTGCAGATGGATTTGATACAAACCGTGATGCTTTTCTTGGCGCATATCGAGGCACTGACCAGCCCTGTGTAGTTGAAAATAATTCCTCAACCAATTCCGTTGCAAGCGGATGGAGCCCAATCGCATCACACCAATTTAAAATCACATTGGCACCTGGTGAATCTAGAAGTATTATATTTGTTCTTGGTTATTTAGAAAACGCTGAAGAAGATAAATGGGAATCATTAAACACTATTAATAAAAAACCTGCCAAAGCAATGTTATCACGCTATTCTACTGATGAAAAAGTTACTACAGCATTAGCCGATTTAAAGGACTACTGGAACAATTTACTCTCTAAATACATCGTAGACAGTAAGGATAGTAAGCTTAATCGCATGGTCAACATTTGGAATCAATATCAATGTATGATTACCTTTAACATGTCACGCTCTGCTTCTTATTACGAATCAGGTACTGGACGTGGTATGGGATTTAGAGATTCATGCCAAGATTTACTCGGATTCGTGCATCTAATTCCAGATAGAGCAAGAGAGCGCATTATTGATATCGCTTCTACTCAATTTGAAGATGGAAGTGCATATCATCAATACCAACCTTTAACCAAGAAAGGTAACTTAGACGTTGGCAGTGGCTTTAATGATGATCCATTATGGCTTATTGCATGTGTTTCTGCTTATTTAAAAGAAACTGGAGATACTACCTTATTAGATGAAATGGTTCCATATGATAATGACGAAACGAAAAGCACTACTCTTTTTGAGCATCTAACTCGTTCACTCACTTATACTATGACGCATTTAGGACCACATAATCTTCCATTAATTGGTCGAGCAGATTGGAATGATTGTCTTAACTTAAATTGCTTTTCAAAAGCACCAGGGGAATCTTTTCAAACGAGTGGCCCCTCTGAAGGTCCAGTTGCTGAATCGGTTTTCATCGCAGGTATGTTTGTCAAATATGGTAAAGAATACGCTGATATTTGTAATCAAATTGGGAAAAACGCCGAAAAAATTGTTGCATTAAAGGCAGTTGATTCTATGAACAAAGCTGTGCTAAAAGATGGTTGGGATGGTGAATGGTTCTTGCGCGCCTATGATGCCAAAAGCGATAAAGTAGGATCTAGTGAATGCAAGGAAGGACAAATTTATATCGAACCTCAAGGATTTTGCGTACTTGCTGGAATTGGTGTCGAAGAAGGTCTTGCCGTAAAAGCTTTAGATTCCGTAAAGGAACATCTAGATACGAAGTACGGAATTATGCTACTCCAACCTGCCTACACAAAATATTATCTGAATCTTGGAGAGATTTCTTCTTATCCACCAGGATATAAAGAAAACGCTGGTATTTTTTGTCATAATAATCCATGGGTTTCCATTGCTGAAGCTACCATTGGTAGAGGAAATAGAGCTTTTGAGATATATAAGAAGACTTGCCCTGCATACTTAGAAGATATTAGCGAAATACATCGTACTGAACCTTATGTATATTCACAGATGATTGCCGGTGCTGATGCCGTGTTCCACGGTGAAGCCAAGAACAGTTGGCTAACAGGAACTGCTGCATGGACTTTTGTAAATGTGTCTCAATACATACTAGGTATTCAACCTGATTACAACGGACTTATTATTAATCCTTGTATTCCTTCTGACTTTGGAAATTTTACACTCAAGCGAATTTTCAGAAATGCAGAGTATCATATTACAATAAGAAACTCTAATCACATTCAAAAAGGCGTTTCTAAACTTATTGTTGACAATCAAGAAATAAAAGGGAATATTGTTCCTTTTGAAGAAGGAAAGACTTCCTATTCAGTTGTTGTTATCATGGAGTAGCTTAAATTATTACAAAGGAGAAAAGGTCTTCTATCATGCTATATGATAGAAGACCTTTTCTCCTTTGTAAATTTTTCTAATATTCTAACCCTTTTACTCTAAAAATAAAATCTTTAATTTTTATCTTTATCCAACGTAGGAATAAAAAAGAACTTACGTATAGCGAACAAAAGCATTATGGATATGATTCCAATACAATTTTCATAAATACCAGTGTGTTCAACAATCAACTGTCTTGATATCGCAAAAAGTAAGACTTCAATCACAGTATTAACATTGTAATTAAATATCATTTTCAAAAATTCAATACCTATCAATATATTAAAAGCAATCGCTAAAAATTCTAGAAATGAATTTTTAACATCATTGCTAAGATAGAGATCACTTAGTCCAACAAATAAACCTTTCATAGAAATAATTATTCCTATAATAACGGTTATCGCAATAATTATTTCTAATAGTTTAGTTGATCTGATTAATAAATCTAAAAACTTTTTCATATTCACCTCAATAATTTTAGTTTAATGTTATCTGATATATACTATAAATATATCATATATAGAATAAAAACACATCTTATTTTAATCATGAATTGTATTCTCTTATTGTAACTATTCATCGCTTCATAGTTACCTCTTATTAAACTTTGAATTCACTTACTGCTTCTAATAACTCCTCCGCCATTCGTGCAAGTTCAGTAGCAGATCTTGATATTTCTTCCGAAACACTAGTCTGCTCTTCTGTTGCTGCTGTCACCTCTTCCATATCACCACTTGATTCTTCAATAATAGATGCCATTTTCTCCACTGCATTCGTCACTATTACACTAGAATCTTTCACATTATCAACAAAAGATACAACCTCTTTCATTCCCACAACCAACTCATCTACGGTATCTGCAATTTCTTCAAATGCAATTTTCGACTCCTGAACTGATTGTATTCCATTATATACAAACTCCGTTTCTGTCTGCATCATATTACTTGCAGATTCAATACTTTCTGTAATTCTTTCAATTAATGCTGAAATTCCCTTTGCCGATTCTTGAGATTGATATGCTAACTTGCCAATTTCGTCAGCAACAACACCAAAACCTTTTCCATTTTCCCCTGCCCTTGCTGCTTCAATCGACGCGTTTAGTGATAGTAAATTCGTTTCTTCTGCAATTGAAGTAATCATACTTGTAATTACTCCGATCTCTTTTGATTGTTTAATTAATCCATTCATAACCGATTCAATTTTCTCAGTCTGAGACTTTATCTGTTCCATTCCAGTGATTGTATATCTTATTTTTTCTTGCCCAATCTTTGCTTTATGATTTACAACTCCTGCTTCCTCAGACATGTGATCAATCTTATTCACAGAATCGGTTAATTTAGCATTCATATCACGTGTCATATGATTAATATCTTCTACATATTCCGTCTGGTTTTGAGAATTGGAACTCATTTCGTCCATTTTTTCAGAAATACTTTCTGCCGAAGTTGTAGTTTCTTCCGACGCACTCGAAAGCTCTTGACTTGAACTAGAAAGCTGCTCCGCTATTTCTGCAATACCATAAATCAAACTCCTTATTGTTGTTATCATTATACTGAGACTTCTTGCCATTTGTCCAAGTTCATCGCCTTCAGATATTCGATATACCGTACACTCTTTACACCTTACAAGTTTATTGATTGCATCCTCTTGTACTTCGCCTTTACACAATGTTTTGGATATTTCCCAACATTTCAAATTATTATTTTTATATCCCGGGCATTCTGGCTTTTCACACTTCATAATTTCCCAACATTTTTTTAAATTTGGTTCCTCCACTACTACTGATAAATCTCCACGTGTGGCAACCCCCATAGCATTTTGTACTTTTTTTATTCTTTTTACAGTTAAATACATGTTAAATGCAGTTGCTAACGAAGCTAGAATCAGCATTATGAGCCCTATTCCAATAGCTTCTTTGAGCATCAAGGTTACCGACGATAAGTATTCCGATTTAACGGCATTTACGCAAAGAGTCCAACTTCCAACTGGTATATAGTCAACCATTTTTGCCACATTGTTATAGGTATAATGAACTTCACCTACATTTCCAGCTTGCATATCTGGCCATACACCTTCTAATTCCTGAATCCCTAGGTCAACCATATTTGTATTAATCAATTCAGCTTTTGGGTGATAGATGAAATTACCATTTTCATCTATCAGAAAAACATATCCGTTTTCTCCTATTTTAATTTCTTGAAGAATACTCTTAATATATTCAATATTCATACAGGTTGCAAGTACACCTATTACTCTACCGTCTCTTTCGATTGGAACACTGATTACTTCAATTATATTGCCAGTATTTTTTGATACTAACATTTGGCTATGTGCTACATTTCCATTCATACTCTCTTGAAAATATTCGCGTGACGACAAATCAACAGCACCAACAGCGTCCTTGCTTGAATCATATAAAACCTTACCAGCTACATTTACAAGTAGAATGCTTTCCATATATGGTGAATATGTTTCCTCCAGTCCATCTACTTGATATTCAAAACCATCCGTAATTTTTCCATTTAAAACATCTTCTACATTCGATGATTTACTAAGCATCGTTAGTTGTTGCTCCTGACCGTTACGTATACTATCAATCTCATTTTTTGCGTTAATCAACGTTAATGACATCTGTAAATCAATCTGACTCGTTATTTCTTTTGCACTTATTCGATATAAAACAGTAACAATACTTGTGATTAAAGTAACTACAATAATAAAATTAATAAAAATACTTTTAGTCAACAAACTACTTTTTCTTCGATTTCTCTTTCCTTCTCTTTTCGCTCGCATAGTCCTCCCTTTTCGACATTATATTCCATTATTTTCACAATATAAAATTATTATATATTATTATGTGTAAATATTCCATAAAAAAAGAGTAAAATATTATTAGGATTTAACGATACTTTATTATTTACCCATGACCGTATTCCTACAGTTTGATAAATGAAAATTTTTTACACTATGCGCATAAAAGCACAAGGTTTGTGAACATATGTCACAAACCTTGTGCTTTACTAAAACAATCTATTTACCATATATTTTCATATAAGTAATTAACGGCATCACCTGGTCAAAAGAGCTAATTCCACTTCCATCTTCCATACCGAATGCGCCGTTATAATCAAGAGAATCATCATCAATTCTCATTTTCTCCATTTTTTTTACAGCTTCATTGATAAGTGTTTTATCGCCTTCTTCCACTCCAATCATAGCAATTAATGCATATACTGCTGTCGAATCATAATTATAGCCTTCACTAATCGTTCCATCCACTGTATATCGTGCTTTTACTCCCGACTGCTGCATTTGTGTCTCAATCCAACTTAACGTGTTATCTGGTAGCAAATCTACTTCTGCTAGATGAAGCAACGTCAACATAGCTTCTGCTGTATTCAACTCATCTTTTTCATATTTTTTATCTGAATAATTATACCAGCTATAATATAAAGGAAAATCATTGCTAATTTGTCCATTTACAACTATGCTTTCGCATGAATCATACGTTACTTTTACATCTGAATTTCCTTCTGCCAATAACTTCATTGCTTTTAAATCACCATAGCAAAGTGTAAAACGACTCGCATATTCTTTTGAGTCTGCGTCATAAAAATCTACAAACTTACCGTTATATGTTCCATATGTAATTAACAACTTTTTATATTGTTCTAATATTTTCTCATATCCTCCCCATAATTGTTGCGCTCCATCAATTGACTTGTATATCCTCAAATCATCAACCAGTGCGTTTACCTTACTTGTTTGACTCGTCGATATCACCCATGGCGTTAAGCCTTCATCTCCCAAATTAGTTTGAATATAATCTAATATTTGATCAAATAATTCTTGTTTTTCGCTGAGAATGGCGTATTCTAACATTGCACCTTCACTCTCACTTAAAACATCCGAAGAAAAAGTAGAACTACTTGTTTCATCATAAGAACTATGAATTGCTCCTTCGTCGTCCATCATCCTAGAAGTAATAAAATCAGAAGTCGCATAGCTACCGCCAAATAATGCCTTTTTCAATAAGGCATCAAATTTTGTAACTTCTGTTATCTGTTTTGGAGACCACTCAGTAATGATACCATCCTCATTAATAAATAGTGTAGTAGGGATATTATGAATTCCCAAAGTATTATATGCATCCAATTCTTTATCAAAGTAAAGCGTTTCATCTATACCAAGGTTTTGAAAATAAGAAATAGCAGAATCCTCTGTCTCCTTCTCACCATCTGTCTTATTAACGAATATAAATTGAACATCACCATATGCTTTTGAGCTCTGAATGTATTGATTCATAATGGGCATTTGTTCCTGACAATCACTACACCAACTTGCCCAAAATACTACTACAGTAGGTTTACCTTCAAAATCAGAAATAGAATGCGTATTTCCTTGCTCATCAAAAAACGTAAATTCTGGAATTTTACTATAAATTTCACAATTATTTGGAAGCCAAAGTGTATTATCAGAAAGTCCAGCCTCCCAATCATATGTCTGTTCCCCTACTTGCTGCTCCTCCTCAGACTGATTCCCTTCATTGTTACTTGTATTATTTCCAAATCGTATTAATAAAATGACTCCGGCAATAGCTATAACTCCCAATACGATAAAAATAATTAATAATACTCGTTCCATTTTCTTTAATGAATTATTGTTCATATAAGATTCTTCCCCCCCTCATCTCATGCCTTACAATTTTTTTCTCTTAAATCAGCTTCTTGTATTGTATTTCTTCGTTCCTGTACAACTGTTTTGTTTTCTTTATTCATAGTTTTTATTTTTTTGTTTTTTCTATTTGAATATCATTTTTGATTTCAACATTATAATTCACTTCGACATCATTTTTTATTTTGTAATCATTGTTCATTATATGTGCAATATATTTATCGATATTATCATTTATTTGTTCAAGTGTTTCTCCTACTATTTCCTTATGTACATCCGCTTCATTTGCTCTTGTTTGCTTTTCTTGTGTTTGCTTTCCTTCTAATAACTTTTCTTCTACTTTATTTTCCTCCACTTGCTCTTCTTCTACTTGCTCTTCTTCTACTTGCTCTTCTTCCACTTCTTTTTCTTCCAGATTTTCTTCTATTTGTTCGGTTGCTGCTGCTTCAATATTTCCCACTATGTTGCCCACATTACACTGTTCTTCTTGATATGCTTGTGATACCGTCATAATGACATTTCCACTTTGAATAGCAGCCTGCATATCAAATACATTTGAATAAGCTTCCTTGCGAAGTTCTTCTATTTTAATTTCTTGCTTATCATAAGCCTCTACAATCTGTTCTTGTATCTCTTTTTCCAACAATTCTAAGTCTTTTTGTTTTCCTCTATGTAATACACTTTTCTTCGCATCATTATACATAAATTGAATTCCCATACCACCCATAATCATAAAAACTTCTAAAATAAAATAGTGATAACGGTTCTGACTTTCTACCAACAAATGCATAACTACCGTTCCAAGATATAAAAGCACTAGCACATATACAAAATTACCTTTTTCCTTCCAAAGATAAAGTAAAGAAATCAGTCCCAAGAATACAACAATCATATAAATAATATTATTTACATCACGAATGGTATATAAAAAATCACTCCTCTCTTGCGTAAGATTACCCTGCTCATCTAAAAATGCAAGATTCCAAGTAGCACCATAATCATCATTCCCCCATAAAAGTTCATACTTTTGAATAAATAAGTTGATGATCCCTTTTGGATTGTTAATAATTCGTTGAAATGCAAGATCTCTACATGTAATATGTGCCTGTGACGCAGATCCAGTCTCTTCCATACTAGAATAAAGAAGCTGGGAATCCTCTTCATTCCATCCCCCAATTGATTGTGTATTCAATCCAACTAAAAGATTATATCCAAAAGAAGTACTCGCTGATGGCAATGTTTTATTTACAGTAATCTCAATATTTGTAGTAATTACATTTGAAATAATCATATAAGGTAATATAATTAAAATACATCGTATCCATCCCTTTTCTAATATTCGTAGTGTAAGAGGAATGTTATTTCTGTGATTCAATGACAATTTCATTTTTTGTGGTAAAAGAGTGATTATTATGGCAATTAGCAATATCATTGCCATTGGTCTAATAGCAGCTGTTAGTGCTATCAAAACACCAAGTAGCAAGTGCATCGCAATACCTTTTCCAGCACTTTTGGTATTTCCCTCATAATCTTTGACCAAGGATACAAAAACCCATATACTCAAAAAAAGGAAAAAGGTAAAACTAGACTCTGCTGAAAGCATATTAATATATAGAACCTGCGAAGGCCAAAATGCGCTAAGAATTAGTGAAATAATACCTGCTGTCTTTCCTCCCAATTTCCTTCCGATTTTGTAAGTAAAAAATACCGTAGCAGTAGAAAAAAACACATTAAGGTATTGTCCTGCTGTAACACTGGTGCCGACAATTTTAAACATTGTTTTCAAAATATAACAATATCCCATAACGTGAGGAAACATCGCAATATAATTACAATATCCCTTTCCTGCTTTTTGTATCGTTCCAGCTTTTAATAATTGTGCTATTTCATAATATGTCTTATAATCAGATGCTGGTTGCATTGGCAATTTTGCGATAACAATCACTCGAATTGCTGCCGCCGCTGCAAGAATTAAAATAACAAAAGCAATTTCTGCGTACTTTAGAAATTTTGAACTTATATATGTGCTTTTTGCCAATTCTATCTTAGCTATAATGGCTGTTATCACACTAACTATCATCCATATTGCTAAAATACTAATCAAAAGTAGCCCCTTTGGAAGATAAGGATATTCTTGACCTTCTCCTAGAGACATGAATCCACAAACTAATATATAAAGAAGACCTATTGTAGCAATCGCCATACTTAAATGGTAAAACAAATTTTTCTTAAGATTCATAGTTAGTCCCCCCCTTACAGCATTCTATCTTCTTATTTTGACAGAATACTTTTCTAAATGATACTGAATTTGCAGAGATTTTCGTGCCCACGCGAGTTGCGTAGCAACACACTTCCTATTCGCATGATGTACCTTTTATTTAATAGGGAGTTCAAAGAACTTTCCCATTAAGATCAGGGTATCAACAGGTATTTTATTCCCTGGTATTTATTATATCAGAATATTTTAATTTATTAAAAAGTCTTCTTAGTAAAGGAATAATAAGATAAATCCCCGTAAATACAGTTAAATCATAAGTTAAACGAAATAGATATAGCTGTTTTGTATTATCAGCAAATCCATTACCAATAAAAGTCAATGGGAACTGAAGGATTCCAATAAATGAAATCATAAAGAACATACTAAGCAACATTTTATCCTTTTTACTTATTTCTTTATTAATCAGGTATTTAAAGGTGAAAATAAAATCTATTCCATATATTACTAATAACTCCCAAAAATGATGACACACCAGATAAGAGCGAGTGGTACCCCATAAATGAAAACGTTCTACCGCATCTGGTTCTTGCGTTGTTTTTTGACCTACCAAAATAATATAATTCGGCATATCTTCAGCTGCAGCCGACGTAGTAATATCTAATATTCTCCAAAATAACTTTGGATGCTTTATGTAATAAAATAGCACATCCACTGTTGACACTTTGCTATACAGCATTTCTTCTGCCTTATCGGTTCTTGGCGCACAGTAATATTCTGATTTATCCAAATATGCATGTTTGCCTGTATCTACAGCCATTGCGGGGTCAAGCCCTAATTCTGTCAATGTTTCCTCTGGATTATCTACAAGCATCAATAGCCCATAAAATATAGATTGATAAATAGTATCTGGTGAAGAAATGTAGCTGTTATTATGATAAACTGATATTGCACTAATTGAGATCCATATACTCCCTGCAAACAGGAAGATAAAATAAGGTATTTTTTTCCACCATCCCTTTGGTCTATGATACCAAAATAAGAGAACTGTTCCTATTAAAACTACTGGTGTTGTCAATGTGAATTGTGCCTTAGCACCGGTAAACAGTAATTCGGGAAAAAGTAAAAATAAAAAAGAAAATCTACAAATCCCTCTTTTCATATCTGCAATTTTAAGTGCACTCGCAACAATCATCAGAAGTGAGACAAAGGCTATCCCCTCACCAAAAAGTGAGTTTAACCATCCTAAATTCACCAAATCTAGCAGTACGAATAGTAACACAACCGCTAGCCAAAACACATTGGGACCAAAACGATGAAAAAGTACTTGCATAATAAAAAATATACTTATAATAATTAATATGCTATACATAATTGTAACATAGACTGTTGAAAAAGTAAGTCCAAAAAAATTGTCAATTATTTTTAATGGAAACGAAAACCATATCTGTGATAGATCAGCGTGGTGTGGCAGCAATTTGGAATAATCGTAGTTCTCTATCCAATCATATTTTTCCACAACTTTAGTAAGAGCAAGTTCATCTGGATTTTCCCAATCTAGCGCCGTATATTGAATGTTCATTGCCGTCATCATACGGCCGAAATCTCCATTATTATATGCACCGATTCTGCTTGGATAAAACAAAACACCTACCACAATCCCTATTGAAATCCCTGAAAAAAATAATGCAGCTCTATTTGGATGCGAAAGAATGTTCGTTACAAAACACTTCTTTGTTTTAGCAATAATTTGTCTGCACTCTCCTCCAATCGGATTCTCCAAGAACAATTCTTCCCTCACGTCTTCTTCACTTTCAACTAATTCAACAACACAAATTTCTTGCATTAGTTGCACTTCTATTATATTTTCTTCCGTTAGTTGTTCTTCTGTTAGTTGTTCTTCTACTCGTTGTTCTTCTACTCGTTGTTCTTCTACTCGTTGTTCTTCCAATGATTTTTCTTTTGAATATTCCGGAAGCAATAAAAAATATTTTCTTCTTAGCACTTCATACCCTTTGACAAGAAAACCAAACAAAAAAATTATATTTATATCAAAAGTAAATATAAAATAATAATTTATACTATTTATTTCAGCATAACCCTGCCATGTATAAATAGTAATATATTGAAAAAAAGAAATAAACCAAGCTAAATATCCCAACAAAATTAACGATCGTTTTTCTCTGTCTTTTCTTTTTAAATATAATAATAAACCAAGTAAAAGAAACGAAAGCGACGCTACAATTAAATATCCTGCTAAACTGTTCGGTACTATGAATAAACGTATCCATTGCCACCAAACAAATAATTCTACCCATTCAGTCCCCTCATTAGCAAGTCTTTTGGTATTTAAGAAACGGTATGTGTCGATTTCTTTTAGATTTTTTGCTGTTTTAGTTAATATCTTTATATAAATACCTGGATGTTTCAGATAAAGCTTCCATAATGTAGAATAACTTAAATGTGAAAATATTTCCTCTTGCGCCTGTTCCCCATTGGGGTCAATAACATAATTTTCACTTGATAAATAAGCATTTTTTCCAATATCAGCTGAAAGCGACGGATCCAAACCAAGTTCTACCAACAATTCTTCTGGATTATCACTTTCTTCTAAAACACCTGTAAAAAAACTATGGTACAATTGAGTATTTGAAAACAAAGCCTGATTGTCTAATGTATACAAAATATTGCTTCTCACTACAAAACATAATAATAGCAAAAAGAAAACGTAGTATGATATCCTTTTTTCCTTTTCTGGTCTGCAATAAAACATCGCACACACATCCGCTATGATTACGATTGGTAAATAAACAATCATAGTTTCTTTTGAATTCAAAAGCAAAAGCGACATACCCATAAGTAACAACATTGCTTTTCTATTTCCTTTTTTGCCCGAAGCTACTATGTGCAATAAAATACTTAAAAAGGCAAGCATACTTACAATATAAATTCCATTACGGTAGAGAGAGTTAAAATAAATAATATAATTGCCACATAGAAAAACAAAGCAACATGCGATTCCAACTGCTGCTGCTTTTTCTTTCAAATAATAATATGCAGATTTCGTGATTGAATAAATGCACATAACTGTAATAACCATGAACAAAAATGCCAAGTATCTGGTAGAAAAATAAATATGTAACAATTTGCAAATTATACTTATCATAGAAACTGGATAAATAAGTGATTGTGAAGGTTTCAATTGCAATAACTGTAAAATTTTTATATTATCTACATTATATTTTTCTATTACCTCTAAATAGCGCTGACTTTCCTCTTCCATTTTTGTTTCTTTTGTATAAGATAGCCCCATATCATATAACGTTTGTGTATATTCGCCATAATCAATTACTCCAACCTTTTCGTGAGCAAAAAGTATAGTAACTGCAATTGAAAATGCTAAAATAGCTACAAAGCCTGCAATTATTTCCTGATTATTTCTGGAAAAGTATATGATGTTTTTCTTCAAATCCCTATCATTCATTCCTCTTCGAGCTCCATTTATTTTCTTCTAAAACGCTTACAACTTTTCGAAACAATTCAGTACCTTCATAGTTAAAACTTTTCTTTCAATATATAAACAATCTGTTGGCAGGCAGTTCCATCTCCATATGGATTTACAGCCTTTTGCATAGTAGTATAAGCTTCTTGATTCGTCAGTAATCGTAGAAATTCGCGATGAATAACACTTTGATTTGTTCCGACTAATTTCAAGGTTCCAGCTTGCACTCCTTCTGGCCTTTCTGTTGTATCACGCATAACAAGTACTGGTTTTCCAAGTGCTGGAGCTTCCTCCTGAATTCCTCCACTATCCGTTAATATCATATAGGACTGATTCATAAAATTATGAAAATCCAGTACATCCAGTGGGTCTATAATTTTCATTCTTTCATGGTTTCTAAATACATCTTTTGCAGTTTTTCGTACAACTGGATTCATGTGTATTGGATACACAACCTTAATATCTTGTACTTGATCTAACGTTTGTTTGATTCCACTAAATATATCATATAGCGGTTGCCCTAGATTTTCTCTTCTATGTGCAGTTAACATTACCAACCTAGAACCTTTTGCCCAATCTAGAACGGGGTGGGTATAGTCTTCCTTTACTGTAGTCTTTAGTGCATCAATTACGGTATTTCCAGTAACATAAATACTTGCTGGATCTTTCCCTTCTTGAATCAAGTTACTTTTTGCGATTTCAGTAGGTGCAAAATGAAAAGCTGCAAAAATCCCAACGCCCTGCCTATTAAATTCTTCTGGAAACGGTGCTTCTAAGTTATATGTCCGAAGCCCTGCTTCCACATGCCCAACCGGTATTCCCAAATAAAAAGCTGCTAATCCTGCGGCAAATGTAGTAGTCGTATCTCCATGAACCAACACAATATCTGGTTGCTCTGCTTCAAGGACTGTCTTCATTCCATTTAATACATTGATCGTAACATCAAACAGGGTTTGACTTTCTTTCATAATTGCTAAATCATAATCTGGCACCACCGAAAATGAATGCAATACCTGCTCTAACATCTGTTTATGCTGTCCCGTTACACAAACAATAGTTTTAAAATCTTTTTCTTTATTTAATTCCAATACCAACGGGCACATTTTAATTGCTTCTGGTCTCGTTCCAAATACTATCATTATCTTTTTCATAGCAAACCGTCCTTTTCTTTTAATCGTCCTTTTTCCTATGATACATTCTAATACGAATCAACATAATAATAATAGCAATAAATAACATCAGCATTACAGAAGTTGCAACAATCGTCAAAATAAATGATTGTTTATTCGTAGTAAGACTTTCAACAATGCTAGGTTGATTTACATCTGGTAATTTATTAATAAACTGAAATGCTTTTGATTCAAGATCACTATCAATAACCACACAGTCTTTTGACAAGCTATAACGTAGCTTATAATTACGCATAAAATTTTCTACATAAGATAAGGTATCTTCATCTATACCGGTTACAGCAAGTATCCCACGATTACTTGCAAATGGAGATTCTAGAAGCTGCATAATTGCGATTTTTCCTGCATAGTTATCAGATAAAATCAGTTGCTCGTTACTATTAAATTTAGTTCCATCTGTGGAATAAGAAAAATAAAGCTTATCATTTAACTTCGAAATTAAGGAATTACTACTGTAATTTCCTATTGTAATAATATTGTAATCCGAATCATCTTCACTAAATTCACTGGCTCGTTGCACATATAGCGTGCCATATGGCGCCACGCCATCACCATACATACCAATAATCTGTGCATATAGGTTTAATTCATTTGTTGTTGGTTCATCTGAAATAACCAACATCATATCATTAAACTTTCCATCTGTACGAAATGGAGATGGTTTCAAATCAAACGTAAGGACTATTCCTGTTGAAGCAGGTAAGTAAAGTACAGACTCATCTGATATGTATGCCCATGGCATTTCATCTTGTCTCGGTGTACATACAATGTCTGTAATTTCTAAATCAAACGCAATCCTAATTGCCCCCGTAGTGGTACCAACGACATCAGCAGGCATAGCAAATGTTAATTCATCCCCACCCGCATCTGCTTTCGTTAGTTTCTTACTGGCAACCGGTATATCGCCCCAATATACCGTAATCAATGAACGTGTAAAATCTAAATTTTCACTATATCTGAAATTCAGGGTTACCTTACCAGCATCCGATAAAAAATAGTCCTCCGAAAATGGAAGATAAATAGTTTGTTCCTGATGGAATGGACCGACAAAGGTAAGACCACTTCCAATGATATTCCCAACTGTGTAATTACCGGCCGCCATTTGACTAATTGATGTTGAATTTATAGCAACATCTGCACTTCCTTGATTTACACTTGCACTACTGCTCTTCTCCTGAGATACTCTATCTTCATCCATTAACATATACGCCGCTTCTAGCAGACAATCATCATTAGTAGATGTAACTAATAGCAACGGATTCCCCTTGCTATCATCCGTAAATAAAACACTAGCTTTCGTATCTAAAGAATCATCTTTTACCAAAGACTGATAAGATGAAGGTAAATTATTATAATTGGAAACTATTATTGTTCTATTTGGGTTCGTAGAAGTAAGATCTGACAATAAACAAAATTGTATATCGTTGCTATCTCCTGTCTCCGTACTTAAATCTGACATAAGATTCATAGCAGCCGCTATTTCACCATCTGTTGCTTGATCTGAAACAGCAATGGAAAGTCCTTTTCCAGTCTCTTCTGTCGTAGACATAAATGGGTAAGGATAGTATGATATTTTATTTTGTGGATCTTTTATTTCATAACCACAACGAATGTATGAATTTTCTGATATACTAAGCCAATTCGCATTGGTAAAATCATCAATACATCCTTCTTCGTCATACAATCTTGCATACGCAGAAACCGACAAAGAGTTATATCCTTCCTTAACTAAATCCATAGGGATTTCCAGATAACAAATTTGGGTACTTCCTCCCTCATATGCAATACTATAAGAACTTACTGGCTCATTGTTTACCGAAAATGTAATAGATGATGCCACACTTTGAATTAATTCACTAACATCATATTCAATTTCTGTATATACATACTTCGTATTCCAGTAATCTGGAATATTAAAATATAGCTCCTTACTAGAAAAAATTCCATGCAAAGTCGTTTGGTCAAAATAGATATCCTTAGAATATGTAGTTTTTGGAGTAGTTGGCTCCACTCTGACTGGTTTACCGGCATCTTCTGGATTCGTGGAAAGTATCTGAACAATAGAATCTTCACGCGTAGCAGCATCTGTCGTACTGCTTTGGTCATCTGCTAACACTTCATCGCTCTTTGTACTCACACTTGTATCTTGTGTCTGAGCTGCTACTTTCGCACTGGTTGTTGTTTTCGTAGCTGCATACACGTCATGTTTGAGACTCATACTAAGCAGTGCCTCAAATGACAATAATAAAATAATTCCCTTTATCTTCTTCATTTTCTTCATATCCTACCTCTTTCCTTATGTGAACCCATTTCTGAATTTTATATCAAATTAAAATTCGTATTACCTATTTGATGTAAAAATCTTAAAATCTACCTGCTTTTTGTCGCTTTTTTTTCTTCTTTTTATCTACTTCTTCAAAACGCTCTGTTTTATCCCAAACTACTTCTTTGTGGTAAACTTTATCCTGTATGCTTAATAATAATGCATTGAGAACTACCGCTACCCACATCTTAGAGTAGGTGAACAACATAAGTAGTATCAAAAGAACACTTTCAAAGCTAAATTCATTTTTTTCTACTGAGAGGGTAAGTAACACATTTAGTAAAAATAATAGAATCGCCATCCCCCATAATAAGGAGGAGAACCCACCAAGGGTAACATGGCAAAATCCCAAAATCCCTAACAAAAAAATACCATCCGAACTAATTAAAGAAGTCAGCATCAAAACGTAAATCATGGCATAATAGAAAACATCTAACCGCATAGGTCCTGCACTTTTATCAAAGACATACTTAAAATTCTTAACTAAAACATATAAATTACCTTTTGCCCATCTCGTTCTTTGCTTAAACCATTGTTGTAATTTCTGTGGTTCTTGCTCCCAGGTTACGGCAAGAGGCATAAATTTTATGTAATAGCCCATTCTGTATATTCGAAAGCTGATTTCTGTATCTTCTGAAAGTGCTTTTGTATCCCATCCACCCATTTGATTAATAATACTTCTTCGAATCACAAAATTAGTTCCTGGAATAGTGCATAATTTAAAGAAAAAATACCGTCCTGCTTGATTCATACATTGATATGCTAATGTTTCGATATTTACAAACCGTGTTAACAAAGAAGCATTTCGATTTCGGGTACGAAATTTTCCAATCACGGCTCCAAGCTTATCATCTGCCATAAGATTTTCCACTAAGATACTAAGTGCATCAGCAGCTGGTGTGTTATCTGCATCATAAATTGCTATCACCGAGCCAGTTGCTACAGACAACGCAATGTTTAACGCGTTTGATTTCCCTTTTCCGCCTACTACATTATCCGTGTTTAACACGATCAATTTTCGACTGGGATATTTAGTCTGTATTTCTTTTAACACTGTTGCAGAATCATCTGTAGAATTATCATTAATTACTATAATCTCATACTTATCTTCTGGATAATCAAAATTCAAAAGAGCTTGAACTGTTTTACGAATAACAATGCTTTCATTATGTGCTGGAACCATAACACTTACCATTGGATACTCTTCAAGAGGTATATGTCCGTCAGTTTTATTCACCTTAAGCATATATATAATCCCACCAACTGATAAAAAAATATTAATAAACATTAATCCCCATATTGCTATAATGGAATATAGCGATAGACAATCCGCAAGCGACATTTTGTAATCTCCTTTCATTCTTTGTCAGTAAATTCGTCTGTTTTTCCTTTTTTGCTTTTCTTAATAAAGAATGTCTGTTTATTACGATGCCTTGCAGCAAGTATAAACCAAACAAAAACTAATGAAATTGTAATAACTGCAACTAGTAACTTTTTATTAACTTGTGATAAATCCTTGGAGTATCTTTGTAATCGATTACGATTATAATTATAATTATCATCATACACGGTTGGCACAAAACTATTTTCAACGCGCTTCCCATTAATTAATATAATTTGATTTTGATAACTCATAACATCTTCTAGTGTCCAAAAACTATGTTCAATATCCCACAAGTTTTTCAAAGGGACGAAGGAAGTAATGCATGCGTTAATTTTTTCTTTTATCGTGTCCAAATCATCTATAATATTAAATTTTACAGCAAATGAATTTGTTTTCAAATAGCTTATGCCATCATCATCTAATGTGATAGCTGGTGCTATCCACTGATGTCCATCTTTATATACAAGATTTGTATATGTATCTTGCGTTGATTGGATCAATGAATCATCTTCTGCTGATACTAATACTGTGCTAAAATGGCTCATTACATCTATCGTATCTGTATTGAACATCCAATTGTGTGGAACTTGAATTCCCATCGGATATACGCCCTGATCCATATAAATCTCTACCGCAGTGGTAATGTAATCATTTAATAAGTCCACATCAAAATTGGGCATCTGATTAATTGGGCTATGAAGTATAATAGTACCTCCATTCGCCTGTGCATACCGAAGCACCTCACAAAAACGTTGCATCGTAGGGTAACTTCCATTGTTATATATTGGCATAACCGAAATGACAAATGGTTCTTTTTTATTAACTAAATATGTTACAATTCGTAAAAGCTTTTCCGTATCTTGAAATGGATATACCCTATCCAATACAATATATTGAGCATATGCATGTGGATCTCCACTATATGGCCATTTCCATTTAGCTACTTCCTTTATAAATGCAGATCTTACAAGATAATTTTGTAGGTCTGTAACTGGAATATGATAAACAGAACCAATCGAAGCACAAAAATATCCATCCATTCCTTCCACTTCTAACGTTCCTGACTTGTAATCCAAATCACCCGCTAAAAATAAAAAATCATCCTCTTTTACCAATGAAGCTTTCTGAACTAATTCACTAAACTGATATGTTATCTTTCCTGTCTTCAAAGCAGAATCAATATACGAATTCTTTAATCCGGTTTCATTAAGATAGGTGCGTAGAAATTGATTTCCAACAAAAAGTATGCGTATATCATTTTCACCTGATGAATTCTTAATATCTTTTCTCGCGTTTAAAATTGTATTGCCTTCCTCTTCACGTTGCTTTATTTCCTGAATCAATCCATCTGGATAACGCTCGATTTTATAACAAAGAATAAAATTAAATTGATCTAGTTGGCCTAAACACATAGAAGCGGGTGCATAGGTTACTTGAAATCTTTGATAAGTCAAATCTTCTACTATGCTCATAACATTTTCCATATCTTCATCGGAAGCACCATCTGAATATATAATTAAAATTTCACCCATAGGAAGCGATTGTGATTCTTTCGCATGAACAATTGTATCGCTTTGTAAGAATAGCAACATACAAAAAAGAACAAAAGCTGCTCTTTTGCATTTTTTAAACATCATATTGAAGTTCACTCTCTACTTTCTGTTTAAATGTTATCATATCGTTACCATATACTTCCTCATCAAACTCAAGGTACGCCACTTTCACTTTTACTTGAATGGCAGAACTTGTAATCCCCTTAAAAGCATCCAGATCTTCCACTCTTGCTTTGATTCTCTTCTTAGCAAACTCACTTCCTTTATCATCACAAGTTAAAATAATTCCCATTGTCCCATAATTATCCAATGAAAACGTTTTATCTTCGACACGAACTACATCAACCACTAATTCAGTCATTTTTTGAATTAACGTTTCGTAATGACTTCTTGAAAGAATATTTCTTAATTCCTGCTCATATCGTAATTTTACAATCATTAAAGAAATTGACATATTATTTCTCGTTGCATAAGCAATTTGTTTTTGTAAATCATTATAAAGACTTCTCAAATTATAAAGTCCAGTCAACGAATTAATCATAACCATTTCTTCCACTTGCTCTTTTAAAATATCATTTTCTAATTCCGTCTGAGTGTTGCCATAAACAAACATCAACATAGCACCCACCGCTATGATTGGAAACACTATCCAGCTATAGCAAAGTAAATCAATTTCCTTAAAATAGGCTAATGAAAAATACAGTTTATAAGCACTGTAGCTCAAAACAGAAAAACCTGCAGCAACGATAGATAAACTACTTAATTTGAAACCCGCCAAAAGGATTGCAAAAAAAGTTGCCATTAACATAATAATAAATTCTACCATTTGTCCACTATTTGCATATCCAACCGTTAACGCCATAGCACCCACACATAACAAGAAAAGTACGAGTCCTATATCCTGTAATAAATAACCTGTTTTTCTCTTTTTTAACATAATCCCCTCCATAAACACTGCAATATTAATATTCTATTTATTAGAAAATATTAATTCTATGTATCACTTCCGAAAAAGCATAATATGTAATCAAATCAATTCCAAAACTAATTAAAAAACTATGCCGTACCATCTCCGCATCACCGCTGTTTACAATTGTAATGGCTGCTTGACACAAACAGATTAAGGCTATCACTATCATCGTATCTAAAAAAATAGTACTTCGCCGTTCTTCAAAATGTCGAATCGAATATCCCTTTTTAAACTGAATCACAACCACTCCAACTAAGAAGAAAAAATAGCCAATTGTCTTAGGTAACGAATTGCTTTTAAAGTTACCCCAAGCACCCCAAAAGAAACTTTTTGCTCGTTCTGGAAAGCCTACACTTTTCTCATAGTTGCCACAGTATTCTCTTCGTGTGTTAAAGCAATATTTCATCGCTACATCAATCATACTCAAAAAACTTCCTGGATGTTTTGCATAATATAATGCAATATCAATCTGTGTATACTGATTTAGAAAACCATCTGTTAAAACCTCGTCTGTTGCCTGAACAATCGGTAAGTAGTCAAAAGAGGATGCATCCGCTAACATCTCATACGAGGAATCAATACCAAATTCTGAAAGTGTTTCTCCCGGATCACTAGATTCTAATAAAACACCTCTTGTCATTGCATGAAATTTAGATGTAGTATCGTAATCAGAATTCATATTAATCATACATATAATAGCAACGAAACTTAATAAGAATGCCGACATAACACAGATTAACCCCCACATCCAATTTTGTCTAACAAACAAAAGTTTCAAACAAAATACTGCAAGCAAGATAGCAATAAATGCCGTCTGACTTCTAGATGTAGTTAATACTATTCCAGCTATTATTATCATTAACAAGCTTAGAAAATCTCGATTAGCACTGCGTTTTTCCTGAAATGATAGCGCTGCTGCGATACAATACATCAAGCTTATAAACCATAATGCTTCCGGATAAAAAGAATTAAAATATGTAATATAACCAACATCAGCAAATACTAATATTCCTGCAAAGCCGATGACAAACCCTTCTGAAAATACTTTTACTCTCATGCAAGCTTGTTTTATCAATAAATAAATAGCCGGAACATAGAAAATACTGTATATTAATCCTAAAAAACGAATATCAAAGTATCTATCTCTTGTAACTAAATTATCCAGGTAAACTGCCGCCTTCACTATCATAATTTGGCTGTTTATTAAGGTATCCTTCGTCTGATAACCACTTATAACATTAGAATATGTTTTCACAAAATAGTTATTATAAACATCGGCTATTTCGGACTGCATATAATACACTCCTGCCGAATTCATAACTTTTGAAATAGAACCATCATCTGCTACCCCCAGATAATGAGGTAAGAAAAGCATACTAATCATTAATACGGTTGCTATCGCCGTTGCAACCAGTGCAATAAGGGTGGAAGAATATTTACCCTCCATCCTCTTATTAATATGGTTCCTTATATTTTTGATTTGTTTGAAGAAATCAACCACTTTATTGATCCGATTTATTATTTTAGATTCCTCATTTTGTTGTTCCAATTTTTATACCTCTAATTTAGATTTTAAACAGTACTTAAACAAGTGGCAGCTTCACATCACAACTATTGTATTATAATTTCTATAATAAATGAATGTTTTTTTTAGAATAAAATACGTAACTATGAAGCTACTGAATAGTTACCAGAATACTAAATATACATTGCATATTTCATTGTCGTAATTAATTATATAGCAAAAAAGATATACTCTATGAGGCGTACATCTTGGCACGTAGTGCCTTTATTTAATAAGAAAGTTCGCAGACCTTTCCTATTAAATAAAAAAGCAACTAAACAAAATAACTAATATTGTTTAATTGCAACTGAACTACCATAGAAATAATCTTTCAACAGGCTTCAAGTTTTGCGTCCTTATTTTTCAATAAGTTTGCCATTTATATTTATTTTTAATGATTTTTCCTAAAAGTTGATGCTAAGTGTTGGTGTGAGTTCCTCATTTACTGTCACAGAAAAATAATTTTCTTATAATAATTCATCATATTATAAAATTTACATAATTATACAGTTTATTGCAACTTATATCAATCAGCTAATTTATTCTTAAAACATAGTGTATCATCAATTACTATTTAAAAATTATTTCCATTCCACCCCCATACACTTACTTCTTCATATTTAATATAAATTTTATCTGATGCAATATTTAGATCTTCCCCCATTATTTCTGTGATTTTTTTCGTCAATGCTGCATATGCATCCTTTGATGCTTTTCCAAAGATTTTAACTTCTATAAATGCTATATTACTATCATCTTTACCTTTAAAATATAGTGATTGCTCTGGTTCAAACACGCACATAAGCCAATTTTCGCTTTTCCCAGGAATCAATTCAATTGCTTGACCAAATTTTTCTTTGATTAATATTTCTTTTTCTTTACTTATCGCAACATTTGTTTTTGTACTAATATATGGCATTTTTTCCTCCATTCGTTTTGTCTGACACGATTATTCAAATCAATAAAAAAGATTTTACTATTATTTTTTCTATACTTTTATAATACTAGCTAGCTCTTCGCATGTTGATTATTTGAAAATAATTCCTATTTTTCTTAATTATAATTTATCCTTCTAATTCTGTCAACTTTACTTGTCATTTCACAACTATTTTACTTATTTATTCGCAAATATATTACATGTTTTTATTTTTAGAAAATTTTTTTGTTTTTTCAAAAATTAGTACTAAACTCTATTCTCTAAAAATGGGTTCACTCTTTTGAACATACCCCCTTTATTTAAGCGGTAATTCGCAAACCTTTCTTGATAATAAAAAAAGCCTTCTCCTCATGGATAAGCTTTTTTTATAACAAGAAATTTATCAAATTTCTGATTTTACTATGCAAAATAACTTTTTTAAAGTAAACAATAAATCATTATTTAATAAAACATTAACGTTCTTCTCTAAAATATGATTTACCTAAATTAGCCGGTGGCTGATTTTCATGTTTGTTTCTTTTACTAGAAATGATAAGAACTACAATAGTCACTATATAAGGAAGCATTTTACAAAGCTCTTGTGTAGCTCTTGTCAAACCTGGAAGATAAATATAGAGAATATATAGTCCACCAAACAAAAAGGATCCCCATATTGCATTTGTCGGATTCCATAATGCCAAAATAACTAACGCTATGGCAAGCCATCCTCTATCACCAAAGCCGTTATTTGACCAAGTTCCGCCAAGGTATTCCATGACAAAGTAAAGTCCTCCAAGCCCTGCAATAGCCGCACCTGTTATGGTGGCGGTATATTTATATCTGGTTACATTTATTCCTGCTGCATCCGCAGTTGCAGGATTTTCTCCTACCGCACGCAAATTCAAACCTTTTCTTGTTTTATTCAAAAAGTGTGTCATCGAAAGAGAAATAATAATTGCAAGATAAGTCAAAAAACCATAAGAAAAAAACAAATCTCCTATTACAGGAATATTGTGTAACACGGGAACTGATGTTCTAAATGCAGCCGCTGTTGTTTTCACTGAAATCTGTCCGACACCACCTGCAAGCTTTGAAATAGAACCTCCAAAAAAATTACCAAAACCCACACCAAATGTCGTCAGTGCAAGTCCAACTACATTTTGATTTGCTCTTAATGTTATAGTTAAAAAGCTATAGATTAAACCACCGAGTGCTGCTACTACAAGCGTTGATAGAAAGGATATCATAAGCCCTACAATTGCTATTGGATGTTGCGTATTATTTTCATAAACAAAAGCTCCCATTAATCCGCTAATACCACCCATATACATAATTCCAGGAATACCAAGGTTCAAATTTCCTGATTTTTCTGTTATAATTTCTCCTGTTGCGCCAAAAAGAATCGCAATTCCTTGACCAATCGCCTTTTGTATAAATGTCAATAATAATTCCATTTATTTATCCCCCTTGCCTTTTTTACGAAATTCCAACTGATAATCAACGAAAAATTCACATCCAATCAGGAAGAAAATAATGATACCCGTTATAATATCTGATGCATTTTCGTTCAAACCGTATTGGGAAGCAATTTGGATAGAACCTTGTTGCATAAAGACTAATAAAGCAGATACAATAACCATCGCAATCGGATTAAATTTAGCCATCCACGCTACAATAATTGCAGTAAATCCTCTACCACCAGCAGTACTTGTAGAAATCGTATGACTCGCACCACTTACAATCAAGCTTCCTGCAAATCCACAAATAGCACCGGAAAGCATCATCGTACGTAATATTACCTTTTTTACATTAATACCTGCATATTCTGCTGTGTTTTCACTTTCACCAACTACAGAGATTTCATAGCCTTGTTTGCTATATTTCATATAAATTGCAATTCCTATTGTTAGTACAAGAACAAGAATCACATTCAAGCCATACGTATTTCCTAACACAGACGGAAACCACCCTGTCTTAGTTGCTGGATTAATAATTCCTACAGTATTAGAACCTGTTGGGTTCTCCCAAAATACTATACAGAATGTAACTATTTGCATCGCTACATAGTTCAACATCAAGGTAAACAACGTCTCATTTGTATTAAAATAAGCTTTGAAGAACGCCGGAATAACACCCCATATAAGACCTGCAAAGGAACTAACAATTATAATAGCAATTAACAGTACGATCGGATTTAACTTGTCTCCCATATAAATCATAAGTGCTGCTGCTGCTGTTCCTCCCATTAAAACCTGTCCTTCTGCACCAATATTCCAAAATTTCATTTTAAACGCAGGTGTCAAACCAATAGCAATACATAACATAGTAAGAATTTCTCTGATTGTAACCCACAATCTACGATTACTGCCTACAGCACCATTAATAATCCCTATATATACCTGGATCGGATTCTGTTTCGTAATAGACACAATAACAAGAGCGGAAACTACAAGAGCCAATACTACAGCAACAAGACGTATCATCCATGCTTTTGGTACCGAAATGGTATCTCGCTTGAGCATTCGCACCATCGGTTCTTTGTTCAAAACCATATTTTTTTTACTCATCTGCCTGTTTCTCCTCTCCTGTTCCTGTCATTAATAAACCCAGCGCTTCTTTATTAGTAGAACGTGCATCAACTATTCCAGAAATTCTACCATTGTTTAAAACAAGAATGCGATCACTAAGTTCCAACAAAACATCTAAATCTTCAATCACACAAATTACCGCATGACCTTTCATTTTCTCATCATTCAAAAGATTGTAAATCGTATAGGATGAATTAATATCCAATCCTCGAACTGGATATGCTACCATCAATACCGTAGGATTTAATGCAATTTCTCTTCCTACCAAAACTTTTTGAACATTTCCACCTGAAAGTCTTCGAACTGGAGTCTCTAATTTAGGTGTAACAACCTTAAGTTGTTCCACTATTTTAGCAGCTAAATTTCTTGGTTTCTGCCGATCTACTAGAAAGCTTTTCCCATTTTTATAGCTTCGAATCATCATATTATCGGTTAAATCCATAGAGCCTACTAGTCCCATTCCAAGACGATCTTCCGGAACAAATGCTAACCTGATTCCTTTTTCTTTGATTATATCTGCTCCAATCTTTGAAATATCTTCTATCGTTCCTTCAGGCGTGTGATATAAAATCTCACCACTCTCCATTCGCTGTAATCCAGCAATTGCTTCTAGAACTTCTTTTTGACCACTTCCGGCAATACCTGCTATTCCTAGTATTTCGCCACTATATGCTATGAAGGAGGCATCCGTTAAAGCTAGTAACCCCTCTTTATTTCTACAATTAATTCCACGAACTTCAATTCGCTTCTGTGGATTGGATGGTTCTGAACGATTAATATCAAGACTGATTTTTTCTCCAACCATCATTTCTGTCAATGACTCTACTGTTGCATCTTTTGTTTCAACAGTACCAATGTATTTCCCTTTTCGAAGTACGCTGACCCTATCAGATAATTCCAGTACTTCATTCAATTTATGTGTAATAATTATAATAGATTTTCCATCCTCTTTCATATTTCTAAGAACATGAAACAATTTCTTTGTCTCGTGAGGAGTAAGTACCGCTGTTGGTTCATCTAAAATCAAAATATCTGCTCCTCGATATAATACTTTTACAATTTCAACCGTTTGTTTTTGTGATACTGACATGTTATATATTTTCTGTTCTGGATTCAACTCAAACCCGTATTTTCCTGTTAATGCATTGATTTCTTCTATTACTTGTGCCATTTTGATTTTCTTATCTCCTGGCAGTCCTAATATTGTATTTTCTGCTGCTGTTAAAACATTTATTAATTTAAAGTGCTGATGAATCATTCCAATTCCTAATGCAAAGGAATCTTTTGGAGAACGAATTGTAACTTTCTTTCCATTAATATGAATTTCACCTTCATCTGGAAAATAGATACCAGATAACATATTCATCAATGTTGTTTTACCACTTCCATTTTCTCCTAGAATCGAAAGTATCTCTCCTTTTTTCAGTGTTAGATTAACATTATCATTTGCAATAACCTCACCAAAACACTTTTTTACATGCTTTAATTCAATTGCGTTCAACTGGTCCACAAAAAATCCTCCTATAAAATAAATTTGCGGAACTGTACTACACAGTTCCGCAAAAACATCTGAATTGTTTTATCTCGTAACTACTGCGTTAATTCAGTAATACCATCAATTCTTAAATCAAATGATGGAGCTGATGCAAGCTCTGATTCATGGTAATATCCGTCAGATACAAAATCTGCATATTTTGAAAATTCTGCATCAGATTCAATTAAATCTTCAATTGATGATCCATTCACTGTAAATGTGCTTGTATCGAATACATGTAAACTGCCATCTTTGATTGCTGCTTCTACTTCTGCAACTTTATCAGCAGTTCCTTCTGCGACTACACTGTCATTTAATGTAGTAATTCCAACTGCATCATCTGCATATCCCTGACACCAATCTGCATCCATTGCTGTACCGTCCATAACACTCTTAACTGCATATGTGTAATAAGGTCCCCAATTATTGTATGCTGATGTTAATGCACTATTTGGAGCGATAGAAGTCATATCAACATTGTATCCAACACATGGAACGCCTGCTTCTTCACAAGTAGATGGTGAACCTGTAGTATCAGCATGTTGACTAATTAATTTACAACCGTGTGCGATTAACTGTGAAGCAACTTCTGCTTCGCCTGACATGTCCGCCCAGCTATTTGTATACTGAACTTCCATTGTTGCAGTAGGGCATACACTCTGAACTCCTAAGAAGAAAGAAGTATAACCTGAAACAACTTCTGCATATGGAAATGCACCAACATATCCAAGTTTTGCTTCATCTGCCGTAATAGTACCAGCATCAATCATTGCGTTTAATTTCATACCAGCTACAACACCCGATACATATCTTGCTTCATAAATTGAAGTAAAGTAGTTATGCATATTGGAAAGTCCTGAGGTTGCTGCTTGATATCCTGTTGCATGACAGAATTGAACATCTGGAAATTCTGCTGCTGCTTGAAGCATATAACTTTCATGTCCAAAGCTGTTTGCAAAAATAATAGTACATCCCTGATCTGCAAGATCAACAGCTGCGTCATAACAAGATTCATCTTCTGGAATATTGGTCTTTTCAATAATCTGATCATCAGATAATCCAAGTGCCTCCTGCATTTCTTCAATACCACTCATATGTGCCTCGGTATATCCTTCATTTTCATCACCAACATAGATAACTCCTACCTTGATGGCACTAGTGTCTGCTGCCTCACTATCTGTTGCTGAAGCGTCTGTAGCTGAAGCGTCTGTAGCTGAAGCGTCTGTTGCTGTGTCTGTAGACTCTGTTTGTGTTGTATCACTGGATGCTGATTCTTCTGTTGAAGAACTAGAACTTCCACAGCCTGCAATTAAAGATGCAGTCATAGCCAATGTTACAAATAAACTAATTGTCTTTTTTTTCATAATTTTTCCTCCTAATAATATGTTTTATATAACAAATGCTTAATGCAATTTGTTTCATCATGTTACTGTTGTTTTTAAACAACTGTTTTTAATTTTACAATCTAAACATAAAAATTGCAACAATAAACTCTTTGATTGCAAACGATATCATTACTAATACACTCATTACATGAAATTGATTATTTATAAAAAGTTCAGTGAATATTCTTATAAACTCAAAAAAGTTGTGTGTATTATTACACACAACTCCATTGTTGCATCTCTTTTGCCTCTATAGTATAGCATTTTAAAAATGAATGTCAATATTTTTTGGTTAAACAATCAAATAAAAACTTAATTTTTGACCTCTACTTACAAAAATCAGTTTGAAGTTACAACCATTGAATCAGAACACTGTTACTGTTCACACAGTAGCTTAACACTAGCTGTTAAGCTACGTAAGAAAATGATTCAACAAATGATTTCTGCTTCGCGTAGCGAATTTGCATGCAGAAATCATATGTTACTGTGAACGGAGTGAACAGTAACAGAACACTCAACTTAAATATTAATTTAATATAAAAACCCTTGTAATTATACATATTATGCTATAAAATTATAATATATGTGTTTTTAAATATTAGAATTTTATTCGATTGATTTTTGTCACTGTTAAATGATCAAATAATTGAGGTGAAGGTATGTTGGGAGTAAATCGCATCGATAGTTATGAAAATATTAGTACAGCTGATAGTAGTGTTGCTACTACATCTGAAGTTAGTTCCTTTTCTTCTTTTCTAGGAGAAACTTCTACATTAAATAATATTTTTGAAAAAGCTGCTAATAAATATAATGTTTCTGTTGGCTTATTGAAAGCTGTTGGAAAACAAGAATCAAATTTTGACCCAAATGCAGTATCACGTTGTGGTGCTCAAGGGGTTATGCAACTTATGCCTGCTACAGCTGCTTCCTTAGGAGTTACCGATTCCTTTGATGCTGAACAAAACATAATGGCTGGTGCTAAATATCTTTCCGAATTATTAAATACTTATAATGGAAATACTTCTTATGCCTTAGCAGCATACAATGCTGGTGGAAATAACGTGAATAAATATGGTGGAATCCCTCCATTTAAAGAAACGCAGGAATATGTAGTGAAAGTAACTGCCTATATGCAAACGGGTGTAGATGTTCCAGATGCTATCTACTCGTCTAAATCAACTTATAATGATACAATTACAAATGATAAAGGTCTTCCTGATAATTTATTAAAGGCAATGGAAGAATTAGAAGATTCTTTTAATTATGATGATTATTTAAACTTTATTAATCTATTTGTCAATAATAATGATTCTTCAAGCAACAATGAAGATGAAAAAACTAATAATTCTACATCTGAATCTTCTTCTCTTAATCAGATAAATTATTCACCCGCAATTTTGAATCTATTAACCTCACTATAAAACAAGCAAGTGTCTTAATTAGACACTTGCTTGTTTCACTTTAACACTTGATTTTTAAATTTTTAAGTGATATATCCATAATTGGTGCCGAATGTGTTAACGCACCACTTGATACAAAATCTACACCAACCTCTGCAATTTCTTTTAAACGCTCTTTTGTAACATTACCGGAGCACTCTGTCTGTGCTTTCCCATTGATGATTCTCAACGCTTCTCTCATAGTCCCATTATCCATATTATCTAACATAATAATATCTGCACCAGCTTCTACTGCTTCTTTAACCATATCTAAATTTTCTACTTCTATTTCTATTTTTCTTACAAATGGTACATATTCTTTTGCCATCTCAATTGCTTTTGTCACACCTCCGGCTGCACTAATATGATTATCTTTAAGCAATACACCATCTGATAAATTATATCTATGATTTGCACCACCTCCTACTGTTACAGCATATTTTTCGAAAGGTCGCATATTAGGGGTTGTTTTTCTCGTATCCAGCAATTTTGTCTTATAACCTTTTAATTCCTTTACAAATTCATTTGTATATGTTGCAATTCCACTCATTCTTTGTAAATAATTGAGTGCTGTTCTTTCACCAGATAATAGCACGCGGATATCTCCTTTGATAATTCCTATTATTTCTTTGTTTTTAACATTATCCCCATCTTTGTAATTTGTCTCAAATACCGTCTTACTATCTAATAATTTGAAAACTCTTTCAAATATGCTTAGTCCACATAAAATACCATCTTGCTTACATATGAGTTGTGCCTCACCATCAACTGCTTTTCTTATAACTGCGTTCGTAGTAACATCTTCACTTGTAATATCTTCTTTTAACGCATTAAGTATATACTCGTCTATATTAATTTTTAAATTCACACCATTTATCATAAAATTTTCTATCCTTTCTTTTGATTTCATTAAAGAGCAACTCTCTATTATCTTTTTCCCATTGATTCAATTCATTGTATTTTGATAAATCTTTGGAAACTACTATATTGTTTTCATTCCTATTGCGATCATTTGTATTAAAACACTTTGCCGCATTTTTTGCAAATACTAAACTTTCTAGTAATGAATTACTTGCCAATCGGTTTGCACCATGAACCCCATTACAAGCGGTTTCTCCGACTGCGTATAAATGCTTCATAGATGTTTTACCATTGATGTTCGTCTTTATTCCCCCCATTAAATAATGCTGGGCTGGGCTAACCGGAATTAAGTCTTTAGTTGCATCATAACCTTCTTCTAAACAACGCTTATAAATATTAGGGAAATGTTTCAAAATCTTTTGCTTCTCAATATTTGCTAAACTTAAATACACATGATCTGTATGATATTTATTCATTTCGTTGCATATAGCTTCCGTAACCACATCTCTAGGAAGCAATTCATTTACAAATTGCTTCTTCTCTTCATTTAATAAGATAGCACCTTCTCCACGTACCGACTCTGATATTAAGAATTTTCTATCCTCTTTTTGAGAATACAACACGGTAGGATGGATTTGGATGTAATTAATATTTTCAACTTCAATATTATGTCGCAAGGCTATGGAGAAACTGTCTCCCGTAATATGAGAAAAGTTTGTTGAATTCTTGAAAATCCCCCCCAAACCTCCTGTAGCAAGAATGGTTGATTTACTGTAAAAATAATGTATTCCATCTACACTGTTAACTATAATTCCACAACACTCCTCCTTTTCAATAATCAAATCCAGCATCGTCGTATTTTCTATGATTTGAATATTGGAACATTTTAGTACTACCTTTAGAAGTTTTTCAACTATTTCTTTCCCAGTCACATCTTGATGATGAAGTATTCTATATTTAGAATGACCACCTTCCCTCGTATATTCTAATTTACCATCTTCTGTCTTATCAAATTCAACTTCATAGCCTAGTAATTTATTAATAATATATCTGGATGAATATATCATTTCATCTACAGATTCAGGATTATTTTCATACCTTCCTGCTTTCATTGTATCTTCAAAATAAGCTTCATAATCTTCTGGTCCAAGTAAAGAAGAAATTCCACCCTGGGCTAAATAAGAATCACTTTTTTCTATTTCATCTTTTGTAATCATTAAAACATTACAATCTTTTGGTAAAGAAAGTGCGGTAAACAATCCCGCCGCGCCTGTACCTACAATGACTACATCATATAATTTATTTTTCATAAGCTGCTAACTCCAACATTCTATGTAACGGTTTATATGCACTTTTTCTATCATTTTCTGAAATTACAACTTCTGTTTCCCGGTTTGTTAAACTATTAACTATTTTTTCCAAGGTTATTTTTTTCATATTGGGGCATAGTTGTCTATGTCCAACAGAATAGAATCGTTTATCTGGATTTTTATTTTTCAACTCATGAAGCACTCCTAATTCAGTACAAATCAAAAATTCATTTTCACCGCTGTTGGTAGCATACTCAATAATCCCAGATGTACTTCCTATATAATCAGCAAGTTCAAGAACCTCCATCTTACATTCTGGATGTACTAGTACTTTCATATTGGGTTTAGCCATTTTAGCTTTTATTACATTTTCTTTTGTAATACTTGTGTGTACATGGCAGAATCCTTCGTTGAATATAAAATTCTTTTCAGAAATCTTCGTGGCAATATATCTGCCCAAATTTTCGTCTGGAATAAAATATATATTTTTATTTGGCAATGCTTTTACAATTTTTAATGCATTAGCACTTGTAACACAAACATCTGAGTGCATTTTCAGTTCTGCCGAAGAATTAATATAACACACAACTGCCAAATCAGGGTATTCTTTGCGCAACTTAATAATCGTTTCAACATCTGCCATATGAGCCAGGGGGCAATCTGCTAACACCTCTGGTAGCAATACCGTTTTACTAGGATTTAAAATTTTCGCGCTTTCTCCCATGAATTTTACGCCTGCAAAACATATGGTTTGTTGTGAAACTTGTGTTGCTATTTTGCTTAGATAATAAGAATCTCCAACATAATCTGCTATATCTTGTATATCATCATTCACATAATAATGAGCTAAAATAACGGCGTCCTTTTCCTTTTTCAATTGATTAATTTCTTCTACTAAGTCTCTCATTATATTTCTCCTATTCACTCAAAACATATTCTTAAGCCTACTTCGATATTTACTATGACATGATTTTTATTTTTTGTCAATACATATGTATAGTTATGTGTATTGTCAGTAACAAATCAATTGGGTTTATTTTCTATTAATACAATATGTTTTTGTAAGCAACAATCATAAAAATCCATAGTTTATTGCGTGAAATAATATGAAATACCATCTATCTATTTATTTGTAACTAAAAAAACACCTTTCATAATCGAAAGATATTTTATAGTAAATCAACAAAGTATATGACAAAATATGGAATAATTTAGCAATTAAGCTACCTTTTTCTTAATAAAAATAAACCAATTCCTCTTCTGGTTTTACGCCAGCACCTATTTTCTTTGTATACAAAACAGGTCCCTTTCCTTTATACTCTTTTCTGTATTCTACTTTAATTTCTGCTGTAATATTTATCCACTGTTTACTTTTTAGTTTATCAGCATTTTGACTATTACAAATAAATCCTATAAACGTTACATCATCTGCACAACAAGTCATAGCCTGTCTTCCTGGTACAAATATACGCTCACTTAATTTTTCAGATTTATATACCAACGCGGTAAATCGAACTATTTTTCCTGCATATTTTTCGGGATTATCCATTGCGTCTAAATACCAAATTCCATAATCATCATCTTCAATCTCAATTACATCTGCATCAAGATTAAAAGGTAACAACTCCGCAGTATCTTGTGAATTGATTCCCTCACCCTCAAAATAAACCTGTGCTTTTCGATTCACTGCTTTTATACTTCTTCTAAAAGAGCCTCTGTCCATACTCGTGTTACAACGATTAAATATTACCATGTCAGATTGTGTATAATGGTTCACTAACATAGAACGCATATTGTTTAAAAAAGACTCATATGTTTCCCCATTAATTAATGTTATAATTTGAACTACTTCCCACTCGCTTGGAAATCCCTTACTCAAAAATTCCTCTGTCTTCCACATTCCATTATATTCGACAAATACTCTTTCTGGTTGATATTTATCATTGCACTCTATTAAAAATTGTTCCGTTAAATCTTCTTCCTCATCAACAATTATTAATGAAGTATTATTTTTTTCTAAATAATTATCGTCAAATTCCTCTAATCCTTCTTCACACAAAAACACTAATGTCTTATCTCCATGTGAAAAATTAGGATCTTGTATGGTATCTTTTATAAATGCAGTTTTTCCACTTTCCAAAAAACCTGTAAACAAATATATTGGTACTTCCATAAATTCCTCCATTCATGCAATTTCATTCACATATTGGTAGATGTGATACTTTCTATTTCACAATATTTCTTTTATAAATTGAATAACTTCTCAATTTCAGCTTCCTTTAGTTCCGTTCCAATTACACACAAACGACCTGTAAAATCTGGCTCTCCAGATCTGATTTCATATTCGCCTGGAACCAAATCAAAATGAAACCAATTGCCTTCTTCCGATTGCAAAATTCCTTTTGCTCTTAGGACAACACCATATTCTGTTGTTTCGGCTAGGGTTTTTAAAATTGCTTCCAATTCTACTTTACTAAATTTTTTCGGAGTCTCACTTCCCCAACTTGTAAATATATCATCTGCATGATGATGTCCCTCATGACTATGGTCATGTCCACATTCTTCATGTCCTTCATGGCTATGATCATGTCCACATTCATCATGTCCCTCATGGCTATGATCATGTCCACATTCTTCATGTCCCTCATGACTATGGTCATGTTCGCATTCTTCATGTCCCTCATGACTATGATCATGTTCGCATTCTTCACGTCCCTCATGACTATGGTCATGTTCGCATTCTTCATGTCCCTCATGGCTATGATGATGTTCCTTTGCTTCATGCAAAGCATCTTCAATGAATTTGTCTTTACTTTCCATAGCTTCTAAAATTACCTCTCCACTCAAGCTTTCCCATGGAGTAGTGATAATTGTTGCATGTTCATTATGTTCCTTAATGTTCTTTACACACTCATTCAGTTTTTCATCACTTAATTTATCTGTTCTACTAAGCACGATAGTTTTAGCACTCTCAATCTGATTGTTAAAAAATTCACCAAAATTTTTCATAAACATCTTACATTTTATTGCATCAACTACAGCAACAAGACTATTTAAGATGATTTCATCATTATTAAGGTTTTTAACTGCTTTAAATACATCTGACAGCTTGCCAACACCAGATGGTTCTATAATCACCCTATCTGGAGAATACTTGTCTAAAACTTCTTGTAGTGCATTACCAAAATCTCCTACTAAAGAGCAACAAATACATCCTGAGTTCATCTCAGTAATCTCTATTCCTGAGTCTTTTAAGAATCCACCATCAATTCCAATTTCACCAAACTCATTTTCAATTAATACTAATTTTTCACCCTTAAAAGCATCTCCAATTAATTTCTTTATTAACGTTGTTTTACCAGCACCTAAAAATCCAGATACAATATCTATTTTTGTCATACTCATTTCCTTCTTTCTTAATATATTAATCTTTGCCCTACCATTATTTTTTCATTCAAATAACTC
>JBGUEQ010000035.1:0-51348 GCA_041821265.1 Lachnotalea sp. | reverse complement strand
CTACGTAAGAAAATGATTCAACAAATGATTTCTGCTTTGCGTAGCGAATTTGCATGCAGAAATCATATGTTACTGTGAACGGAGTGAACAGTAACATATAAAATTATAATATTGTAATAAATACTTTACTTCTATTGTAATATTACAAACCATAAATTATACTTAACTTGTAACTCTATACAACAATATTAGAATGGGAGGGTTTTTATATGGATTTTTTCAACAAAATAAGTAATACGATTAGTTCTACCAGCAAAGATGTCGCACAAAAAGCAAAGGACATAACAGAAATCACCAAACTAAGCGCTGAAATCAGGGATACCGAGAAGAAAATTTCTGATGCAATGCATGAAATAGGCAGTGCTTATTATTTAAAATACAAATCCGATGAAGACTGCGAGTTCCATGAATTAGTAACAATCATTTCAAAGAATTATGATATTATTTCGAATTTAGAAAAGAAAATATCGGTAGTGAAGGGTTTACCATGTTGTAAGAATTGTGGTTCTGTTCTCGATAAAGACAGTCAGTTTTGTACGGCTTGTGGAAGTAGGTACGAACCAATAGAACCTGAGATAATAACCAATGTAGAAAAAACATTTATTTGTAATGACTGTGGTAATACTCTATCGAGTGATACTGGATTTTGTCCGTATTGCGGAAAAAAATTATTGTAATAATTTCATTTACTTTTCTGATACTTTAATACTTTGCAAATATATTTGTATGTATTCTTTATTACGTATATAAATTGGGGAATTAATTTGGCAATCGATAATAGGGTACTTTTTTTAACTCCTCAAACCCCAATTTATTTGCAAGTTTTCTAGATCCCATATTTGCCCCATTACAAGACCACACCGGTTCATAACCCTTTGCAATACAATAATCTATTAATCTAGAACATACTAAAGTAGCAAAACCGCTACCGCGAAATTCTTCATTGGTTTCAATTCCAATTTCAAGTCTCTTCTCATCAACAAAAGCAGCAAATGCAGTAGAAATCAATATATTATCTTCTTTTACTACAGTGTAACCAATTGCATTCTTCATAAAATTTCTCCTGATCTGTTTCACCGTAGAGTAAATCCATTCCACAAGGATGCTGTATGTAACAGGACGTAGGATTATGTTTATCATCGGCATATACTATTCCTTCCACCTTTCCTTCTAAAACTGCAATAGCAAACATTGTATTCATATTCGCATCTTCAATCTTTGAAATTATTGTGTTTAACTTCTTTTTATCTAATTTAATCATGTTATAATTCTCCTCTTGCTCTTTTTTTATTTTAGTATATAATGCAACTATAAATAGTTCAAACACCACAAATTGCTTCTGTACTATTACAGATTCAGTATTACATATAGTAAATGGTTACTACTGTATCATTGAAACTGGAACTTTGTTTTAAATACCATGTATTTTTAATTGAAGATGATTATTTAGCCGATTTAAATAGCGATAAAAGAATTTTACCACTTCATTATTATAATACGAACGATATCACTTTTTATATTCGGAGTTTTTCCAAATCGTTTATTCCTGGAATTCGATTGGGTGCAATTGTTATGCCAACTACTTTTATCAATTCTATGACAAAACAAAAATATTTATTAGACATAAGTACCTCAAGTATTTCACAAGGAGCATTAGATTACTTTATCAAATCAGGTATGTACAACCAGCATATTAAAAAAGTTGCTACTTGTTATAAACGAGGAAATGCAACATTGATTGCAGAAAAAATAATATTACAAACATATTCATATCTTTGTCCTATGATACCGATTATGCAATTACCTATGCTATAATCGAAAGAAGATAGAAGAACAAAACGATTGCTCTTCTATCTTCTTTCTTCTATATAAATTATTAACCCATGATTACTTCACAACCAATACACATCTAAATTTATCAACAAATAATCCAATCACGGTAACCGGAAGTTCCCACGATTTTACCACACGCATTGATGCTCTAATATCATAATAATGTTCTTGATCACTAACTGGATTTGCTGCGCAATCATCGTGACCTACTACAGCAACCACCTTAGCATGGTGAGCATTTATTGAAATAATCGTATTCCTTCGTAATCTTTCTATTTCATCACATGACCCCTGCGATAACACCTTATCCATCCCTAGTTCTGTTATTAAATCCACATAGTTTACACAACAGTTTTGTTGCATCCAATTGATGACAGGAATTTGAGTTCTTCCATCAATACAATTAAGTGCTGTTCCATAATTTTTCTTCATTATATTTGCCTTTTACCATTATAACTATTCTATGGTTGTTTGACATCTCATGTGACTTCAACCTCCAATCAACTTCGAAATACTGGCAAATGTAAAACAAATAACGGTTCCAATAATTGTTGGAATTGCAAATGATAATGCCGTCCATTTCATACTTCCAGTCTCTTTTTTGATTGTCATAAGCGTTGTAGAACATGGCCAATGCATTAGTGAAAAAAGCATTGTGCTAATTGCTGTTATCCAAGTCCACCCATTATGGACCAAAAGTTCTTTTAAACTTTCCAGGCTATCTAACTCCATAATGCTTCCGGTTGACATATAGGCCATTATAATAATGGGTACTACAATCTCATTTGCGGGAAGACCTAGTATAAATGCCATTAAAATCACACCATCTAACCCAAGTAAGTGAGCAAATGGATCCAAAAAATGTGAACAATGGTTTAGTATACTTACATTGTTAATCGATGTATTCGCCATGATCCAAATTAGTAAACCTGTGGGAATCGCAACTACCATTGCACGCCCTAACACAAATAATGTTCTATCAAAAATTGAATGCACTATAACCTTAATAATTTGCGGTTTTCGATAGGGTGGAAGTTCTAATGTAAAAGATGACGGTACACCTTTTAGTACTGTTTTCGATAACAATTTTGATACCACAAATGTCATAAAAATACCATAAACAATAACTATGGTTAACAATACTGCAGATAATAGTGAGTTAAAAAGATTGCTAGACTTACCAATAAAAAACATAGTTATAATAGCAATCAGTGTTGGAAACCGACCATTGCAGGGGACGAAGTTATTTGTAATCATCGCAATCAGTCTTTCACGCGGAGAGTCAATGATTCTGCATCCAATGATACCTGCTGCATTGCATCCAAACCCCATGCACATAGTTAAAGCTTGCTTTCCACAAGCACAACAGCGTTTAAACGGTTTATCAAGGTTATATGCTACACGGGGCAAATATCCCGAGTCTTCCAACAGTGTGAATAGTGGGAAAAAAATTGCCATAGGAGGCAACATGACTGAAATTACCCATGCAAGTACTCTGTAACCTCCCATTACAATCATGCCCTGCAGCCAATCGGGTGCCCCAACATAGTGAAATGCATCTGTCAATCTATCTTCTATCCAAAATAATAATTTCGCTATTACTTGTGAAGGATAATTTGCGCCAGTAATCGTTAGCCAAAATACAATTGCTAATAGCGCAAGCATTATGGGATACCCCGTCCATTTGCTTGTAAGAATCCGATCTAATTTACGATCAAATTCGTTATAATTATTCCTCTCACAAGATACTGTTTGCGCACAAATATTTTCTGCCGTTGTTACTAAACAAGAAACAATAATATCTTTCAATTTTTCACAAGTAATCAGGTTTTCTTTTAGCAACACCTGTGCCCTTTCTATCGCATTTGAAACTCTTATGTCTGCAAGAATATCTATATTTAAGTATGCGTTTAACTCATCAATAATAGATTTATCATAATCAAGTAACTTTAGACTTAACCATCTTGCATTGATTTTATTGTCTACTATTTCCTTTATAATTGGTTGGAGAATATCTATTGCCTCTTCAATCGGGACAATATATTTAATTTCCAGAGGCGTAGTTTTAGACTTTGAATCTATTAGCGAATCCAACCCCTCCATCAAATGATTCAAACTATTCTTTTTTCTAGCTACAGTGCCCACAACAGGCACACCCAGTTTTTGGGAAAGCCCTTTTAAATCAAGTTTGATGTTTTTTCGTTTGGCTTCATCCATTAGATTCACACAAACAATGACCTTTGGCGAAATCTCAATGGTTTGAAGGACAAGATTGAGATTCCTCTCTAGACAGGTAGCATCACAAACAACAATCGTCGCATCAGGCTCTCCAAAGCAAATAAAATTTCTAGCCACCTCCTCTTCCGCAGAATGTGCCATTAACGAATAGGTTCCTGGAATATCCACCATAACGTAAGAATTATGTTGTGTTTTACAATATCCTTGTGCATTTGTTACCGTTTTTCCTGGCCAATTACCAGTATGTTGATTCAAACCCGTAAGATTATTAAATACCGTACTTTTTCCTACATTGGGATTTCCCGCAATCGCAATCACTTTATCATTTTGGGTTTGCTTTTTAATTTCCAAGCCGGAATCTACCGCGTTGATTCCCACCGAGTTGTTGGTAAGCCCCATAATCTACCTCTTTCCATAAATTAAAAATAAATTTGAATATTACTACTGTCTTCTGAGCGAATTGCTATTACAGCTCCTCTTATCATATAAGCACTAGGATCTCCACCTGGGCTTCTCCCAAGGCACTCCACCTCCGTATTTTCAATTAATCCAATATCCAACAATCTTCTTCTGATGCTTCCCGATGACAACAAATTTTTTATTTTCGCTTTTTCCCCTGGCATTAAATCATTTAAATTACTTATTTTACTCATAAAATTTTTACCTCGTAATAAATTAGTATAAGGAAACTTTATTTCCTATTGCTATTATATTATTTGGGATTTGTCCTAGTTACAACTATCGTAACGATTTGATAACACAATTCTAATTAGGGGTGTTAAACGATTTATGAATAAAGAGACTGAATTTTATACATTAAAGGGATATCAGTTAAATGATAGTAATTTACTGACATCCGCAATGGAAGATTATCTTGAAATGATATGTAGAATGTTAGTTGAAAGTAACGTTGTGAGGATAAATGAATTGGCAAAAAATCTTAATGTCAAACCTTCCTCTGCTTCTAAAATGGTAAGTAACTTAAAACAAAAAGGATATCTTACTTCCGAAAAATATGGATATATTACTACCACCGCAAGAGGGGTAGAAATGGGTAGCTATTTATTACACCGTCACGATGTTTTACATGAATTCTTATGCATATTAAACCATACCGATAATGAACTAGAACAAGTTGAAAAAATAGAACATTTTATAAACCCAAATACCATCCATAATTTAGAACAGCTTATACTTAATTTAACTAATAACAACTATTTAGTACCCTTCTAGCTAGCACTAAGCACACAATACAAAAATGCATATACATGTATGCTTCGACTAAAAAAATTTCTTTTTTCGAAATATATTTAAACATACACCAATCACGAACAACGACAGTAAAATGACGGATAAATAACCATATTTCCATGTCAGCTCTGGCATATTTGTAAAATTCATTCCATACCATCCAACAATCAATGTTAGGGGTAAGAATATAGTCGTAACTACGGTAAATAGCTTCATTGTTTTATTTAGACTATAATTCAATGATGCATCTAACGCTTCTCTAAGATGAATTAAATTTTCACTTAAAGCCTGTGTATTATTACTAAGCCTTTCGGATTTCACTGTAAAAATTCTAAAGTATTTTATATCTTCCTCTTCAAATAATTCATTTTCATTTTCCTGCAATTCTTCTCCAATATCAATAAGTTGCTCATAATAATTTTTTAAGATAGCAAGATTTTTTCTTAATTTGAAAATTTCTTTATTTAAATTCTGATTGATCTCCCCATTTACCAAATCTTGCTCCATCTTCATGATTTTTTGTTCTGTGATTTCAAGAGACTTATTTCCATCCCAAAGCAAACTTTCCAAAATACCAAAAATAACTTTTCCCAATGTTACATTTTGCGTAAACCTTCCAATTGAACTTTCAAACATATCTCTATAGCTGTCATCTTCATCCACTAATTTCACTAGTATAAATTGATTTTTCCTTATAATAAATGCCACTCTGTCTTTCGGTTCATGGACATTCATAACATTTACTATATTAATAATTCCAAAACTAAAACTATCATAAGTATCAATACTTGTACGAAAATGAGTTTGGTCATTCATACAATCCTGTAAAATGTTTCCTTTAATACCTAATGTATCAAGATTGGTTTCCAATTCCTCCATCGTAAGATAGCCCACACTGATTTTATCATTACTAATATCTTTCAACTCCACTTTTAGGGGTTCTTTTTCATTTAAAATGTAAAACATAATAAATCCTCCAAATTATCTTTTCTATATCATACTACATTTTACAAAAAAAGCAAAAGAGTTAGAATTTCTCTTTTGCTTTTTTCATAATAAAAAAATTTAATATACGATACATCCTTGGTAGTTATTTCCACGTCCTTGTCCCTATGAGTAGTGTTACTATTTGAATTAGAATCTGTATTTGAATTGGTATCAGTATTTGAATTTGAATTGACACCTAAACCTGAATGAATACCTGTGTTTATATTCGTATCTGTAGTTCTGTTATAGCCCATTCCATTATTCTCAGTTCTATCTGATACTCTTTGAAAAGATAATAAATGGTGTTGGGAAGCATTTACTAATTCTTCAAAAATTAATTTCATATCATCTGGAAGATCTTCATTTAAAAATTGTTCGTACATTGCAATGTTATTTTCTTCTGCCTGTATACCTATTAAATAAGCCTCGTCTATCGAACTTGGAACCTCCACTAAGCTTTCATAATCCTTTTGTGGATTCGTAACATTGTATTCTTCCAGCAACGGCAATAGATAATTTATATGAACACCTTCTGCATTAATTATGTTTGAAAATGGTCTTTGTTCTCCAAAGGTTTTCATAATCACGCTATATTCCATTTGTGCTAGATATTCGTCTTCTATTGCATAGGTTAACATTTCTTCTAATGAATAATTTGTATCTGCTAATGCTGCTGCTGAACCAGATTCTGAATTTGCTGCATAAACTGTAGTTTTTGTTGTTACTCCGGTTACTAATAACCCAGCTACCAAAACTGCACCAGCCAATGTTTTAATTTGTTTTCTCATCATAACTTCTCCTTATTTTTCTTGCGTAATAGATGATTTCCATCTAATTTTCTTTGTTACACGCTCATTATAAGAAAAAGTTATGGTAGAATTATGATAATTATTCATTCATAGTATCTTTATATATTGTAATTGTATTCTTTACAATTTTAGATTCATAAAGTGCCTTGTCTGTGTTAATAATTAAAGTAGAAGGGGCCATGTCGCTGGTGTAACTTCCTACCCCAAAGCTTGCCGTAAGTGGTAATTCTGTTTTGCCATCTATTTTGACAACATGAAAATCATGTTGTATTTTTTCACATGTTTCAACCACATTTCGAATCGTACGATTTTGAAACAATATACAAAATTCATCTCCACCATACCGAAATGGTATAGCCTCCTCACAATTTTCTTTTAGAATTTGACCAAATGCGATTAAACATTGATCTCCAACCACATGACCCAATGTATCATTTAACCGTTTAAAGTTATCAATATCGATCATAACAAAAATATATGTATTATCAGAATCATCTTCTTCCATATCTCGAATTGCATTTCGAAATCCAATTCGATTGTAGATTCTTGTTAATTCATCTATTTGTAATCTTTCTTGCAGTTTATAACGCTCCATTTCTTTTTGCATACCCGCAGCATTTTTCTCTCTCTCAAAATGTATTACCACCATACATATTACGGTAAATGCCATTAAAACAAACAAGGAAATAATAAAATTTCCCAACTGAATTCCATCACTCATAACACTTATTTTATCGGTATCCCATTTTATAAATAATTCAGAAGTAGCAAGCGCAATTAATGAAACAATTCCTGTAATCGTTGTTAATTTATAGTTCCCATAAAATGTAGTTAATAAAATAGGTATTGCAAATATAAAATAAAGAGAAGCAAATGCAATATGTATTGTAAAAACAATAAAACAAATTACTACAAAAATAATTGAGACAATATTAACTTTGATATCCTGCGATAATTTTTGTGAATGAATCACTTTATAAGAAATCAGAATGCACGTAGCATTTAAAATACAAGGAATAATAAGATACTTCAATATAAACATTGGTACTGTCGTACTAATTTCACCTGAAGTATGCATGAGGATTCCAATACAGCATTCTACAAAAAAAGTAAATACTACCGTTCCCACCGCAGTGTTATACTGTAAATTCAGCCACTTTTTATCAATTTTCTTATATTCCTTCTGTATTTCTAATATATATGAATTATCCATATTTCTCTCCATTATTCCATTTGCTTATTCATAAAAGATAGCGATGATACAATTAGTTTTATTATACAGAAGCAGGTCCCCGATGGCAATCAAAAATATTATAAAATTTTTATCAATTTATATTTTTATTTATTACTACTATAAATGTGATTTCATCACAGACCAAACGATCTAACCTTGCTACAATATCATCAGAACAATAACTGTAACTATGAAGGTACTAAATCAAAACAGGAACTCATGGTAATATACAATAATGTAAGCGCAAATCTTTAATCTATTGTATATGAATGTGATAATTGCTTGAATGGAGGAAACTATGATATTAAAAATTATAATTGGAACTGCAATTGGTGGTTTTTTAGGATTTCTTTATTATAAGAAGATTGGCTGTCCTAGTGGTAGTTGCCCAATCACATCAAATCGCTATGCTTCAACTTTATACGGAGCACTGCTTGGTTTTATGTTAAGTAGTTCGTTTAAATAATATATATAACCACTAATAAATCAATGTAGTACACAAACAAGCGAGGAAAGGAATATCATGAAAAACAAATATTTAATATTTTTACTTCTTATCAGTTTAGTCTTTGCAATAAGCGGATGTTCTTCCTCTAGTTCTTCCACTACTTCCTCATATAATACGATAACTGGGAATGAAGCCAAAACAATGATGGATGAAAGTAGTGATGTTATCATTTTGGATGTAAGAACCGAAGAAGAATTTGCTACTGGACATATTAAAGGAGCCATCGTAATACCGGATATAGAAATCACAGAAAAGGCAGAAGGAATCTTAACAGATAAAACTGCAACCATCTTAATCTATTGCCACAGCGGACGAAGAGCTGCTCTTGCTAGCGCAGATCTTGCAGAACTTGGTTATACAAATATTTATGACTTTGGGGGGATTCTTGACTGGAATTATGAGGTAGTAACTGATTAAACTATTACGTATATTATAAAGCAACCGAATTTGATAATAAATAATACCAAACATGCAAACTAATTCGTTAACTCATTGAAATAGTTACATGTTTGGTATTTTTTCATAGTATCGCCTAGTTTAATTCAAATTATTTTTATCATATACTAAAATATCTTCTTCATTTATCAATATACTTTCACATTCTATAATTCGCTATAATTTAGTATAATATATTATATTTTTATCGTTAAACAAGAAACCATTTTATCATAAATCTCAATAAAATGGTTTCTTGTTTGGTTCTCTCATTATTTAATTAAAATTATATTCTGTTACAATACTATCCCTATTCTTCGTAACATCATTGTAGTACTCGAAAAATGATATTCCCAAAAAGCTTCCTGTTATATTATAAACATTCTGATATCCTAAATTTTGAAGTGCCAATACCGCATTATAACTTCTTTGTCCTGTCCTGCAATGAACGTAGACTGGCTTGTCTTTTGGTATTTCATTTGTTCTTTGTCTTAGTTCACTTAGTGGTATGTTCGTAGCTCCCTTGATGTGACCTCTTGCATATTCACCGCGTTCTCTAACATCTAGTATATAGCTATTATTTTCCACGAGTTCTCTTACTTTATCAACGTTAACCTGCTTGTAATCTCCATTTAATAAATTAAAGCCAACATACCCTGCATAATTTACAACATCTTTTGCTGTTGAAAAAGATGGTGCATAACATAATTCCAAATCTCTTAAATCTTCTACGGTTCCTCCGAATTTTATAGCAGTAGCAATGACATCAATTCGTTTCGTCACGTCTCCCTTACCAATTGCCTGCGCACCTAAAATCTTTCCTGTTGGAATTTCATATAATAATTTGAAATGCATTGGTGCTGCACCTGGCATAATACCAACCTTATCACTTAGTATTACTCGAACAATATCATAGTTTATGTTCAAATTAAGAACTTTAATTAACGATTCATTTAATCCAGTTGACGCTCCATTATAATCAAATACCTTTATTGCAGATGATCCGATATATCCTTTATTTATAGTTCTCTTATTATTAATATGATTCGCAACAGATCTTGCTTCTTTCAGCGCTGGACCAGCCAAAGATAATTTTGTCATGGTGTGTGTTAATGCATGATATACCTCAATCGCATCTCCAACTGCATAAATATCTGGTTCATTGGTCAAGTAGTTTTTGTCTACCTTAATTGCTCCTGTCTCACCTAGTTCTAGTCCTGCCTCTTTCGCAAGATGTATTTCTGGTGCTACACCAATTGCCATAACTACTGCGTCGGCATGAATGGTCTTGCCTGAAGATAAAATCACTTTATCTTCTTCAAATTTTTCCACCTTATCTTCTACAATTAAATCTACTCCCTTGTCCATAAACTCTTTGTGTAAAATCTGTACCAAATCATAATCAAATGGTTTTAAAATTTGATTCATTGCCTCAATTAAAGTAACATGGTATCCTGCTTCACGTAAATTTTCAGCCACTTCAACTCCAATGTAGCCGCCACCGATTACTGCAATATCTTTTGAATAAAGCTGTTTCACAAATGTATTTAAATGATCAATATCAACAACATTTCTAACGGTAAATATATTTACCATTTCAATTCCTGGTATCTTTGGAACAATTGGATGTGCACCTGGTGATAAAATTAATTTATCATAGGATTCATCGTATGTCTCGCCTGTTGAAACATCTTTAACTGTTACTTGTTTCTTTACTCTATCAATTGACATTACTTCACTATTTACTCTTGCCTGTATGTTATATTGCTTTAAAAATAATTCTGGATTCATTAACACTAAATCCTCAGCTTGCTCGATGATTCCGCTTAGATGATATGGAAGTGAACAATTTGAAAAAGATACGTGTGGCCCCTTTTCAAACATTATAATTTGATCTTCTTCGCTATTTCTTCTCAATCTAGCTGCTGCCGATGCACCACCTGCAACTCCACCAATAATTACTATCTTTCGTCCCATAAATTATTTCCTCCTATTTATTCTTTGCCTAATTCGTATCAGTTCTTCAATGCTTAAAGCAATCTCTTAAAATATTTTGCTAAGAGGTTGCTTTCATTTCTATTTTCTTTTTGTTCCTACATAAGAACCCATTCCGCCGGACACATTAATTACGTTATATCCTTGTTTTAAAAGAGTTCTACAAGCACTACTGCTTCTTCCGCCTGATTGACACATAATGTAGTATGTCTTATCTTTAATCAAATATTTACTAGGAGCATTTATAAGATTACCCATGGGAATATTTTTAGCCGTTCTAAGTGTTCCACTTTTATATTCATATGGTTCTCTAATATCAATCAGTTCAACCTTACCTAATAAATCGTCCATCTCATTTACATGTATTACTTTACTATCGTCCTTTTTTAAAAAATCAAACATTTTAATTCCTCCTAAGTTCTCTTATGGTTTTTATAGTTTCAACTATGTGAAGCGAAACTGTTGTTTTATTTCTTTCTGAATTTAGTATACCTTTATTATTGCATTATATCTGTGACTATATCACACGTTGTCCTATATTTTTATATTTCATGACAAAAACCTTTATTTATCGCGCTGTTATAGCCTTTTATATTCATAATTTTTTTTAGATTCAAACTAATTTCCTAAATTATTAATCCCTTTTTTAATCTTTCTTACCAAATAGATACCCTTTTAACTGCAAAAAAATGTAAGTGTTTAAACCATTACGAATGGGCTAATCACTTACATTTTTCTTTTCATTTCTATATTTAATTATTAATATCGCTATAAGCCTGATTCACTTTTTGTTCCATTTCTGCTCGTAATGTTTCACTCGTAATCTGATTTACTTTTATCATTGCATTATCATACATGGAATTAGCATAAGCAGACCAGTTTGAGTCTTCCTTATTAATGGCCCCCATATTGTTTACTATTTCTTGTACCGAGTCAGCTACCGCTAAATCATTATCAGTCGCATCGTCATAGTTCGTTAATGCATCTTCATTTTCAACAAAGGATCCATCAAAACTCTTAGCCGGTAAATCTTGTATATAGTCTGTCATGGCCTTATTCCATATTTTCAAAGGATAGGATGCACCATAAAGACCTGTCAATTCTTTCGGACTATCATATCCAACCCAAACAGTCATTGTGTAATATGGGGTCACGCCACAAAACCAACCATCTTTATTATCGTTTGTTGTTCCCGTTTTTCCCGCCGCTTGTGTTTGACTAGACCATCCTGCCGACTTGGCTGTACCACTTGTAATTACGCCTTTCATTATGTCAATCATACCAATTGCAGCGTTTTCCGTATATACTTGTTTTGTTTCTTGATTATCCTCATATATTTCATTTCCATCTTTATCAATGATAGAGAGGATACATGTCGGTTCTGTGTATTTCCCATCGTTTACCAAGGCATTATATGCACTTGCCATTTCCACGGTAGATACTCCATAAGTAAGTCCCCCTAATGCAGCTGACTCATAAAAATCATTTGGAACTATTTTATTGAAATTCATATTCTGCAAATAACTTAATGCCGTCTTAGGCGTAATTTCAAGGATTAATCCCCACGCCGCACCATTGATTGATTGTTCTACTGCTTGTCGTAATACAATGGGACTTCCAGATACAGCTTTAGTAGCCTTCCACGCATCAATATCAATGTTTGTAATCGTACTATCAGGATTATATCCTAGTTCCAGCGCAGGTGTATAAATAATCAACGGCTTAATTGAACTTCCAGGTTGCCTATAGCTTTGATATGCTCGATTTAGATATGTTGCAATGTCTTGGGTTCTACCACCACATATCGCAACCACCTTATTTGTTTCATTGTCAATGCAGGTTGCACTACTCTGAAGGTTGTAAATTCCAGCGTCTGATACCTCTTCACTAAAACTTAATGCTGAGTCAATTGAATCTTGTAATGTTGCTTGCTTTTGTGTATTTAAACTCGTATAAATCTGATAACCAGCTGTATACCATTCACTTCTTGCTGTCTCATAGCTTTCATTATAATTTTCTAAATACGTATTATAATCATCCATTGAGTTGAAGGCATATTGAAACTCAAAACCATTTTTCTCCATAAAGTATCTTGTAACACAATCAATCGCATAACTTGCACCATAGGAATCTGTATCAATATCCTTGGCTGAGGTATCTAACACAATATCTTGGGTTATTGCTTCATTATACTCTTGTTCTGTTATGTATTCTAAATCCAACATATCTTTTAGAATCTTATTTCTTCTAGCAAGTGCATTGTCAGGATTTTTAATCGGGTCGTAATAAACTGGTGAATTAGGAATAGCACTTAAATATGTCATTTGACTTAATGATAATTCAGAAACCGTTTTGTTAAAATAGCCTTTTGCTGCTGCTTCGATTCCATAATAACCATTTGCATAATAAATATTATTTATATAAAATTCCATAATCTGCTTTTTACTATAATGCTTATTTAATTCTAATGCATAACTAATTTCCTTAATTTTTCTTTCCATCGTCACTTCACTTGATATGTATACTTTTCTAACCAATTGTTGTGTGATGGTACTAGCTCCGTGCATTTCCTCTCCGCCAGATTTCACATAATTAATCCCAACACGTATGATTCCTTTTAAATCAACACCACTATTGGTCCAAAAAGTTCGATCCTCAATTGCTATAAATGCATTTATGACATTATCAGGAATGTTATCATAATCTAGATAACTAGTATCTTTATCTTTTTTAAGTTTTTTTATAATTTTACCTTCATCATCATAAATATATCCCGTCAGCGATGAATAAAAAACATCATCACCCATTGTTTCTATGTTTTCTTTCGCCTCGGTAGTATATGTTTGATATTTGGGAAATAGTATTATAAATGGTACTATAATAAAAATTACTATTAATATGGTTCCAATTACAAAACCTTTTTTAAATGCATGTTTATATGTTTTTTTCATATCCTGTACCCTTTCACTAAGCTGTGTATATTATAATACATTTTTACTCTTTTATCTTCTTGTTTTTTTATTTGTAATAAATATTAACATTTATTTTATTTTTTTAATAGGAAAGTTCTACCAACTTCATACCTTTCCATTATAACCAATTTTTTCCTAGGATAACATAGAAAAGGAGTCAATGTATTCTTATTTATGTGACGGGTCTCAAGAAAGCATATATTTAATGTATTCATTTCCCCAAATTTCTAGCTGTTCTAATACAGGTTTGAATTTGCTTCCAATCTCACTCAGCGAATACTCCACCTTCGGTGGTATCTGAAAATATTCTTTTCGTATGACTATACCATCTTTTTCAAGACTCTTTAATTGCTTTGAAAGTGTTGCCTGTGTCAAATTTGGTAATTTACGTTGAAGCTCATTAAAACGAACTGGTTCTCCACTTAATTGATACATAATAATTAATGCCCATTTACCTGTCAATAATTTTTGGGCTGTAACATAAGGACATTTTCCAAATAATTCATTTTTATCTTCCATTTTCCTTTACTCCTTCTAATAGGTGGTATCCATTATAATACTAGGTATACAAAAAAATCGTACTTGATATTTTTTATATACTATATATAATTATACTGTAACCATTTTATCATATATTTTTGAAAGGAGCAACAACACTATGGAAACAGTTTTAGAATATTTAAGAAAAAATTCATTATTTTATATTTCAACAATCGAGGATAACAAACCTCGTGTACGTCCTTTTGGAGCAGTCGCTGAATTTGAAGGTAAATTGTATATCACTACCAATAATCAAAAAAATGTTTATAAGCAAATCCTTGCAAATCCCAACATAGAAATATGTACCATGGGCAAAGACGGTACTTGGATTCGCGTTGAAGCAAAAGCAATACGTGATGACCGCCGTGAAGCACGTGTACAAATGATGAACGAAAACACTTCATCTTTGAGTAGCATGTATAATGTTGATGATAATATTTTTGAAGTACTATTTCTTCAAGATGCAACAGCAACAATATACTCCTTTGGAAAAGAACCTGTTGTCATTCAGTTTTAATGTTGTGATAAACGAATCTAAATCTAGTTGAAAACTATATTTAGATTCGTTTTATTTTATCATTATATACTATGTCATTTGATATTATGATATAGCGGTCCAAAGGTATTTTTCCCCTTAATACCAACGGATTGTTACGCACTTTGTGCTCGCAAAATACAAAAAGGATGTTTCACAAAGAATATAATCTTCGTAAACATCCTCAAGTACTTCATCTAAGTATAAAAATTAATTGAAGTTATGTAAATTTCTAATATCTTAATTTTAATATCTCATAGGAATTAAATCAATATAATCGTGAACATTTGCTCCGTTTAAAAACATTTCAATAATTTGTTTTCCTAATGGTGCAAGTTCATCTGTATTATATTTCTCCAGTTCTTTCTTGAAAAAGTCTGTTAGAATTATAGCTCCTGCATCGTAACCTTCTTTTCCTACCTCCTGCTGATTTTCTGGTTGTAAGAATGCTCTTCTTATATATTGTCCGTCAATTTTCAATGAATCAAGACAAAAACCTAAAATGGAGCAGCGTGCCTCAACTAAATGCTCTGGCTTGAATTTGGCACTACCACGACGCGCAATATACTCTCTTGCCACCCACTGCGGCATAAAGCTAACTTCATACGCACCAATATGCTGATTAGGAATCAAAACATATCTAGTATTAGAAGAACTTACAATTTGATCAAGTAATAAGTTTGCCTGCTTCACCATTTTACCTGTTGCAAATGGCCAATAAGAACCAATTCCTTCACTCTTCATTTCTGCTGAATCTATAATGCTTGGATTATTGAATCCTCTAGGTGCCACCAAACGCCATAACCATGCCAATGCAGGCGGCAGAACATGAAAGAGTCCCATAATACCATAAGATGGAGTTTCCTTCGTACAAGATGGTGCACGCACGCCAAAGCTCCTTACATCGACCTCTACAGGTTCATCAATTACGTGATCTACCATTTTTCTTGGTAATATTACACGAGGATTTGGACATGGTTTTCCATTCTGATCTATCGCATGTTCCCATGCTAGACAAGTAGCATTTGGAATGCCTTGAATATTCAAAAATATTAACGGTTCTGATGGTTGAGTAAATATCTTCTCATACTGTGGTGATGTGCCATATTTAGTAATATGATCCACTCTTAAAAACCAAGCAGATTCTGCATCCTTTACAACAAGCTTTTTGCTGTCGTTTTGCATTTTGGGATGGCACAATGCCATATCATCAGTTACAGGAAGAAGTTCACAGGTTTCACTTAAAGTAATATAGTTCTTTTCATTCGTAACCGTATTTCTTCCTAATATTGCTCTGCCATCCATCTCTTTATGAATGTCCTCGATCATCTCACTCTTTCCACCACCCGAAGCACCTTCATGCATGATTACAATTTCATTGTCATATGGTGTAATAACTTTAACAGTAGAAGCATGTGCTGTAATCCATCCTTCTTGCTCACCAATATTAAGAAGAACACCATAAATACCCTTTTTAGCACTTGGTCCTGGATATAGATTATATGAAAATACTTCATGAACCTCTTCTAATCGATTATGAACTACAATCTGTTTTCCATCAAAGTGTGTATGTCTAAAAGGTGGTGCCAAATAAACAACTGCTTTAAGATTAAAATCGTCTCCTATCTCATCTATATTTAAAAATCCCTGTAAGTCAGCTAGACCTGCAGCAAAAAATCCTGCATTTAATGGAGCAATTAATATGGAATCATAACCATATTCAAGTCCTCCTGATTTAAATGGAAAGAAAATAAGTTCCTGTTGTTTTAACCATTCAAAAGTGTCAAGTCTTAACAATTCAAAGTCATTATCATATACATCGGAATATTTTACTTTGTCTGTATCTTTTTTATCTGCAATAAGTAAACAATCCGGATCACGTCTTCTCATATAGTCATCAACATAATTTACAACAACCCCGTTTTTGCACTTTACAACAGTTGCTTCTAATACTGTTCCCATATTCTCTACTTCGTAATTTACCTCAAACGTCGTGTTTTCTTTACTACCAATAGCAAGCTCGAATAACTCAGTTCTTGTTTTAGGTATAGTAACTCTTTTTGATGTGTTAAGAATTTCAAGTACATAGTCGGGTAAATTCATCTTCTTTAATTTTTCTTGCATATAATTGCCTCTCATTTCTTACTATCTATTTAAAAACTAATAATCTGTTATAACTACTAGTTTTTATCTTAAAATCACTTTTATATATTACATGGTGTCTACTTGCAGACACTCGCGCGCCCACTTGGCACGTAGAAACACGCTTTTTATCCATGTGGTGTGCCTTCTTGTATATAGTTCTTTTCTAATCAATAGGAAGTTCATAGAACTTGTAGAGTAGGTCAGAAAAAGCCGATACCCATAAAAATGGATATCGGCTTACTTACAACTTAGAATTATATTCTTATTTTGTCTCGTCTTCCGAAAATTATTTAATTGTATATAAATCCTCTATGCTTTTATCAAATGTAATCACAATAATTCTTTCGCCTGTCTTCGTACTTATATCAGTATGAGTGCTGACTATGGCTACATCAATAATGTCTTTTATTAATGTCTCCAAATATCCTCTCCCACCTTCAAATAATGAAGTTCTAACTTTTTTGATTAACTCGATTCCTTGTGGATTATCTGTTAGTTTTTGTTCCGAAAGACTCAGTACTCCAGTCAACCTAATAAATATCATATCATTAATAATATATGTCTTAATGTTCTTGGGGCCTCTTCCCATGTACTCAATCTCAAATCTACTTGCTATTTCACACATCTTGGCCTCTAACTGACCTTTTGTCATAACTTCACCGCCTATATACTGTCAATTTATCATAATAATTTGATAAAGTCAATTTCTAAATTTTGTTAATCAAATGCCTTTTTTATAAGCTTTATTAGTAACTCCACTGCTTTTCAAACCATTTTATTTTATTTTTTATACAATAAGACTATTTCGTCTCCACTAGATTATCTATATTCTATCCATTTATACAAAAACATATTGTCTTTTCCTTACATATTATATGAATGATTATCTAATCTTTTATATCATGTATAAGTTCTATGAACTTCCCTGTTAATTAAAAAGGCACACCACGCGGATGAGGGCACTGAAAAACTTTTGTTTTTCAGAATAACATTTCTGAGCAATAAAAAAATGGATTGCAAAATCATTATATCTTTGATTTTGCAATCCATTTTATATAATAGCGGAGTTTCTACCTCTATTTTTGATCCGCTAATTTCAATATTCTCTTTAGATTGACTGTAAATATCGTCATTGCTCCTTGCATTTCCATACCAATAAGACCTGATGATGATGCAACATCATAACCATGTCTATGTTTTAATTCACTGTTTTTAGCTTCTATTTTATAACGTTCCTTTGACTTTTCTTTAAAATATTCACTTTCTTGAAACGCTATTTGTGATTTATGTATATCACTTTTGATTGTAACTGAATAGGTTTTTGTCTTAGACCCTTCTTTGTAGCAACCATCTTTATATGGACAACATTTACATTTTTCCACATCAAAGTAATAGCAGTCTTGCTGATTCTGGCTTATATTTTTCTTGCCTTGCCGTGCTTTTCGTTTTGCCATATGCCCTGCTTTGCAAACATACATTCCTGCATCTTTATTGAACTGAAATTCATCTTCTTTTTTTCTGAAACCTTGGGTGACACTTGGGTTTAATTTTGCTACAAGCTTAATGTTTTCTTCTTCGGTAAGTTCTATATTTCCTTTCTCAGAATATGCGGCATCGCCAATAATTGTATCAATTTTCATTCCTGTTTCTTTGCTTTTGTGATAAAGGATTTCTAATTCTTTTCCATCATTTTTCTCTCCGGTTGTAATAGTTGCTGCTGTAATGATTCGTTCCTCTGTCATTGCTATATGAGTTTTATATCCAAAGAATGAACTGTTTGTTGTTTTGTGACCAACCTTAGCATCTACATCGCTTGATACCGTCAAATGTTCCACATCATCTTGAATGGTTTCTTCTAGTAAATTTAATTTTTCCTGCACTTTAGGGTAATGCTCTAGTTCGTCATGCTGTTTTATAACCTGAATTAAATCTTTGCAATATTCTAATTCTCTTTCTAAACTGTCTTCTGTGTTTTTTAATGGAAACTTATCTTTCATTGACTCATTAATCTGATAAATAACTTTTCTTAAATTTTTAGATCTGTCCTGTAAAATTTCACGAGGCGATTTCTGATTATATCTTGCTTTTGTATGTGTTGCATCAACAATAATAGACTTAGATTTTATGATTCCTTTTTCCAATGCGATAGAAACTGTCTTATTAATTAACATGTCCAAAAGATTAACATCTTTTAATCGCATCTTGCGAAATTTGGTGAGCGAACTTGGATTTATAACATCTTCCTCTGGTGCCATGTCTAAAAAATATTTAAAGGACATATCATATTTCGAACGTTCTACGATATCTACATCAGATAAATCAAAAATGAATTTGAGTAATAGATACTTGAACATCCTAATGGGACTAATTGCATTGCGACCATTATCTAAACAGTATTTATCTATTAATTCTTGGTAAATAAAGCTAAAATCAATAAGTTCATTGATTTTTCGTAGAAGATTATCTTGTGGAACCACAAGAGTGTAAATATCAATATATGGACTTAAAATTAATTTTTGTTGTTGTTCTACCATGGATACCACCGCCTAAATTTGATACTAATATTGTACCAAAAAGTACTATAAAATCTTGTATTTTAAGATTTTTATAGTACTTTTTGAAATTTGAATATGGAAACGACTTTTTCAGTGCCCTTCACGCGGATCGGACGTGTTGCTACGCAACCCACATGGGCGCGAGAGTATCTGCAAACAGACACTTTTGTATCCATATTTATGTATCATTTAAAAATATTTCAATATTATCTTTTCAAATTTTAAATAAGCATATGCGTATATTAATTAATCTAAAATAATTTTTCTACAAATACGTAAAAGGCCTTTGAAATCAATTGATTTCAAAGGCCTTCATCATTTACTGCGGATAACAGGAATCTAACCTGCACGGTCTCCCACTAGATCCTAAGTTTACATAACGTTATTATTTTTGATTATTTCCATTAATTGTTAGTGATTTTTAGTGCTTTTTAGTGCTGTTTCGTATTATTCAAAAAATTCAAAAAAAGATTATTCAATGAATTCTTAACATAATTTGGCCAGATTTACATTATTGAAATGCATAGAAATGGCGATAATACAATACTTTTTGCAACCATAAACTAGAACTTATAAAAATAAGTTCTACAGCCTCATGATAGGCTTCACGCCAAACTTCACGACGTACTTCATCTAGCGCTTGCATCGCCCATTCCACCACATGAAAAGGGTCAACACAACGCTCGCAATTAGGAGTATACTCGTTAACACATTCTGTAATCCACCTTGCACCATCTCCTGTTACGACTTTGATAGAAGCCAGTTGATCTTGAGTAAGTGCTCTATAGAATTGCGCAAGTACCGATTTACCATGCCCTTCGCCAATCCAAACAACCGTATTGGTATCATGATTAACAATGACAGTAATGTATTTATGACCTTTCTTATAGCTGGTTTCATCAATACCTATATTGACCAGACCATTCAAACGTCTGGAACGTTCTGGCTCAATTTCATTTAAAGTACGGGAAATACATCGACCTACAGTTGCCCAGTCAATGCGCATATAGTTAGATACTGTACTGCGTGGAAGATAAGTTGCAAGCCATGCTGTAGTTAGGTCAAACTCTCTTGTAAAGTTACTGCCTGGATAAGCCCATGGAACAGCTGCTGTAACGACACCATGTTCCTTACATTTCACACGGTGTGTAGCGCATTCAATTTCTACAATAATACCTCCCCAGTCCAGACCACGCCATACTTTATTGGTGTTATTGGAACAGTCATATCGTGGAGATATTTTACCGCAGAAAGGACAACAGTTTTCTTTTCCTCGTCGAGGTCTTGCATGGATGTGTAAGTGTTTCACATTGTCTTTATCTGTATAAAAATCATGGAATTCTACAACAGAATCCTTGACATTTAGTAAGTTATTGCATAAAGTATTAGCTGAAGCCATCTGTGGTTACTCCTTTGTATTTGTTTAGTCGCTAATACTTTACAGGAACACAGATGGTTTTTCAATTACTTTTTTAACTATTTGAGGTAGAGTTAGCCACAACTATGCACGAAGCCTCGATTAAAAAGAGAATTAAGAGATACACCGGATGTATTAAATATATTAATAAAAGCAATCGGCATTCTAGTAAACAAACACAAGCTTATTTCATTGAAGTTGCAAAAGCAGAAGACACTGCAAGAAATGAATGACGCCGCCTTAACGTTAGTGGAGTGCTTAGAATTTTAGGCATTTCAAGAAATGGTTATTATGCTTTTAAAAAAATAAAACCTTCTAATCAACAGCTAAAAAAAGAACAGCGAATGGAGCAAATACACGAAATTAGCGAGAGGTTTAATACTTCTATTTAGTATTTAATTAAGCTAAATACATTACGAAAAAACTATATTGTATACATATTCCAGAATCATACATTTACAAATAAGGATTTACATATCCAGAGCACAAGTTATGTTCACTCCAATCCATCATCGTTTGTAGTACAGGAATAAAACTCTTTCCAAGTTCTGTAAGTGAGTATTCAACTTTTGGAGGGATTTCCGCATAAATATATCGAGAAATAAAACCATCTGCTTCAAGTTCTCTTAATTGTTTCGTTAAGGTAGATTCTGATATATCTCCAATTTGGCGTCTTAATTCACCAAAACGGCGAACATCCGAAATGGATAGATACCATAGTATAATAATTTTCCATTTACCATTTAATACATTTTGCAAAGTGGTCATGGGAATGCATTTTGAAGTAGTACTATATTTTATTGCAGGCATAAGAGTTCTCCTCATATTATAATTACGATCAACTATCAAATGAATTGTTATTAAGATTATAATATAAAATTAATATTTAAGCAATGTACATATAAAGAAGTATGTACGGCATAAAAAGAATGTACCTATAAAAAATACTAGTATTAGTATTTAAAGTCAGTACTTGATATAAAAATTACTTATTGGTAGACTTCAAATCATAGAGCAGAAATAATGCCGAAAAAGGAGGATTTAATATGCATTACACAGGAACGATTTGGAGACCACCATATGAGGCGTATTCAGCGTTAATACAGGTGACAGTTGGTTGTACTCATCATGGTTGTAAATTTTGTACATTGTATGAAGAATTACCATTTGATTTTCGCTTATCGCCAGTAACAGAAGTGGAACAAGATTTAAAAGAGTTGGCGAAATACTATAAAAATACAAAACGAGTATTTTTTACTGGAGGTAATCCCTTTGCTTTGAGTTTTGAAAAATTAGAATCTCTAGCAAAAATGACTAGGGAATATTTTCCATCAATGCAATCAATGGGGTGTTTCGCAAGAATTACTGATATTACACCAAAGTCTAAGGAGCAATTAAAGCGACTTCGTGAATTGGGCTTTAATGAAATAACGATTGGTGTTGAGACAGGTGATGATGCTGCATTACAGTTTATGAACAAGGGATTTGGGGTAAGCGAAATTATCGAACAATGTAAACGTTTAGAAGAAGCTGGAATCGATTATCATTTCTTTTACCTTACCGGAATATCAGGACATGGAAAAGGAAACTTTGGTGCGAAAGAAACAGCAAAAGTTTTCAATATGCTTCATCCAAAGAGAATCGTAGTATCAATGATGACCATTACCAAAACATCTAAATTATTTCAAGAGATTCAAAAGGGTAATTGGAAAGAAGAAAGTGAAATCGAAAAGTTAGAGGAATTAAAGACACTTATTAAAAATTTAAAGATACATACCTATTTTGCTACAGAAGGATCTTCGAATTTGGTTTGTGTTGTGGGAAATCTTCCGGGCAATAAGAAAAAACTTACGACTTTTCTTGATAAAATTATAAAAGATGGGAATGAGGCTGAATTGAGAAAGTATAGGGAAAATTTACGTTCATTATAAGAAGACAACGTATGATTAGTACAGAAGTAGAAATAGCAGGGGTACCCTGACTGTACGGGTTCTTGTTGATTTTTGTGCAAAACAGAGAACTTGAAAATTCTGTTTTGATTTGAATTCTATGTGATTGGTGGATAACCAATCGTTAAATACTTAGTTTAGTAAGCTCCTATGGATTACTAACTTAAAACCTCAAATACTTTAATTCAAATCCTTTATTTCGTGGATTTTGAATAGATTTAGCGACACATGAACCTTGACAACCTATACTTATCCACCGTCATTTTTACCATTGTGCTTACTGTGTAAATTCGCTTTTTCCCAACTTTCAGTTAAAATAGATATATCAAATTTTAGTGAAAGAAGATGGCCTCATTGACTAAGGACGAGATGATTGAACATGAATTAGGGCTTGGTCATTTCGATGAGACTGGAACCCGTGTGGATAAGAAGCTGTGGTGGATTCATGATGCTTCCAACTGTGAATATACCTATCTTGATATCAGTCCGAATCTTGGCTTCGAAGATAAGGAGCAGTGTAGCGTACTCACAAAATTCGGTGGTATTGCCTATTGCCATTCATGACTGCTGGGCTTCCTGCTGGAACCATTCTGATATACAGCATGCTGTCTGCTGTGCCCATCTCTTGCCGGGAACTGACAGGAATCGAACCTGCACGATTCTATCTATTATAATTTGTAAAATGATATATCTTATTAGTTTTTAATATTCTTTGCCAATTCATCCGATCCTTCAGAATTCTCAAAACATAAACCTCTTTCTTCTCATTATCTATTATATAAAATAATAGATATGATTCAAAAACCTTTTTATGTATGATGTAGTCTCTATATTTAATACCAGAGTCGGAAACTTTTAAAGGAAATATACCTGTATTGTTCACTACTTTGTTTAAATTACTATATAGTTTTTCGGCTGCATCTGGATTACTTAAATCTATATGGATATACTTAACCAAATTAAATATGTCATCTGTAGCTTCATCAGTGACAAGTACTTTATAATTCATTTTTCATTCTATCTTTGACAATTTGGAATGCTTCATCCACAGTATGCAGTCTTCCTGCCTCCATATCGTCAATTCCTTTATCAAGATAAGAAAATAATGTTTCTATTGCAGCTTTTACTTCAGTCTGTTCATTGTTATTTTTAACTGTAACTTCCATATAACACATCTCCTTTCGTATTGTTTTGATTATATTATAAATGATTCTTCTTGAAAAGTATACTTACATTTCAACATTCAAAAGTTCTGAAAAAGTTCTTGCGTATCCACATGCATGATAAATTTAGAGTTTTCTGCAATTGGAAGCTTTTATCAAGTCTCCTAATACTTTCTCTACTAAAACTTAAAACCGCATTCTCCACAAAACACATCGTTGATTCTTTTTTTCGCACCACACTTTGAACAATATATAGTGGTCAAATTTGATTGCAACACATCTTTTTTATTTTCATTTATAATTAACTCCGTTTCCAATTTTTCAGCACTATTAGTGTTCATACTATTCTTTACCGTTTTATTAATTTTATTGATTGTCTTATTACCATTTGATTTTTTAGTTACCACAAAAATAAAAAGATTAATTATAAGCAACAGCATACAAAGCAATACACTAATACGATAGGTATGTGAAAAAACCAATCCAGCTGTGCTATTTATATATAGTAATTTGTCACCCCACACCTGAAACCAAGCATAAACAGAATATATTGCAATCAATATATTTAGTGAGATTAATACAAGTCTAACTTTTTTCACCTTTTCCCCTCCTCTTTACTCCTTTTACAAAGATGATGCTATAGAAAGCTAGAAGTAATAATCCAATAAATCCAATAATGATGTACACGAATTCTTTACTTCCAATCAACGAACGTGTTACTATAGCCGTATACCTTGTTTCATTACCAGTTAAATCTTTGGACGATAAAACAATTTCATTTTTCCCAACATGTAGTGGATATTTGTAGCTGAAATAATTATTCAGCATCTCTATTTTTTTTTCATTGCATGTAAGGGATACTCCTGACTCTGAATAGCCTTGCAAATAAACATATTTATTTGTTGTTCGGATATTGTTCAAGTCATTATTTAATGCAAGCTGGGGTGGTGTAGTATCCACATATATCTTTTTAATATATGTACGCATATTACCATTTTCTGCTCTTACAATAAATGCAATACTATTATCACCATCTGCTAAACTAATTCTATAATCACCTGCTGAGGCACTGTTATCAATCTTTAATTCATCATTCAGTGTGGCAGATACGGTATAATTTCCATCAAAACTAACGTTGACAATAATTGTATTTAGATTGGTATATTCTCCATCTGGATAAGTTACTGTTGCATCCGGTAAAGACTCATTTGACACCTCATACAATTCATACTTTCCTAACTGCTCATTTATATACGTTGCTACTCCTACCTTCACGTTGCTGTACCCTTCTGGCATAGGAAAAACATAACTTTGATCCTGCGTCACCGCTTCATCTAGTAGTTCCATAGTACCAGGATCATATACAATTGTCTTATAATTCTCTACATCACCGGACCACGAAACATAAATATCATTATTTAACATGCTGACCTTTATATTCGTAAGCTCAACTGCTGAGTTAACGTTTTCATACTTTATTGCAGCCTCTGAATACTCATATAAGAATGCACCTATACTGTCAGAGACACAAATATAATAAAAATAATAACCATTAGTTAATCCATTCGGCTGAAAAGTTATTCCATCATTATTTAAAGCCCCTGTATCAACAACTTTAATTCCGTCATAACCCTCTTTATTATCATCGGCAAATATTTGTATATGTAAATTGTCTGACCAATTTGATATTTGCCAGTTAGCTACGATCCCATCATTGCTAGGACTTATTGTGAAATTATCAATATTAACATTAGATGGCAATTCTCCTGCATCCGCAGTAACTTTTCCAAGTCCTTCACCGCTTACATTTACACTCCACTTGCCCGCAGCAATATCTCCAACATTTATATATATTTTTCCTTGGCCTTTTGTAATACGCTCAGGTGTAGCAGAATCAGAAAACTTTTGACCATCTGGAGAAATTATTTCTACGATTGCTTCCTTATCTTCATTTTCCCATTGAACTTTAAAAAGACAATTTTTGCATTCATCTGTAATATTTACTTCTATACTCCCAGTTTCCGCACTCACTTCCATCTGAAACAAAAACACCATAAAGACAAGTACAACTAAGGCAAATAATTTTTGTATTTTCATCATTCCCACCTCTAATCTATATATGATTCACCATGAAATCTTGACCAAAATAATGGTTCCCCGTTACTGTCATACCAATATTTTGAGATCAAATTATTATAATGCAATTCTATCCCATAATATGTTCCGTCTGACTTAGCTGTTATATCTACTTCATAATTACCACTATAATGAACATTCATTAATCCCCAGTCAATATTTCCTCCCATACCAAGAGTCAGTACATAGGATGTCCAATTTGATTTTAATCCCCAATTCATACTTCCCTTCATCTGCATATCCATAATTGATATTTCAACCTCACCAACTGCATTCATAGAATATCCACTTTTACCAAATTCAATTGCTGCACTTCCCATTTTTTGATCTAGAAGTGTAAAATCTGCATCTGCATAAAATGCAACTTTTGAAAAATTTAATCCCAAATTTCCAACAAGCTCTGCCTTCCCCCAATCTAACATTTTTTCTGGCACTACTATATCAAATTTCTTAAAAAGATTAAACTCTGCTGAAAAGGTACCATACAATTTCAAATCACTTGCTATGCCGTTAGTATCCGCAGTATTAGTATAAATTCTACTTACTCCACTAAGCCCTAATCCAAGTTTATCAACATAAATAACATTATAAATAGGAATCCCATCTTCTAAAGATGCTACTACTTTAAAATTATCAAAATACCCATAGTAAGAGCCAATTTCTGCCTCCAGTCCATCAATTTTGTTACCACCAAACCCTTTGACTATATTAGAAAAATCAACTTCACACGAAATTTTCCAATATTCATTATCTTCATCTAAGGAATTTAATTTTAACTCAACTTTTTTTATTCCGAATTTTCCCATGGAAATACTGTCCTTTGATTCTAAACCTACCGTAGCACCTATCACTATATTATCTGCTGTTATCGCAATAGAAGTATTTGCACTAGTATTTAAAGGCCAAAATTTAAAAGCATCATTCTTTTTTTCTACATTATTTGCTGCATCTGCTGCGTCTTTATCCTCTGAAGTAGAAAGAACAGAATTATCAATACTTTTTTTAATTGATTTAAATATCAATAATGGATTTAATTCTTCAATATTAACTTGTATTCTATCTGAATATAATTTCATTTCAGGGACATCCATAGTACAAAGTAATGGTATGGTAAGTTTTGAATTCGACATATTGCTATCAATATCAGTTGAAGACTCACTAACACCAAGCGCAAACTCTCCTTCTTCAATAACATAATCTTTTTCACCTATTGCATGTTTAGCAAATGTATCTGATGCTGCTCCATTCCCTGCACACTGTGCATAACTTATGTAAAGTTTTCCGTTACCAGATACCGCTCCATTATCACCTAAATATGGGGTTATATTGGAATTAATATCAAATGAATCAGGAAGATCGTATGCAGTTATAGCGAGCGCATCTGAGCAATGAATAAACCCATTAATTAAAACGTTTCCTGAAGCAATAAATGATCTTTCTGTTGTCTGCCCTATGGTGTCAGCTGTTATCGTAGTATCACCCAATTTAATACTTTTTGTGGTACCTGTCTTATAAACATAAAGTGCTTTTGGCTTACTGGCAATTTGGGAATCTTTTGATGTTATCTTTAAATTATATGAACCTGCATCCAAACTCCCTTTTAATAATCCTGTACATTTTGTAGCGTCAATTACTTTTACATCACTTAATTCAAGATTCCCTATTGATATATGCATTCCCTCTTCAAACGAACTTCCTGTAATAGTAAGTTGTGTTCCTTTAACAACGTCTGCAACTGATAATGCACTAGGAGTAACAGCTCCAATGGTTATACTTCCATTTTCCAATTCAATATTCGAATTATCGTCCTCTTCTAGAGATTTACCCGAGAATGAATATTTTTTACTTGCCGAGGACTGATATTCATTGATATCAATCGTTAAATTTCGCGGATCTGTCTCTTTATTATTTGTAATAGTATAGGAAAAGCAGTAATTATTTACAATGTACTTTTGCAAAGTTAAATAAATATTTTCTAGTTCAGTAGAATTACTAGCCTTAATAAATTTTCCACCTGTTTTGTCAGCTATATCCTGAAGATATGCGTCATTTGTATCGCCAAGCCCTACTGTATATATTAAAATTTCTTGATTAATGGCATTTTGAATTGCCTCATCCATCGCTTCTTGTGTATTATGGTCCATCCCATCTGTCATTAATATAATTGCTTTAGTTGCTGTATTGCCTGATAACGAACGTATTCCCGAAACGACACCTGCAGATATATTCGTATCTCCTCCATCATTTATTGATTCAATGCCATTTAATAAAGTTGCTTTCGAATTAGTTTCATTAGTTATGATTTTAGCATCTGTACTATATTGAACAATTGACATACTCTGATTCTTGGTTGTCATCATATTAACACAAGATTTTGCTGCCAATTTAGCATCTTCCAGTGGCTGTCCACTCATGCTTCCGCTACAATCCATTACAATCGCAATATCAACTTTATTTGATTCACTACTAGACACTAGTTTAAAATCAGAAATCTGATATCCTGTATCCACAAGTTCAAAGTCTTTCTTTGAAAAGTCGTTGGCTAATTGAAAAATACCTTCTTTGTTTCCATTAATATTAGCATATGCCTTTATATTAGGATAATCCGATGTATCAATCTTACTTATGTGGATTCCCAATTTATCATATTTCAAAGTCGAATTTATATAATTTGAAATCTTCCCATTAATGGTGTCATCATTTAGTGAAATTACATCCTGACTTTGAGCCTTAATCAGATTATTAACAGAACTTACCAACTGAGGACTTGTTTCATCCGAAACCGATTGATTATAAGCATTTATAACATCAGTTAACTGTACCTTAACTGTTGAAGATGTAGAAACCATATTTATATTATCAATAGCACTGTAGATACTTTTTTTAGCAGTTTTCGTATCATCTATTGCTAAATATAACTTTGCTTTTTGTAAGTCATATAACCCTGAAGTATCAATAAACAAAGGTTTTTTGGCATTTAAATAGTTTATTGCCCTATAAATATCTATAGAGTCAGCTTTGTATTTAATTTTTGTAATTTCAAGTAATAATTTTTCTTTCTTCTCTGATCCATCTTCATACTTATCTGCTTTTTTTTCCAATTTGGAAGCTTGCAACATTAATTTTTTTACTTCCGGATCATTTTCAGGCGTTATTTTGTAACCCTTCGAAACACCTTCTGCTATTACATCAGTATAGATAATATAATTGGCATCCTTATTATTTAATCGAACTAATTTTTGAGCATAAAGAACTGCCTCTTTATAGTCAGCTACTCCTATAAAATAGTTAATTGCCAATTTAAAGACTTCTTCATCCTTACTGTAGCGTTCAACCAATTTTTTTACAAATTCAGCAGAAATATCCCCATAAGTTCCAGAACGTATTTTTTGATCAAATGTAAATAAATCCTCAAATTTGTCCTTCTCGTTACTGCTGAATTTATCTGTTTCAGTATTAATAATTGAAAGAATTATGTTTTCTAATTGAATTTTTTCATCTTCATCAGAACCATTGCCTTTTTTCAAATTTAAAATTTCAGTTAATACATTATTTAATTCATTCGCATTTTTTTTATTGCTATTATTTATACTTTGATCATCTAATAGCTGTATCGAAGTAAAATATGCTGAAATATAGTCTTCATCCATACTTGAGCTGATTGCTTTTATCATTTTGTATTTGCCCAAATTAGTATTCTTTAAAGATTCAGCAGAAATAAGTGCGCTCGCCGTGTCACTCTCGCTTAGATATCTAAATGACAAATACGTAGCGCTTTTTTCAGAATTCTCTTGATGAATGAATTTACTTATCCCCTCATATCCTGTAACCAAGCATGTAAATAATAAAATAACTAAAAATATTTTTTGTAAATTGCTTCTTTTTACTTTTAATATTTTATGTCCTAAAATATCAATAAATATAAATAATGCAAATTCTATGCTTATTGATAAAAATAGCATTTCTCCCATATAACTTCTCCCTCAGTAACATAGTCAAAAACGAAGAAAGGACCCATGCTTCTCATATTAAGAAGTATAAATCCCTTTTATAAAGTATGGTTGTCAAACTTTTTGAATCAATCAATAACTATTCATTAATTTTGTAACCACATTTTGTGCAAAACTTAACATCTTCATCCAATTCTTCATTGCAACTCGGACATATGTTTTTTTCTTCTTTTATCTCTTCAATAATTTCAATTTCAAATTTGTATCCGCATTTAGAACAAAATACCGCATCAGCTGTCAATTCAGCTGAACAGCTGGGACATATTTTGAAATTCTTAATTTTATTTATTTCTTTCTTTATCTCTTCAATTTCAACGTAGGAAGCAGTAATGATATCACATTTAGCCTCAAATTCATTTTCTGAGTCATTTTTATACTTTTCATAAAACTCTTTGCCTAAATCTAAATATGTTTCTCTAATAATTTCTTCCTGGCTACTTATTTTTCCATTTAAACTTGATATTTCTGCCAATTCCTTAGCTTTCTTTGCTACATCTTTACTTTTGGAAGAAATGGATTCTCCTAACTTATCAAAAAATGCCATATTCTTATATCTCCTTTCAATTTTTCTATTTGTATATTACATATGCTTATCTATTATTTTATCTATAAAATTTGATTTAATTGTACCCATACTTAATGCTTTAAAGCCTGCGATAATAAGTATCACATCTTGTAAAATGTGCAAAACATAAATTAAAATCTGATCTAAATTAAGTGGAACCTTTACCGTAATTGGCAAAATCAAATTAATTCCAGTTCTTAAAACATCAAACCCATTTTGAATAATTCCAACTCCAGCTAATAATAACCCAAATGAAACAACAATAATTATCATTTTAACAGCTGATTTTTTTAACCATGCATTTTCTTCAAAAAGTAGTATATAACCTGCTAATAAAAAAGCTGGTATGACGCTTATACACCCAAAAAAATAAAGAGCCGCTCCTACTAATCCAATCGATAAACCTAGTTTTGTTTTTTCCATTACTAATTCTCCTCTCACATTCCAAATTTCACAATAATACAAGGTATTTCTTTAAATAATTCCTTTTATTTCCATACTACCTTAATGATTATATAATTTTTTTACAAAATATTCAATATAATTACAACATTATTAAAAATATTTTGATTCAATAATAAATAAATAATGACTTGTTGTAAAATGAAATTGAACTAAATAAAAATCCATAGTGGATTATCTGTGTTATGATTTAATCACCACAAAATTAGCCACTCGTGAAGAATTCGGACATTGGGAAATCGACACTGTGATCGGTCAAAAAGCTGGGAATGACTGTGTTCTTCTTACTATAGTTGAACGTCAAACCAGGAATGCAATTGTTCGACAAATTGCTTCAAAGACAGCGGAATGCAGCTTAGGATACGTTTGTAGAAAGTTATAATCCAGAACTAGTTCAATTTGTTATTGCAATTTGTCATAAATAAATAATAAATAAACGCCTAGACTGCAAATGTTACAAGTTGCAAAAAATAATCAATTTCTTTATACAAAGCAGTGAATTTAACTCCAGTATATTTCTACTTCATATTTCAATTTCCTAGTTGCAGTAGCAAGCACAAAAAGAGCCCCAAAACCTTTTTCAAAGTCTTGAAACCCTTGATACTGCGGATAACAGGAATTGAACCTGCACGGTCTCCCACTAGATCCTAAGTCTAGCGCGTCTGCCAGTTCCGCCATATCCGCATATGTTACCAGATGATAACAAGTGAGACATCCGGGATTCGAACCCGGGACAGCTTGATTAAAAGTCAAGTGCTCTACCAACTGAGCTAATATCCCTTAATAACTCTATCATGCTTAATTATAGTACGATTTTCGTAAAGGAACATGAAAGCTCTACTTTCTTGTTATTACCCTTTTACTAACTGGGCTAGCTGGATTTGAACCAGCGAATGCAGGAATCAAAATCCTGTGCCTTACCGCTTGGCGATAGCCCACTATCTGTGGTCCAAACATTCTAAAACAAGGTGGATACAGGGATTCGAACCCTGGGCCCCCAGAGCCACATTCTGGTGCGCTAACCAACTGCGCTATACCCACCACATATAAATATTAGCATTATGGCGAAAAAAAATGTGCTTGGGGGGATTCGAACCCTCGACCCACGCCTTAGAAGGGCGTTGCTCTATCCAACTGAGCTACAAACACATATTATAAAACTATATATTGTGAAAACATCTTGTCCATTTAACTAAGTATTAATCACAAAGCGGGTGATGGGAATCGGACCCACGCATCTAGCTTGGAAGGCTAGCGTTCTACCATTGAACCACACCCGCATATTCCATATTAAATTAGTAACAAAATCGGGGTGACAGGATTCGAACCTGCGACCTCCTGGTCCCAAACCAGGCGCTCTAGCCAAGCTGAGCCACACCCCGTTGTTTCTGTTGTATCACTGTTTCCTGTGACGCAAGATATATTATATAATACGACAGCCCTAATGTCAACGCTTTTTTTCATTTTTTTTATTTTTTTTTAAACCTCAGTGTTTATGCGTGTTTCAGCCGTTTTTTTTTTACTTTTTTTTGATAAAACTAAATTATTATTTCTAAATTCAAAAGTATTTTAATAGTTTTGAAAATTTAAACAACTATAATTTTGTCTTATTTTTTTCCGTAAAAAATAAATTTACATAAAAAACTCAACTTTTTTACTTTTAAACCAAAATAAATTTAAATAAAAATCTAAATATAATTTTATAATCTAAAACTTTTTATTTGTTTACTTTATATTTATTTATTTTATATTTATTTTTTTAATTCTTATACTCGTTTATAGTGAAATGAGCCTTCCCATTACTGTCTGTATCCATAATCGCGTACGTTGGGATTCTTCCATCCTGTCTAGGATATGATAAACTTCCTGGATTAAGTACAATAATATTTTCTTCAATTTCTAATAATGGTCTATGTGTGTGTCCAAACATGACAATATCAAACTGTCTACTAATTGCTTCCGTTTTTATACTTTCTGTACCCACACTTACATAATAAAAGTGCCCATGTGTCAGTAATACTCGATATTTTCCTATTTGGATCTCTTTTTCTCTATCTAAATCAGAGAAAAAATCATTATTTCCTGCAATCATCTCAACTTGGCAACCTGCAGCCTTAGCGATAAGCTCTTCACTACCTTCTGCATCGCCTAAATGAATTAATAGATCGAGAGGACCTACCTTATTTATTACTTCGAATAAGTTTTTGTTCTGCCTATGTGTATCACTGACAATTAAAATCTTCATCTGTTTTCCTCTTTCTTAAGAACCTCTTGCATTGCTCTTAATGCTTTGCCCCTATGACTTAATAAATTTTTCTCTTCTAGCCCTAGCTGTGCTGTTGTACATTTATATTGAGGCAAGTAAAATATAGGATCATAACCAAATCCATTCTCTCCCTGTATTTCATAACCAATCATGCCTTCCATTGTAGCTCTTGTAGTAACTACTTTACCATTTGGAAATGTAGCAGCAATAGCACATACGAATCGCGCGCTTCTCTTCTGTGATGGTACATCCTTCAATAATTCTAATATCTTATTATTCTTAACTGTATAGGATGTTTCCTCTCCCATATAGCGAGCTGAATAAATCCCTGGTGCTTTATCCAAATAGTCTATTTCAAGTCCTGAATCATCCGCTAAAACAATGCAATCTACCATCTCTTTAATTGCATTTGCTTTAATGATAGCATTTTCTTCAAAGGTTGCTCCATTTTCATCAATTTCAATATCTATTCCAGCCTCTTTCAGTGATAGTATGGTCCCTACGTCAGCTAGTATACTTCTTACTTCCTTCATTTTTCCTTCATTACCTGTAGCAAAAATAATTTTATTATTCATTGGTACTCTCCTATTAATCTCCTGAGATTACACTATCTCTTTCATCATATGCCTTAACAATTGCATCGAATATAGCTTGAGCTGCCTTTTGTTGATAACTATCCGTACTTAAACTTGCGGCTTCTGTTTTATTTGTAATAAATCCTACTTCCACCAACGCAACTGGCACCTTTGAACTTCTTATAATGTATATATCGCTTCCAGTTACAAGTCCTCGATCTCTTGTACCAAGCGCACTCACAACGGAATCTTGACAGATTTGAGCTAATTGCTTACTTCCAAATGCTGACTCTTCCTCGGTCTCATTGTATAGTACCTCTGTACCTGCTGAACTAGACGCTGATGTATCACCATTATTATGTACACTTATAAAGAAATCAGCATTTACATTATTAGCCAAATTCGCTCTAGCTTCAAAACTTGGGTTTGAATCGTCTGTCCTAGTATAATATGCCTTGATATCGGATGCATCCAATATTGCTTTGAGCTTCAAAACGATATCAAGATTAATATCTTTTTCAACTGCATTATAATGAACCGTACCGCTCGCCTTACTACCATGTCCTGCATCAATTACCACTACATGATCATATAGGCTCTTAGGCTCAATAAAGCTAATGTCTAGGCTATTATCTACATACTCTGCATCATATTCATACGTGCTATCTAATACCAACTCTATTTGTACCACTCCATCGACAGTACCATAAACCACGTTACTTATATGATCACTGCTGCCCACTAGCGGATTGTTGTCAAAAAAATCGGAATCTATATTATTTATAGAAATTTTTATTGTTTGATTAACGTATACATCCTCAATTGTAATGTCATCTTCTTTTACTTCAGTTGGCAATGGTATTTTCAAATAGCTTGTCACATTACTATTCGTACCACTCTCTGCTGTATCTCCATCATAGTAATTCATAGTTTCTTCATCACTATCTACTGGAGTTGCATCTGCCGTCTGTTCCGCCATTGTTTCTGCTGCCCCTTGACTGGGTAATTGAAACAGTACAATCGATACTACCAACGCAAAAAGTGTACTACAAATTGCCATTTTTTTAATTAGCTTTTCTTCCATTGTCATTGCATTAAGCTGCTCCTCTCACATTGCCACACTAGCTGTCAAATTTTTGTACTATTCGATGTTCTTTGTATAAACCTTAAGGCATAAATTGCAGTTTTGTGTTTCTTCTACACTGTCCCAATTATTTCCTCTAATACTAATATATCCTTCTCCATCACTTAAATCGACGTCTTTTGTTGCTTCATCCGCGTTATATTCTATTGCCGCTGGATGCACTGAATTCGGAGTTGATATATAAATCATAATTGCAAACTTTTCATTTGAAGATACTTCAACAGGCTCGTCAAATTTAACCGTGTAAAAACCTGCATTTCGAAATTTTCCTTTTTTAATTAATTTTCTATTACTAGAATTCAAGGAATCTGTATCTGTAAAATCATTTATATAATACATTTCATACTCTGTATTTTCACCTGTAGCATAAAAACCTGCTGCACAAATATTTTCTTCACTTTTAGCTGTATAAACATTAGCAAAATATACATTTTCTCTACCATATCCTAATTGTCCAACCCAACCACATAAGTCCGATTGATAAATATTGTCATAATTATCGATACTTTCTACTCCGGAATAAACTACATTATGAATTCCTATATTAACATCATAATAGGACACATAAAATATACCACCATCTCCAAAGTTCTCACCCCAACTATTTTGGCAAATAAATGCACCATTTTCCTCTAATTTCATATTAAAATTCTCTTTGGGATAATTATCATCCCAACCTATTATTACTATATCATGATTGGGTCTTTCTTCCCCTTTATAGCAGTATGCAAACTTATCCTTATTATAATAGATAGATTGACTTGCTGGACTCGTCAGCGACGAATAAAGAGAGGATTGCACTCCACCATATTTATATACCGCTTCTTTAATCTTCTCATTATTTTTTTCTGGAATAATTTGGACCTCTTGTACATGTTTTACTGCTGTTAATGTGCTATCTGATAGCCCATCCCCATAAGGGTCATCTGCTTCGTAAACAGGGCCTTGCCAACTAGTTAAATAGGCCGTAGCCATTGTATACTCACCACCATCATTTTGCGATGCACTAAAACTATTTTGCAATGTCATATGATCTGGAGAGAATTCCAAATCCTCTTCTGGTAAAAGAGTTGTTTCAATTGCCGTTAACGATGCAAATGCCCAACATGTACCATATTTCCCCTGATTCTTTACTTTAGTATTTTTACCTATATCCCTTAGATCGTAGGAATATGGAACTATTCTATCATCCGCAGAATTATTCGTTGCAAGAATCTTATTATTATTGATATCCCATTGATAATCATAATCAAATTCACGTGCAATCAACTCCAACGGAACGTATATATTTTCCTCATCAATATATGGTTGTGAATCCAATTCAACTTTTGTATCATTTATGTAAACCGTGTTAGAATTCAACGTCAATTCAATTTTCGTATTATATTTTTCTAACACTAATCGATCTTTATCATAAAGGTTCACTGCGCAGTCAAAATTTTTCTTTAACTCTTTATATGAAATCATCAAATTAAGATTATCATCCATAAAAATTTCTTGCCTATCCACATCTGCATCTAAACCATCTACAATTAAATTTATCTTCTTATCATTTACACTTTTTGATATCAATGGGTTCCATATATTTTTTACATAGTTAATATCTTGACCTTTATCTATCGTATAATTTTCAATCGTTGCATCAATTTTAAAATTAAATAGGACCATAATTATGATGGCAAAAAATATATATTTTATAGAATATTTCAAATTTATCTCCCATTCTTTTTAGGTTTTGGACCTAAAAATTGATAGTAATAAGTTTTTATCATTCCATTATATAGTTTACGATTTTTATCGGCTTTTCTTCCAATGCATCTTTCTGCATCTTCGAAACTAGTAATTAGATAAGTGGACCAAGAATCAAGTCGACTCATTGCATCACCAATTTCACTATAAAGATCTGGTATGTCCTTTTTATCTTCGATTCGCTCTCCATATGGCGGATTGGAAATAACAAATCCATATTTTTTAGGATGATTCATCTCACTAACTGATCTCCTCTGAAAATGTATAAACTGATCCACTCCTGCTAATTTAGCATTTTCACGAGCTCCTTTAATTGCAATAGGGTCTATATCATATCCTTGAATATCCATTTCAACATTTAAATCAATTAAATCATTTGCTTCAGTAACAGTCTCGTACCATTCTTTTTTATCAATAAAGTTCGTCCATCCTTCAGCCTTAAAAGAACGATTCATACCAGGGGCTATATTAGCTCCAATCATAGCTGCTTCAATTGGAAATGTACCACTTCCACAGAAAGGATCAACTAATATTCTGTCTTTTTTCCATGGTGTAAGTAAAATGAGTGCTGCTGCTAATGTTTCTGAAATAGGTGCAATAACTGATTGTTGTCGATATCCTCTTTTATGAAGAGAATCCCCTGTTGTATCAATCGCAACTGTTACTTCATCCTTAATTATAAATACCCTTACCGGATACTCACTTCCTGTTTCATCAAACCAAGATACATTATACTTTTGCTTCATTCGTTCAACCATAGCTTTTTTAACGATAGACTGTATATCTGAGCTACTAAATAATTTACTTTTCACACTTGATGCTTTTGTAACCCAAAATTTTCCATCAATCGGAACGTATTCTTCCCATGGCACTGATTTAACACCTTGAAACAATTCTTCAAATGTCTCAGCCTTGAACTTAGCAACCTGTAGTAGTACACGCTCTGCACTACGAAGGAAAATATTTGCTCTACAAATAGCTTCTTCATCACCTTCAAAAGTAATTCTGCCATCTTCAACAAGGCTTATTTCATAACCTAAATCTATTATCTCTCTTTTTAAAACTGATTCTAAGCCAAAATGGCATGGTACAACAAGTTGGTATTTCTTCATAATTATTACGTTTTCTCCGTTTCGTTTATTCTAATATTCATTGAAGTGATTCTATAATTTTAATTTTTTTACAATTTCATTGTCAAAATTTTTAATTAAAAATTCTCCATTTTCTATTATACCATAAGTTTGTTCATTATTTTCTTTTGGCAACGAAATTGACCCTGGATTCAACAAAATATTTCCATTCAGGTTCTCTGCCTTCCAAATATGTGTATGACCCTGTATGAAAATGTCTCCACTTTTTATTGGTGGTAAATTTTCATAATTATAATTATGACCATGTGAAGCATATATTGTATGATTCTCATATAGTATAATGCAGTATTCTGCCATAATTGGAAACTCCAACACCATTTGGTCAACTTCTGCATCACAATTCCCTCTTATGGCACATATATCTTCTCTTAAGTAATTCAACATTGCTATAACCTTCTTTGGTTCGTATTCCCTGGGCAAATCATTCCTTGGTCCATGATATAATAAATCACCTAACAAAACTAATCGATCTGCTTTCTCCTTCTTATAAGCCTCTATCATTTTTTCACAATAATAAGAAGAACCGTGTATATCTGATGCAAACATTATTTTCAATTAATTTTCCTCCTGCAAGTATTCTTTACAATTATATATTCTTTCGATTTATATAATCACTTTTACCCTTCTATACTATCTTCCTTAAAATGCACTGTCAATAAGTTTATATAATCTTAACAAATATCATGTTTTATTTTTACCTTTATATGCATATATTCCACCTATTACACTTTTAACATTATACCCCATATAACTTAATTTTCGGGCTGCCATTAAGCTAAGTCCACCTCTGTCACAATATAATAATATCATTTTATTTCGTGGTAATGTAACCTTATTATTCTCAATATCTTCATAATCCATATAGATTGCATTTTCAATATGGCTCTGAATATAATCTTTTTTTTCACGTAAATCTACTAGTAAATATCTACTATTATTAATATATTGATCAATGTCATTTGCGGATATCATTCCCAATCTCATCATAATACTGCCTTATTGTTCTTATTCTATTATATTCTATTTTCTTAATTTTGTTTCTTACAAAATCAAAACATTATTATAAATTTTTGTTTACCACGTTTATATTGACTGCTTTAAGAAGAGTAAAAACCGTTATAACGTATATTTTATTTGTTTATTCCTGTAAAAAATCTATAAGCTTTACAATCATCCAATAAAAAAACAATGGGTTTTCGACCATTGTTTTTTTATTGGCAATCTTTTTGAATGAATTTTTAATCAATCTTACTAACTAAGCTTGCTAGATGTGTTTTTTGATGAAGTTTTTGAAGTCATTTTTTCCTTCATTCCTGCTGATTTTGCATCTGAAGTTACATCCTTGGTACAGTCATTAGCATTGTATGCATTGTATGCATTTTTTGCACTATAGCTGTTTGAATCCTTTGTAGCATTTGTACTATTAGTTGCATTAGTACTATTAGTTGCATTGTTCATTTTCGAACTATACGAATTGGATGCGCTTGTTGAATTATTTTTTGCCATTTTATTTCCTCCTATATAATATTTAATTACAAATTCTATTATCCCAATATGTAAATTTATTATTCATATATTTATTTTAAATATTATCTTTTGAAGTTAAATAAATCTAAAAAAAATTTCATACTATTTTAGTATTATATATTGCATTATATGACAAAATATATTATAATAATAAATGTAAAAAGAATTTACCCTTCAAAAAATTTTTTTTACGTTATAACCCCTTATTAATTATTTATACTCCCCTCAGAAACGCCTGGTAGCTCCCCTACCAGGCGTTTCTACTTTTGTTTCAATATATGATTACTTATATTTATCAATATAGTAGTTGTTATCTGCTATATTTGAAATATATTTTCTTCTGCAATTGGTATGGTTATTTATTATAAAACTGGCTATATGTTAAATGCCAATTTTTCTGTATACTAACCACATTAAGAAAAACAATATGAAAAATGCGTGAACAAATATAATTCCATTTTTCATTAATAACGGAGGTTTGAAATGAATGACAAAACAAAAAAATTAGTAATAGGTGCATTGCTCGCCGCCCTCACTACGATCGCAACAATGGCAATCAAATTTCCTACTCCAACATTTGGGTACATACACTTAGGTGATAGTCTTGTCCTACTATGTGGAATAATTTTAGGCCCAATAGGTGGTGCTCTATCTGCAGGTATAGGTTCTATGTTTGCTGATATTTTTTCTGGTTATGCGGTATATGCACCTGCAACATTAATTATAAAAGCGTTGACTGCTATGATTGCTGGTTTTATATTTCACAGATTACATTTTAGTAATACAATCACAATAATAATTGCTGGTATTCCGGGAGAAATTTTTATGATATTGGGATATTTTTCTTATTCGGTTTTTCTTGCGATTACATCTGCTCAAAGTACCTCGAGTGCTTCATTTACTGCTGCCTTGAGCGCTTCAGTTGTTGGAATTCCATTTAATATTGTACAAGGGGTAGTTGGTATTATAATTGCTTTAGCATTACTTCCAATCCTACTTAAAATAGATGAGATACGTGATTGGATCAATAAATAAGAACTAAGTATCTAATAGAAGACATACTTTCGCCCACTTGGGTTGATTAGCAAACACTTCTTCCTTATGAAGTGCGCATTTGACATGTAGTGCCCTTTAATTAGTCGGGAAGTTCATAGACTTTTGTATTAAAAAAGAAACATATAGATCAGCTTTTTCTTTACTGTTCGATATGTTTCTTTTTTTGTAACATGGAAAAATAGAATTTTCTCCTTCTTACTAAATGAAATCATGAAATTATTTCAGAGTTATCTTCTTCTACCCGTCAAATGAGATAGTATCCAAAATACAATTACAATTGGTAGTACAAGTGGTAATAAAGTAAGTGCAATTCTTCCCACTATTAATAAGATGATAATTACTATGGTTATTAAAAACAATTTACCATACCATGTATTTAATTTAATATTACCAAATCTAAAATCCAATCCATTTTTATCATCATAATTAGCATGAAAACCTTTTCTATTTGGCTCATCATTGCTTGCTTCTTGATTTTCATTACTATAAGTATAAGTTCCATTATTTTTTTCTACACTATTCGTATCTATTATTGTTTTCGCAATTAATCTCGGCTCACCTAATTGATGTAATACCTCTATTTCACTTTTCCCTTTACTCATTTCTTCATCAATATAATTGCTATAATAATTAATATTTTCATTTAAAACACTTTGAGCTACTTCGCTTTCAAGCGTTTCTTTTAGTGTATTTAAAAATTCGTATTTATTCATACTTTTCTCCTACTTCATTCATATTTGGTGACTTTTAAAATGATACTCTATATTAAATTATGTGTCGTTTTATCTACTAAAATATGTTTTATTATATACTATTGTTTTTAAAAATACCACGTTTTCACAATTAATTCATTAACTTACTTCTTTTTTTAGTTTATTATTATAATTATAAAGTTATCTGGTATTGTTAGTTTGAATAAATCTGGCTATTTTAAAAGAACCACTTTAGGGGTATGATAATAACAACATATGTTAAAAAACAATCTCATTTTTAGTATCTATTTATGTAATTAAAGAAAGGAATTTATTATGAATACGATTGATTCTAATACAACACTTAACTCAAATATATCTTTTTTAGCCATAAACGCAATGTTTATAGCGCTAACGCTCGTTGCTACTGCATTCATTAACGTTAAACTACCAGTAGCCGCTAATGGTGGCCTTATACATCTTGGCAATGTTCCATTATTTATAGGTGCAATACTCTTTGGCAAACGTACTGGTGCCTTAGCAGGAGCTTTTGGCATGGGACTGTATGATTTACTATCCGGATGGACGTTATGGGCTCCCTGTACTTTTATTATTGTCGGTTTAATGGGTTATGTAATTGGCTCAATTACTGAGAATCACAAAAGTTTTTTTCGATATTCCATAGCAATGGTTGCTGCCTGTATTATTAAAGTCATAGGTTATTATATGGCAGAAGTTTTTTTATATCATAATTTCATAGCTCCTATTTCATCTATACCTGGCAATTTAATTCAAATAGGACTAGCCGCAATTATAGTATTACCAATTATTGATACTCTTAGAAAGGGACTAAAGCAATGTTAAAAGTAATGACTCCGGGACCAACTCAAGTTAGAGAAAATGTCCGTTTCGCACGAAGTATGGAAACTACAAATCCTGATTTAGATTTAGATTTTTATGATTACTACAAGGATACGTGTAAACAAATTGGTAACATTCTACATACATATAATTCAGTCTTTATTATGGGTGGTGAAGGTATATTGGGTCTTGAAGCCGCATGTGCTTCCCTTACTGAACCTGGTGACCGCATTTTGGTAATTGATAATGGTATATATGGGAAAGGTTTTGCTGATTTTGTTACCATATACGGTGGTATCCCTACTTATTATACTGACAGTTATACAGCATCTATTGATATTACAAAATTAGAACATTTTCTAGAAAACAATCACGATTTTAAATATGCAACAATTGTTCACTGTGATACTCCTAGTGGCGTACTTAATGATATCAGCAAAATATGCCCACTGCTACACCAATATGGAATTTTGACAGTAGTAGACTCTGTATCGTCTATGTTTGGAGAATATATCGATGTAGCCAAACATTTCATCGACATCATATGTGGAGGTTCGCAGAAGGTTCTTTCTGCGCCTCCTGGCCTATCAATACTAGCTGTAAGTTCTGATGCATTAATTGCAATGGAAAATCGAAGTATTCCAATTGCATCATTTTATGCTAACATTCTAAATTTTAAGGATTATTATAAGAATAAATGGTTTCCCTACACCATGCCAATTAGTGATATATATGGCTTAAAAGTTGCTATTGATAATGTACAAACAGATATAGATATCTATAACAGACATATGCGCATTGCAAATGCTGTTAGAAATGCTGTGGTAACTTCTGGACTTGAGCTTTACCTTGAAAGTGGCTTTTCAAATACAGTGACAGTTATAAAAATACCTAATGCTATCAACTGCCAAGATATTTTATCAATATTAAAAGAAGATTATAATGTCCTGATTGCTGGAAGTTTTGGTATACTAGCTAATAAGGTAATTCGTATCGGTCACATGGGCGAGAACTGTAATATTGATGATGTTGCATTTACACTAGATTCTTTAACTAACGTATTTAACAAATTGGATTATCCTCTATCTTTTTCTTTAAAAGAAGTATTTCTTTCTTCATTATAGTATGCCTCACTTAATGTATAGAAAAAGAAGGTATTGCACTTCATAAGTACAATACCTTCTTTTTCTATATATAACTATTGTAATATCTTTTTAACTCATCACTCTTTTTCATTTCTTTTATAAATTACTGTTGAACTGTCTCACAATACATGAAATATTTTGAACCAGTTGGTGATGTATAAACACCCTTTAATGAATCTGCCATCAAATATGGATCTGTATAATAGTAGATAGGAATAATTGGCATGTCAGTTCCTAAGATAGTCTCAGCTTCATGCATTTTTTCAAATCTTTCAGTATTATCAGTTGAAGATTTTACTTCTTCAATTAATTTATCATATTCTGCATTACTATAAAAAGCATCGTCGTTTCCATTACCAGTTACCCACATATCAAGGAAAGAAATAGGATCATTATAATCTGCTAACCAACCATGACGAGCGATTTGATAATCACCATCTTTTCTTGTTTGAATAAATACAGCCCAATCATTTGTAGCAATTGTTACATTAAGTCCAAGTTTTTCCTGCCACATATTCTGAACAGCTTGAGCTACATCTTCATGACCTGGATTAATCATAAGTTCAATAGAAGGAAGTCCTTCTCCATTTGGATATCCAGCATCTGTTAATAATTGCTGTGCTTCTGCTACATTTGCATCATAATCTGAATTATCATACCATTTTGTAGCATTATCGTGGAACTCTGTGCCATCTGGTTCTGTAAGACCTTCTGGTACATATGTATCTGCTGGAACTGCGCCGTTTTTCTTAACAGTATCTGTAATGAATGTTCTATCAATAGCTAATGAAAGTGCTTTTCTTACATTTACATCTTTAAATTCTTCTTTTTCATTATTAATACATAAGAAGTAAGTACCTAACTGTGGTGCAAAGTAAAGACCATTGCCTGTCATAGCTGGGATTTCTTCTGATGGAAGATCTTCACCAAATAAAATATCACCATTCTTAAATGCTGTTAAAATTGAATTATAATCTTCAATTAATACAAAGTTAATTGTATCAGGTCCTAATGTATCAACTCCATAATAATTTTCATTCTTTGTGTATACCATTTTTGACTGATGATCCCATTGTGTTAATGTATAAGGACCATTTGAAACATAATGATCTGGTTCTGTTGCCCATGAATCACCAAATTCATCAATAATATCTTTTCTTACTGGAACAGTACCAGCAAATGCACAAATTTCATCAAAATATGTACATGGAACAGAAAGTGTAATTTCAACTGTTTTATCGTCAAGTGCTTTAATTCCTAATGTATCAGGTGTTGCATCACCAGACATAATCTCATTAGCATTAGCAACCATATCAATAATATAATTGTAATCAGAAGCAGTTGCTGGATCAACAAGTCTCTGCCAAGCATAAACAAAATCTCCTGCTACTACTGGTTCTCCATCTGACCATTTAAGATTGTCACGAAGTGTAAATGTATAAACTAAACCATCTTCACTAACCGTGTGTGATGCTGCCTGTCCATCTACATAAGTTCCATCTTTATCTAATCTCATAAGACCTTCAAATGCATGCTGAACCAAAGTACTACCATCAACTGAAGTATTTAACTGTGGATCGATTGTTTGTGGTTCTGGACCAACTTGAACATTAATTTCTCCGCCCTTAACTGTTGTAGCATCTGCTGCTGTTGCGTCTGGAGTAGTCGTCTCATCTGTTGTAGCTTGTGCATCTGTTGTAGCTTGTGCATCTGCTGCATCTTGTTTTTGTGCATCTTTAGAAGCACAACCAGTTACAGTAGTCATAAGCATTGTAGCAGCTAGGGTCATAGCTACTATTTTTTTCAAATTTCTCATAATAATCTCCTCATTCTTTCTTAATTATTTATTTCAAAGCAATTTGCTCTAAAACCTTAGTTATTTAATCTTTTCAATATTGTGACATGCTACAAAATGTCCTGGATACTGCTCTTTAAAAGCAGGAGCTTCTTTTGAACATATATCAGTTGTATATGGACAACGTGTTCTAAATGTACATCCACTTGGTGGATTAAGCGGACTAGGAATATCCCCTGATAAAATTTTCTTTTCCTTCGCCCTTGAAGCTTTTGGATCTGCAATTGGAATCGCAGATAATAATGTCTGTGTATATGGATGCAATGGATTTTTATATAATTCATTGCTTTCGCTAAGCTCAACTAGATGTCCTAAATACATAACACCAATTCTATTACTAATATGTTTTACTACAGATAAATCATGTGCTATAAATAAATAAGTAAAACCTTTCTCTTTTTGTAAATCTTCCAGCATATTAACTACCTGTGCTTGAATAGAAACATCCAATGCAGAAATAGGTTCATCACAAACGATAAATTCTGGATTAACCGCTAATGCTCTAGCAATACCAATTCTTTGTCTTTGACCACCTGAAAACTCATGTGGAAAACGATCTGCATGTTCTTCGTTTAATCCAACCGTCTTTAATAATTCAAAAATCTTTGTCTGTCTCTCATCCCTAGAAGAATACATCTTATGAATGTCTAAAGGTTCTCCCACAATGTCCCCTACCGTCATTCTTGGATCAAGCGATGCATAAGGATCCTGAAATATAATTTGCATTTTCTTACGATAAGAATGCATATCTACCTTTGTTATATCAACGCCATCATATATGATTTTTCCGTCTGTAGGCTCATGTAATCTTAATAGGGTACGTCCAAATGTTGTTTTCCCACAACCTGATTCACCAACAAGTCCTAATGTTTCGCCTTTTTTAATGGTTATACTTACATCATCTACTGCTTTTACATAAGCAGTTTTTGCAAACCCAGTTTTTACTGGAAAATATTTTTTTAGACCTACAATTTCAAGCAAATTTTCATTATTATTCGTACTCATTATTTATTTGCCTCCTTTTCATAGGCTTCTTTTACGGTAAGCCAACACAATACCTCATGACCTTCATCAATCATGCATACTGGTGGTTTTTTTGTCATACATATTTTCATACAATGTTCGCATCTAGGGGCAAACGCACAACCTTCGGGTGGATTAATCAAATCGACTGGATTACCTTCAATTGGAATGAGTCTTTCGTGCTCGTCTGCATTAATCTTAGGTACTGACTTTAGTAATCCCCAAGTATATGGATGTTTTGGTTCATAAAAAATATCGTCAATACTACCCTTTTCAATTAAGTTACCCGCGTACATAACCGCTACTTTATCGCATACATCCGCTACTACGCCTAAATCATGTGTAATAAAAATAACTGACATATCTATTTTATTTTTTAATTCTTTTAATAAATCTATAATCTGTGCTTGAATTGTAACATCTAGTGCTGTAGTAGGCTCATCTGCAACTAACAATTTAGGATTGCAAGCAAGTGCCATAGCAATCATAACACGTTGTCTCATACCACCTGAAAACTCATGTGGATACTGATTAATTCTTTTTTCTGGCTGATTAATTCCAACTAATTCAAACAATTCTATCATTCTATTTTTTCGTTCTTCTTTTGATAAACTCGTATGTTTTTGAAGAACTTCATTTATTTGATTACCTACTGTAAATACTGGATTCAATGATGTCATTGGATCTTGAAAAATCATACTAATTTCTTTTCCACGAAGCTTTAATAGCTCTTTTTCTGGTAAATTGGTAATATCTTTACCATTAAATATGATTTTACCACCAACTACTTTACCCGGATCAGGTAAGATTCCCATTACACCGTAAGAAGAAACTGATTTACCTGAACCAGACTCACCAACAATTCCCATAACTTCACCTGGATATAATTCATAAGATATTTTTCTAACTGCCTTAACCTCGCCCGCGTAGGTAAAGAAAGACACTTCTAAATCTTCAATTTTTAATAATGGTTCTTTTTTATTTGATTCCATTTTCTGTCCCCTCCTTATTTCTTCATCTTAGGATCTAACGCATCACGAAGACCATCACCAAATAAATTAAATGCTAAAATAATAATACTAATTGTAGCGGCTGGAAAAATCAATTTATATGGATAAGAAGAAAGACCATCTAATGCAGCTGCTGATAAAGAACCTAAACTCGCCATTGGCATACTAACTCCTAGCCCTAAAAAGCTTAGGAAAGCTTCTGTAAATATAGCAGATGGTATTTGAAGCATTGTAGTTACCACTAACTGCCCTGTGCAGTTTGGAAGAAGGTGCTTTAAAATTAATCGCTTATTACTTGCACCTAATGCTTTTGCAGCACTAATAAATTCCATTTCCTTTAATTGTAATACTTGTCCACGAATAATTCTTGCCATACCTACCCAATATAAAAGTGCATAAACGATAAAAATTGCTATAATACCAGGTCCTAACTTTTGTAATGGTCCCATCTTACCTGCGTCTACCAACGCCGTTAATGGATCTTTTAATGTGATTTGTAAAAGAATAATGACTAAAATATCTGGTACAGAATAAATTAATTCACAAATTCTCATCATGATATTATCCACTTTTCCACCAATCAGTCCAGATATAGCTCCATAAATAGAACCAATAATTACTACTAAAAGAGCTGCACCAACACCTATAATCAATGAAATACGTGTACCAATCATAGTGCGGACTAAAAGATCTCTACCAAACTGATCTGTACCAAATATATATTCTTGGCAAGGAAACAAACTTTCATCTCCTCTATTTTGCATATCATATGTATATGGGCTAAGCATTGGTCCTATAAATGCAAATAGAAAAACTGCAACAATTACTACTAATGATACCATTGCAATTTTATTTTGTTTTAACCTTCTCCAAGCATCTTTCCAATAGCTTACATTTTCTCGCATTTGAACTAAATGCTTCTGCTCTTCCTTACTAACAGGTAGAAAATCTTCTTCATTTACTTCCATCTGTAAGCTTAAAAACTTTTTACTATTTATAATCATTATTATTTCCTCCTATTCACCAATTTTTATTCTAGGGTCGACTACTCTGTATAATATATCTGAAAGCAAATTCATAGCTATTATTAAAACGGCTAAGAAAATGGTAGTGCCCATAATTAGTGAATAGTCTCTATTTTCAATTGCCTTTATAAAATATCTTCCTAAACCTGGAATATTAAAAATCTTTTCAACAACAAACGCTCCAACTAAAGTATATGCAATCATTGGGCCAACGTATGTTATTACTGGAATCATCGAATTTCTTAATGCATGTTTGAATGTAGTTACTTGTTCAGACATACCTTTGGCTCTAGCTGTTCTAATATAATCCTGTCCTAATGATTCTAACATGCTAGCTCTCATCAATCTTGCAATATAGCACATAGGATAAAATGCAAGTGCAAATACCGGGAGTATGTAACTTTTAGGTGTATCTAAGCCTAAGCTTGGTAACCATTTCAGTTTGACTGAAAATAACAACATACTTAGAGATGCTACTACGAAACTTGGTACAGCTATTCCTAACGTTGCAAATACTCTTATAACATTATCCTGCCATTTTCCGTTTCTTAACGCACCTATACAGCCTAACGGAATACCAACTACAAGAGCTAGTAGAACTGCTATTCCTCCAATTCTTGCTGAAACTGGAAATGTTGTTTTTATAATATTAACAACAGTTGCATTTTTTTGTACCTTATAACTTATTCCTAAGTCTCCATGTATCAATTGATTTAGATACAGACCATACTGAACAAAAAGCGGCTTGTCCAAACCATACTTTGCATTTTGTGCTGCCTCAGCTATTGCATTGGATTTTTCTGAAGTAAATGGACTTCCTGGTACTGCTTTCATTAAGAAGAATGTAAGAGTTGCAACAACAAATATTGTAAATAGTGCTGCTCCAATACGCTTTACTATAAATTTCGTCATAAATTTACCACCTTTGTTTATGTTTTATTTATATTTAAATTATGAGGATGATATCCTATAATTGATTTTTACTTGTAGGTAAACTTTATATTTCGTTTACTTTCTGTTTCGTTAATTTTCTGTTTCGTTAATTTTCCGCTTATTTCAACTTAATGTGTTAAAGCATTAGTGTAATAAAATATTTTGCATTAACAAAAAAAAGAGCTGGTTTTTATAATGTCCTCTTCTTTGTCGACACTAACCGCTCGCTATTTTCCTATATAAACTTTATAAATATGCAACTTTACAATATGCTATTTTTATTTTATAAATAATTAATTATTAAATATATGTTATATGCCAAGAATGAATTATAAAGCAATAATTTAAAACTGTCAATATTTTTTTTATATATTTACATTTGTAGCCATATTATTATGTTTTTTACATAAATTTTTCAATTTTAAACTTTAAGCATTTATTTAATGTTAAATGTTGCTGAATTCAAGAATGTATATTATTGCATAAAATTCATAAATTATTCACTATAAGTTATATATTCTATATCTAGTAGCAATCAACTTCTTCTTCACTAGGTGCTCATTTTGGCACATAGTGCATTCTATTTAATAGGGATGTTCGTAGGAACTTTCATAACATATTAAATAAAACGACAAAAGTAAAGTCTTATAAATTTTGAATTTATAAGACTTCCTTAATGTAATGTGCCTGACATGATTCGAACACGCGGCCTTCTGGTCCGTAGCCAGACGCTCTATCCAGCTGAGCTACAAGCACACATATGATAATTTTTATTTCTTCTTTTACTAAACCAACCAATTAAAAGCGATTTCATAAAAGTTATAAAAGCAATAGAAGTAACCTTCTATTGCCTACTGCCGGCGACCGGAATCGAACCGGTACGGGAGTATAAGTCCCGCAGGATTTTAAGTCCTGTGCGTCTGCCAGTTCCGCCACGCCGGCAAAACCATTTTCCACTCAATATAAATATTAAGTACTATATGGTTACCTATTATTGAAATAATAGGTTATGGGACCAACAGGGCTCGAACCTGTGACCCTCTGCTTGTAAGGCAGATGCTCTCCCAGCTGAGCTATGATCCCATGGGAATTTAATAACTATTGAATATAATGTCATTCAATATGAACGACCCGAATGGGACTCGAACCCACGACCTCCGCCGTGACAGGGCGGCGCTCTAACCAACTGAGCCATCAGGCCTTACAATTACTATAAAGAAATTTAAATGAATGGACCTTCGGGGACTCGAACCCAGGACCGATCGGTTATGAGCCGATTGCTCTAACCAACTGAGCTAAAGGTCCAAATTTCTTTATCACTAATAAATATTTAATTAGTTAAGCCGACGATCGGATTTGAACCGATAACCTGCTCATTACAAGTGAGCTGCTCTGCCATTGAGCCACGTCGGCATGATACTAAATGACTCCAAGGGGATTTGAACCCCTGTTACCGCCGTGAAAGGGCGGTGTCTTAACCGCTTGACCATGGAGCCTAATATATTATAATCTGCTTTTTATTACAAACTCCCTGAGTAGGGCTCGAACCTACAACACCACGGTTAACAGCCGTGTGCTCTACCATTGAGCTATCAAG
>JBGUEQ010000034.1:0-52938 GCA_041821265.1 Lachnotalea sp. | reverse complement strand
ATCTCTATCATAATAATATAAGTCATATGGAGACCATAGATTTACATTAAACGCAACAACAACATAATACTCATTATTTATTTTTAATATTTTATTTTTAAATATGTCATGTTCTAAATCCGAAACTTTTTCAATTATTTCTCTGAACTCTTCAGTAATATCTATTTCATTTCCGGTATTATCTTCAATTATGCAAGTATCTAGATTTAATACATTTAATACTTTATTACCACTTATATATGATTCGTAACTATTATTAACCGTGAATTCTTCTATTTTATCTAGTTCAAACTTTTCTGTTTTTCGGCAGTTCCCCTTATCATTGATTTCATAATAATTAATATTATTTATATCTTCGTTTTTTGTTATCACAAAAATTGAATTAGTAAAATCATGATAAACACCATAATATATCAATAATAAGCTTGCAATAAAGAGCATGATTACAGAAATAATGAAAATTTTTCTATATTTAAACTGCTTATTTTGCATATTAATTATTCCTTCCTTTAATTTAATAACTATTTTTACCACATAACCAACTAATTAACAATATTAAGTTTTCAATGTTCAATTTAGTTTTTCATTTAATCACCTTTGCATTATGCTCATAATCCTACTCAAAGTAAAATAATTCTTCGAATTTTTTGTCCAATGCAATGCACAAAATAAGTGCTAACTTAGCAGTAGGATTAAATTGTCCAGTTTCTATGGAACTAATTGTGTTTCTGGATACACCAACTAAATCTGCAAGTTGTTGTTGTGAAAAATCTTTCTCCATTCTTGTTACTTTGAGATTGTTCCTAAATAACAATTTTTCGTTCATATTATTTTATCACCATAATTATAAAAGTCAAAAGCGAACCAATAGATGCAATTGCAAACCCAATGGAAACAACTAACATAGATTTTTTCTTGGCAAATCGATATTGTGGAATGTAATAAGCAGAAAGAAATGCTCAGAACATAGCAGATGCAGCATATGAAGCTGTTGAGTTGTTATGGCTAAATATTATGCTAAAAACTGTTATAAAAATAAATAGCACTGCAAAGTTTACTTGTCGATAATATAACGTAAACAATACGTAAAGTCAAACTACCGCTACATTTTAATTTAGTACAAAAAAGCTCCCAACTAAGTATTGATAGATGGAAGCTTAAGGGTATAAATATTTATTTCATGAATTTCAAACTAGGTGAATATATTTTCAAATTACTTATCTATAGTACTTGCCTCATCAATATAGCTAATCCACTGCAAAAAATAAGTATTGCCACTCCGATAAAAGTATATGCAGTGACCTTACTATATTTTCTGTATTGTAGGAACATTAATATCATTACGACACCTAAAAGTGGTTCCAATACATTGATCGCCTTATCCCAAACATCAAAGATTTGTAGACTACCAAAGAATATAATAAAAATTGTCATCAGTATTTGTAGCGCATTGAAAATCTTTTCCGTTACTGTTTTATCGCACCATTTTGGTAAAGCCACTTTATCATTCATATTGCATTCCTCCACCTTAGTAATCCTTTTTTATTTCTATAAGTATAATAATACATATTCTACCAACTATCAATATTTATTGCCAATGTCCATTCTAAGTTATAATCTGCTTCAAGTTTAATTTAAGTCCATTCCATATTTGCGATTTGTCTTGCTAGTGTTTGTCTACTTATTCCTGCTGAATTATAAAATTCCATCAATATACTATTATTGTTATAACCTGGAACATCATTGCAATCACCTTCTATCCAAACAAACAGCATTTACAATCTCTAATCAAGCTCCAATGTACAGTAGTATCTAAAGTCAAATTCATTAAAAGCATGATGTTATGTATAAAATCCAAATATAAATATTGATATACCCATCTTGCACATTCTTTAATTATATTGCATTCTTTTTATGTTTCCTTACGTTTTTTATTAATTGGACAACTTCCACTCCAAATAACATACTTCCAACATATGCAGGTATGTCAGGATCATACAACATCCACAGTGGAGCACCATTCAAAAATAAACCATAACAAAAAGCCCAAGAAAAAGAAAGATAAAACCCGCCTAGACCTATAATTACGAATTCTATGATTGCCATTGCGAGGTACTGGTACGACTATACTGCTGTAAATAAACAACATGATTGCTGAGAATCCATCCATATAATTAGAAGGTGTCATTACCAATAGAATTTCCGCTACTAAAGATCCAATAATATATTGTTTTCCAAATGGTTTAGGAAATTGTTTTTGTTATACTCTTCTCCATTTTCCTCCCTCTTTACCGAAAAGATAAATCACAAGTTACCTCACCCCTCCCTAATCTCTTTTTAATTCCAAGGTCGTTGTTTCTCTGTCCACCCTTTTTTCTTCCAATACAAACTATCTACTTCGTTCCAACCACTTTTCTGTACCATTCTCATAATATAAAAAAGAACTCTTGTCTTAATTCCAGGCTTGATGTTTCCGCTTCTAGCTTTTATTTTATTTGACATTGTCGTTGTTTTTTGTTCTATTTTCTTTTTGATTTTGCTACTAATCTTTTCATAAGAAGTAGCGCGAACAGCAACGCCATATTTATAAATCTTTGCAACTCCCCAATAAAACAAGCTATCTGCTATATCCTTATTTGTTGATTTCATGCCCGCTCCTGCTGCTGTAGAAATGCACACTGCTTGCTTTGTAAACATTTTCTCTTCTGGACGATGCACCATCCAACGGTATCCATAATGATCTAGTAACGTTTTCATTGAACCTGTTGCATGGTATACATATACTGGACTTGCAAAAATCAAGACATCAGCCTCATCTATAGCTTTTGTTATCGGACTCAAATTTTCATAATGCGGACATGATGCTTCCTGCTTCATAAAACAATTTGTGCAACCTACACAAAACTGACCAAAATCTTTTGGAAGAAAAAATTCAGTAATCTCTCCACTGAGTTTCTCTGCCAACATTCTACCTATATGATAGGTAGAACCTTTATGATTTTGCCCATGAATTAATACAATTTTCATAATCGTTATCCCCTCCCATTTCAACTTTTTCATATTATATACGTAGTTTGTCCCTGACTTTTAATACCAATAAACGCGAGTTGCGTAGCAACACACTTCCTATCCGCGTGGTTGTGCATTTTAGCATGTAGTGCTTTTTATTTACCTATTTCACACATCCAATGTAACTGATACGATATCTAACATAAACGCAATCTTTTCAAATAACCTTGCATTGTGTCCTACACTCATCGCAAAATGGTGTGTAGGTGCTTGTGCAAACCATTCATCCATATAGGAATCTGGATCTTTCTTAAATTTAACAGGCGTCTGCGTATTGCCTATCGACATAATAGGTCCATCTGTTGATTGAGCTTGTGTTATGATAAACTTAAGTTTACCTTCAATGGTTTGTGAACATCCCAAGTTTGTAATATCCCCCGTTTTCACTTTAGCTTCTACTGATAAACCAGTACCTTGCTTCCCATGATATAACCCCATGCCTCTAAGAATTGGCTTTCCATTTGCAATTTCTAAATGAAAAGGTCCATCATGACCTAGTAAAATAGTTCCATCTTCATAATCTGTAACTACAATTTCACAAAAGCTACCTCCTTTATTTACAATGTCACAAATTTTCATTGCTAAGCAAGTCTTTAAATCTCCTTCTCCCGCACATGGAATGCCTTTTGCTGTAAGTAAGGAGTGTCCTACTATAAATCCACCTTGAAGCTTCTCGTAGTCTCCACCAGGTGCACCATGATAATAATAAGTGAGTGCATCTAAATCATATTCTTTCACTAACTTCTCTTGTGCAACGGCTACCTTAGCTGACCATTCAAGCTGCTCTTTTGTTGGTTTTTGTGCCAATGGATCTGCTGAGTCATTATCGCTTATCCTAAAAAATTCTTGTATCTCATTTAACTTTTCTTCTATTTCTTCTACCGTCACACTTTTAAGATTTCTATCTAAATCGCACATCTCCAGTACTTCTATATGTGCACCCGTTTGCCCCTGAAACATTGTAAAATCACTGTACATATCTAACATGCCACTATAAGTATTTCCAAGGAAACCAAATCTTGCATTTCTAAGTCCACTCTTAACACTTGTTGCAAGAACCCATTCTTCAATCTGTTTCCAAGCTTTTATAGCCTCTGGTCTGGATGCAGTGTTCTCATCAGCCATTGACATCTTTGTCGAATAATCTAATCCTAGTAATCCATTTACAATTTGACATTTAATTCCCGACCGATTAAATGCATTTGCTATTTCTGGTACTGGGCAAGCGCCACAATCCGCCAGCCATTCCCCCGTTGTAGTTTTATTATAATTAATACAGGTGGTAGGCTGCAAATTAAGAATGACTGTTGGACTCTTACATATTTGGTGTACTGGTAACACCGATGCACTCGTTACATAAGTACCTGCATGAGCAAATACAATATCGACATGATTAGCATTAAAATACTCTCCTGCCTTTTCACCTTCTTGTTCACAATCAACTAAGCCATAGAAAAATACTTCTGCATTCATCTCACTTATTCTATTCGATATAAATGTTCCATACTCTATCAGCCTTTCATAAAGACCTGGAAATTGATTCCAATAATGTTTTAACCCCATTGTATACACACCAACTTTTGCACTTTTTGTACTTTTAAATTTATCCATTCTTCATACCTCCATTTATAATTTATATTATCTTGTTTTACTATTTTTGTTTACAAACTCATTATAAACATATACTATATAAACTACATCATAGTTTATTGTGTAAAAATAACAGTATCTTGCAGGAGGTTCCTATGTCGAAAATGTATAATTATTTAGAACGCGCATCCCATACTTGGACGGATGATTCCATACGTCTTATCTTAACTCCAAGCAATGTTGCAAAATCTATATTTTTTTATATTCAAGAAGCCGGCTATTTTAAAACGAAAGCACCTTATTTTACGGAACGCCAAAACTTAGATTCATTTCTTATAGTATATACCATTTCTGGTAGAGGAATTCTTCGATATGAAGGGAATGAATATATGCTTGATTCAAGACATTGCTTTTATATCAATTGTATGAATCATCATTATTATGAAACACTCTCAAATAACACCTGGGAGTTTATATGGATTCATTTTAATGGTAATAACGCGCTAGGTTATTATAACGAATTTATCAAAAACGATTTTAAAATATTAAATATGGAAGATACGTTTTTTATTGAAAGTAATTTAAGACGCATTATTTCAATCAACAGAAAAAAAGATATTTCTACTGAAATTAACACATCAAACTTAATCACTAATATCCTAAGTGAAATACTAATCTTAACCGCTACAAATGAAGCTAAAACAATATATATACCAGAACATATCAACTCTATTATGAAGTATATAGACCAACACTTTCACACTGCGATTACTCTCGATGACATCGAAAAAGAATTAGGTATTAGTAAGTTTCATCTTTCTAAAGAATTCAAGAAATATACTGGTTCAACTATTGGTGAATACATCCTTTCTACTAGGCTCTCTTTTACAAAAGAGCTTCTTAAGTATTCCAATTTATCGATAACCGAGATAGCTTATCAATCTGGTATGAATCACGTTAGTCATTTTATCAATCTCTTTAAAACACATGAAGGAACAACTCCCCTCGCATTTCGAAAAGAATGGCGGATTTAAACCGAGATTGTTAATATCGGTTAACTATAAAGGTATCTAATAGTTGCACTTGTTCTACTATTCTATTAAAGTTCTGCTAATCCATTAAAGTTTACTTTGAATTTTTTCCAGAATATGCTATAATGTCCACATGCAGATATAGTTCATTGGTAGAATGCCAGCTTCCCAAGCTGGAAAGGCGGGTCCGATTCCCGTTATCTGCTCTTTTGAATTAAATTTCGTATTCATTTTAATCATAATAATTTGGTATTCGTTTCAATATTTATTTACGAATTTAATTATTATGTTATTATTAATTAGTAATAAAATTCTATTGTATAGGAGATGAACTAATGTTAAATTATGATTAATTAGGTGATTCTTTTTTTCAATTATACTTTCTTTCTTTTTTGTTTTAATTCTAATAACCAAAAACATATTCCATAACCTAAAAATGTTCCTACAGTATTCATTAATATATCCTCCAATTGTACAAATCTTCCTACAAAAGATTGAAGGAATTCAATCATGATAGAAAACAAAAGACCTATCAAAACCCCATAAATCCATCTATTTTTTAGTTTTCTAAAAACTACTAGTGAAAAAAATCCAAAGGGAATAAATAATCCTATATTAAGCAATTTAACCATTGAGAACCCATCTTCAAAGAGACGAAAGCTAGCCTGCACATTGCCGTCAAATGGTGATGATGTTCCAAAATGTCCACCCACAATTCCTGTAATTTTCAATATTGTGACAATGTTCAAAATAAAATAAATTCACATAACATAATAAATGGTTTAAATTCAAACTTTCTCTTTATAGTAAATTTAAGTACAGAATAAATAGAAAATATTATGAAGGCTCTAGGCACATAAATAATGAAATCAACTATGGCTGTAACCAAGTACATTCTCAACATACCATTTTCTTCTTTTCATAATTCTTTTTATTACAAATATTAATAACAATTTTATTCTATTTTCAATTAACTTCAAAATTTTCTGAACTAAAATTACTATAAAATCTTCCACTTAATGCTATAAAGTGAAGTACACAATAATCCGGATCGGTTACTCCTTTAGAATAATATACAGTATCGCCTTCTTGCCATATTAACTCTTTGCTTTTAGAATCTTCAAGAACTTCGATAATACCTTTTAACATTACTCCTCTAAAAAATCTTTTATCATAAAAGTAAATACTAGCTTTTTCATTTTGACGATATTGTTCTACACGCATAGAAGATGTATTTGTTGTAAAATAAAACTCTCTAATGCCATAGCGTATTCTTGGCGGTAACATCGCTTTTGTATTAGGATATCCCTCCTCATCAATGGAACTAATAAAAGCTACCCCTTGTTTGTCTATCATATTTCCTATTGTTTGTTCTGGATTTCTCATCATGCTTCTTATCACTCCTTCCATTTTTATTATATCAATGAAAAGATACTTTGCAAAGTACATACTTTTTTGTGTGTAGCTTACAGCAACCCTTTTTCTCTTAATAATATTTCTTTACCATCTTCAAGCATTAATTCAATTCCAATCTGTTGCATAGCACCCACCACTTTTAACATTCTTTTTCCGCATTCATTTAATGCATATTCAAATAAAAGTCACCTCTTTCACTTAACTGAAAACCTTTGATACTCTATATTCTATGTGTCCCTAATGTTATGTTATCTTCAAAAAATCATTTTATTAACTAAGTACCTGATAGTCGCCTCCAAATTATTACAAGCTTATTATCCTACTAGTAGTTCCGATAAATTGAATTTTATTTTTTACACATAAAAACCCCCTCAACTTGTTTAAAGCCAAATTGCTGATACAGTCCGTGCGCATCTTCTGTTATTAACGTTCCTAACATATTTTGCAATCTCTCATCAGTAGTGATCGTTTTAAGCAAAGCTTTTCCAATTACATTACCTCGATATTTTTCTTCACTCCTCTTATTTCCCCAATAAGTCTGCTACTTTTCTTTTATCATTAAATCTTGATAGATTCCATCTTTAATACTTGCTTAATTTCCTCTATTCTCATAATCATCTTCCTTTTTAAACAATTCCACGCTATCGTTTTGATAAAATTCAACTAGTAAAATAAAATAATCAAAGTTCAACTAACTAATTTTATTTCCAACACCTTTGAATCCTGATATTTTCGAAGCTTCTAAACCACATTGTACGATTCCATTTTTATGTAGCATCGAGAGTCCGGTATATTTAAATAAATTCCCATCAACCTCTCGAAATGCTGATTTCTGATTCACTAATAACGTTGGATCTTTCAGAATTTGAGTAAACGCTTCCGTTTGCGTACCTTTCTCTGTACTAAATTGGAATCCAACTATATCTTTATTACTTGATTCTATTATTGTTGCGTTAGCATCCGCCAAATGAATTTCTGTCAAACCAATTTCCTTACACAAGTCACATATCTGTGCATAGGTAAGTGCTTTTTCTGCATGAAGTCTTGCAATATAAGCACAAGCTTCTAGCATTTGTTCTCCAAGCATTAAATCAAAGCGATTCATAATTGCTTCAAGATTAGCAGAAATATGAAGTAATTCCTTGGCACTGGCATCATTTTGCTGCACAGCTTGTAATTGCATTTCAACAACATTCGCTATTTTTTGAACAGATTCTGTACCAGTTTGACCTTTATTTGCAACATCTGAAGTATTTTTAGAAATCAATCCAGTTCCTTGTGATTGCTGAATAACATCCTTTGAAATGCTTTCAATTAATACTACTGTATTTTCTATTGCCTGAATAATACCACCTAAGTTTTCCTTTGCAAGCTCAGTAACCTCAACGCCTTTGTCTACTTCTTCGCTAACTTGTTTCATTGCACCAACTGCATTTAAAACCTCTGTTTTAATAGTAAATATAAGTCCGTTAATTTGCTGTGCCGCATCCCCTGTTTCATCGGATAACTTACTAACTTCTTTTGCAACTACCGCAAATCCTTTTCCCTGTTCTCCTGCACGTGCAGATTCAATCGCGGCATTTAACGCCAACATCGTAGTTTGCTTTGATATTACAGATATTGTATGTGTAATTCCTTCTATTTGTTTTGTAATCTGTTCCAAGTTTTCAATTGTCTGAGCAGTATCTAAGACATTCGACTTGATCTGATTCATGGATAAAGATACTTGCATCATTGATTTACCACCATCAATAGCCGCATGGTTGGCTTGCTTCGCTTTATCAACCGCAGATGCACTACTTTCAGCTATACTATTACTGCTATGTGCTAATTGATTTGTTGCAGCAGCAACATCTGTCATCATTCCAGCTGTATCTTCAAAAAACTGTTTAATCTCAGACAAACTATAATTCAAATCCCTCATACTTTTTGATGTAGTTTCTGATAAATCACTAATTTCCCCTGCTGATAGTTTTACAGAAACAGAAGAGTTCAACAACTCATAAATCCAAGTATTTATCATGGTTTTATGCTTTTCAAATTCTTCAACAATAGAAATTAGTTCTTCTTGTTTTGTATTCACTTCAAGACTAACTGTAAAATTTCCATCATTAAACTGTAGTAAATTACTTTTAATATCTTTCACTATTTCATAAACTTTATAATTTGTTAAAAATGAAAGACTTGCAGTAATAACAAACGATATTGTCATAAATATTAAAATATGTATAAATACCGAAGAAAATTCGATTTTATTCATTACAAAATATAACAGTGTATTTGTTATTGTAATCATTAGTATTTCTGTTAAGTTTAAATTCTTTTTCATATAATCTCCCACCTATAAAATAATATTTAATTTTTTATTCATTTTTTTAAACAAATTCTGTATATTACGTGTCAAAATACACACCTTGCAGATAGGATGTATGTTGCTACGCAACCTGCATAAGTGCGAGAGTGTCTGCAAGCAGACGCTCTATTTTTGTACAAAAAAAGATATTAATGCAAAAAAAATTGCATCAACACCTTTGTCACGCGATTAAATAACTATATAAAGACTTATTTCTTGACTAATCATATCATAGATTTGACCAGATGACCAGATTTTTTTCATTGTGTCTCATTTAATATTACTGATTTGTCCATATAATAGGGTGTTCCTCTTTTTTTACTCTATACCAGATTTTTACAAACACCGGCACTTCATATAAAAGCATAGCAATCCATCCTCCAAAGCAGGCATAAGCAATTCCTGTAAATCCTGCAAATCGAATAAATAGATAAGCAAATAGTACTCTAAAAATCATCTGAATAGACGTAGCATAGAAAGTAATTTTCATAATTCCCATTCCTCTGAAAAATCCTTGAATACAATTTGTAGCTGCTGGTAAAATATAAAAGAACGCCATATATTTTAAATAGGTAGTTCCTAACACTACAACTGTGTTTGCCTCATCTGTAACAAATAAACGCATAACCATTTTTGATCCAAGTAAAACAGTTACCATTAAAATGAGCCAATAACCAAATTCTATTAACAACGTCTTTTTAAAACTCTCTTTAATTCTCTCTTCTTGATGCGCGCCTCTATTTTGTGCGATAAATACTGTCATTGCTTGAGCTATACTTTGTTGTGGAATAAATGCAAAATCATCTACTCGATTTACTGCATTAAAAGCTGCAATACTGTCAACTCCAAGTGGATTAACAGCACCTTGAATGAAAACCTTTCCTAACTGCAAAACAGTCTGTTGCATTGCAGTTGCCCAACTATAGCTTACTGTCTTACCGATTAATTCTTTATCAAAGATAAACTCACTTGCCTTTAACCGAATGAGTGGAACTTTCAAATATACATATATAATGCACAAAATACTTGATACCGATTCAGCAATTACAGTAGCAAGTCCGGCTCCAATTACTCCCTTATTCAATCCTGCAACAAATATCATATCAAGACAACCATTTAACACCGACGAGGTAATCAGAAAATAGATTGGAGTTTTGGAATCCCCTACACTTCTAAGTGCTGATGCATAAACGTTATAAATAAATGTAAATATTAATCCCATAAAGATAATTCTTAAATAGCTTGTTGCCATATCATTAATTTCATCTGGCGTTTGAATTAATTTAAGAATGAGCGGTGCACTGACGAATCCTATAACAGTAATTAATATAGTAAAAAGACTTCCTGCTATCATTGTCGTTGATATTTCTCTTTTCAATTTAACAATGTTACCTGCACCGAAAAATTCACTCATAAGTACCGATGCACCAAGACATATTCCAATAATAAAAAATATAACTATATTCATAATCGGATTTGAAGTACCAATCGCTGCTAACGCTTCTTTTCCTGCATATCTTCCAACAATAATAGAATCCACTGCATTGTAGGTAAGCTGAAATAAATTCCCAAAAATCATAGGAACTGCAAACCCAATAATATGCTTTGGAATATTACCTTGTGTCATGTTACCTTTCATACCCAATCCCCTTATTTCTTACAATATCGAATAACGCCTGCACCATTTGGCACAAGCGCTATAATAAATATTATTTTTATTTATAACATCTCTTCTAATGTTGTTCGAATCGCTTTAATAAAATCTTCACTATTTAACGCAACTACATTCTCTAACGATGTAATCATGGCTAAATCCTTCGTCATTTTACCATCTTCAATTGTCTTAATACAAGCTCTTTCTAACTTATCCGCGAAGTCTGACAATGCTTCGTTGTTATCTAACTCACCACGTTTTCTTAAAGCTCCACTCCATGCAAAAATGGTTGCAACTGAGTTCGTTGATGTTTCTTCACCTTTTAAATGTTTGTAATAATGTCTTTGAACCGTTCCGTGTGCTGCTTCATATTCATAAAAGCCCTCTGGTGAAACTAACACAGATGTCATCATTGCCAAAGAACCAAATGCCGAAGAAATCATATCACTCATAACATCGCCATCGTAATTCTTACAAGCCCAAATATATCCGCCTTCTGATTTCATAACACGTGCAACTGCATCATCAATCAATGTATAGAAGTATTCTATTCCAGCTTCTTCAAAAGCTTCTTTGTATTCCGCATCAAAAATTTCTTGAAAAATATCTTTGAATGTATGATCATATTTCTTAGAAATAGTATCTTTGGTTGAAAACCATAAATCTTGCTTTGTATCAATTGCAAATTTAAAACAACTTCTTGCAAAGCTATCAATGGATTCGTTTAAGTTATGCATTCCCTGTATGATACCAGCACCGGTAAAATCATGAATTGTCTCTCTCAATTCTGTACCATCTTCTGCTGTAAATACTAATTCAGCTTTCCCAGCTCCTGGAATTTTCATTTCAGAATTTTTATAAACATCGCCATACGCATGTCTAGCAATTGTAATAGGTTTCAACCAATTCTTAACACAAGGTTCAATACCATTCACTACAATCGGTGCTCGAAACACAGTACCATCTAAAATTGCGCGGATTGTTCCATTTGGACTTTTCCACATCTCTTTTAGTGTATATTCTTTCATTCTTGCACCATTTGGCGTAATTGTTGCACATTTAACAGCAACTCCATATTTCTTAGTAGCTTCTGCTGAATCTACGGTTACTTTATCATTTGTTTCATTTCTATATTCAAGTCCCAAATCATAATATTCTGTATTCAGTTCAATAAATGGGCTTAACAATTCATCTTTGATCATCTTCCAAAGAATTCTTGTCATTTCGTCTCCGTCCATCTCTACAAGTGGTGTTGCCATTTTAATCTTATTCACGCCGTTATCCTCCTAATAATGATTACTCGTCTGCTTGTTTCAATATATTTTCCAATCCGCAATCGCTAATGTTTTTCACCGTATTCATAATGTGTTCATTTGCAAGTGCCTCTGCTTTGTCTGCATCTTTTTCTTTTAATGCCTCAACTATCTTCTTATGTTCTTCATTCGTCTTAACGATACGTGTATCCGATGAAAGCGTAATCTTTCTCACTCGTTGTACGTAATGATGGAAATCAGAAAGCATATGATATAGCTGTTTGCTCTTTGATGCACGATACAATATTTCATGAAATTTATTATCAAGTTCTAATACTTGCTCATAATGTTTCTTTTGTGCATGAAATTCCGTTAAATAAGTGATCTCTTCTAGCTCTTCTATTTGCTCTGTCGTTATATTTGCGGTCGCCCATCTAGCACCCAGTCCTTCTAACAAGGATCTGATGCTATAGATATCTTTGATATCCTGTGCGGTGATGCCAGTAACATATGCTCCTTTATTTGGAACAATATTTACCAATCCCTCTAATTCCAGCTGTCTTAATGCTTCTCTTACAGGTGTTCTACTAACTCCCAATTCAACAGCAATTATAGTTTCTTTTAATTCTTCATTTTGTTTAAATTTACCTTCTAATATGTCCTCACGTATTCGATTGAACACACGACCGCGTAAGGAGTACTTGTCTGTAACTTCATCCTGAAGTTCATTATTACCCAAGTCAAATTCCTCCTAATAATATAAAACATTATTTTAAGTGTGACGTACTATTTCTTTAAAGTGATTTCTAACTTAACACAAGTATCTTCAATCACTTGAATTAACTCATTATCTGTTAGAACTGTAACTCGACCTGATTCGTATTCTTTATCAACCCACTCCTTAATCATTTGAACTAAGGATGAATTTTTATCTACTTGATTTTCTTCTGGTAATTTGTAATAAGTATTAATCCAATGAGCGATTCCAGCAAGTCCTGAAGTATTTGATACGGCAACAAGAACTGGTCTATTCAAGAATTTCGATGTATCGAAAATATTATAAATTTCTTCATTTTTAAGTAATCCATCTGCATGAATTCCTGCACGAGTCACGTTGAAATTCTTTCCTACAAAAGGTGTTCTCTCAGGTACCGTATAGTCTAATTCCTTTTCAAAATATTCTGCGAGCTCTGTAATAACTGTGGTATCCATACCATCTAATGTGCCCTTCATCTGCGCATATTCAAATACCATTGCCTCAATCGGTGTATTTCCAGTTCTTTCTCCAATTCCAAACAAGGAACAATTTACTGCACTTGCACCATATAGCCAAGCTGTAGTTGAGTTAGAAACAGCTTTGTAAAAATCATTATGTCCATGCCACTCTATTAACTCTGATGGCACACCCGCATGTGTTATCAAACCATAAATAATACCCTGTACGGAACGTGGAATAACGGCTCCTGAAAAGTTTACTCCATATCCCATTGTATCACAGGCTCTAACCTTAACAGGTATTTTGTATTCTTCCATTAATTTCATTAATTCTAAACAAAATGGAATAACAAATCCAAATATATCAGAACGTGTAATGTCTTCTAAATGACAACGTGGACTAATACCAATTTCAAGACAATCTTTAATTATACTCAAATAATGGTCTAATGCTTCTTTTCTTGTCATTTTCATTTTGTAAAAAATGTGGTAATCGGAACAGCTTACTAAAATTCCTGTTTCCTTCATTCCAATCTCTTTTACTAATTGAAAGTCTTTCTTACTCGCTCTAATCCAGCTCGTAACTTCAGGAAATTTGTAACCTCTTTCCATGCATTTATATACCGCGTCACGATCCTTTTTGCTATATAAGAAAAATTCACTTTGTCTAATGATTCCATTTTCCCCACCAAGTCGATGAAGTGCATCATATATCGTCACAATCTGTTCCGTTGAATAAGGTGCTCTTGACTGTTGTCCATCACGAAATGTTGTATCTGTTATCCATATGTTCTCTGGCATATTATGAGGTACTATCCTATCATTAAAGGCTATTTTAGGTACTTCATCATATGGAAATAAATTTCTATACACATTTGGCTTATCCACGTCCACTAAGTTATATATATGTTCTTCCAATTGTAACAAATTTGTGTGTGTGCTTTTTCTTATTATTCTATTTTCCATTTTATATCTCCTACCGATTATTTTACGTAACTATTCATTACTCTCCTAGTTACTATTTTACATACCTTAAATAAATATACAAATTTTAACTGATATTCTCTAAAATTTATAGTTTCATTATGTAACGTAAAACTACTATGGTATTATTGTATACAATGATACCATAGTTTGTCAAGTAGTATTTTATTCATCTTCCCTTATATTTATACATTTCATAAAATTTGCATTTGAAAACTCGAATTCAATTTGACCATTACTCAATTCAACGTCTTTACGTTTTGCAAAACAAACTTCCAAATTTCAGCTTTCCAACTATGCTGTAAAACCAAGATGTTGTAACAGAATTTTCACGCCCATAAATATAAGAATTATTCCACCTGTAAATTCGGCTTTAGACTTATACTTTATTCCAAATACTGTTCCTATTTTTACACCTACTATAGATAGCCCAAAAGTAATAATTCCAATGAAGCTAACTGCTGGAATGATTTCTACTTTAAGAAATGCAAATGTTACGCCAACGGCTAATGCATCAATACTTGTCGCAATTGCAAGTACTATCATCTTCCGAAAACATAATGAATCATCCCCACTCTCTTGGTCTTTGCTTAAGGCTTCTTTCATCATATTAGCCCCTATTAACAAAAGTAATACAAATGCAATCCAATGATCAATTGCTGTAATATTGCTTTGAAATCTGACACCCAACGAATATCCAATAAGAGGCATACCAGCCTGAAACAAACCAAAATACAGTCCTATAATTCCTGCTGTTTTAAAATTTGGATTCTTAAGTGCCAATCCTTTACATATTGATACTGCAAAGGCATCCATAGATAATCCTATTGCTAATATAAACAATTCAAATAAACTCATTTTTTTCTCCTTTAAGTAAAGTCCAGGTTTGGCACAAAATGCCCTTCAAACAATAGGGAAGTTCGTATATCTTTTCCATTAATTAAAAAAACTTACCTGTGGTATATCCACAGATAAGTCTCATTATTTAAAGTAAAACCAGATAGATAATCTATCATTATGTTGATTTTACTACACTAACGTGCTAATTACTCCCTTATCAAACCATATATGACTATTTGTTAGAAAACCTTAAATTTACGCTTTCCATTGTTCTGAATTATAATATGAAATAGGGTGTCTTGTCAATCTTTAACTAAACCTAAAGTAAAGTTATATGTACTACATGGCATTTGCAAATTGGGCCATATATAGTTCATAGTAAACACCCTTTTTATCCATTAAGCTTTTAGCACTACCTTGTTCTACTATTGTACCATTATCAATAACAAAGATTCGATCCGCATTTTGAATCGTAGAAAGCCTATGTGCTATTACAAATGATGTTCTACCTTTTAATAATGTTTCAATGCCTTTTTGCACCAATATTTCCGTTTGTGTATCGATGCTTGAGGTTGCTTCATCCAAAATTAATATTTTCGGTTCAGATACCATTGTTCTTGCAAACGCTAGTAATTGCTTTTGACCAACGGATAATCCTGCTCCACGCTCTTTTAAAACAGTATCATACCCCTGTTCCATTTCCATAATAAATTTATGAGCATTAACAGCTTTCGCCGCATTGATAACTTCCTCATCTGTGGCATCTAATTTACCATATTTAATATTATCTTTTACCGAACCCGAAAACAAGAAATTATCTTGCGTCATAATTCCCATTTGCTCTCTTAAGCTTTCAATTGAAATTTTTTTAACATCATAATCATCTACTGTTATGCATCCTTTTTGAATATCATAGAACCTGCTAATCAAGTTGACAATTGTTGATTTTCCAGCGCCTGTAGGTCCAACTAACGCAATTGTTTCTCCTGGATTTACCAAAAAGCTCACATCTTCTAATACCTTGCTATTTTCATCATATTCAAACGATACATGATGAAATTCAACTTTCCCCTTAATTTGTGGAAGTTGTGTAACATCATTTTCATCGACAATCTCAGCTTTTGTATCCATTATTTCAAAGATACGCTCGGCTCCTGCAATGTTAGTAACTAGCTGGTTATAAAAGTTACTAAGATTTAAAACTGGATGCCAAAACATGGATATGTAAGATCCAAATGCAATTAATGTTCCTACCTGTATCTTATCTGTACCTATCATTTTGACGCCAACAAAATATAATGCTAATGTGCCAATTCCCCAGCAAAAATCTACCACCGGACCAAATCCATCTGCAAATCGTACTGCATCGATAAAAGATTTTTTATGTTCTTCTAGTAGCGTTTCAAATGTTTGTTGCGTTTCTTCTTCTGCACCAAAGCTCTGAATAGTATACATACCCGAAATATCTTCATGTACAAAGGCGTTTACATTTGAACCTTTTTTTCTAAAAATTTGCCACCTGGCATGTGCCTTTTTTTGAATAATCCATACTCCAATTATCATCAATGGTAAGCTACATAACGCAGCTAACGCCAGTTTCCAGTTTTTAATAAACATAATTAGAACCACGGCTACTATTGTAATAAAATCCGGTATTAATGTAGTTACACTATTGGATAATACATCTTTTAAAGAATTGACATCTCCAATGATTCTTGCTAATACCTTGCCCGTAGGTCTGCTGTCAAAAAAATGAAAGCTTAATGTTTGTATGTGAGCATATAGCTCTTCTCTTATTGTAAGTAACACTTTATTTGATACTTCTGCCATAATATACATACGTAGTTTAATTAACAATACTAATATAATATTAATGGTTGCTGCAAATGCACCCAACCGAATAAGTCCTGTTATATCGCCATTTTGAATATATACATCAATGGCTTTTTCAATAATAATAGGATTAAGTAATGTTATTGTGATAGAACAAAACATGATTACTAATACAATTCGTATTCTTGTTTTGTAAGCTAGTAAATATTTGAATAATCTAACTAATGTTATTTTCCTTGAACCTGTTACTAGGTTCTCATCTTCTTTAACTGAATTTATAGCCATTATTTCCTCCCTTTATGCATTAATGATTTCACCATACTGTGCATAATATGTTTCATAATACAGCCCCTTTAAAGCCAACAACTCTTCGTGTTTTCCTCTTTCTGCAATTTTCCCCTGTTCTAAAACGATAATTTCATCAGCATTTCTTACAGCCGAAATACGGTGCGCAATTATAATCTTCGTGATATCGACTAATTCCTTCAAATTATCTTGAATAACATGTTCTGTTTCCATATCAAGTGCCGATGTAGAATCATCTAATACTAATATTGGTAAATGTTTTGATATCGCCCTAGCAATACTAATTCTTTGTTTTTGACCACCTGATAATCCCACTCCACGTTCTCCGACTATAGTATCATATTTATTTTCCATTTTCTCAATAAAACCAGATGCATCTGCATCACTTAGTGCTTCTTTTACTTCATCGCTTCGTACCACACTACTTTTTCCAAGTTTTACATTTGAATTAATTGTTTCTGAGAATAAAAATACATCCTGCATTACTAATGAAATATTTGTTCTAAGTTGTTTTAATGATAGGTTTTTGATATCCACACCATCTAGAAGAATTCTACCTTCACTTACTTCAAAAAAACGTTGCAGTAGATTGATAATCGAAGTCTTTCCCGTACCTGTCGCTCCCATTATTCCAATAGTTTTTCCAGCTTCCACTTTAAATGAGATATTCTCTAAAATGTACTTATCGTCAATTTTTAGAGAAACTTGCTCAAAGTTAATCTCACCCTTAATATCTTTTAAAACAACTGGAGTTTCTATTTCTTTTATTTGAGTTTCTTCATTAAATATATTTTTAATTTTATTATTGGAAGCAATTGCAGAGGCTAAATCATTAAATAACCAACCAAGCATTTCCATCGGCCAAACAATATTATTACTATATTCTGCTGCTGCACCAAGAGTTCCAAGCGTAATCTCCCCTTGAATAACCAATGTTCCACCATATACAATGGCTACTACTGGAAGTAGTTTCGTTATCATTTGAAACATTGGCTGATACTTCACGAGTACCTTTGACTGTTTCATATTCAACTCATAATATCTCTTGTTATGGGACAAAAATTTGCTTATTTCAAACTTCTCTCTTGCAAACGCTTTTACTGTTCTAACCCCAGCAAGATTCTCCTGTGCTACCGTATTTAGTACTGCATTTTCTTCACTTATTTCCTCATATATTCCACCTAATTTTCGCTCCATTAACATTGCAAGAAAAGCAACTACTGGCATAGCGATTACTGGAATCATAAATAACTTTAAATTCAAATTATACATGCATACTAATATTATTACTGTATGTATTGTTATTTCAATCAGTAACATACTAATGTAGCCAAGTGCTGACCATATTTTATCAACATCATCTTTTACACGAGCCATTACTTCACCCGTATTGGTATCATTAAAAAACCCAATCGATAAACTCTGTATATGCTTGAATAGTCTTCGACGCATATCTGTTGCTATTTTGGCACTTACTTTATCGAAAATGAATTCTTTTAAATAACCAAATATACAGCGACCCACCCCAATCATAAATATCATTCCTAACAATCCGCCAAGAATACCTATTTGACCATTACCGATTACATCGTCAATAATTCTCTTTGTAATCTGTGGTGATAGCATATCAAGTCCTACTTGTATTATCATAAAAATGATTGCAAATAAATAAAAGTACCAATTTTCAATTAAATATTTCGAAATTCTCTTCATATTTCCCCCTTAAAAAACACTCCTCTAACATACTACTGCTGCTAAATAATTACAATTTATTAATATATATCACGTAGCATGAACACACTTTTACTGAATGTTCGCACAAAAAAACCATGGCAAGACGCCATGGCTAAATATATACATTAATAAATAACTGACACTCCACATGTCAAATTTTTAATGTAGTATAATAGAGGTAATCTTACACTTATTCATTTCTATTATGTTATTAATTGTTACATTTGCTAGAACATGTTTTATAAACATAATGTTACCTCTCTTTCTTATTTTTTGTTTATTACTTTAGTTATTATATTCCAATTGTCATTACTTTGTCAATCAATTTCACAAATATTTTCAATATTTATTTTTATAAATGTATTTTATACGTTATACAAGCTCAAATCTTCTTGGAAATTTTTAATCATTTCATCAAATACTCCAATTTGTACGGTAAGCTCCGAAATTTGATCAACATAAATTGCAACATTAGAACTAGCTTCTTCTGTTGCAGCTGAGTTTTCTTCTGCAATTGCAGCCAAATTCTGAATACCATCAAATACTTCTGTAATATTATCAGCTTCGACTTTCAAGTTTTGAGATGTATGTATCATTAATTTGGATACTAACTTCAATCTATCATTAGAAACCTTAGATGTATCTACTGCTGTTGTTAATTTTGTATTTTCTTGTTCTAATACAACATATTGAACATCAATCGCCTCAACTACATCGCTAATGCTTGAAATAAAATGTGTTAAGCTGCTGTTAATCTGCTCTACCGCATGATTTGTTTCTTCCGATAATTTTTTCACTTCATCTGCTACTACTGCGAAACCCTTACCTGATTCTCCTGCCCTAGCGGCTTCTATTGAAGCATTTAGAGCTAACAAATTAATTTGATGTGCAATTGCTGATACCATTGATACAATTTTAGTAATATTAGCCGCATTATCCTTTAGCTCATTACCGTTTCTTCTTATATCATTGAATTTATATAGCACGGTATTTATTTCAGTAGCTGTTGATTTAACATTACTAAAGCTTTCTTCAATTCCTACTACTGCATCTTCAATCTTGTCTTTATTTTCCTGACTATCATTCGAAATTTTCGTAACATTTTCAATACTATCGCTCAATACTTCAATTGCTTTTCCCGTATCTTCAGCTTGCATTGTAGCAGCAACTGCTACCTGATCTAATACACCAGTAATATCATTTGATGCACCTTTCATAGTGTTTGCGATATTTTCAATTGAAGAATTAAAAGTATGCATTTCATCTACAATAGCGTTAAATCCAATAAAATCTTTTTGAACAACCAATTTCAATTCATTCAACTGATTCATTAAAGATTCATAATTATCATTTGTTTTCAAAATAACTGGTTCTGTATAATTTCGATTTACTAATTTTTGTATATCTTCAAATATTAATTTAGCCGGTTGGTTCAAAATCTTAGAAGTGATTAATGTGCCCAAAAATGATACTACACTAATTGCAAGTACATCTAAATTACTAATTGGCATAATCAATGCTGCAATTAATGTAAGTATTGTATTCATTATAGCCGTTTTCACCGAAACGTCTTTTATAAAACCAAATGAAAATAAAACATTCAATCTATATTTCTTTTTTATTTGAATTTCCTTCGCAAATGTTAATTTTAATTGAAGCTCGCCTTCTTTTTCACTAATAAAGTCAACTTTAATTTCTTCTTTGAAATATTTGGAAACTCCACTAATTAAACCTGCCAAATAATCTCCCATGGCTCTCTTCGAACGATAAGTAAATATAATTTCATGTGCAGATATTGGCGTAATATCGAGTATTGGTGGCACTGATCCTTTAATACGTTTTACGACAATAACATGTACATCATTCATAGATTTTAGAAACTGGTACGCTGATTCATGTCTAAAAAATCCGGGATAATTCATACTAAATGTCTTAATATTTTCTTCTCCCATTATTTTCCATATATCTTTATTGTTTTTCCCTACAGAGCTTCCAATTTTTGTCACAATTCCTTTGGCAAGTTCGTCTTTTACGTCCTCTAATGGGGAAAAAATATAATCGCTAGCCAACCCATTATTCGTTAATGCATCATTTACCACTTTATCTCCGAATAACTGTCTACCTGACTGTACCCAAGATGATACTACCGTACCTTTCATATACATTTCTCCTTTTGCTAAATAATCTTAATTATATATCAAAAAGTATTTATAATCAACTTATTTCGACACAATATTAGTAATAATTATTATTATTGTTATATTCCGCTATATCCTGCCACTTTCAAAGCTTTTATTATTGATTTCTATATATTTGCACGTTTTATCTACCTCTATTATTAAATTCAAATAAAATAGGTTTTTGTAAAGCCGCCTTTTCTACAATATCTTCATTTGAAAAAATAGAATTTGGGATATCATCTGCTATCACCTCACCCTCTGAAAAAACAATAACCCTATCTGCCCATTCCCAGACAAAATTCATATCATGTGTTGACACTACCAATGTGACCCCTTGCTGATGCAAACGTACCATTTGTTCTTTAAATATTTGTATATTTTTATTATCAAGGCTTGCTGTTGGTTCATCAAACAAAATCATTTCAGGTTCCATTACTACTATATCTGCAATAGTAACACGTTTTTTTTCTCCTCCACTCAAAAAATGTGGTGGCCTATTACTATATTTTGTCAAATTCAATTCTTCCATTATAACATCTACTCTTTTTCGAACTTCTTCTTTTTTCATTCCTATATTAAATAGTCCAAAAGATATTTCTCCTTCTACCGTCGATGCAATTATTTGATCATCAGGGTTTTGAAATACCATTCCCACTTTTTTTCTTAGTTCCATTAAGCTTTTTCGTTTATAATCAATTTGTTCACCATGAAAATAAATAGACCCCTTTTGCAAATGTATTACACCATTAAGAGCCAAAAAGAAGGTGGATTTTCCAGCTCCATTATTTCCAATGATTGCAATTTTTTCTCCTGGATTGATTTCTAAATTTATGTTATGAATTGCATCTCTTCCTTCTTCATAAGAAAATGAACCGTTTTCCATTTTCAAAATACTTTGTGTCATTTACATATCCTTTCTAGCACTGACATTGTAATGATTACAATGAAATATGCCCCCGCTATTTTTTTTTGCTTCACTGTGATTGTTTTCTCTCTTTCAATAAATTTAAGTTTACCATCATAGCATCTTGCCTCCATAGCATCAAAACTTCTTGAAGCCTTTTTAAATGCAATAACCAATAGGTTCGAACATATTCCAAAAATAGATTGATATGATCTTTTTAAATTAATATAACCAAGTCTTGTTTCTGCTGCTGTTTTCATATTATGATAAGTTTCTAATAATATGAAAATAAAGCGATAAATTAAATACATCAATTCAATTACAATCTCAGGCACTTTACACCTTTGTAAGACTCCAATAATTTCATACAAAGGTGTTGAAAGACTAATCATATACAAGCAACAAACTCCACAAAATGCTCTTGTACTGACCAGTACAGCTTCCATTAAGCTTGCTTTGGTAATACTCAAATATCTGACATAGATCCAAATATCGATATAACCCATTTTACTCTTTGAAATATCCACCAACAGTACAATTCCACTCAAAATAATAAAAGAAAACGGAATGAAAATCATATGACAATAATCGTTAAAATTAACTTTTCCGTATCGCAGTGTTACAACAATCATTGCAATAGCAACCATAATTGCAACAATTCCCGTTTTTGACATTAAGCAGATGATAAGCGAAGCAATTCCTACCATCAGTTTTAACTCAGGATTGATATAAGCTAATCCTGAGTTCACTGCAAATTTATCCATATTTAATGTTTGTGTTCTGCGAATTTTATGAGTTTTATGTTTATTACCTACCTGAAATTGCATTTGCATGTTTATAAATCCTCTTAGATTTCTTTTGAATATTTTTTCCTAGCTACTAAATAACCAAATCCATAAAACAAAATGCCAGAACCAATTGCCGATTGAATACAAAATAATAAACTTTGCGTTTCACTCGGTATCTCACCACCAAGAATAATCTCTGCAATTGGTTTTGCCCATGGTTCATATCCTGGTGTAAGTTCTTCAACTGCTGCTCCTGCTGCATCATCTGCTCCACCAAACTCGGCTCCTGCTGAAACTACAAAAGGAATAATAGTTAATAAAATACACACTACAAGTAATATGACAATCGTTTTTGTATTCTTATTCATATTATTTTGCCTCCTTTAAAAAACCAATTTCAGTAAGCTCTGGTTTTGCATAAGTTTCTAATCCAATCATTACTGATACTGTCAAGAGTCCTTCAATTACCGCAAGTGGAATTTGTGTCAATGCAAAGATTCCCAAGAATTCAACCACTGATCCCCACACTCCGCCAGTTGCACTAGGATGAGCAAGTCCTAATTGTACACTCGTTACGCAATATGTAAATAAATCACCAAGTGCTGTTGCTAGAAATATAGTGACATGCTTATTTATTTTCAACTTTTTTCCTAATATGTAAATTCCATAACTAATAAAAGGTCCTGCAATAGCCATGCTAAAGGTATTAGCACCAAGTGTTGTAAGCCCCCCATGCGCTAATAATATCGCTTGAAACAATAATACTATAATTCCAATTACAGCCATCGAGGATGGTCCAAATATGATGGCACCTAAACCAGTACCCGTTGGATGACTTGATGATCCTGTTACACTTGGAAATTTCAACGAAGATAGTACAAATGCATATGCACCAACCATTGCTAATATTAATAATGTTTTTCTATAATCTTTGACTACTTTCTTAATTCGAATGATTCCTGCTACTAGAAATGGAATACATAGTATCCCCCAAGCTACACAGTGTACTGGCGGCAAATAGCCTTCCATAATGTGCATAGCATTTACTGTTGGTACAATGCATAAAGCAAGGGATAACCCTGTTACAATAGCAATCAGTTTCTTTTCTTGTTTGTTCAATTTTTTTCTCCTTTTCATTTAATAACAAAATCCAAAGAACTTTCCTACAAAAAAATCTATTCACTTTCACGTATTTTATTACGTGACTAGTAAATAGACATCAAAAGTAAACCTAAAAGGTTTTCTATTATAAAAAACTGTGCTCCGCAGCTTCTATAATCACGTATTAAAAGGCAGGTTTTCTGACTCAGGTTTCATTACTACATTTAGCCTTCCCACATCTTCATGCAGTGACTTTTTCACATATTTGTGTAAATGTAACTCTTCCTTCACAGCGGCGGGACCGTATGAGATTTTCACTCAATTCCCTTTTAACTTGAACCACACAATCAATTAATTTATGCTTCAGGCACCTTTTATCTCCATATTCAATTATATTGTTGAATATACCACTATTATTTTAGTAAGTCAATCCAACCTTTCTCTCTTCTATACATACAACCTTTTTCTCTTCTATACGAATAGCTTGCTTACATCTTTCATTACTTTGCTAATCTCAATATGTTGTGGACATTCTTTCTCGCATTGTCTACATGTCTTGCATTGGTTTGCTTTTACTTCAAATGAATCATATGTCTCTTTCGCTTTTTCAAGACCTACTGCTGCACTTGCGTTATATGTTTCAAACAAATCAGGTATGTTGAGTCCAAATGGACATGGCATACAATAAGCACATTTGGTGCATCGAACGAGTGCTTGGGTATCAAATACTTTCTTAGTTTCTTGAAACATTTCAATTTCTTTGGCATCCAGCATTCCTGCATTGCTTCTAGATGCATATATCAAATTATTCTCCACTTGTTCCATTGTGCTCATTCCACTAAGCAATAATGCAACCTCTGGTCTGTTCCAAACAAAATCTAATGCCCATTCCACTGGATTTTTTTTGTCAGATAATACACTTGCTACATTTTCATAAGGATCCGCTAATTTACCACCCAATAATGGTTCCATAACAATTACACCAATTCCTTTATTTGCAGCATATTCAAGTCCCTCTAACCCTGCTTGGTAGTCTGTATTGATATAATTTAATTGAATTTGACAAAAATCCCATTTATCATAATAATCAACTATTTCTTTAAATACATTTAATTCATCATGAAATGAAAAACCAATATAAGATATTTTACCATCTGCCTTCGCTTTTTCCATATGCTTGATTAAATCAAATTTCTTGATTTTATTTTCTAAACGATCCTTATCAAGTGCATGTAATAAATAAAAATCAATCTTCTCTACTTGTAGTTTATTTAATTGTTCTTCTAGTAATAGTTCGAAATCTTCTTCCTTCTCTATCTTCCACACTGGACATTTTGTAGCCAAAAAGGTCTTTTCTCTATATCCATCTTTTAATGCCTTCCCTACTACTAATTCACTTTCTCCACTATGATAAGGGTATGCGGTATCAACATAATTAATACCCATATCAATGGAATGCCTTATCATTTTAATTGCTTCTGCTTCATCAATATGTTTATCTTCGCCTACTACCGGTAGTCTCATGGCACCAAAACCTAATGCTGATATTTCCTCAACTAAATTGCTAAATTTTCTATAATTCATATTAATCTCCATTCGTGCTTCGCACATACATGATGGCAGGTGTGAACGTTTTCACCACACTCCTTATGTCTACTGTCACATTGTAATAATTGCTGGTATAAATGTAAAATTGAACTTCTCAACTCTGATAAAATGATCCTCTGGATTGACATCAAGCCACTCTTTTATTACTGTTGAATCCTTTGATAAATCTCTCTTTATGTTTATTTCAGTTTTTGGTTCTTCAAAATAAGAAAATAATATATTCTCATGCAAAGCAATCGACTGATATTTATCTCCATGTAACAAGCCTTCTGTTGTTATTGCAACATGATGATACACATACTGAAATATTTTATCTGGCTTAAGAAATGCAATACGGCCGCGCTGAAGCTCTGGTTTTGTTTTTCTTTTCCAATCTTCTTGTCCTTGCGGTAACGCATGATAATAAATATGATGCATAAATACCCAATCTCGCTCACATGCTTGACCTGGCCATTTTGCAAGACAATCACTCAGTGATGCAAATAAGTTTTCAGGCTTTATCTCTTCACCAATTGATTCATAGTATGCAAACAGCATATTTTCATATCGATAAATACATGCTGTCATAATTCTTCCTTCTGCAATACATTTAGCTATATTACTCTTCGTCTCTTCTATTTTCCTTTGGAAGTTTTCTGGATTATCTGATGTCAAGTGTCCTCTGTAATGATATCTTAGTATAGTAGCATTCACAATCTAGTACCTCTTTCTCTTATAATGTAATGAAATGTATTACTATCATGTGTATATCAACACAAAATTTTATAACCAAAAATTACATAACCTATTTTTATTATATCAGTCCTAATTCACTACTTCAATAGATAATAGTAACAAAGATGAATGGTATGCAGAAATCATTGCAGAAATCATTTGTTGAATCATTTTCTTACGTAGCTTAACAGCTAGTGTTAAGCTACTGTGTGAACAGTAACTGAACTGTTACTAATATATTCTTTCTTTCCGTTTATTTTTCTCCTGCTTTCTTCCATGCTCCTGATAAATAAAATCCGAAAGATAAAGCCACACCAACAACCCATCCAATTGGCCAAGACATCCATATTCCAACGGATCCAAAATACGCTGCTAATATATAGGCTAATATTACTCTTAAAATCAAATCCGTAAGTGTTGCTATCATAAATACTCTCATTGCACCTGCGCCTCGAAGTACGCCATCCGTAATTAATTTTATGGATATTACAAAATAAAAAGGTGATACTATTTTCAAGAATTCCATACCTGTTTTTAAAGCTGTTGTACTATCACTATTCATGAACATACCAAGCATCTGTCTGCTAAATATAAAATACGCTATAAAAAATACAAAGGCAACAAGCATAGCCATTTTAATTCCAGCCCCAAATCCTTCTCTTACTCTTTCCTTTTTTCCAGCTCCTATATTTTGTGCAGTAAAACTTGAGATACCATTACCTAATGTTGTAAAGCTTGTAATCGTAAATGTATTTAATTTAATAGCTGCAGAATATCCTGCAATTACGGAAGAACCTAATCCATTTACCAAACTTTGTATAAATATATTTCCAATGGATATAAAACTTTGTTGAAGGATGCTTGGTATTGCAATCCGGCTTACCTTCTTTAGCATTTGCCAGGAAAACAATATTGTTTTTTCTGGTATTTCTACTTCTTTCAGTCGCTTTCTAAGCGTTATGAGTGCCAGAACACATGCAATCCCTTGTGCTATAAAAGTTGCCCAAGCAACACCTGCTACCCCTAATTGAAATCCTATGACAAATAGTAAATCTAATAAAATATTTCCTATAGAGGAACCAATTAAAAAGTACAATGGTGTTTTAGAATCTCCAAGTGAGGTAAAAATGCCTGTTGCAACATTATACAAAAATAAAAATAGAAAGCCTCCTATGTAAATTCTAAGATATAATGCTCCATCTTCAAAGATATTACTTGGTGTATTAATCATAATCATTAACATTTTACTACCAAGCAAGCCTGCTACAGTTAATACTAGTGCCATCACTACGGAAGCAATAAGCGTGGTTGATATTGCTGTTTTCATTTCTTTGTGTTTTTTTGCTCCAAACAACTGAGAAATAACAACTGAGCATCCAATATTACTTCCAATTGCTACTGACATAAAAATCATTGTAATCGGATACGAAGCTCCAACTGCTGCCAATGCATCTTCGCCTGCAAATTTACCCGCAATCACACTATCAGCTATATTATAGATTTGTTGAAAAATTACACTAATAAACATAGGGATTGTAAATTTCCACAACATTTCTTTTGGTTTACCTTCTGTTAAATCTTTTATCATATTCTACCATCCTTTTATTTCTTCCTTTAGTAAATTGAAAAATAGCATTATCCATCAACCTGCGTTAACACAAGCTTTTTGTGTGTCACAATTTAAAAACTCGAGTTTATAATTATAAAACGAGAAATTAGATCAAGCTGTTACTTGCTAGTTCCCTTAAATGATATTATACTACTAATAGTTTAATAAATATAATGTGTATTTTCGATTGATTCATAGATGGTATCTATGGTGAAAATAATACAACTATTAAAATTCTTTTTTTATTCACTATTACACCTAACTATTATTGTACGAATGGAGGTTTTATTTTGTCAATAAGCTTTGAATCCTATAAAGTTTTTTATTATGTAGCCAAATATAAAAATATTACAGCAGCAGCAAAAGCACTTTTTCTTACCCAACCAACCGTTAGTCATTGTATTTTGGGATTAGAAAACGAACTCGGATGTACACTTTTTTTACGTTCACAAAAAGGAGTTACCCTTACTCATGAAGGCTTGCTACTATACGAGCATGTTTCAATTGCCTGTGAACATATTTTCATGGCAGAAGACAAAATCAAAGCTACTAATTCTTTATCGGAAGGTTTAATTCGTATTGGAGCTAGCGAGACTACACTTCACCATTTCTTACTTCCTTATTTAAAGGACTTTAGGTTAATGCATTCTAAAATAAAATTGCAAATTGCAAATGACAATACGCCATCCACCATTGCTGCCCTTAAATCAGGTTTAATTGATGTTGCGATTCTTGTCATGACACTTGATGAAAAAGATCCTGATTTAACCATTACAAAGCTGGCCTCTTTTCACTATGTAGCAATCGCTTCTCATGAGTTTTCACAGTTGAAAGACAAACTTGTTTCTATTAAAGATTTGCTTGGTTACCCTTTAATTTGTATGGAACCCAATACTTTCACCAGACAATTTCTCGATAAATATTTTTTGTCAAACAATCATGAATTAAAACCAGATATTGAACTAGCTACTGCTGATTTAATTACTCCTATGGTTAAAAACGATTTAGGTATTGGTTTTGCACCATATGAATTTGCAGCAGAAAGTCTAAATAATGATAGTGTTTTTAAGTTAACTCTTAGTAAAGAACTACCACAATGTGAGATATGTGCTATTTCTAATAACAAACGCCCCTTATCTATTGTAAGTCAAACCTTCTTACAAATGCTCATTCAATAAAATAAGCATTGAAAAGTCGTAACTATTCAGTACCCTCATAGTTACCGCTACGCGATGCACACAAAATGCTTAAAAATTGCATTTTGGCGCGACAGAACTCGGGATTTTGCTAAGCAAAACACCTCGCGTTTATGGGTACTGAATAGTTACGAAAAGTCTTCATTTTCATGAGTTAACTTTTCAATGCTTATGTAATAAAAACGTCATCCTCTCTCTTATCTGCCTTTCAACTACTTACAGATAAAATTTAGATAATACTTTTTCTAAACACCATTTAAAATCAATTTCTTTAATACTATCTGTGAGTACTACATGATTAACTTTCCACGTCTCATTATTAACTATGTATTTTATTGTTCCAACTGTATCACCTTTCTGCGTTGGCGCTTCTAGTTTATCCTTAACATCATATACTACATCTATTGTTTCATCACTACGAAGAAGTAATCCATCAATCTTTGATTTCATCAAATTATCTTGACTATCTTCACTTGCATCTGTATTTACGACTTCTAATCCTGCATATGCCACTTCACCAAGTTGGTTTGTCTGTCCTTCCTTGATCAAAATCGGATCTAATTTCGTCTCATCTATAATCACATCATTAAAACTACAAAACTGATAATTATTTAGCCCATAGTTCATCAACTTCTTTGTATCACTCCATTTGTAGCTTCTATTACTCGGCCATCCACAACCAAGCAGTGCAACTACAAATGTTTTTCCATCACGCTCGAGTGCTCCAACATAACAATACCCTGCATCGTTTGTAAAACCTGTTTTTCCAGATAGCGCACCCTCCATCATATTCAAAAATGCATTATGGTTAGTGCAAGAAAAAGAACGGCTGCCACTTTCTACAGTTCCGTCCTCTTTTGTAATCATATTATGGAAACTATAACTAGCCGTTCTAGTTATCTCTAAAAATTGTTCCCTTTTAGGTGATTCATTGATACAATATGACATGATCCTCGCTAAATCTCTTGCTGTTGTTGAATGTACCTTCACACTTCCATCTTCCATTGTCACCTGCGCATCCAATCCATTTGGAGTGATAAAATAAGTATCATAACAACCTATATCTCTTGCCTTTTGATTCATCATCTCTATAAATGCATTGATGTACTCTTTGCTTTCTTCTGTCGTTCTGTCATTTGTATCAATTTGATTCGTATAGGTTCCACTTCCAACATATTCAGCAATTGCAACTGCACTATCATTATGTGACTCAAGCATAAGTGAATAGAGAATATCATTTAAGGTAAACTGTTCACCCTTTAATGCATTAAGCTGAACATCTGGCATAGAGGCTGCATACTTGGAAAATGTAATAATATCGTCTGTATTAACATTCTCTAAAGTTACTATTAATGTCATTATCTTAGTAGTGCTTGCCATAGGGAGCTGTTCCTCCCCATTTTTTTCATAGAGTACACGCCCAGAATCAGCATCCATTAACACAGCTGCTTTCGCATATAAATCATCATTAAAACCCTCTGCATTTGTGGTATCTTGATCGACTGCATATACTGAAGTGATATTAAATATAGTTAGACATACTATGGAAAGGCATATTAATATTTTCTTCAATTAGACCTCTTTGATCGCTACTTATTATTATCTATGATGTTAAAAATAAATTTATGTTTAAAATCTGCTGACTGTTAGTCCTTACTTATTATCTTCGTGAAATATATTTTCAATTATACTTTTTTCTTTTTCTTCTTCTTCGCTAATGCACTTTCTTTATCTCGCTCTTCCTTTTCAAAAATGCGAGTTAACTGTAATTCATTTGCTTCTTTTTCCACTAATTCATTCTTTTCTATTGCCATGTTAAAATGCTTTTCTTGCAATACATCATTTTCAAGTATTAGAAATTTCTCAAATACATCTGGGTATATAAACCACTTTTTCACGCCACTTTTGATGAATTCAACTTCTATCTTTTCTTGTTCTTCACCTACAATTTTACCTTTTCCAAATTTACTATGCAATACACTTTCATTTAATAATGATTTCATTTTTTTCTCCTTTTTATTGCTTACAAAAACGTTACACTAATCTTAGTATAACACTTTTTTATATATTGAAGTTCTTTATATTACAATCAAATAATTAGAATCTTAAATGGGCTAATTTAAATAAAATTAGCCCATTGCAACATCAAGCGTCATAATTATTAGAAATAATTCAGTAAATAGTTCCCTTATTTGTTTAAAAAAACAATTGCCAAGTTTAAATAACCTGCAAACATAACCCACAACAAATATGGTATTTGTAATTTTGCAGCAGTTAAATTAATTGCACCAAATCTTTCAATCATAATGTAAATGGTAAACAAAAGTAAGCATAATATAATAAACGCTAATAAATATGCTTGCATATTGAAAAATACCAAAGACCAAAGAAAATTCAGAAACAGTTGAAGCCCATATACCTTCAAAGCCTCTTTTACATCCTCTGAACCAGAAACATAAATCATATATGCTGAAATTCCCATTAAAACATATAATATGGTCCAAACAATTGGAAAAATAAAACTAGGTGGTGATAATGGTGGTTTGATTAAATCACTGTAAAGTGCTACACTGCCTCTTATTAAATATCCCGCAAGTGCTCCAACTCCCAGACTAATAGCAATACTAACAATTAATTCTTTCCATTTTAAATTCATAACGTGTCGCCCATTTTTTACTATTCTATGTACATTGATATTCATTTATAACAAAAAGAAGATTAATGTACTATTTTCCAAGGAATAATTCAAATAGTAAACACTATCAATTACAAAAACAGGCAACCTCCTAACCTCCTGGTAAATAGTTGTCTGTTTTTATAATCAATGAAGCATTCCAATTAAAATTGTACTTTACTTTTTATATCTCGAGTAACTTCCTCAAAACTTTTACCTTTTACTAAAGCAATTTCAGAATATGCTAATTTTTGTGCTCTACATAGTAATTCTTTGTCAAGACTTTGTAATGGTTTTTCAAGTTCTCTTTGTAACATCATGATAATAATCTTAGCTATTTTAACTGTATCACATGATTTTATTGCTACTGTAAAAATTTCCTGACGTTTTCTGTTATCTGGAATCCAATTAAAATCTTCATCCTTAATCTCATTGCCAATCTCATCGATTTCACTTACACTCATGATTTTTCTAATTCGATTAGCACTATTATTTAGAACAGGCACATAAATGATTGTTTTTTCATTCAACATCGGAACCAAAGTATAATATTCTCTTTTCTCAGATGCTTGTTGCATTGTTGTTGTCCCTTTGATATAACATGCGCCTTCTGTTGGATGCATTACTTTTTCACCAATTGTATATACTTCACTAACTTCCACTACTTCATCAGAACTAGCAAGTTTCTTATCATTATATAATTTTTTTATCATAATACCTCCAATAACCCAAAACTAATTGACATGTTACTTTCTATTATACAGTATTTTTCAACTATATGTAAGTGTAAATTTAAAAGTTAAGTATCTTTGTCTATTTATCATATATAAAGACACCAAATAAATGAACAATTGTTATATTATGCGTGACTATTTGTTACCCTTATTGCATATTACTTTTGGGGAGACAAAATCTTACGTTTTGTATCACTATAATACAATATTATTATATTTTGTGTGCCTCTTATAATAACAACTACAAAGATACTGAATATATAGTTTATTATATCCCGATTATCCTATAAAATACACAAACTCCAATTAGAATAATAAATTGTACGTTTTGAAAACACAGCAAAAAAAGAAAACACATAAGTTTTTCTTTCTTTTCGTAATTCTATAAAGTTTACTATTACTAAATTTATACTAGTTCATCTTCTCGCGTTCCCTACAGTGCTACATAACCTTTTTTATTTTTTATTTTCAGAATCGTTCAATGTATCATTTATGTAAAAACATAATTGTAACATAAACTTATACTCTGCATCCTCTAAATCCTTGCCTAATAATTCCTTTATTTTTTTGATGCGATAGTTTATTGTATTCCGGTGTGTAAAGCTTTTTTGAGCAATTAACTGAATACTTGCGTTGCATAATAAATACAGTCTTAATGTATCCATATACTGGCTGTTATGAGCACTATCATGTTCTTCTATTTTACCAAGATATTCCTTGAAAATATTTTCTAGAACTTCTCTATCTTGAATTTCTAATAATATTTTATAAACACCCATTTTTTCATAAACAATTGTTTTTGTTTGTTGTAGACTTGCTAATTTATAAGCCGCGGTTGCATGTTGATATGATTTATGCAAATTAAATATGCTTCTTTGTACACAACCAATTCCAATTGTTCCATTTTCCAACACCGTACTGCTTCGATAAGCAATTTCAATATTCTCTATAAATTCATTTAGATTGCCATTACTTGACTCAACAATAACAATCAACATTTTTTCATAAATCACCATACAAAATTTTACTGTATTTGGCTCTACATTACTTAAAATATCCATTTCAAAGTATTTATATATTTCTTCCCCCTCTCTACCAGATAAACTCTGAGGAATACTAAGTATTATGACACTATATTGACCATTTATCTCATAATCAAATCTTTTCACTAACGAAAAGTCAGCTTTTTCTGGTGAAAACAAAATATTATAAAAGCATTCTGATTGATCTTGTTGTTTTTGCCTATCCTTGATAATCCAATTACAATATTCTTGCGTAATGTCAACTAAATGAATTTCCCAAGGCATAACTAACAGTGGAAACCCAACTTTATTGCACAATTCAATTACACTTATGGGAATTGTATTAATATAATTCCCCGTGTTTACGATAATACCGGATGCTTTTTGATTCATAGCTACTTCAACCAAATGATAAAATGCTTCCTCTGTATTTATACCTAACCCAGTCGTTATAATCAGCTCACTTCCCCTAATAAAATCTGCTGTTGTTACATCCTCCATAATATAGATCCAACTTATTATACTGCTTAATCCAGATTCTCCGGCTATTATCTTCAACTGGTATTTCATCTTTGTTTTTTTATAAATATCTTCAATACTCACTGACATACAATACTCTCCTTACCACTCGTGCTACCAGCACTAATAATTGTATTTAATTTAGGCTATGTGTCTGTAGTATTATACAATTCATTGTGCTATAATGCAAATAATTTCAAAAACACATGGACATAGAAGTCATAACGACCGCTATCCATGTGTTTTTTTATTTAACAGATAAGTTCTACTAACTTCCCTATTAAATAAAAGGCACTATGTGCCAAAATGTACACCTCGTGATTAGGAAGTATGTTGCTGTACAACCCACGTGGATTAAAGTGTCTATAAGCAGACACTCACTTATATCTTTTACTAAAAGTCATCATTACGATGCAGATGGAGGTTATTATGATTAAAAATTCTTTACCTAAAATTATTACCGAGACATTACCTGGCCCAAAAGCGGCGACTATGATAGAAAGAAGACAAAATGCGGTTCCTAATGGAATCCGATGTGGATATCCTTGTGTTATAGAAAAAGCGGAAGGTGCTATGATTGAAGATGTTGATGGAAATCTTTTCCTTGATTGGATTGGTGGCGTTGGCGTATTAAATGTTGGTCATACACATCCTGATTTAGTTGCTGCCGTACAAGAACAAGCTACTAAATATTTTCACGGTATGTTTAATATTGTTACTCACGAAGGTTACATCGAATTAGCTGAAAAATTAAGTGCACTTGCACCAGTTCGTGGCACTAGTAAAAAGACAATGTTTGCTAATAGTGGTGCAGAAGCAGATGAGAATGCTGTTAAAATTGCAAAAGCTTGTACCAAAAGACCAAATATCATTGTTTTCTCTGGTGGCTTCCATGGAAGAACATTACTTACAATGACAATGACCTCAAAGAAAGCTTATGCAGTAGGAATGGGACCTTTCCCTGATGGAATCTATCGTGCCGATTACCCTTATCTTTACCGAACACCTGGCAATATGACAGGCGAAGAAGCAATTCTATATTATATTAGTAGTATTGAAAAAGTATTTGAGGAAGCATCACCCGCAGAATATGTTGCTGCAATTGTTATGGAACCACTTCAAGGGGAAGGTGGATTTATTCCAGCTCCAATTGAATGGGTGAAAGCAGTTCGAAAAATTTGTGATGAAAAAGGAATTTTATTAATTGCAGACGAAGTACAAACCGGCTTTGGACGTACCGGTAAATTATTTGCTTCCGAATATTGGAAAGATGCAGGATGTGAACCTGATATCATTGCAACTGCAAAATCTATCGCTGGTGGTGTTCCACTTAGTGCAATTATTGCAAGCACTGAAATAATGGATTCTGTACCAGGTGGAATTATTGGCGGTACCTATGGTGGAAATGCACTTGCTTGTGCGGCTGGATTAAAAGTACTGGAAGTAATTGAAAGAGATCATTTGATAGAACGTTCCAATGTGATTGGTAAGAGATGCTTTGAAGTATTTAATACATGGAAAGAGAAATATGAAGTAGTCGGTGATGTCAGAGGTCTTGGTGCTATGATTGGTATTGAATTTGTCAAAGACAAAATAACAAAAAAACCAAATGCTAAACTGGTAAGTAAACTTGTTACCAATGCTGCTAATCATGGTTTGCTAATCGAAAGTGCTGGAGTATATAATAACGTAATCCGATTCTTAGCCCCTTTAGTAATTACAGATGAACAACTAGAGGCTGGATTTGAAATATTTGAAGCTGCTATCCAACAAGAAAGCTAGGAGAATTTACATATGAAACAATTTCGTATCGTTCCGTCCATATTAGAATTCAATACATGTGAGGAGTTTGCCTCCTCTTTTGAAATCGGGAAAAATGATTTAATATTTATTAGTGAAAGAACTTATAATAAATTTTTCAAAGATTGCACCACAGATGCTACCATCATATTTAGAGGTAGTTATGGCAGTGGTGAGCCAACCGATGAAATGGCAGAAGCAATTTATCAAGATATTAAGGATATTCCATATACAAGAGTAATTGCAATTGGTGGCGGAACCATCATTGATACTGCTAAATTATTTGCATTAAAAACATTTTCCCCTGTTCTTGATTTATTTGATAAAAAAATAGAAGCAATCCAAGATAAGGAACTATTATTAGTTCCAACCACTTGCGGAACAGGTAGTGAAGTTACAAACATATCCATACTTGAATTAGTATCTCGTAACACCAAATTAGGATTGGCTGTTGATGCCTTATATCCAAGCCACGCAGTTCTAATTCCGCAATTATTAGAAGACTTACCTTTTGAATTTTTTGCCACAAGTTCGATTGATGCTTTAATCCATGCTGTTGAATCTTTTTTATCACCAAAAGCTACTACCTTCTCGCAGATGTACTCACGAGAAGCAATTAAAATGATTCTAACCGGATATCAAGAAATTGCTAAGAATGGTAAAACTGCAAGATTTCCTATTTTAAAGGAATTCATGCTTGCTAGTACTTATGCTGGTATTGCCTTTGGAAATGCAGGAACTGGCGCGGTACATGCTATGAGCTATCCACTTGGTGCTAAATATCACGTTCCTCACGGGGAATCAAATTATGCACTCTTTACAGAAGTATTCAAACTGTACCAAAAACTTGATCCAAATGGCAACATCCAAGCACTGAATGAACTTGTTTCTTCTATACTAATATGTAACTCTTCTGATGTATATGAAGAAATCGAAAAATTGCTTGATGTAATACTTCCGAAAAAGCCACTTCATTCATATGGAACGACCTTAGAAGATTTAGATAACTTTACGGAAAACGTCATGACCAAACAAGGAAGATTGATGGCAAATAATTATACCGTGCTTGATAAAGATATGGTATATGGTATTTATAGTAGATTATTTTAAAACTATTCAGTACCTTAATAGTTACCGCTACGCAATGCACACAAAATGCATGGAAATTGGATTTTGGCGCTACAATGCTCGGGTTTATGGATACTGAATCGTTACATTATTTTAATCAATAACAACAACCGTTGCAGCAATTTACCAAATAAAACGACTTAAGGCTGTTTCATCCTTAGGTCGTTTTATTTGGTATTATAAAGCTTTATGTTATTGTTATAACCTATTTAGTATTTGGACATGATGCGATTATCAGCATATCTCCCTCTAGCGTATAACTTCCATAACCATTAGGTAATATAAAATGCTCGCCTTTTTTAATTAATTGATTATTTATTTTACCTTCACCTTCTACTACACTCATGATTAAAAATGGTTTATCCTGTACAAATTCCTCTGATTTAGAAATCTCGAACTTGAACACTTCATAGTAATTACATTCAATCAACTTTTTACATTGTGTGTTTGTATCTTCTTTGTCTTCTACTTCTATATCCTTATATGGAACATTGATTACATCAATACTCTTCTCAATGTGTAGTTCTCTTGGCAATCCATCCGTAAGTCTGTCATAATCATATAGTCTATATGTAATATCACTGTTTTGCTGTGTTTCCAGAATCAGTGTACCACCTTTAATTGCATGTACTGTTCCTGGATCTATTTGTAAAAAATCACCTTTTTTAATAGGGATTGTTCTTATCAGCTGATTCCATTCATTGTTATGAATCATTGTTTTAAGTTCATCCTTCGTTGCTGCATTATGACCAATAACAATATCTTGTCCATCCTTGCAGTCAAGAATGTACCAACATTCTGTTTTACCTAAGGATCCATTTTCATTCATTTTCGCATATTCGTCATTTGGATGGACCTGAATACTCAAATCATCTTTTGCATCAATAATTTTGATTAATAGCGGAAATTTTTCACCGCCAATATTTCCAAATAATTCTTGATTATTTTTCCATAAATCAGCCAATGTCTCACCTGCATGGCTTTCAGTTGCAACCGTACAGTCTCCACTTTCATGTGCACTAACAGCCCAACATTCTCCTGTATGATCACTAGGAATCTTGTAACCATATTCTGTTTCTAATCGGTTACCACCCCAAATATTTTCTTTGAAAATAGGTTCTACAAATAAAATTTCTTTGTTAACTGACATAATATATCTCCTTACCATTCCGTCTATACATTTTAATATAAATCATATGTTTTATTTCGTATCTAGTATAACACATTTGATTTAGGTAGTTCTATATGTTTTTATCATTTTAGCAATCTGCTAATAAGACCCAATCACACAAACAAGATAGAATGAGGATTTATCATCTTTATTATTTTCTATAATTTCAATTTTCACTTTATGTTTCTTATTCTTTCCATGAACCCTGACGGTATCAATATAGAGACAATCCCCCCAGGTTTCACTGAAATTCCCATCTAGTATCATCTCATTTCCATCATCATCAATTGTAACTTGGGCAATTGGTGTTGGTTTGTTTATCGTTTTTCTATATTGGATTGCAATACCTGTTCCTTCTATATAGAAGCTAATATTATCTCCTATCTTGCTCCCACTCCAACCTTTCTTAAATAAGTCTCTTATATTTTCTTGTTTTGCATAATCAATCTCAAATCCATTTAATACTGGATTATAATTATCGTTTTGATACCTTATGGATGCCTCATATTCATTTCTTGTAAAAGCTTTTGGTATGGGTATATCAATCTGTGTCACATCTATGTCATGATAAATTTTTTCTAAAACATCAATGATAATTTCTGAAATTATTTTATGTCCTACATCGTTTGGATGCAAATCATCTGGAGTAATTGCTCTTCTTTTAATTTCACCATTTTCCACAAATGGATACAAACTATTTTTAACACTAACACAAGGTAAATCATAATATTTTCCTACTCTATTATGAATCTCCTGTGCATTTATTCCATTCACGTAGTTTACATTATTTACAATAAGAATACCAATTTCACTTTCGTGTTTATATATCTTTCGAACTAAACCTTCATATGTTTCTTCAAAAAGCTCAGTATTATCATCATTTACACTAAATTCTACAATAACAAAGTCAGGATGATAACTTAACAAATCGTTATCTACACGTGCCACTCCAAATTGCGACGTAGTTCCTCCAATTCCAGCATTTACATATTCAAATTCGGCTAACGGAAATCTTTCGCTCCACCATTGATATACTAGATATGCATAGCACGTTTCAGGTGTTGTCGAGAGAGAACCTTGCGTAATGGATCCCCCTAAGTAGCCAAGTACAATTTTGTTTCCTCTCTCTGCACGTCTCATTACGCGCTTTATTCGTTCAAAGCTTCCTTTATTAGCCAAGGCGTTTTTTGTTATTTCTTTAATATCTACCATAATAACAACTCCTTATTAATCGAATTGATAAATCCTACCAACTCATCCGACATTTGTTCTGCTTCCGATATCCTAATATGTCCTGGTGTTTTACACCCATTTTCAGAGTATAGAAAGTGCATTATTTTTCTATCCTTTAATTTGTTACAAACTTCTTCAATTGAATTGTCCCAGTTTACATGATGTTGTAAAATTGTTGTAGTAAGTATAATTACTGAATTCGGATTCTTTACTCGAATGTTTCTAACAAAATTTTCATAGCTTTCTCTCCAATAATGCCCTTGCTCCCCGTTATACTCTTCTTTCATATAATCAACTGGATGACTATCGTTTTGTCCAATAGCTATTATGATTACATGTGGAACATATTCTGCAAAATTCCAGTTGGTTATTTCACCTAATTCAGGATGATACGACATTTTATCATATGTACTTTCTATGCCAGTATAATTATTCTCATAAAACCATCCAGTTCCATTTAATAACGCAATTCCACCTTGTGACACATTATGTATTTGCGCATTTAGTTTTCTAGCTGTAAGCCACGCATAAGAATACCAACTGTTTGAATATTCGCCCTTGTGTGATGGGTCAGGTTTACCTACATATTCCACTGCTTCTGACACTTCACCTGCCGAAACAGAATCCCCATAAAATTCTATTTTTCGATTTGGTTTATCATCACATTGTAGTAACCTTCCATTCTCATTTATACAAATTCCTAGAAGACTAATTGCATGACATGAATCCATTCTTTTGAAAATAATAGCTAAATGTTCCTCCTCTTTTAAGTTGTCTGCTAATGTTATTATTTTATCTTGCTCATTCGTCAAGAGAACTTTTTCCTGTTTACCATCTATTATATAACCTAAATAATTATCCCAGTAAATATTCTTATTTCTAAGTATTATTTTAAGTGTAGTTCCAGTGAATTTCAATGTAACACTACTACAAGGATAAATCATGATTGGTTCTTTTTTATTAGTAAAGTCTATCCTTCCACTGTATTGCAAAAGTTCATTATCCATCTCAATTCGTTTTTCACTCATAAGCTTCCCTCATCAATCCATTTCTTCTACTATAATGATTCAGTACCTTCATAGCTACTCCAACTTGCTACGCAAAATATCACTCTTTTATATCTCATTTCTATTAAATTATTTCATTATTTAAATATTTGAGGTTTGTAGTAATCAGCTCACATCTTTGTGCTACACATTCTACAGAGCGAAGTGGATCATTTGGTGTATTAAACACATAATCAACCAACTTGTCAATTGTAGTTGTAGCAACATGCATTCTCGTATCGGAGGATGCATAATAAATAAATACCTCTCCATTCTCTCTTACAATTGCACCATTTGTAAAGACTACATTTGAAACATCCCCAACTCTTTCCTTTTCTCTAGGCGCTAAAAATAATCCTGACGGTTCTGCAATCACTTTTATTGGATCTTTTAAATCTGTTGCAAATACATATAAGACATATCTTAATCCAGCCGCTGTATTTCTTACCCCATGAGCGATATGAATCCAACCTCTATCGGTTTTAATTGGAACTGCTCCTGCTCCGTTTTTTGCTTCTGTAATAGTGTGATACTTTCGTTGACTTGTTATTATTTCTTCCTTTACAACGGCGTGTTTTATGTCTTCGCATAATCCAAAGCCTATACCGCCACCTGATCCAGTATTAATAAAATCATCCATCGGTCTTGTATAGAACGCATATTTGCCCTGAACAAATTCTGGATGAAGAACTACATTTCTCTGTTGTGAAGAATGTAGTGTCATTAAATTGTCAAGCCTTTCCCAAATTTTCAAATCCTTCGTTCTAACAATACCTGCCGCTGCCACTGCTGCGGATAAATCATTGGTGGTAGTATCTTTGCTTTCTGAGCAAAACACTCCATAAATATAGCCATCTTCATGCTTAGTAAGTCGCATATCATATACATTGGTTTCTTCCTTATAAGTATCTTCTAATAAAATAGGGTAATCCCAAAATCGAAATCCCTCTACTCCATTATCACTTTCTGCTACTCCAAAGAAAGATTTCCTATCATTTCCTTCTATTCTTACTACTAAATAAAATTTACCATTTAACTCGATCGCACCTGAATTCATCACTGCATTGACACCTAGTCGTTCCATAAAATATGGATTTGTTTCAGGATTCAAATCATATTTCCATGTCAATGGAATATGCTCTCTTGTTAATACTGGATTTTCAAAACGTTCAAAAATCCCATTATAAAATTCACTTTTATTATTTTTTTTTGTTACTAATTCATTATATTTCTTAAGTTCTTCTTTATAATTTTTATGAAGCATTTTCAGCCCTCCTTATTATCTCAAAACACATTCTTCCATTATGATAGGGACACTTCCAAGGTTCAACAATTGCTTTTTTACTAGACGGATTCCCAGCTGAATCCACATCATAAAACCATTCTGAGTTTTCTCTTGAATCAATCATATGTTCTTTGATGAATTGCCATATTTTTATAACTGCCTCTAAATAATAGGACTTATCTCTATCTTTAAGATATCCGTTCATGAAGCCCACCATAGCTTCAGCTTGAGCCCACCAGACTCTTGTGTGATCAACAATCCCTTCTTTACATTCATTTGCAATGGAATGACCGTTAAATGCAATCGTATAAATTTCTTTTTCTAAAACATCTGTAATCTTTCTCATTTTACTGCTATAAACTGTATCCGCTAGGATTTCACATCCTCTATCAACCAGCCAAGCTGCTTCAATGTCGTGTCCATAAGAATGTAAATCCAAAAGTGAATTCATATTGCTATCAAAAAATACCTCTTGTCTTCTCTTTTCAATGTTAAATACATTTTCTTCAATGATATCCATAATATATCTCATTTTATTGCCAATATTTTGATCCTTGGTAACTCTATATAATTCTGTATATGCTTCAAATACATGAAGTAACGTGTTCATTGTTTTATCTGCAATTATTCCCTCCTCAGAAAGCTTATCATTTTCTATAGGGTGAAATGTACTATTAAAAGCTTCCAAATATCCAATCTCATCTCTGCATTTGTGTTCAATCAATTCAAATAATTCATATGCAGTCTCTAATGCTTGTTTCTCTCCAGTAACACCATAATAGGAAGATAACGCATAAATAGCAAACGCCTGATTATATGTATGTTTCGTACTATCCAAAACAGTTCCATCGTAATTTAAGGACCAATAAACCCCACCATTTTCCACGTCATAGCATTGCTTTAACAAGAAATTATAAGCATGCGTGGCGTATAAAAGAAGGCTCTCATCTTGAAACACTTTATATGCATTAGAAAAAAACCATAATATTCTACTATTTAAGATACAACCTTTTGGGGCCTTTTTATCAAGATTTAGATTGAAATCAACCAGTCCAAAAAAGCCACCAAATTCTTCATCCTTTAAGTTTTTCCAAAAAGGTATCATTACATGAACTACATGTTCTTTAATTTCATCAACTAACATATTATCTCCCTATTGAATCCCTATCTCTGTATCACTTTATTTCAAAGAATCCTCTTTCTTCATACCATTCTTCGCTTGTCTCTATCCCATTTTTATTTATTGTTACAAAGTTGCCTGTTATATGTTTTACTTTTGCTCATATAATTGTTTAATCAAATCAGCGGATGGTTTTTTGTACATGTCATAATCATCATTTAGCTCGGGATTCTTACTTGAAATAATATCATGTCTCCATCCCCACCAAGAGTAACCATATAACCAGATTCTATCTTTAGTCACTTCAATGAACTTCTCTACCCATTCTCGTTGTTCTTGCACTGAGCATTCACCTTCAAACGCCCAATCATTCGGATTATGTTTCGCCCCCACTCTTGCTGGGCACCCAGCTTCTGCAAAAAAGTATGGTTTATTTTGTCTTTTCGCAAAAAGTTCAATACGCGTTATCTGATCTTCTATGTCATCGTATGGATAATAACCACTTGCAGAAATAACATCAACATGGTTCCACCATTTTACATTTTCTTCCTGGTACTTATCGCAATTATAAGTCAAAAGACCATTGTATACTTTTCTAACTTCATTAATAAGCATGATCCACTCACTTGTACGTCTTTCCGTTTGTACAAGCTCTGTTCCAATTACAAGCATTTCACACTTAGCTTCCTTTGCAATCATTGCATAGGTAACCATGTAGTCGGTGTAACTTGCAAACCAGTCTGACCATTTAGCTTCACAAGGCTCATCCGTGTCAAAAAAATTGATATGCGCTCTCCATGTACCATCTTTACAATCTAACATCGGTTTTAAAATCACTTTCAATCCTAGACTATGAGCATATTCTGTAACTTCAATAATCTCTTCTCTATGTGGTGTCTGAGCTCCTTTATAATCAATTTCTGTCGTATGTGCAGTTTCCTGATAAGCTAAAAAGCACAGTGTAATGTGGGAAAGTCCTAAACTTTCTTTTGCAATTTTAATAGATTCTTTCATTTCAGTAGATGCAAACTTACCTCTACACTTTGAAAAATTCAAGAAACTAACACCTTTTATATAATCCATGAAATCCTTCTCCTATCTAAATCCTATTTTAATTAATTTTATCGCTTTGATTTATGTATTTATATTGTTTAATTATTATGATTTAACAGCTCCACCTAATCCATCGTATATATGCTTTTGAAATAACAAAAACATAATAATAACAGGTACTGTAGCAATCAATACTGCGGCACTAACTACTTCAAACGGAGTTGATAAGCCTGAATAAAACTTATACAAAGCCACTGTCAACGTTTGTCTTCCTGATAATAAATATAAATTTGGTACATAAAAATCGTTATAAATACCGATTCCTCGAATCACTCCAATGGTAGCCAACCCCGGTTTCATTAATGGAAATATGATTCTAAAATACGTTTGGAACATATTTGCCCCATCCACTAAAGCCGCTTCTTCCATTTCCCGTGGAATAGCTGCTAATAGATTCATAAGTATATATAAATCTACAATACTTACCCCAGAATAAATAATAATTACGGACCAAATGGAATTAACCAATCCTAGTTTATGCATCATCTGAAATATGACAACCTGCGTTGTAACTACTGGAATGAACATAGTCATAGTAAACATTCCTGTAATCAACTTTTTTAATTTGAAATCAAATCTTCCTAATGCATAGGCAGCCATACCCGAAAACATTAGAACAAATGCTAACGTAATGAATAAGATAATAAAAGTTGTAATCAACCCCTGTCCTAGTTCACCTACTCGCATTGCATATACAAAATTGTAAAAGTTTAAAAAACTATTAGGAGGTGTAAAATATCCTGTTGTCTTAAGTTCTCTACCCGTCTTAAATGCCATAAAGATTACTGGTATCATCGGCACCAATACAAATCCGATAGAAAAAATAATAATAGTAGCTCTAATTATTTTATATATAGTCGATTCTCTTTTCATACTATTTTTCCTCCTTCACGACCAAGCGTTGTACTGAAACCGCCACCACAACGATAAAAAATACAAGAACTGATAATGCCGAAGAAAATCCCACCCTGTTTGCTTGCATGTTTTGAGTAATTGCAATAACCGGCGTTGTAGTTCCATTTGAACCCCCTAACATAATATAAGGAATTTCAAAAACTTGGATAGAACCTGATACGCTAAGAATTATATTGATAAATAATACTTTTTTAATATATGGTATGATGATGTATCGTATCTCGTTCAAACGATTCGCTCCATCCAAAGCTGCTGCTTCGTAAATATCTTGTGGTATAGCTTGCATGGCTCCATAGAACATCAAAAATCCCAGTCCATAATATCGCCAGATACTAATAGAGGCAATAGAAGGATTTACCATTTTCAAATTTTGTAGCCAGTTATTTTGCAAATTGGTTAGTCCAACGAAACCAAGGATCAGGTTCAATGTGCCTTCTGGATTATAAAATAAAATAAAGATTGTGGAAACAATAATACCATTCAATAGATATGGAAAAATGACAATTCCTTTAAATGCATTGATTCCTTTGAATTTTGTATTAACTACAATCGCTAATGTGAAAGCAAATAACAACTGTGGTATCGAAACTAACATATACCATAAACAATTTTTAAACAATTGAATATATCTTGTATCTGTCAATAATCTTTTATAATTTGTAAGCCCTACAAAATTAATTTCGCCAATACCTTTCCAATCCGAAAAGCTCAAATACACATTAAAGAAAATCGGAATATAAGAAAAAATAATAAGGTGTAACATTGGTATTAACAAAAATAAAATAATTAATACTTTTTTTTGCTTATTCACTGTCACTTGCTTATTCACTGTCACTTGCTTACTCCTCTCTTTATAAAGAATAGTACTATGAAACATAGCACCATTTTTTATTTACTAGGAAAGTTTTACCAACTTCCCTAGTACTAAAAGGCACTTCGTGCCAAAATGCGCCCCTCGCGGAGAAAAAATTATTGTTACACAATCCACTTGGGCGCGAAAGTGTCTGCGAGCAGACACTTTGTTCTCTGTTGTAACTATTCAATTTACAACTAGTATCCTAAGAAGTCTTTTGAATTAAAAAATAGTTTATTTTGTTCTTCCACTTTCTTGTTGTAAGCATCCCAGCTAGGATTTTCAACGTCATAGGCATCAAACAGTAACCCTACATATTTATTGTCCGCAAACAAATCTGCATCTGTAAGAATTTCTTCTACTTTATAATAATCTTCGCTCTTTTCCTTTGAATAAATTGGGGTAACTGTTCCTGCTGCAATCTTTTCATCAATCATAGTGTATAAATCTGGAACAATAGGTTCAACATCTGTTCTTCCATTAATAAAACCTGCTTTTGCAATAAAATCTGAATTTTTGGAAATATAATCTAAAAATAATTTTGCATTTTCTTTATTTTTTGATGATTTGCTTAATCCCCAAGTCAAATCACTAGCCACCGTGATGTGTCTTCCACTACCATAGTCAACTGCTGCATCAAATTTAATTGCATCTGCATCTGTTCCCTCTAATACTCTACTTTGTAACTGTGGTACAACCCAAGAGCCAAAAAGCATCATAGCTGCATCTCCATGCGCTACAGAATCCATTGCAGCACCGAAATCCGCATAAATTTCTTGTTCAAAAAATTTGTTGGATTTAAATTCCGTATAAATCTTAATCATTTGACCTAATGAAGTTCCTTCACCAAATGGATCATCTGCGTTAAGAAGCTCACTCATTGTATTGAATTGACCTGGAATATAATCAGCAAATTCACTAACCGTAGACAATGGCCAGTTTTCAACTCTATGTACCGTAATTGGTGTAATTCCTGCATCTCTTAATTTTTCACACATTACATTAAACTCTTCTAATGTATCCGGAATCGCATCATACCCAACGGATTTAATTGCATTTTCATTGTATGCTATACCGTTATTGTATACTTTTCCCATTGCCCACATCATTACTTGATCTCCATCAGTATTTTTAGTCATGCCCTCAACAAATTTTTCATCATAAATCTTATTCGCGTCTTCTACACTCATAAGAGGCTCTAGATATAATTCTCTTTCTTCACGTGTTAATGAATTTGGATTTGTAAAAATATCAACACTTTCATCGCTAACTTGTAATAGTGGCTTAACATCTGTTGATAAATCAGCGTAAGGAATCAAATTAACTGTAATACCTGTTTCTTTCGTAAAGTCTTGCGCTACAAACTTTAGCCATGCAGTACTTTCATCTCGATACGTATTCCCGTCTGCATCTTGCTTTTCATCTCCAAGAATCAATTGTGTCATATGAATCATAACATTGACTTCACCCGAAGATTCTGTACTTACGTTTTCAGAGTCCACTGCTGCAACATCTGAGTCAGTTCCATTTTCTACTGTTTCTTTGACTCCACCACATCCAGCTAAAAGTCCAAGTACCATGGTTACACTTAATAACATTGAAATATTTTTTTTCATCTTGTTAAACCCTCCCATTTACTTTGTAACTTAATCGGTTACTTTGTGTTTAAATTATACATCTTAACATTTACCCTGTCAACAGTTTGTGTGTATAATTACAACATATTATTATTAAATCATATTTTTTATATACACTTTGCACAACAAAGCTATATTCTCATAATTTTATACAATAAAATAAGAGAAGAAGGATAAGCCCCTCTTCCCTTATACATATTCTTTATTATTTAATTTATGAAAAAACAAATACAAAATAAATTGTATTATTTCAACTCTTTTTCTTTTCAGCTACTGAATCTTTGATAACGAGTTTACCTTTAATCGCAATTTTTCCACTCTTATACTCTATGTTTTCCAGCTTTTTAAGTAATAGACGTACAACTTCACATACCATAGCAGTCATATCCACCTCCACCGTAGTAATCGTCGGTATTGACATTGCAGAATATATAGAATTATCAAATCCAACAACTGAAATATCTTCTGGCACACAATAACCTTTCTGCTGTAGCTCTCTAATTACAATATTGGCAACCTGATCACAGTTACACACAAATGCAGTAGGCATCTTTTTAGGATAAACCAACTCTATATATCTGCCTTTTTCATCACGGTCTGAAATGATATAATCTTCTGGCAACTGTATCTTATGTTCAAGCAGAGACTTATAATATCCTAAAAATCTATCTTGTATACTACTAGTTGAAAATAAATTACCAACAAAAGCAATATCTCTATGTGCATTATGAATCAAATAGTTTGTAATCATATAACAACCAGCAAAATTGTCTGAAGTAATGGAATCACGATCCAAGTACTCATCATAAAAGTCCAAATACACAATAGGAAATTCCGTGTCTTGCAATTTTTCTACATAAGAATGAGCCACTTGTCCAAGAACAATAAATCCATCCACTTTATTATCTCTATAAAGTTTTGGAAGAATGCTTTCTTCTTCATCTTCCGTGCTTAATATATGTAAAATAGCAGAATAATTTTCTTCATATAATGCTTTAGACACTTCCTGATATAAATCCATATAAAAGGATACATTCTCATTACTATTCTTATATTTTCCTGTATTGGTAAACTGTTCAGGAACTATAACCCCAATATTAAATGTGCTGTTGGTTTTCAAGGATTGCGCAATAGCATTCATGCGGTATCCCATTTCTTCAGCACCTAATATAATTTTATTTTTTAATTCATTGCTGACTCCTTCTTTATCATTAAGCGCTTTTGATATGGTAACTTTACTAACACCAAAGCGATCTGCTATATCTTGCATCGTTACATTCTGTTTCATCACACACCTCCGTTCCTAGTTTACCACATATTTTTATCTATGTGTTACTTTGTTACTTAACAAAATAACACATAGATATTTCAAAGTTACTGTTCACACAGTAGCTTAACACTAGCTGTTAAGCTACGTAAGAAAATGATTCAACAAATGATTTCTGCTTCGCGTAGCGAATTTGCAAGCAGAAATCATACGTTACTGTGAACGGAGTAAATAGTAACATTTCAAAAAACATTTGATCCAATTGCATATCTCAACACAATTTTTATTCAAGATAATAATTTCTCTTGATTTATCGTTAACTATTTTTATTCATTTCCTTAATCACACCATATGTGAGTGGAACTGCAACTGCAAACGATAATATGTCCGCAATTGGCTGAACCATTTCAAGGCCTGCCAATCCAAGTAACGGTACTATTATAAATAAAACAGGAAGAAAAAATAATCCTTGTCGTGTCAGAGATAAAACACTTGCTTTAAATGCTTTGCCAATTGTCTGCAAAAACATATTTGAAAATATTATGAACCCTATCAGTGGAAATGAAAAACACTGCCATCTAAGCGCTGCGCTTCCAATTTCCATTACTTCTACATCACCTGTTTTAAATATACCAATTATTTGCGGTGCAAATGAGAAACCTACAACTGCAATTATCGTCAAAACAATGGTGGACAATTTCACACAGAAACTAAAGGCTTTATTCACGCGATCGTACTTTTTCGCTCCATAATTAAATCCACACACAGGTTGAAATCCTTGTCCAAATCCAATCAACGCTGATATAGCAAACATACCTACTTTAGATACAATAGACATAGCAGCAATTGCAGCATCTCCATAGACTCCTGCAAATCGATTCAAGCATATTGCCGCAACACTTGCAATCCCTTGCCTAAATAGCGAAGGTAGTCCGCATCTTATGATCTCTTTTAAATTATATAGTCTGTTCTTAAAATTTTTGAACTTAATTTTTACAATTCCCTTTTTGTTACATAACACAAATAAAATAACCATGCTTATAAACTGACTTAAACTTGTAGCAATTGCTGCGCCTGCAATTCCAAAATCTAATACAAAAATTAGAATAGGGTCCAATATTATATTAATGATTGCACCTACACAAATACCTACCATTCCATATACTGCATTACCCTGAAATCTCAATTGATTATTTAGTACAAAGGATGCCATCATAAATGGTGCACCAAATAGAATAAATCTTAAGTAATCCATCGTATAAGGCAAAATTGTATCTGTGGCACCAAGTGCTTTTCCAAGCGGTTTTATAAATATCATGGAAAAAGTACACACAATAATTCCAACAATAAGTGCCGAATAAAAACCTGTAGCTGCTACTTCTTCCGCTTCTTTTGATTTTTTCTCGCCCAACTTTCTTGAAATGTAATTGCCTGATCCATTCCCAAACAAAAATCCCATTGCTTGAATAATAGCCATCATAGAGAAAACAATACCTACTGCACCCGTGGCACTCGTTCCAATTCTCGATACAAAATAAGTATCTGCTATATTATAAAATGCTGTAATTAACATTGATATAATCGTTGGAATCGCCAGTTTACAAACTAATCGTTCTACTGGCTGCGTAGTCATCATTATAAATTTATCTTCTTGTTTTTCTATGTTATTACTCATAATATTTACTCTTACCTATCTACTCTTCTTTTTGATTTTGATATTCACTTAGCTTTTGATTCATTTGATTTGCAATTCTAGTATCCCTATGATAAGATGCCCAACAATTAATCCCATAAATAACTACTATCATCATAAATATTCCTATTATCTCACTCATACGAGTTAATGAAAACCATTTTACAGCTATCCCAAATCCAAACACAACTAAATTGATATAAATGTAATGTATCTATCTATCTTTTACATTTCTTTTTCTTAAAATTATTGCTGAAATACTAACTAAAATTATACCACTGATTACAAGAATTGTCAGTCTTAAAAAAACACTAGAGGGTTTATCATCATATACAAGTGTGATTCCCATATATTCTTTGTATCCATCAATTACTTCTGTAGGAACGCCTGAAAACGTTGTATTTAATTCATATTTAGTAAAAATTTCTCTTAATAATGATGTTGCTGACAAAAGCGGAAAGTACTTCAACGCTTTTATTACACCTACTGGCAGTGCACCTAGTGGGACATAAATCGCTGCAACAAAGCCTACTAACGTTCCAACTATTGTCAATAACCCAGAAAAAGCACTTTGAGAATGTACAAATATTGCTATAAAGAAAACAAAACTGGAAGCAAAAAACACAATAACAACAACATATAATAGAATTGTTACAAGCTGAATACCGTTTAGCAATACCCCACCACTTATCGCAATATAAACTTCTGATATTATAATAGTAAAACAACAAAATGTAAACCCCATAATAAAAGCAGCACTTACATAAGAGAATACGAATTTAGTACGACTCATTGGTGACACAAAAAAACAATTAAGCCTATGTTTTGCTTCATCCTCAATCATCATACCTACTACTGCAAGCGTAACCGTAACACTGTTAACCACTACAAGTCCAGCAACAATCCATGCTAACACTAAATTTGATGCATTTGAAGAATCAAGTGCTTCATCCCGTACTCCACCGTACTCGTTTAGCAACTTGGTAATGCTGTCCACATTCATACTTCCAAGAAAGACAGCCATAAGACCGATTACAATTAACATTGAAAGTACAGAGAAAAAAACATTACTTCTATCTTTATAATATATCATCATATTTCTTTTTACTAATGCACCAAATTCTCTCATACCGTTTCTCCCCCTTCTAAACTCTTTCCTGTTATATTCAAAAACACATCGTCCATCGTTCCTTGAATTACTTCAAATGAAGAAATTATATCCTTCAATCCATTAATTAATGGAATTGCTTCTAAAGTATTTTCTAATGTTATACTGATGTGATTGCTCTTTTCTTTGAAACTTGTTCCATTATTCTTTAAGAATTCAAACATTTTTTCTTTATCTTTAGGAACCACTTTTATTCTATCATGCGCATACATTTCTTTTAACACTTGAGGTGCTTCATATGCCACAAGTTTTCCCGCATCAATAATTCCAATATAGTGAGCTTTTGCGGCTTCCTCCATATAATGTGTGGTTAAAAATATTGTCATTTTCTCTTCTTTTCGTAACGTTTCTAGACAATTCCATAGCATCTTTCTAGTTTGTGGATCCAACCCAGTTGTAGGTTCATCCAAAAATAATATTTCAGGTTTATTCATTAGCGCCCTTGCTATTTCACAACGCCTTTTTTGTCCACCCGATAAATCTTTAAACTGTCTATTAAGCAAATCTCCTATTTCTAATGCTTCACATACATAATTCAAATTATTCATTACAGTTTCTTTACTTGAATGATATAAATATCCTCGTGTAATTAAATTTTGCCTAATCGTAAGTCTTCCATCTAATGTATTATCTTGAAATACTACACCAATATGCTTTCTTATTTCAACGTCATTTTTTCCCATCGTTTCATTACATATACGAATACTACCATTTGTTGCCTTAATCAGTGTACAAAGCATATTAATCGTAGTTGATTTTCCTGCTCCATTTACACCCAAGAATCCAAACAATTCCCCCTTTTTAACACAAAAGCTAATGTCGTCTACCGCCTTTAAATTTCCAAAATATTTTGATAAATGATTGATTTCAATAATATTTTCCACTGTCATCCCTCCTATTTTCTATTAGCAACTGTCACCTTATGATAACTATTAAAAATGATACCTCCACGATTTCTCCCGTACTTATGCAGTTACTATTTCTTTGATTCAAAGTGTATCACAGCATATTTTTGATCACAATACGCTTTTACGTAAGTTGTTTTTATCGATAGGTAACTTACGAAAAATCACTGGTAACTTTATTAACGACCTAATATAAGATAAAACTAGAAAGTGTGCAAAGCACACCTCAACTCCCCTAGCCCCTCATTCATGAGGGGAATTAGGGTTTCTTTTTTTA
>JBGUEQ010000033.1:0-54021 GCA_041821265.1 Lachnotalea sp. | reverse complement strand
CAACTCGTGGATAGGAAGTTTATTGCTACGCAATCCACTCGGGCGCGAGAGTGTCTGCAAGCAGACACTTTGTTCCTTATATTTACAGACTATTTTTCAAATTTATTTTTATTTCTTTTCCAAAACAGATTATACTACATTTTTCAACTTTTTCATTTTATACATAATGCATAAATTATATGACTGTATTTTATGCATTATGGTCAATTATTATTTATTTTCCTGCAAACGTTTACATCGTTTTATAAAAGTGCTATTATTTAGTTGGTATTATTATATTTATTAGTAATACTGTATCATCAAATAATAAGGGGGAAATAATCATGAAGAAATTATTATCAAGGGCTTTGGCAATGTTACTAACTAGTACAATTGTATTTTCTAGTACTGGTTATACCACATTGGCAGCTAATTTTAGTCCAAATTCTGCAAACGTTTACACACTTAATTCTGTGAAGACATCTACCGATCGTTCTGGTATTACAAATACTACCGAAGAGGTTTTAGATGTTGCAACTACTACCGATTCTAGTGTAGAATCAACTACAGATGCCACTGTAGATTCCACTGCAGATTCCAGCTTAGGTTCAACTACAGATTCTAACTTAGATTCCACGGCAGATACTAGTGCAGATTCCACTACTGATTCCACAACAGATACTAATGCAGATTCTACCGAGTCAACACTAGAATCCAACGATAACACATCCGAAAACGTAGAAACGACTGATGAAAGTAACGTTTCTACTACTTCTACTGATTCAACGATTACGGAAACCAGTTCAGAACTTAATACAAATGATAGCACCACTACAGATGGAGAACAATCTATGACTACTACTACTCAAACTACTTCTACTCAAACTACTTCTACTCAAACTACTTCTACTACCATGGAAGCGGAACATAACAGTACTAATGAGGCCAGTAATTACACTTGGCAAGGTATTACTTTTGGTCAGTCGACTGATTTAAATTTTCAGTCTACTATATTACCCGATAAAATTGGAACTCAATACGCAGATAAAACTCAGATTTCGGTTATAGATTCAAGCGTAACGGATGCAGAACCTGTAACAAAGGATGCTGTTGTAATTGAAAGTCGTGGTGGTAAAATTGCCAATGCACACGATGGATTAACCTATTATTACACTACACTTCCTACCAGTAAAAATTTTGTTTTAGAAGCAAAGGTTTTTATTAACCAATTTGGACCTGAAAATGGTAACACTCCAAATAAACAAGAAGCAGCTGGCATTATGGCAAGAGATGTCATTAGCGCTGCTAGACAAAATCCAATGTTAGACGGATACGAAGAACTTCCTGCTGCCTCCAACACTGCTGTCACTATGATTCAAGCAAACGAAAAAAAGAGTAATACTGCACTAAATATTACTTCGTATCAACGCAATGGTGTGTTTTATCCATATGGAAATGCACATGTTTCTTACAGTTCAACAAAGTTTGCTTCTGTAAATACGGACAAGTTACGAACTGTTACAGACGATATCACTCCAGCTGACGGTGAAAACTATGAAAGCAGTGACTTCTTCACGTTACGCTTAGAAAGAACCAACGATGGATTTATAACCACTTATATTGATGCTGATGGTAATGAAATAAACGGAAGCATTGATGACGCAGATCGACTTGCTATTATTGATGAAGATAACATGTATATTGGTTTCTTTTCTTCACGTAATGCAAAGGTTACCTATTCCGATATCTATCTTGAAACTTCAGATGCCAATACAGCACCTTGTTCTTTTACACCAGCTGCATATGATTTGGCATTTATCAATCTTTCCAATACAGAAACTAGTTCAAGCAATTACACGATAGCTTTTCGTGCAAATTTTGATGGTACAGCAGAAATCATGCAAGATAGTTCCGTAATTGAATCAGCTGGCAATGTAACAGCTGGTAAAATCTATGAATTACCAACTACATTAACAAACAGTAGCACAGACTTTACAATAAATTATAATTCAGCTGGTGGAACAACTACTGAAAATTTTACCGTTCTTAAAAATGAAGCTTATAAAAAGGATCTATACGTATCTACTGAAGGTACAAGCGATGGTACAGGTAATATTGATTCACCATTAGACCTTACTACTGCCTTAAATTATTTATCCGAAGGTTATACCCTATATCTAAGAGCAGGCACATACGGCGCTCTGAAACTTGAAAGTACTCAATCAGGTAGCAGCAATGGTAATAAAACGCTTGCCGCTTATAATAATGAAGACGTTGTATTTAGCGGTAATTCCTATGTCAAGTCAAGCTATTGGATCCTAAACGATATCTCCATAACTGGTTCTAATTCAGCAGGTATGCGCGTATATGGAAGTTCAAATATCATTAATTCTTGTACGTTTTATGAAAATGAAGATACGGGATTACAACTTGGAACTGGTTCTGACTCTGATCCATTAACATGGCCAGAAAATAATTTAGTAAAATATTGTACATCTTATAATAATATTGATGCATCTAACATCAATGCGGATGGCTTTGCTGCCAAACTTGGTGTTGGTGTTGGAAATGTATTTGATTCTTGCATTTCTTATAACAATGCCGACGACGGTTGGGATCTATTTAATAAGCTTGGAGATGCAAAAAACAAACCCGTTACAATTCAAAATTGCATTGCATATGGTAATGGAAACAATGGGTTCAAACTAGGTGGCGAAGGATATGCGGTTGATCATGTGGTAACTAACTCTTTAGCATATGCTAATGGATTGGATGGATTTACTTGCAACTTTAATACCGGCGTATTAACCATTACAAATTGTACCTCAGTAGACAATAAAAGATATAATTATATATTTAGACTCAACCCATATAAAACAGTCGAAGAACAAGGCATATTTACAAATAACATTTCTTTTCGGACAGATTATGACGCTAACTCTTCTAACGATTATATTTCTGGAAACATTAATAATTCATACTTTTTTAATGACGGAAATAAAACGATAACCTCTGCTGATTTTATTAGCGTTACTGCTCCTACACTTTATGAACGAAACGAAGATAACACAATTAACTATGGTGATTATATGCGTCCAACTGCTTCAAGTTTTCTTGCTACTACCGGCGTTGGCGATAGCACATACTTAGGTGCTATTACACCAATTATTCCTGTTACAATTAACGTAGCAAAAATCACTTTAAGTGACAGCTCCGCTTCATTAAAATTAAATCAAACGCTTTCATTAAGTGCAACTGTATCACCTAGTGATGCAACTAATTCTTCCATAACTTGGACTTCCTCAAATCCAGCAGTGGCTTCAGTTGATAGTAATGGAACCGTGACAGCAATTACTGTTGGTACTACGGCTATTACTGCTACCGCAAATGATACAAGTACTATTAGTTCATCTTGTAATATAACTGTTGAATCCAATATAATAAATGTTTCTTCTATTGAATTAAGCAGTACTACACTTACATTACGTAAATCAGGCAACGCGGTAATAGCTGCGACAATATTACCAAGTAATTCCACTGACCCCTCTATCATTTGGACTTCGTCAAATTCAAAAGTAGCAACTGTAGATACTACAGGTAAGGTAACTGGAACATCATATGGAACTACAACCATAACTGCCACTGCTAACGATAACAGTAGTATAGCCGCTACTTGCAAAGTTGTGGTTGGATATAAGATTACTTATAAGCTATACAAAGGCACAAATAGTGACAATAACCCAACCGCTTACTATAATCAAAAAGTAAAGCTAAGCGCACCAACTAGAGCTGGTTATACTTTTTCAGGTTGGTATACCGATAGTAAATTTACTCAAAAAGTATCAGTAATCAAAAAAGGAACGAAAAAAAATTATAAAGTTTATGCAAAGTGGGAAAAAGTAACAAAGCCTGATTCACCTACTATAAAATCAGTAACGAATTCTGGTAAAAGCAAAATGAAAGTAACTCTGAAATCCACCATATCTGATGCAACTGGATACCAAGTTACTTATGCAACAAATAAGAAATTTACCAAAAACAAAACGAGTGTAATCATAACAAAATCTTCCACTAAATCAAAAACTATCAAAAAGCTGGCCAAAAGAACAAAATATTACGTAAAAGTGCGTTCTTATAAAATTGATTCTGCTGGAAATAAGATCTATAGTAAATATAGTTCCATTACTAGTATTAAAATCAAAAAATAATTAAAAGGAACTGTTGCAAATTGCTATTTTAGCTTTTGCAACAGTTCCTTTTTATCCTAAATGTGAAACTAAATGGTACTTATAATATTAAAGCGTAACGCCCTTCTTAAATATAGCCATATCATGAAATCCAGCTTCCTCAGCCTTTACTTTCTTTCCTGATGCTACTGCTAAAACATAATCAAACAATTCTTTCGATAACTGATCCATCTCTTTGTTTTCAACTAACTCTCCAGCATTAAAATCAATCCAGTTTCCTTTTTTACCCGCAAGTACTGAGTTGCTTGAAATCTTCACCGTTGGTACTGGTGATGCAAATGGAGTTCCTCTACCTGTTGTAAATAATACGATATGTGCGCCTGCTGCGCTAAGTGCAGTAGAAGCAACCAAATCATTTCCAGGGGCACTTAGTAAATTAAGTCCTTTTTCACATACGGTTTCTCCATATTGTAAAACACCTTTTACCAATGCACTACCTGATTTCTGTGTACAACCTAATGATTTATCTTCTAGTGTAGAAATTCCACCCTTTTTATTACCTGGTGATGGATTTTCATATATCGTCTGATTGTAGCTTGTAAAATAATTCTTGAAATCATTAATCAAATCTACTGTCTTGTTAAATAATTCTTCATTTGCACAGCGATTCATCAGAATAGTTTCCGCACCAAACATCTCTGGAACTTCTGTCAAAATGGTTGTACCACCTTTTGAAATAAGTAAATCTGAAAATGCTCCAACGGTAGGATTTGCTGTAATTCCTGAAAGTCCATCTGATCCACCACATTTCATACCAATAACAAGTTCTTTCGCGCTGATTTTTTCTCTTTTAAAGCCTCCGACATAATTGCTTAGTTCTTCAATCAATTCTAAAGAATCTGCAATTTCATCGTCACTTTCCTGTGCTACTAAGAATTTCACTCTATTTTCATCATAAGGTCCTATAAATTCCTTCAGTACCTCAATATTACTATTCTCACAGCCAAGACCTAATACTAAGACACCTCCTGCATTTGGATGATTTACAAGATCCGCAAGAATTTTTCTTGTATTATCTTGATCATCTCCCATTTGAGAACAGCCATATGGATGAGGAAACGCAACAATTTCTTCTACGGTTCCCTTTACAAACTTCTGTGCTTTCTTTTCAATTGAAGTCGCTACATTATTAACGCAACCAACTGTTGGAATAATCCATATTTCATTACGCACACCAACTTTGCCATTACTTCTTCTGTAACCATCAAAGTATGCCTCTTCTGTAGCAGTCTCTTCTACCGTTTCTGGGTGATAGTTATATTCTAACAAATCACCAAGCCCTGTCTTCACATTATGCGTATGAATCCAAGAGCCTTCTTTAATGTCTTCTTTGGCAACACCGATACTACATCCGTATTTTATAACAGATTCACTGGTTTTAATGTCTTTTAAGGCAAACTTGTGTCCCTGTGGAATATCTTCTAATAGAGTTACGATTTGACCGCTCACGTCAACTTTTTCACCTTTTATAAGTGGCTTTAAGGCAACTGCGACGCTATCATTTTGATGTATCTTAATAATTTCTTGCATCATAATCCTCCCTTATTTTGTTAAATCTTCTACAACAGCTCTCATTCCTCGAGCTGAAATATCTGTTAAATAAGCAGCGATTGTATCTACTAAACCATCAATCTTAGAAAGGTCTTCTCCGCCAAAAAATTTAGTATTGCTTAAGTAAGCTTCTGCAAATTCTTTTGGTGCCTTACCTGAATTATTCTTAAAGAACTCAAGAACAAACTTGTCATCGCGGATATTATATTTTTCGCCACTTCTATCTCCAACAAGACACGCTCCGCCATTTGCTTCGCCTTCTTCCTGTGTAGAATAGAAACTCATTAATGCTGCAATTGAGAACGTTAGGTACTTAGGAAGTTTCTTAAATTTATTAACATATTCTAAGAATGAAGGCAAACAACGTGCTTCCCACTTAGAAACTGAATTAAGTGATATATCTAATAATTGATGTTTTACAAAAGGATTCTGGAATCTCTCGATTACAGCATCTGTAAAGGTCTTACAATCCTCTGCTGATAATGATAATGTTGGATTTACTTCATCAAATAATGTTTCTTCCATATATTTACGAATGGTTGGATCATCCATCGATTGTTTCACCAGATTATTACCTGCAAGATAAGATGCAAGTACAAAAGATGTATGTGAACCATTTAAAATTCTAACTTTTCTTTCTTTGTATGGGTGATGATCTTTTGTAAATACTACATTAAGTCCTGCTTCTTCAAATGGAAGTTCTTTTCTTAATTCTTCTAGTGATAAATTAGAATCACTTTCAATTACCCATAAACCAAATATTTCAGCTGAAACTATTAATTGATCTTCATATCCAAATTCTTTGCATAATTCTTCTGCTTCATCTCTTGGATAACCTGGAACAATTCTATCAACCAATGTTGGGCAGAAAGAGCATGCAGTGTCAACCCATTTCTTAAATTCGTCTCCGAGATTCCAAAGTTCAACCAATTTCATAATACATTTTTTAAGTTCAATTCCATTGTCTGCAATTAGTTCACATGGAATTACAATAATGCCTTTGTCCTGCGCGCCATTAAATTTCTCAAATCTCTGGAACAATAACTTAGTTAATTTACCAGGGTATGATTTTGGTGGACATGCTTCAAATTCATCTGTCTCGTCATACACAATTCCTGCTTCCGTTGTATTAGAAACAATAAATCTCAACGTATCACATAATGCATATTCAACATATTTATCGTAATCTTCAATTGCTGCTACCGCATCTATTACTGATGTAATAACACGTGTTACCTTCTTCGGCTGTCCTTCTTCAAAACCTTTGAGCTGAAGTGTATACTGACATTCTTGATTATGGAATCTTTCAAGATTACCAAATTCGATTGGTTTCACAATTACTACGCCACCATTGAAATCTGTTTTCTCATTCAATACATCAAAAAAGTAATCCACAAATGCTCTCAAAAAATTTCCTTCACCAAACTGAAGAACCTTCATTGGTCTTTCTACTGCTTTAGACATTTTCTTGTTTAATAATTCCATCTTTCACCTCATAATAGTTTCATTTACTATGGTTATCCATAATTAATTAGTAGTAGTTTACACTTTTGCTTACGAGGCAACTATAGTTCCACATTTCTGAGTAATTCGCTACGCATTGTAAGCACTTACATTATATTTTACAATCTTTTATCATTTAAGTCAATATTTTTCTTAAGCATTTACATAAATTAAAACAGGATAAGTTACTGTTCACTCCGTTCACAGTAACACAGCATTCTTCTATAACTAATTTTTAGGATTTAACACCTCTTTTACTATTAATTTATTGTAACTATTCAATCCCTTCCAGATTAATGCCTCGAAATACACACAACATGCATGAAAATTACGTTTTCATGCTACAAATTTCGAAATTATATGTTGCAAAACAACTCACATGAAAAGGTACTGTATCATTACAAGTTAAAATGCTTATATATTTCACTATTATTACTTGAAATTTCCAAATATACATTGTATAATAAATTAAATATGTTGTAAGCATTTACAAGATGTTTCAATGCGTGCTTCAACTGCATCCACGGAGGAAACTATGAATATTTATGATGTATCTAAAGCTGCCGGAGTTTCAATTGCCACTGTATCAAGGGTAATTAATGGCAACTTAAATGTAAGTGAAAAAACTAAGAATAAAGTTCTTGCTGTTATAGATGAGATTGGCTATACACCCAATGCCTTTGCCCGAGGTTTAGGGCTTAATACCATGCAGACAATTGGCGTAATGTGTCCAGATTCTTCCGACCCATACCTTGCTGATGCAATTTATTATTTAGAGCGTGAACTTAGACAAAATGATTACGATTCTATTTTATGTTGCACTGGTTATCAATTAGCAACGAAAGAAAAATATTTAAAACTTTTGATTTCAAAACGAGTAGATGCTGTAATTCTAATTGGCTCTAATTATATTGAATCAAACAATAAGCACAATAAATACATATATGACGCCGCGAAGGAATTTCCAATAATACTTCTTAATGGTGTTTTAGATTGTCCCAATATATATAGTACCGTATGCGATGATTATCAAGCAGTTTTTGATGCGGTTACATCTTTAATTGATTCTGGTGTAACAAAAATTCTATACTTATTTCGCTCCTTATCATACAGCGGAATCAGAAAAGCAGAAGGATATAAAGCTGCGTTAATTGCACGTGGTTTTGATGTCAATGATACATATATGCAACAATTTTCGGGGACAATTCATGAGACAAAGGATTTCTTGATTCAACTCAAGAATAATGGATTGGATTTCGACGGAATTGTAACCTCTGATGATAGTCTTGCCGTTAGTGCATTAAAATATGCCAAAGTATGCAATCTACAAGTACCCGAGCAATTAAGTATTATTGGATATAATAATTCAATTATGACAGAATGCTGCGATCCCGAACTTACATCTGTAGATAATAAGGTTGAAAATGCATGTATGAATGCAGTTAATACCTTAATGAGAGTGTTTGCTGGGAATAACCTTCCTGGAAAAACTATGTTTTCAGCCGATATTGTAAAACGTGGAACCACCCGTTTTTAATATAAACGTTACATGATTTTGTTTGCTAACTAGGACAAAATCATAACGAAATTCTAAACAAGATTTACGTACTGTATATCAAAATAATATGACTAGAAAGCTTTTGCTTTCTCATGTACCAGGAGGAAATACAATGAAACAATTCATGGACAACAATTTTTTACTTTCAACAGAAACTGCACAGACACTTTACCACGATTTTGCTGCTAAAATTCCTGTTTTAGACTATCACTGCCACATTAATCCAAAAGAAATTGCAGAAGATAGAAAGTTTGAGAATATTACTCAGATTTGGCTTGGTGGAGATCATTATAAATGGCGTCAGATGCGTTCAAATGGAATCGAAGAGAAATATATTACTGGTGATGCTTCTGATCGAGAAAAATTCCAGAAATGGGCTGAGACTCTTGAAAAAGCTATCGGTAACCCATTATATCATTGGAGTCATTTAGAACTTCAAAGATACTTTGGCTTTACAGGTCACTTAAGCAGTGACACGGCAGAGGAAGTTTGGAATTTATGTAATGCAAAATTACAAGAAGAATCCATGAGCGTTCGTAATTTAATTACACAATCAAATGTTACTTTAATCTGTACTACAGATGATCCAATTGATTCATTAGAATGGCACAAAGTAATTGCTGAAGATAAAAGCTTTACTGTTCAGGTTCTTCCAGCTTGGAGACCAGATAAAGCAATGAATATTGAGAAACCAGATTACTTAGACTATTTAGCTAAATTAAGCGACGTAAGTGGCATCAAAGTAACTGACTTTGCTTCATTAATGAGTGCTCTTATTAATCGTCTTGATTTCTTTCAATTAATGGGATGCAAAGCAACCGATCACGCATTAGAATATGTTATGTACAAGCCAGCAACCAAAGCCGAAGTGGAAGCAATCTTTGCAAAAAGAGCTAGTGGTGCTGTTGTAACAAGAGACGAAGAACTTAAGTTTAAGACCGCTTTCATGATTTCTGTTGGTAAAGAATACAACAAACGTAATATGGCTATGCAACTTCATTACGGATGTAAACGTGACAATAATGTATTTAGATTTAACCAATTAGGGCCTGATACTGGATTTGACTGTATCAATAACTTTGCTCCATCTGCTGAAATGGCTGACTTTTTAAATGCTCTTAATTCAACCGATGAATTGCCAAAGACGATTCTTTATAGTTTAAATCCTTTTGATAATGCTTCTATCGGAACAATTCTTGGATGTTTTCAAGATCCAACTGCGGTTGGAAAGATTCAACAAGGTTCTGCTTGGTGGTTTAACGACAATAAGACTGGTATGGTTGATCAGATGGTTTCTCTTGCTAACTTAGGTTTACTTGGAAACTTTATTGGAATGTTAACGGATTCTAGAAGTTTCTTATCCTATACAAGACATGAGTATTTCAGAAGAATTCTTTGCGAATTATTTGGCAACTGGGTTGAAAACGGAGAATATCCAAGTGATATGAAAGTACTTGGAGAAATGGTACAAAATATTTCTTACAATAACGCAGTTCGTTACTTTGATTTCAATTTATAAATTTGGCATATTTGTATATTCTGGCACATTATGAATGGTATGGCTAAACTGTTACACATATTGTTGTCACAAGAGAGTGTCTGCTTGCAGACACTCTCTTCACTTATGTGGGGTGTGTAGCAACGTACTCCTTATCCGCGTAATATTTTTTTGTCAAGTAGTGCCTTTTTATTTTATGCAAGAGAAGTTCATCTGATTTTCCCTTGCATAAAACAAGAATTTTTTTATACCCCTTTCCGAAAGTAGCTAATTTGCTTTCTTAACGATTTGTTAGTGACCTGTTTTTGAATTATTTTTGTTTTCTATTTCCTATTTTCTATATTTATACTTCACTTGGATGTTATCTATTTTCTTGTTACTTATATTCTATGCATCCATAGAGTAAAACATGTGTTTTTTTTTAAATATAGTGTATTGTTTCTTTGAAAACTATGTGAATTTAAACTAACATTTTCACTAAATTCATGATATAATAACGATTGTAAAATTTCTTAAAATATGATTATAAAAAATAGGTGGTATTGATATGATTCGTTTTATTTTAGTGGCTTTATATTTAGCTTTATTTCTTATATTTAGTATTCCGATATTTTTAGTTGAATGGGTTATAGGTAAATTCAATCCCGATTTAAAGAACAAAAGCTCACAAAAAATTGTACAATGTGCATTAATGACCATTCTTTTTTTATCTGGTGTTAAATTAACCGTAAAAGGATTTGCTAATATTCCAAAAGATACCGCGGTCTTATATATAGGTAACCATCGAAGTTATTTTGACATTGTCATTACGTATGCTATCGTTCCTGGTCTTACCGGTTACGTTGCGAAAAAAGAAATGAAAAAAATACCATTATTAAGTACTTGGATGAAATATCTTCATTGTCTATTTCTTGACCGTGATAATATTAAAGAAGGACTTAAATCAATCTTACTTGGAATTGAATATATTAAGTCTGGGATTTCAATTTGTATTTTTCCAGAAGGTACTAGAAATTCCGAGCCTCAAATGATTCCCTTCAAAGAAGGAAGCCTCAAAATGTCAACCAAGACCGGTTGCCCAATCATACCAATGGCACTGACAAATACGCGTGATATTTTTGAAAACCATCCTCCTAAGATTAAGAAAACTCATGTTATTTTAGAATATGGAAAACCAATTTATCCAAATGAGCTTGATAAAGAACAACGTAAATTTCTTGGAGCCTATACACAAAATATAATTCAAGAAATGTATGATAAGAACTCTGTTTGCTAGAATCGCTTATCAATTTAAGTCCTTTTCTATGAAACGAAAAGGACTTTGCGAAACAGAAAGCATTTTTTACATGATATGGAGCAATTTTCTCCATTTTTTTTGTATCTATATTGTATATACTTATAATAGAATTTGTTTTTGCATAAATAAGAAAGGAATTAACTCTTTTGAATATAAATATAGATCATATCAATATCAATTACGTAGAAGAAGGCGAAGGCGATATCATTTTAATGCTTCATGGGTGGGGTTCCAATCTCTTACCTTTTAATTCGCTAATCAAACATCTCTCTTCTCACTATAAAATATATGCCCTAGATATGCCTGGTTTTGGCAATAGCGAAGAACCTGATTTCCCTTGGGCGGTTGATGATTATGTAAATTTTATTATTAAATTTACACAAAGAATGAATATATCCTCGGCAATTTTAATTGGGCACTCTTTTGGTGGTGAATGTATCATTAAGCTTGCTAATATAGATACTCTTCCCTTCCAAATCAACAAGATTATATTAATGGGCTCTGCTGGCGTAAGACATCCAAAGACCTTCGAGCAAAAGCTTAAAATCAAAACATATAAATTAGGTAAATGGTTCTTAAAATTGAAATTGATTCAACTCTTATATCCCGATGCCTTGGAAAATTTCCAATCAAAGAGTGGTTCCGCTGATTATCGCGCTGCTTCCCCTCTAATGCGCCAATCCTTTGTGAAGGTCATAAATGAAATCTTAGATGAGCATTATTTCGCTAATATCAAGTCCTCTACTTTACTCATTTGGGGAGAAAACGATACCGCTACGCCTCTCGTAGATGGACAATATATGGAAAAAACGATTCCTGGTGCAGGACTGGTAACAATAAAAAATGCGGGTCATTATGTATATTTAGATCAAGCATTCACCGTATACAAAGTAATTGATTCATTTTTAAATATAAAGGAGTAACAAATGTCAGATATTCTCTTATTACTATGCTTGTTCGCATCATTTACATGGGTTTTTACCGTATCACTTCTTTATCATATGCATATGTTTCAGCTTAACTCTTATAAACCCAAAGAACACATTGCATGGTTAAAGACGCCTATTAACCTAAAGAAAATAAACCTGCTTGCAATTCAATTTGCAACTGTTATGCTAATTTATCTGTTCTTAAATATACCTGGTAAAATAGTTGCTGTTGTCATCTACTGTTTTATGGCATTTATGAATCGTCCAGTGAAAGCAAAAAAGCCACTTGTTTATACCAAAAGAGTAAACAGAATGCTGATTACAACTTATCTTATCTATATACTAGTGCTTGCTTTATGTTTTATCTTTAGCGCAAACCATTATATAGTTGGCCTTGTTATCTTTGCAGTCAGTATACTGATACCTGTTTTTGTATTAATAGCTAACCGTATCAACAAACCAATTGAAGCTTCCATTAACAATCACTTTATTCAGGAAGCCAAAGACATGATTGATGCTATGCCTAATCTTACCGTCATTGGTATAACTGGAAGTTACGGAAAGACAAGTGTTAAATTTTATTTGCAAAAGCTTTTATCTGCAAAATATAATGTGTTAGTAACCCCTGAAAATTTCAATACTACACTTGGTGTGGTTCGTACCATCCGAGAGCACCTTCGTGCTACACATGAAATATTTGTTTGTGAAATGGGTGCGAAAAACATTGGTGATATCAAAGAAATCTGTGATTTAGTTCATCCAACTCACGGCGTGATTACTTCCATTGGTCCTCAACATTTAGAAAGCTTTTTATCCATTGACAATGTCATTAAGACGAAGTTTGAACTTGCTGATTCTGTTGGTAATAAGGGCAAACTATTTCTTAATTATGATAATGATAACATTGCCTCTCAGAAGACGAACAATACAATTGTTACATATGGTATCAAGAATGACACTTGCGATTATCAACCATATGGTGTCTTTGTTTCTAGTAAAGGTTCTACCTTTAAACTAAAAGATACGGATGGAACCGAACGAGAATTCACTACCAAATTAATTGGCGAACACAATGTTGTTAATATTGCTGGTGCTATTGCAGTTGCTCATACTCTCGGTGTTCCTATGGAATCTCTAGTTGTTCAGGTTAGAAGGTTAGAAGGGGTTCCTCATAGACTTCAATTAATCAAAGGCAATCATGCCTTAATCATTGATGACGCCTATAACTCGAATCCAAGTGGTGCCAAAGCAGCTCTTGATACATTAAATACATTTGAAGGAATCAAGATTGTTATAACACCAGGTATGGTGGAACTTGGAAGTAAACAATATGAATGCAACAAGATATTTGGAACACAAATTGCTAGTATTTGTGACTATGCCGTTTTAGTAGGCCCTAAGCAAACCAAGCCAATTCAAGATGGTTTAGTAGACGCAGGCTACCCAGCTGACAAGACTTTTGTTGCTGAGAACCTAACTGCTGCTTTGGCTTATGTAGAGAAATTGAATACAAATGGTATTGAAAAAATAGTATTATTAGAAAATGATTTACCTGATAATTATTAAGGAAAGAGGATTTAAAGTGTGAAAGAAAATTCTTTCGCATCTACCAATATGTATGTGTGAAAATCGCACAATAGGAGGTAATTATGAAAATTAAAGTTGGCGTATTTTTTGGTGGTCAAAGTGTAGAACATGAGGTTTCAATCATATCTGGGATACAAGCTGTATATGCCTTCAACAAAGAGAAATATGATATTATTCCAGTCTATATTACAAAAAACAATGAGTTTTACGTAGGTGAAAGTATCAATAAAATTGAAGAATACACGAACATCCCTGAGCTTCTTAAGAAAAGTCAAAAAGTTATACTTGTAAATGAAAATAAAAAGCTAAATATTGTGAAATATCCAATGAAGAAATTTGGAAACAATGTATTTGATTATATTGATGTTGCTTTTCCCATTGTGCATGGCACCAATGTGGAAGATGGTACTCTTCAAGGATACTTTCGAACCCTTTGCATTCCATATGTAGGACCTGACGTTACCTCTTCCGCTGTAGGTATGGATAAATACGTTATGAAAACAGTATTAAAGGATAATGATATTCCAGTACTGGACTGCGTATGCTGTGATATCAAGAAATTCAATGCTTCTCCAAATGATATCATAACCAAGGTAGAAGAAAAAATCGGTTATCCTGTCATTGTAAAACCAATCAATTTAGGTTCTAGCGTTGGAATTAAAGTAGCAAAAAATAAAGACGAATTAGAAGATGCTTTTGATTATGCCTTTCAATTTTCAAGTAAATTGCTAATCGAAAAAGCGATTATTAAGTTAAGAGAGATTAACTGCTCTGTTCTTGGTGATTATGAAATTGCAGAAGCTTCTGAATGTGAAGAACCTGTTAGTTCTGATGAAATTCTTAGCTATGAAGATAAATATTTATCCTCAAATGGTGGTTCTAAATCCGATGGTGGTTCCAAGGGTATGACTAGTCTTACTCGTAAACTTCCAGCTCCACTTACTCCCAAAAAACGTGAAGAAATTCGTATGCTTGCAGTAAATACCTTTCAAGTTCTTAACTGCAATGGAGTTTCTAGAATTGATTTCATGATTGATACGGAGACTGACAAGTTATATGTGAATGAAATTAATACAATACCTGGATCTCTTGCCTTTTACTTATGGGAACCTGTTGGTGTGAAATACGATGATTTATTAGATCGAATGGTTATCTTAGCTCTTAAGAGAGATAGAGAAATGAGTGAAATCTCATATTCCTTTGATACAAATATATTATCTGGAGTCAAACTTGGCGGAATGAAAGGTTCTAAACTATAATACTAAAGAGTCAATTATATTGCAGCAGGGCAACTATCAAATTTAAACATTTGATAGTTGCCCTGCTGCAATAACAGAGTTTTATGATTCACTTCTTTGGCTACTTGCTCCCACTACCTAATTCTTCTCCACACAAATATGGTTCATAGCAATTCTATTACGTCCACTATTTTTAGCATAATAAAGTTGTTCATCAGCTTTGTCAATTAAATCATATATAGTATTTGTATTATTAACAATCATACTTGCAATTCCCATACTTACAGTTACATAGGGATACATTGCTTGTGTACCCGCTTTAATGTAAAGCGAATTAATTCTTTCTTGTATGGTTTGTGCCACTTCAAAGCAATTTTCTTCATTTCCCTCTGTCATTGCAACCACAATCTCTTCGCCCCCATATCGCACAACTAAATCTGTCATTCTAGATGCAATATCATAAATGCACTCTGTTACATCTTTAAGACATTGATCTCCTGCAATATGCCCATAAGTATCATTATAGCTCTTGAAATTATCTATATCAATCATAATGGCCATTATTGTCTTACGTGAATCACGCAACAAGGGCCATAGTTCGGTAAGTTTCTTCTCAAATCCTCGTCGATTCAATAAATTGGTAAGTGTATCTACTTCGCCTACCGTTCGAATAGCAATTATTGCTCGCTTATCCTTAATATAGTTGTAATACTTAAATATCATAATAAGAATAGATATTAATGCTATAATAATTATAGTACTACTATAAATTCTATAATCCATATCTATCGTAGGGTTGTCTGCAATCATTGGAATCGCAATAAAGGAATCTGCCAGGATTAGTAATAGTGTATTTTGAATTGTAGTTATTAAAAAACCTGTAATCAAAAACAGCATGATAAAATAATTTAAGATGGTATGATAGTCCTGTAGTTCTGTATTCAAATATTTTAGCTCCATCACGCTAACTAGAATCCAAAAGGTGATATACACACATTTCTGTATTATCATACTTTCAATCGTATTGTTTTTAATGAAGTACCATAAAAAAATATAAAATACTGAAACTAACAACATACCTATTCCTGCATCGGAATACCAGATATGATTCATCCTACATACGCACTTTGAAATAGAAATAAAAATCAATATCAACGATACAATTAGCATATGATCAATATTATCTCGAACCAAATACTTATTTAACTCTTTGTAGTCATTATCTTCTGTTTTACATTCTAAACAATTTTTTAAAAATAGCTTTCGTTCTGGTTCTTTCTCATTTGTATAAATCTTAGAACTTTTTCTATTTGTCATTGTATATCCCCCATGCACAGAGTAGACTGTTACTTTTGGCCTATATATTTCAGTATATAGTTAATATACATACATAGCAAGCATTATTACACATAATTTTGTTATTATTAACTAATAATTGACTAATTATGTTACATATCAAACTATAGCATTATAGCAAGTATTAGTGCACAAAAATACTAAATAGTAGTTTGTCTTTTTGGATGCATCCTATTTTTCACAACAATTAGATTATGTATTTAATGCACGCAAAATACAATACTCTTGTATATTGTGTGCATCCTATTCCATTAACTATAAAAGTACTAATATTTACCATCTATAATTTATTAATTCCATATAAAGAATTTAAAACCGCCCAATTAGCAGGAAAGTTACGCATTAAATTCCAATAACCTGCTCCAAGTAACTTGTATTCATTTACTAATTGAAGCTTTGCCTCTATGCTTCTAGCATCTTCAAACCAAACCACATGCGCATTACCGTTTGTATCAGAGTAGTAAAAATATGGTGACATCGCAAGTGTATCAAACTCAATGACTGCCTTATTCTTTGCCGCTATCTCAATCGCCTCATTGTTACCTATAATTGTGGCCGCAGTAGTTCCTCTAACATATGGAAGTTCCCAATCATATCCATAGTTTGGTATTCCTAGCATAATTTTATCTACGTTGATTTCTGTGATTGCGTACTCTACCACTTTTCTTACTTGATTAATTGGTGCAACTGCCATGGGAGGACCATAAATATATCCCCACTCATAAGTCATTAGTAAGACCGTATCTGCAATCTCTCCAATTCGCTTATAGTCATGTGCCTGATAGACTAATCCCACTTGGGTACTTGACGTCTTAGGTGCCAAATCTACATTTACAATAAAACCTTCTTCGTGTAATCTAATTGCTACACTTTGTATAAATGCGATATAGTTATCTTTGTCCTTAATAAATTCAAAATCAATATCAAGGCCAATATATCCTTTCAGATACATTGTGTTGATAATTTCAGTAATTAAATTTTCTCTTGCAGCCGCATTTGCAAAAACTTTCTCAGCATGTTCATTGCTGAAGTTTCCTGCATCATCTATGGAGGATATTAGCATCATGGGAGATGCTTTTAGCGAATAAGCCTCTTGAATTAGCTTTTCATCCTCTATTGGTATTAGCTCGCCATCCTCCGTAAATCCATATCCAAATATTGTCAATGTAGTCAAATAGGTGACCGTTCTTCTCAGTATATTATTATTAATAAACGGATAGGCGTATCCATTAAATCTTCCGTTTCTAAGTTTTTCTCCTTCAAAGGATATGGCGAGACTTTCCCCTACATATAATGTACTATTATTAATAAGATTTGGATTGTTTTGTAGTAGATTAATCTCATCCACTCCATACTCTTTGGAAACAGACGCTATGGTATCGCCACTTACTACAACATGAATTATCTTAGGTATTAAAATAACTAGAGCCTGACCAACAACCAATCCCTCAATATTTTCAATACCATTATCTAAAATAATTCGTTCGCTCGAAACATTATACTGATTGGCAACACTTGTCAGTGTATCCCCTTGTTTGACCACATGTATAATCAAATAAATACCCCTAACCGTTACTATTATCTTACCTAAGTATATGCTTGCATCCTAGCAACTATTCAGTACCTTATTACCGATCTGCAATACTAATAGACTCAATTGCTACACTACCGCCTCTTACCACTTCAATGTTTGTAAATATTTTTGCAATAAGTGAAATAAAATCGTTGTTTCTCATTTCAGTCTCCACACATTCCATTAATATAGACGTTTTTCCCATATCAACTATTTTTGCACCAAATACTTCACTCATTCGAAATACTTCTGTTTTCTCTTTTTCATTTGCTATGATAATTTTAATATATAAGATTTCCTTCATGTGCAAGGCAACATTTGTAAAATCTACGACTTTAATTACCTCAACAAATTGATTCAACTGTTTTTTGATTTGTTCAAATGTCGCATCATCACTGTCTACACAGATTGTCATTCTTGATATGGTTGGATCTTGTGTTTCTCCAACCGTAAGGCTATGCAGGTTATAGGATTTTCCTGAAAACAGTCCTGATACTCTAGCTAATACACCCACTTCATTTTCTACAAATAGTGACATCCATCTCTTTTTCATCCTAATCTCCTCCTAACAATTCATAATCATGTCATTGAGTGCATTTCCATTTGGTACCATTGGAAGTACAAGTTCACTTGGTTCTATCATAAATTCAATAATGGTTGGGCCATCTTTGTTTTCTTTTGCTTCTATAAATGCTTTTTCAATATCTTCTGCGTTAAAAACTCTAATTCCTTTTGCATTGTAGCTATCTGCCAATTTTACAAAATCTGGGGAGTAGGGTGGACATTTCTTATTCTTATCCAAGCAGTTCTTCTCACAACTTTTTCTACTGCATAAGCAGGTACTTGCATATCTTTTGTCGTAAAACAAATGCTGAACCTGTCTTACCATACCTAAATAAGTATTATTAAAAATACAAAACGTAATTGGTAGTTCACAGGTAACTGCGGTTGCCATTTCTTGTATATTCATCTGCATTCCACCATCTCCTGATATACAAACCACCGGAGTATCTCGATTACCTAGTTTCGCACCAATGGCTGCTGGAAGTCCATATCCCATTGTGCCAAGTCCACCCGATGTAATTAATTTTGTCTTTTCACCCATTTCTAAATATTGTGTCGTCCACATCTGATGCTGCCCAACATCTGTAACTATAATACCCTCCCTATATTGTTTGCTTATTTGCGCAATGATTTTATCTGGAGACAGACCCTCTACATTTTGGGGAGATATTTTATATTCCGCTTTCCAATGATTGATCCTCTCATTCCAATTCTCATTGTAACAATCGGTCGCCTTCTCTAACATTGCTTCAATTGCCAGTTTTGCATCTGCTACAATTGGTACATCAACCTTAATATTTCTAGATATGGAAGCAGCTTCTATGTCGATATGAATAATGGTAGCATTTGGCGCAAATTTACTTATTTTTCCTGTAATCCTATCGTTAAATCTTGTTCCGATTGAAAACAATACGTCGCATTCACTAATTGCCATGTTCGATCCATAAGAACCATGCATTCCAATATTGCCAACATAATACTTATTATCTGTTGGTATGGCACCTTTTCCCATAATCGTTGTAACTACAGGAATTTTAACAGTGTTTACTAATTGGGTAAATACTTCATTTGCTTTTGCAATATTTACTCCACCACCTGCTAGAAAAACTGGCTGTTTCGCCTTTTCTAATAGTTCCATTGCCTTTTTAATCTGTCCCATATGAACGGAAGTATTTGGCTTATATCCTCTAATAGAGACTGGTTTGTCAAAATTATCTTCTGCAAATGCAACTTGAATATCTTTTGGAATATCAACTAGTACTGGTCCTGGCTTTCCTGTTCTTGCTATATAAAATGCTTCTTTGATTATTCTTACTAAATCTTTTCTATCTCTTACCGTAACTGCATATTTGCAAATACCTCTTGTAATCCCTACAATATCTACTTCCTGAAATGCATCATTTCCAATTAAATCACTAGATACTTGTCCTGTAATGCATACCAGTGGGATACTATCGTAGTTAGCTGTTGCTATTCCAGTCACAAGGTTGGTTGCTCCTGGTCCACTCGAAACTAAACATACGCCAACTTTTCCTGTAGAACGGGCATACCCATCCGCTGCATGAATTAAACCTTGTTCGTGTCTTGGAAGTATCACTTCGATATCCGTTTGACCATATAATGCATCAAATAAATCAACTGCCATTCCACCCGGATATCCAAACACGATATCTACGCCTTCTTGTTTTAAAATTTCTACAAATGCCTGTGCTCCCTTTTTCTTCATTTTGCTACCTCCTAATTTAATTTGCTTGATTTGATCTAACAGTTCAGCCATGCAGAAATGGTTCTGAATGGTATTGGCTAAACTGTTACGATTTAATTGACTCTTAGTACGCAAAAAAACACCCTAAGCTAATTGTTATAGCTTAGGGCGAATATACTTCATCCGTGTTACCACCTAAATTCAGAGATTACTCTCTGCACTCTGCCAGTACAGATATTCTTCCTGACATTTATGAAATAAATATATCAGTACAGATAAATCGATACCGTTTCCCTTCTAACGTTGGGAAGTTCCGTTGAAGCCTACTTAAGATTGCTCTTGTTCGGTTCACTGCTCACAGGCTACTTCCATACTTCCTCCGTAAAGATTTGCACCAACCATCTTCTCTCTAAAACATCGGTGAGTATGTACTCCTCCTTGTCATTGCATTTGTTTATTGTTTCTAATTATATACAATGTTAATTTATTTGTCAATCCTAAATTTTAATTGTTACTGTGTGATCCTAAATTTTAATTGTTACTGTGTGAACAGTAACGTATGATTATTCCTTAATCTCTTTATGAGACTTTTCCATGAGAATATTTATTTTTTTTTCAAATAAATCTGCTTTCACTAGTGCGAGTCCTTCCTTCTCATCGCCTAATATCACTAGACTATCACCCTCTTTTATACCCATTATTTCACGCGCATTCTTGGGAATTACAATTTGTCCTCTATCGTTAATTACAGTTGTTCCAAAAATATGTTTTCCTTTTGGAGCAGGTGGTACTATCATTCCTAATTGATGTGTATCATAATTTATCAAGTTGTCAATTGTTGTTTCATAATACGATGCTAGTTTAGCGATTTTTTCAATATCAGGAATCGTTTCTCCCTTCTCCCATTTCGCATATGCTTGCCTGGATATTCCAATTACTTCAGCAGTTTTTTCCTGCGAAATTCCTTTGCAATTTCGCATTACTATTAAATTGTCTTTTAGCATTTATTATTCTCCTAATCAGTTAGAAATTTATTTACTACATCAATGTAGATATCACGATACACCGAATGAATGGAATGATCACTTGTACTCGTTTCAACGAGAGTACAATTATCTCCAATAAAACCTACAGCACGCTCCGCCTGTTCTCTTGATGCAGCGCATAGATAAACTCCATTATAAGCGATTCTTTCTTTGGCATGAATATATACACAAGGAATCTTAATATCAGAAAGAATATCTTCTTGCTTAATTTCATGATTCCAGGTTAAATCATAAAAATGTTCACCATACTTAAAATCAACAGGTGGATCTTCAAGCACAGCACCAACCACCAAGTCTCCTCCCTATGCAGCAATATATGCTGCAGTCAACGCACCATTAGAATGACCGCTAACTACTGTCTTCTCACAAATTATATTGTTAATAAACCAAATCAAGTCATCACCGTTTACATCAATATAGTACAAGTTTTCCTCGTGTGAAGACTCACCATGTCCGTACACGTCAACAGCATATACATGCCAATTTTTTGCAAGCTCAGGTAACACACAAGAGTAATCTTCCCAAGCACCCATTTGTCCATGAATCAGAAGTAATGCTGGTCTATCTCCAGTTGTTTCTCCGTAATTAATGATATTTCCGTTCGGAAGTGTTACAACCTTCTCCTCTGCTCCAGATTTCTTTATTTTATCTAACTCCTTTTTCCACCAATGCATATTACTATAAAAGAATCTACCTAACATAATAATTCCTATTACAATGATTACTATTACAATAACTCCAATAAGCCTAAACACATTCTTCATCTTTGCTTCCTCCCATTAAATAAAAACTAATCTATATGCTTTTTCATCCTTTTCTTACAATTGTAATGTTTGGTTGCGTTATTTCAACCAACTTAACTTACCTAAAAAAAGACGATCCTGTTAAGTTGAGTTGCCTTAAATTGTAAAAGTTAATATGCAAGATTTTTTATTATCTTCTTTATTAACGTTAATAATTCTGTTCTTTTCTCTGCTTCTAGTGTTTCTAATATTCCTCCAAAGACTTGACGCTCATACTCCTTATGCGCTTTTTGCGCTTGGATTCCCTTTTCCGTTAATGAAAGTTCATATGATCTTAGATCTATTTTGGTATTTATACGAAAAAGGTATCCTTTCTCTTCTAGTCTATTAATAGTATTAGTAAGTGTACCCAATCTGATATATCACTTACGATTAGTATCCAAAAATAGCAATAACAACTATAATTACCATAAGCGAGACGTCCTTCCGATATTTCATAGCACTCCCCATTCACTATTTGAGCTCATTTAGTTCCATGTCGGTATTATATCGGCAAGGAACTTTTATGTCAAATTTATTATTCTATATATATAGATTATTTCGGATAAAACAAAACAAGTCTATGACTTTGAAATCCTGCCTAATTCCCATTTTATTTAATAGGGAAGTTCAAAAAACTTCGCTATTAAATAACTAAAGCTGCTATTCAGCCTTACGGCTTAATAGCAACTTTATACACATACACACCTTCAAACGTATTAGAAATAAGCACCGCTGGTGCGCTCCATCCTGATAAACTAGATACTATAAGCATTTAGATGTATAGTAAAACACCTCACATACACAAAAAGAATTTTCCCTGTGATTTTGTCCATTACTCGTGATAGTGGAAAAAATTAGCTTACTTTACAGAATAACCAGCATCTGTATATGCCTTAAGTGCACTATTATAAGAAGCCTTTGTTGTATTAAGACCACTAAAGAGCAACGGCGATGACAATGAACGTCATGACACGGTATCATATAATCCCCACCAAGTACTACCAGTAATATTTCCACCTGACTTTTTCACAGAAAGTATTGCTGATTCTAAATCATAAACATAACTTGCTTGTTGCGAACTAGAAGTATTTCCCACATCGAGCTCTGTAATCTGTATTACAAAACCTGCATTTGCAAATTTTTGTAAAGCTGCTTTGTAATAAGCTACGGATGGATAGGTAGTAGACAAATGTGATTGCATACCAATACCATCACAATAATCTGTCCCAGAATTTATGTAATTAATCAAGGAAACAACTTTATCTGAATCTATATAGGTATTATAATCATTATAGAATAAACTTACAGAATCTGTTAATCCAAAGTAACTAATGCACTCATATGCATATTGAAAGGCTTTCTTTACAAATGAAGGTGATATGCCTAAATTTGATCCATAGATGCTTGACCAACACCTGATGAGCCAGCATGTAAATATTCATTGACTACGTCCCAGGCATACACTACGCTACCATAACTACCGCAATATACATGATTCATATAAGTTTTTATATACATCTCCATTCGTGCATTCATAACAGATTGACTTACATATGCTCCGCTTGAACTGTATCCTGTTCTAAAAAACCAGTCTGGAGTCTGTCCATGCCATACTAATTATGTGCACGAAGCTTTAGACCATTGTTATAGCAAATTTGCAACACTTGATCCAGTGTATTGAAATTCAGTGTTGGAACAGTACTCTCTGTATAGCTAGAAGATATATAATAACCTTTATCTTTAGCCTGGGAAACACTTAAAAGAGTAGGTGAATATCCCAAAATTGAATCTGGTTTCATTTCATTTTCTAACGTAATACTGTTGTACTGAGCCTTAATCGCACGGCTTATGTTCTCTTCATGGAACGTATGATACTCTTTGTTTCTTTATTAACCTGAAGTGATTCCGTAATTTTTTGTAATGCTTTGTTATATGTAAATTTATCTAAATTATTACTTTCCAAGAATATCATCGTCTTAGCCGGGAATTTCACATAATACATAGAAATGGCCCAAGCTAGCGCCATATTCACACGAGTCATCAGACGCCTCGCTAAGATACATTCTCCAATCTTCTTTTACGATTTGTTTTGCAATTTTTCGCAAATTAGGTATCCTAATCCCCCTAATATTAGTAGTTCCAGGTAGCAACTTACTGGAAAATGCTTGATATTCTGGCTCTGCTAGTTCTATTAATTGTTCTCTTATTGCTATGTTCATAAATTCGCTATCACTCTTCCTATTGTTATTCATTGTTACTGTTCATTGACCTGCTTTCTCAACCTACTGTGCATAGTTACCTATTCTTTAGTTTCCTATTCTTTAGTTTCCTATTCTTTAGTTTCCTATTCTTTAGTTTCCTGCACTTTCATACTTGTTACATCCAAATTCAAAATACTTATATGCTATGAAAAAGCTGATGATGGAAACCAAGATTTCCAAACCAATGGTTGTAATGAGCGCCGTATATTGTAAGAAATAGCTAGCAGGTATAAAGGCGGTAAAGGCAAATGGAATAATGTAGCTCAGCACGATTCTAATTGGTTTCGCATAAATAGAAATCGGATATTTTGCAAAATCTGACATGTTGTGAACTAAAAATAAAAGACTATAACTATCTTTCATAAAAAATGCATTACTTGCAAAAAATAACTTAATTGCTGTATAAATAATGGATCCAGCTAAAATTGAAACGACAAACAGACAGATTAATCCTACCGAAAGGCTTAATCTTAATTTGGACGTTGCATACCCAACCAGTAATATTCCCACAAGAATTTCTCCCAACCCATCTGGCTGGCATCGTTCCACAATTACTTGAAACAAGGGGTTGATTGGTCGAAGTAAATATCGATCAAAACTACCTTCTTTTATTGTTTTGCGCGCAAATAGCCATAAATAATCAGTCACAAAATGATCAATTCCGCGTGGAATTTGTGCATATCCGTAGATAAAAATAAGTTGATAAAAAGACCATCCATTCAAATCTGGAATCTTCTCAAATACAAGATATAGAAAAGCAACTCCCATAATTTGATTTAAGAAAAACGAAAAAAATCCCATGAAAAAGTCTATCTTTGATTGCATTAGACTCTTCATATATTGTAAAAAGAAAATCTTATATAATCGAATATATCGTATCATCTATCAGCCCCCCAGTATAGTAAGACGCTTGATGGCGTGCTGCCACAACAAACTTCCTAACCCGTAGAAAATGATTACCCAAAATAATTGCAACGCAATATTTTGATATAGTTCATTTCCGGTCATTTTGCCCAAATAGATCATAACAGGCGTATAATTCATAGAAGCAAATGGCAATGCTAAAAATACTTTTGCTAATACACCAGGAAAAAAAGAGATAGGAATTAATGCGCCCGAAAAAAACTTAACAAAAACCATAAATGCGATGTTAAGTCCAAAAAAATAGGTCGTATAAAATGCAAGCATAGAAAAGCAAAATGTAAACGTAAATAAAATTCCAAAACTTAATAGTACACTAATGATATACATAATTCCTGTATACAACCCTGGCCATTGAATCATATCTAAATAGGTAAAAAGAGCCATAAAGGGTATGGAAATAATGAGTCCTGTAACGACTAATTCACCCAATGCCACTGCAAAGACTCTTCCTCTATAACTGATAGGCTTTAGTAAATTCATAGCTATACTTCCATCCGCAACCTCTCTTGCAATGAGAAGCGATGGTGAAGAAGAAGCAATCGCACTAGTAAAAAAACTAATAATAACATAGCCCGTCATTTGGTCAAAATCAAATCCTCCCAATACTGGATTCAAACTAGACTGATAAATTGCCTTCCATAAAAAGTAACTAACTAACACGGTAAAACCCTGACTTGACATATAAATAAAAAAAGGAACTTTATAACTCATACGGCTCTTTACTTCATTTGATATAAACGGAAGATAACTTTTAATGTTTACTTTTTCCATATTATTTCACCCCATTCATATAAATTTGCTTTACGATGGTGGTAACATCTGTTTCCTTTATTCTCATATCTTTGACGTTGCTAATACTCATAACATAGCCCGCTAATTTTGATACACTTATTTTATTTTTTTCAAAAGAAATAGCAACAGTATTCTCTTGAATTCCCATGGATAAATCTTCTTCGTTTAAGGAAAATATCTCATTTAAATTCAGTTCACGAAGCTGATTTATTTCTTCTACTTCTAATTCAAGAATTGTTCTTGCACCATGATTTGTTTTTAACTTCTCAAGCGTTCCGTCATATATTTTCTTGCCTTCATCTATCATAATAATATGTTGACAAAGCTCCTCAATATCGACTAAATCATGCGTCGTTAGAATGACCGTTGTCTTAAAATTTCGATTCATCTCTTTGATTGCTTCTCGAATTTTATCCTTCACTACCACGTCTAGTCCAATGGTCGGTTCATCTAGAAATAAAACCTGTGGATTATGTAATAATGCTGCCCCTAGATCTGCTCGCATGCGCTGCCCAAGCGACAAGGTTCTTACCGCATTACTTTGAAATTCTTGGATACCCAATACATCATTAAGAAATTCCATTCGTTGTTTAAAATCCTGATCAGAAACCTGATAGATCTCCTTGAGTACCGTAAATGTCTCACATAGAGGCAAGTCCCACCAAAGTTGTGTACGCTGTCCAAATACAACGCCGATCTGTTTCGCATTTTGCGTTCTATTCTTGTATGGCTCAATACCATTTACCAAACATTCCCCTTGTGTTGGCACCAATATTCCAGTCATCATCTTAATGGTAGTAGATTTACCAGCTCCATTACTTCCAATGTATCCAACCATTTCGCCCTTATCAATGTGAAAGGATACATCAGTAACTGCCTTCTTTATCATTGTTTCATTTGAAAATAAAGCTCTGACTGTTCCCTTGAATCCAGGATATTTCTTAGCCGTTTTAAAATCTTTTGATAAATTACTTACTTCTATCATAGTATAGCAATCTCCCCCCATTAATTTAAATATTTCCCTGCTGCTTAAACATTATAAGAATTTAATTATAAACATTCCTTGTCTAGCCTTGTATCTGATTAATAACGCTCATAATTCCTGAATAACCATACTTCTTAGCAATGGCTTCAATTCCCTCACTAATTTCCACTCTTGAATAATTATTTGAATCTAAGAAATCATCTTGATATTGATTCATATGTAAATAAAAAGCCATAGCTATCTCAAATTGATCTAGATTTATAAAATCAAATTCTGTCAATAACAGGTTCTCTGCTTCATTAATATTTCCTGCATCCGCCATCTCTATTACTTTGCTATAAATCACATCATCATCTGTTCGTTCGTTGTCATTTGGCAGCTCATAATTGAGTTCTGATTTCCCAAGAACTGCTTTTACCATTGCTTTTACCATATCTTTAATCATTCGTGTTACATAATCTTCTTCTAGCATATTTCACCTTTTCATTCTATCGTATTTGTCAATTATTGAGCTATTGTTTTTAGTATATAACTCCTTGTTGCCGTAGTCAACTTTATAATTTGGTAAATTATTATTGTATAATTGTAACTATTCAGTACCTTCATAGTCCCCTAGATTTAATCAAATAGGCAATGCATTAGCACTTAACAAGTGACTGCGTTGCCTATTTGAAGTTCGAAATACATATTGTACTTTTCGCCTATTATCCTATAGTGAAATAGTTTTGTTTTATATAGCTTCCTTTGCTTTTTCCATTCTGCGGATGTCCGGACCCTCCCAAAACCAATACATGTTAAAACCAACTTTCTCATTTTCCCGTGCATTCTTATAGAGGTAAATATTTGATATGCGATACTCGTTTGGTATTTTTATAAGTCCCATATGTTGTGTAAATACACACACAATCTTATTTTGAGTATCATCTGCAAGCGCATATTCATAATCACCATTATCATCACCAATCGTTATGTAACAGTGTTTTGTGGAATCCTTTTCAACATATAAAACATTTTTTTCTTCTTCGTTATACTTTACCTTCAGTTTCGATAAGCGTTCTTTTTCTTGTTTATACGCTTTATCGTCTAAGGTATATATAAATAAAAGCGTATACTGACACATTGTTGATTGGAAATTGCAGTAATAAAATTTTTCTACCTTCATATCCTTTATTGCATTTTCTGGAAAAACTAACAGATGACTACGGTAATTCTTCCACTGACGATTAGCATAATTCTTATGATTATGTACTCTTTTTTCTTCATTTAGACCCCTTTCTAGGTTAGTTGTCATCTCCTATTTCTTATCTATTTTTGCTCTGAAGACAACTATTTTTTCTTTAAAATTTTACCTCTTACTATGCCCAACGTTACCATTATTATTATAAATGCCATTCCTAACAATTTCATATGATCGAAGTAATGATTGATAACCATAGTTGCCGCACACAATAACGCCATAATTACTATTATTATTTTAGACTTGTCCATTTCGATATTCTCCCCCCAAAAATCACCTAATATTGCTTTTCTTTCCATATTCACCTCTTAAGTATGCTTGAATTACATTCTAAATCCTATTTCCACTCTTATAATTTTTATGAATTTCTAGTGAAGAATGAATCAAACACATCATAAAAAAATATTCGAAAAGGCTTTTATCTGCAATCTTAGAATAAATCAGACCGTTTATTCCTATTACTACAAATACAATATAAAATATAATAATTGGGTAATTTTTTTTAATATATATTTTTTCTAACAAAAGAAATATTGCAAAAATCGCTAATGATACAACAAATTTTAACATCGATTTTCTCCTAATATTTTTATTTTTTATTGCTAAACTTACTTTTTCCTTTTTTCAATAATTGAATATCTAACTAATCATTTACCGAAAGATACAGGTTCGTAGTATCGTTGTCAATACAATAAAACTTCCTATAAAATAACCGACTTGCCTAAGGGTTAAATTATTAAAACAATCAGCAGCATTAAAATTATCATAAAGCAATAGAATATTTTCAAACAAATAGAATCCACTTTTTTTATATTAATAAATGTCTGCTCATCAATAATTTCTTTTTCTGATATACTTGTTAGTGTATGTAGCAAAATCAGAAATACTATAACCGATCCACCAGTTCCATCCCACACTGATAACTTTTGGACTTCAGTATCGTATGACCTTTTTTATCTTTTAACAAAATTTCCACTTTACCTGACAAACCCTCCTTAATTGTTTTATCCATTGTGCCCATTTTAGGAGCCAAAAGCTTTTTAAAAAGTACCGCCTCACCCTTTATTTCCAAATGATATCGCTTGTTTCGTAATTCCAGATTAACAATCTTATCGGTACGTTCATTTATAATTAATTTTGATCCATTATAAGTTGCGAAGCGGTATTCTTTTCCCTGATGAATTAAATTACAAATAAAGCCTGTAAAAGAAAATGAAAGAAATGGTATTGTCGCTACTGAGCAAAACAGGCCAGTTGTTCTATCCTCAAAATGATTAGATTGTATCCAAACATAACTATTAGGAAATGATCTTCCCCAGTCTTTCTCTATATAACCTTTGCCGCCTGTAAAGTCAATCTCTTCTCCATTTACATTTAAAGTTCCACTCAGTTGATGACTCATACTAATAAGACCATGCTTACATTCCATAAAAGGAACATAACTAAAAAAGCCCATTATATTGGGGTTAAGTGCAGATGTTTCAATTGGCGTCAGATTCATCAATTTAACATTTCCTTTAACCTTTAATTTTTCTGAATTTATATCTAGTTTAATGGAATCCATTGAAAACATACTATTTTTTATAGAAATAGAAAAAGTATTATCCTTCGTTGAAAATGCTCCTATAGGATAATGAATCGTATACGCATTAAGCCCATTATTTTGATTCAAATAAAGACATTGAATAAAACTTTTTGCACCTGATTTATCAAAATTCACTCCCGGAATAAAACTAACGGTATTTTTCCCATCTGCCGTTACTTGCTTATAATACCAGCCCTCAAAATAAGCCTTATTATAATTTTTTTTCTGAAAGATTTCTGGATGTTTATGTTTATTCATTACTGCAAACCTACTTTCATACAATTAGTTAATTGCCAAATATGAAAGGAACTGAATTATATTTCATTTTCATTTTCTCCCATTTATTTGTATAGGGTTATTTTACCACACTTCTCTACTTCTTTATTTTTTCATATTTTTTTATACTTCTAGAAAAAATATCAAAGCAAAAAACGATAAGATAAATAAACATACTATATATAAAGAATTTCTTAAAAATGAATCCTATCCCCAAATGTAAAACCAATATAATTCCCCATACACGAAAGAAGTTAAACATATCATCTTTCATATCTTTCATATCTATTATAAATTTATCTGTTACTTTACTATCAAAGAATCCTATCACAAATCCGATTAAAAGCAATTTCACTACAAGCTCTCCCCCTTCTACATAAAAAATGTCTGTGACTTTTCTATTTCTTGCTCAAATCTATTATAACAGTTTGAATACTCATCCGATATTTTTCATAAGGAATCTCGCATCAATAATTTGTATTTTGGTTTTCCAGAATTTTTTCGTCCTATCTTATGATGTTTCGCTAAGTCTATACACCAATCAAAGTAGTTAAAGCGAATTGCTATATCTTTGTGATATATTTTAGCAATTTATACCACAAGTTAGGCATTCACATGCTATTTCATATTACTTTCCGCATTGAAAACTCAAATTTTTGTGACCTTTGGTGAAAAATTTCTCATATTGGTAAACTGTTTTTAAAGGAACATTAAGTTATTTAAATCAACATCAAGCTTGCAAAATCACCAAAACCAATACTTCTTCTTAACCGCTATGTATACCACACTTGCTATTATAATGCATATACTCAAAACTATTACTATAACCATACCCACTTGGACAACCGCGATTTTCTCATCGGTTAGCAAATATTTTCCTACGGTGTCAATGAGGAGACTGGTTGATGAATTCTCATCATTAATAATTATCTGATATTTTTCTTTTGTTTCATTATATAGGTATAAATACTTCCCTCTGTAGCTTTCTTCGTTAAATGTGAGTCTTATTGCACCTGGTAGATTATGATTTTCATTTACAATGAAGCTTGTTCCATTATTTTCTGTAATAAACTCTATCTCTGTTATCAATTCATTTTCATAATTAACAATGTCTGCGCCATCTAGTCGTATTGTATAGTCATTTCCTTTGATTACTAATACTTTTTTTTCTTCATATAAGCATTTTAAAATATTTGTACTAATTGTTTGATAGTTCATTGCTTCTATTTCAATCTCTGTATCAGTTGTATTCTTAATTTTCTCAATTAACTCGGCTTCTTTACCGCTTATGTTTTGATCCTTGCTATCTGCGTTGCTATTTGTATTATTAATCACATTCTCGTCTACGGTTTGTTCGGAAATTCCGCTTTCGTTAACAATTACTGTTACTGCCGTACTAATATCTCCATTGGATATGATAACCGAAGTTGTCCCAATTGCTTTTACACTAATGGTTCCACTAGATGATACTGTCGCTATATCTTTATCCGCTGACTTATAGGTGAGTGACTGCGATGCTTCACTTGGTTGTGCACTTGCTATTAGTTTGAATTCATCATTTGGTTTCAACACAACATAGGTACTGTTTACCTCTATCTTAAGTGTAGCTTCCTTCACTGTGATTTCTATTTCTTTGGATATTTCTCCCGCACTAACAGTTACCGTTACTACCCCTTTGGCTATTGCTTTTATTTCACCTGTTGATTTAACAGTTGCTATTGTGCTATCACTTGATGTATATTTCACTGTTGTATCCGTTGCGTTGGAGGGCAATATGGTTGCTGAAAGTGACTAGGTCTTATCTACTTCCATTTCATCTTCATAATCACCAATTTCTACATCTGTTACTGCTATATCATTTGTCTTTTTCACTTCCAATTTAAAACTATTCTTTACTTCACCACATCGAACCGTTATTTTCGCTTTTCCAACTGAAACTGCTGTGATTCTTCCCATTTCATTGATAGATGCAACCTTTTCATCACTTGATTGATAGGTTAATGTCTGATTTTCTGTATCGGTTGGTAAAACGGTTGCAGAAACAAGTTGTTTATCTCCGATTACCATTGTTTCTTCATAATCACCTAGATCAATTTCTTCTGCTGTTACCACGGTTACTTCATTTACTGTTATTTCTACTTGTTTCGTGATTGCTCCTGCACTTACTGTGATGGAAACTACTCCTTTGGCTATTGCTTTTACTTCACCTGTGGATAGCACCGTTGCTATAGTAGTGTTACTTGACTTATATGTGATTGCTGTATTGGTTGCATTGCTTGGCAATACAGCAGCGGAAAGTGTCTGGGTCTTCCCTACTTCCATTTCTGATTCATAATCACCAATTTCTATGTCTGTCACTTCTACATCATTTGTCTTCTTCACTGTTAATTGGAAGCTATTTTGAACGCCTCCACATGTCGCTGTAATTTGGGCTGTTCCTGCTGAAACTGCGGTAATTCTCCCCATTCCATTTACGGTAGCAACATTTTCATTGCTCGATTGATAGGTGACAGTCTGATCTGTTGTATCAGTTGGTAGTACCGTTACCGTAAGTAGCTGCTTATCCCCAACTAACATCTCTGTTTGATAATCTCCCAAATCGATTTCTGTTGCCTCTACTGTTGTTGGAGTATCTGCTGTTTGATCAACATCTGTTGCTTGGGTTTCCGTTGCTTGCTCACTATCTGTCGCTTGCATTTCTTCTGTTTGACTACTGTCTACTACAACATTATTTACTGCTGATTCACCATGTGAGGCATTGCATATACTTGTGCTGTATAAAAAAGAAATAACTACACTCATCACTATTATATTAAACTTTTTCATATACTCGACCTACCACTCATTGTATTTTATATACATTCTGTAACTATTCACTCCCCATTATTCCCCGAAGTCAAAATTATGCATCGTGCATAATTTTCGAGTTAATCAAGCGCCAAAATGCAATTATATTGCATTTTGTGTGCATCGCGTAGAGGTAACTATGAAGGTACTGAATAGTTATACATTTCTTTTGTAATACTATCTATATTCTAGATAAGTTCGACAACCTTTATCTAGTTAATACACCCAATCCCTCTAATACATAATTGAAATAAGTTACTTTATCATATTGTATTCTTGACTCTACTGTCATTCCATTTGTAAGATTGACTTTATCTCCATTTTTACTTACTAAATAGGTATAGTCTGGCTCTATCATAACCTTGAAATAGGTACTTGTACTTCCTGAATCACTGCTCTCTGATGTTGATACATCACTATCCATCTGTGTTACTTTTCCTGAAATTGTTCCATATACACTTTGTGTTAATCCTGAAACCGCGATGTCTGTCTTATCTCCTACCTTCATTCTTGCGGCATCATCTGTTGATACATTGGCTTGTATGATATATTTATCATTTTCGGATGAGATACTGGCTAACGCCTGCGTTGCCTGAATTACCATTCCTACTTTATAATCGCTGAGCATATGAATTGTTCCTGTTGTATTTGCTTTGACACTGTATTGTTCTTGACCGGTTCCAATGGCATCTAATTGTGCTACTATAGATTCTAACTGGGTCTTATCTTGCAAAATGGAGTCTTCGGCTGACTTAATCGCTTCATAATATATTTCTGTGATTTTATTTTGATTTGTGATAAGTTGTGCTTCGATTTGCTCATCTGTGTAGCCAGAATTTTTATATACTGTTGTATCAATATCATTTTGCTTTACCTGACTTTTATAGGCCTCATACTGACTGTAGTATAGACTATCATCTGAATTAGTCTGGTCAAAATAATTTGAATCATCTTTAATGGATTTTACTAATTTTTGATATTGTGCAATTTGAGTTTCATAGATTTCTTTTTGGCCCTCTAGTTGCTCTCCCTGTACATCCAGGTCGCCGCTTTTAATTCCAAAAAGAATATCGCCTTCTTCTACATTCATGCCTTCACTGATATTAATGGCAACAATTTCTCCTGTGTATGGAGACATGGCGTAATTCTTATTGCTACTTTGCACGACACCACTCGACTTTATTATATAGATCTTAGGTGTCTTAATTCCCCATATAGTTGCTACTATTAATAATATAGATACTGTTATGATTATCATGTAACCAAAGAATGGCACTTTTTTATCATAGAGCAGTCTGCTATCCTTTAACTGTTCCATTGTTTTTATTTGCTTACTCATTATCAAAACTCTCCTTAGAAACTTTTGTTATATTTTAATTTACATAAAAATATACATAACTAATTACTATTAACATAATTCTAAAGTATAACACTACTATAACATGACTTTTAATTTAATAGCCTTTCTTTCTTAAATACATTGTTGCAATTTTTATTCATCTTCTCTTTCAACAAAAATATCGGCTACAAATTTACTGTCCTCATTTGATATATATACAACATATACTTTACTTTTAATTGTTTTATAATTTTCATATGCCAAAACACGTATTTTATCAACAACAAAATGTATATCACCTTCTTCTCCGCAAAATCTACAATAATAACAATTTTTGATTTTTAATATTGGATAGAACTTATATTCCGTATCTACATGATGAAGACTCCTATCAAGCTGACGCATTAATGTATTTTCAACCTTAAATTCCACATTATTATCATGTTTACCTTCTGAAATATGCACTAAAGGTCCTATACATTTTGCTCCTTTACTCATGATATAATTATCAATCTGATTAACCAAAACATCCATACTTAAATCTGATTCTTCTTCATTGATTTTTCTTTCAATAATATTAACTAATTTTAAGATTCGTTCTTCCTTAATCTCTAGTGCTCTGCACATAATATCTCCTTAATCTCACATATTAATAAATCCCTAATCCTATTTTCTTTCTAGCTTTTATTATCAAACTGTCTTTAATTATATAACTCTTATTACATATAGTATTTTCCATTAAATATATAAAGTAAGACACTCCAGAACTTTTTTCTTTTAATACAAATAATATTTGAGGTCTATTTTGAATATAATGATATAACTCAATTGACTTTTCTCTATTCAATTTATAATTTATAATCACTAACATTGAAATCATTAAATAATAGTAATAAATATTAGAGCACTCTATTGTTTTATAAGCGTGACATAATTTCAAATTTACTTTTTCATTTATCATGTCCTTTTCATACATATCCCAAATAGTATTACAAATAAACATCATCTCAAATACATTAATCTGTTTATTATTAATTAATTTCCATACTAAAATTTCTTTTTTATCTAAAATATATTTATTTTTAGATACATTATTATTAAAACATATCCAATAAAACAATTTATCTTTATACATTGAAATATTAAAAAAAGCATCAATGTCATTTATTTCATGTGAGTTGCTAAAATATCCGCTTACTAAAATCATGCTATTGATTAGCAAAATAATTAAAAATGTTGTATCTTTTATAATTAAAAACAAATAACAACCTAGACTGACTATAATTATAAGTGCTGATACAATTGGTCCTCCTATTAAAATATATCTTAATCTTTCATAAAAACTATCTAATGAATCTTCCGAATTAAGTTCTTTTTGATAATCGAATACAACATTGCCACTTACTAACCATTCTAGTGAAAAATTCACTTTATATCTTCTTCCCAGATTTTCTGTTTTTCTTATTTGCAGTCCCAATACTCTAACACATAATAATGAGTATTTGTAATACTTCCCTACTATGTAATGTCCTGATTCATGTAAGCCTATACATATCACTAAACATAATCCTGCTTGTATAATTACATTATTTATATTTAATTTTTTTGAATTTAAAAATATAATATAATAAAATGTACAAAATGATATAATACAAAAACAAACCGCTAATAAACTACTCATTAGATTTTTCATACTATTTTTTCCTGTTTTTATAAAAATATAGACTAACCTCTATCAACGCAAATAAACCTGCAATGATAAAAAGCGTAATATAATCTCTAACTGCATAACCAGTTTGAATAAAGCCATAAATTACTGCCATAATTAAACACATAATAATAAATTTGATTATTCTAATTTTTTTATTTTCTTCCATATTTATTCGTTCCTTTTCAATCTATTATATTAACATGAGCCTACTATTCAAATGTAATATTCTTAAAACAGCTATTTCTGTTTAAAATAAACTTATCATTAATAGGCTCATTGTTACAATACTAGTTATTAGATATAAATATTTATATTATCATCTTTTTTTCATTAATGATTTATAAGTTGAATAGAGCGCTACACCATAACAAGCTGCTATTCCTGTTAAAATACCAATAGCTACCGCACGACTAACCACTGTAGCAATTGCTGCTGCATTTAATGCCGCCCAACAGCCAACCTTTATAGCTGCTGCTTTTAATACATCATATACAATTCCACCTTAAATTGTAGCGGCAATCCATTTTAGTGCTGTTTTTGCTGAAAAAGCTCCGCCTCCCTCAACCAACATCATTTCTTCTTCTTCCATAACCCCAAAAGCGCTCGGCATTACTAATGCCCCATCATAAGTCATTTCCATTCTTATGTTCCTCCTTATTTCTTATCATTTTTTCGTAATTGTTTGCAACCAATTACAATCTATTTAAACATATATGCTTAAATCAATATTATTAGGTATAACTAAGTTCATTTTCATCTATATCAATTTCTTCCACTAACTCTACGCTATCTTCATCCATTATCACAAAGTTCCCCTGCTGCATCTCCCACAGCTTATAATATTGACCTTGCTTTTGTAGTAGTTCCTCATGTGTCCCCTGTTCTACTACTTCACCTTTATCTATCACAATTATTTCATCGCAATTCTTAACAGTCGCTAATCGATGTGCAATGATTAGCATCGACTTCTTCCTAAACTTATTATAAATCATATCAAAAATGATATTTTCAGTAGCAAAATCCAGATTACTTGTACTTTCATCTAATATATAAAACTCATTTTTCTTTAAAAATGCTCTTGCCAACGCAATTCTTTGCTTTTCTCCACCACTAAGACCATTTCCCGCTTCCTCTAAATACGTATAATATTGCATTGGAAGCTTCTTAATAAAATCATGAGCATCCGATGCTTTTGCTGCCTCTTTCACTTCATCTAATGTAGAATTAATTTTACTCACTCGAATATTGTCATAGATACTTTTTGAAAATAATTCTATTGTTTGTGGTACATAGGATATCGCTCTTCGTATTGAAGAATTTGTATATTCATTAATATCAACACCATCAATAAGAATCTCTCCCTTTTCAGGCTCATAATATTTTAGAAGTAACTTCGCTATGGTTGACTTTCCACTTCCACTAGCACCAACTAATGCTACCTTCTTCCCCTTTGGTACGGTGAAACTTATATCCTTCAAAACTGGTTTTCTGTTTCCGTATCGAAATGTCACATTCTTTACTTCAATATCACCAGATATGTTTTCAATTTCTTGATATGTATTCTTATTCTCTGTTTCTTGTTCTTCTTCATAATCTAATATTTCCGTCATTCTTTTCATTGAAATATTAGCCTCTTGAATCTGTAATTGAAGTCCTACAAGTCTAGACACTGGATCCATGAAATATCCCGATAATGTCGTAAATGCCATCATTGCACCTAATGTTATATCATTATTAATCACCTGCATAATTCCAAAATACATTAATATTAAGTTACCTACAGTAGATATCACTCCTGAAATCGAACCTTGAATATTAGATAACATTCCTTCTTTAAGGCTAATTCTTAGAGATTTAATGTATTCTCTCTCAATCGTCTCAAGTTCCGTTTCCTCATTCGCATTTCCCTTAATTGTCTCAACTGCTCTGAGTCCCTCTATAATCTGTGAATTCAACACTGATGCTTGTTGCATCTGTTCTTCATTAATCTTTTTATATGGTTGTTTGAAGATAAACACTAATAAAATACTGATTATCGTCATAAACAGAATTATAACAGATAATCCTGTATTCATTTTAAATAAAATAACTCCTGTTACCAACGCCATTACGATATCCATAATAAGGGTAAGTGCAATATTTGTAAATATGTCTTTTATTGTAAATGCATCAGAAAACCTTGTTGTAATATCACCCGTTTTTCTAGTTGAGAAAAACTTCATTGGTAATTTGTAGATATGTTCAAAGTATCCAAGCATTAATGGTATATCAATTTTTTGCGATAAGTATATCATAAGCCACTGTCTTATAAATCCAATCACCATCTGTGTCACAGATATCATTGCAAATATAAATAAAACCATAACTAACGTATTTTTCAATTTATATGGTAATATCTCATCCATCAGTATTTTGTTAAACAAAGAAGATACAATGCCCAATACCGTTAATAAAACGGATGCCACGATGGAATAAGCAAACAACTTCTTTTGTGGTAGCAATAATTTCACATAGCGGTTAAATATTTTTTCATTCTTTGCTTTTCCTGAAATAAATTCCTCATTCGGTTTCAGAATCAATATTGCTCCTGTAAAGGTTTTATAGAACTCATCTATTTCTGTTCTAATTAAATCCTTGGCTGGGTCACCATGAATTACATACTTTTCCGTTATTTTAAATATGACTATAAAATGGCTTAAGCCCTCTTTGGTTACAATATTTGCAATGGCAGGCAACGAATATTTGCTTAAAAATCCTTCTCTATCTACTCTAACTGCTTGAGAAGCAAAGCCTAGTTCGTCTGCGCATTTACTTAGACCAATCAGATTCGTTCCCTTTAAATCGGTTCCCATCATATCCCTAAGCTTTGTAATTGTGGTTTCTTTTTTATAATGCAAACATACCATCGCCAAGCAAGCTGCTGCACAGTCTGTTGCATCATGTTGTTGTACAAATGTATATCTCATAACGTCTCCTGCTCTTTAGTGATTATAAGTACTTAATTATTTTTTCTATGTTAATTTTCATTTTTTACTTTTATAAAAAACAAATATTTATTTTCTATTTTCCAAAGGATACTCTTATAAGAAAACACTTTATTGTTCAGTAAAGAGTTATAAAAGATTCCTTTGTCAAAAACCAAAACCATTTTATTACTTACGATATTATCCATGAATAATTCCCCATATAGCTTCTATAAGACCAGTAGTCGCATAAGCATTAACCCAAAAATGCATAATATTTTCACCTCCTCTTTTTTTAGAGTAGCAAAAAATATTATGCATTTCAACCATAAGTCCGTAAACGGTCAGTTAAATCTGTAAACGGTCAATTTATGCTTCTATTTTTATTGTTTCAAAATTACACTTGCAATAAATTCGTTGTTTAAAATCTTTGTTTCAAATTTTCCACAATTTTTTTCTACTGTTTTCTTTACATTTAAAAGTCCAAAACCATGATTAACTTTATTTTTTTTATCAGTTTTATAGATATTATCTTTATTTAAGCTCTTATCCGAAATACTATTTAAAATTTCTATCTTCAAATAATCTATTCCTAGCTTTATTATTATTTTTATATATTTTTCATTCGTACTTTCTTTTTTTAATTCTTCCACTGCATTTTGAATTAAGTTAGCAAATACGGTGCATAGATCTACATCGTTAAGATTTAGTTCTTTTTCACATCGACCTATCACATTAATTTTCACATTTTCCTCAAGTGCAGATAAGTGATAGTTTAAAATAGCGTCTATAATTTCATTCCCTACATAGTATTGTTTTTTCTGGATATCTCTCATATTATTTTGTAGTAACTTAACATAGTCAGACATTGAATCCCATTTTTTATGTCTAACCAATTCATCCAAACAAATGAAATGATTATTCATATCATGTCGATATTTTCTAGTATTTTCTTCCTTTTTTAACATCTCTTCATAATAATTTACTTGCATTTCTTTTAAATAACGCTCTGTCTCTAGCATTTCCTCCATTAATTTGTTTGTACTACTAATGTATATCATAAACCACGCCAAAAAACCAACACTGATGAAGGATATAATAATTACCCCATTTGCTGCTAAAGTAAACCTATCATTATTAACATAATCCTTTGCATAATTTAACCCACCAATTGTAAAAGCTGAAAATATAGCCATAATTATCATGATAACTGGCATACTCTTTTTAACAAACTTTTTATATCTATCCTTTTCAAATATAAGCTTTTTCCATTTTAAAATTGCTATTAGTGCAATAAAACTTAAGCTTAATAAACTACTACTGAAAAGTTGTAAATTCTCTATTGAAATACTTCCCTGATATTGACTGCACATATATTTCATCGGAATTCCAAACACTTCATCTGCACAATTAATCACCAGTATAGACATTAATATAACTGAAATTTTATTTTTTCTATTTACTTTAGTGGTTATAACTATAATCGTGTATACAATAAGATACATTATTAAAAGATTGTAATCTTCCTTAATTCTTTCATATACACTCAATAATGTGTAGATTACCAACCCTACTACAGCAACCCATCTTCTCTTAATTTTCGCATCCATAAATGTAACTATAAGAATCCAATATTTTAATAATTCAACAATAAAAATTAATATTAATAGTACAATCTCCACTCGTTCTCCCCTATCTGTAAGTTGTATCAAATATCATATAAACCCGTTCGAAATTCTTTTTCTTTCTTCTAGACACTATTAGTTGTTCATCACCCATTGTAATAACTCCACTGTCATAGTCATCAATAAACATCATATTTACAATTTGCTTTCTATGAATTCGATAGAAGATTCTTTCATCCAAAATATTCTCCAACTCATTCAGCGATATATCTCTTCGCATTGTTATATTCTTTAATTTAAATTCTGAATAGCTATCATAAGAAAGAATATATTGAATTGACTTTTGTTTCACATTTAGCTGACTTCTATTGACAAATAATTCGATGACTTCCATTCCCAAATCTGCGCCTTCTATTCCCTCCAATGATTGCAAGGCCTCTAACACTTCTTCTAGCTCCTCTGATGCAAATGGTTTTGTAACATACCGAAATATGTCAACGATAAAGCCAACTTTGAAATAATCATCCTTACTCGTTGAAAAAATAATTTTACAACTAATATTCATTTCCTTTATACACTTTGCTGTTTCGATTCCATTTAACCCTGGCATTTCGATATCCAGAAATACCGCATCAAACTGCACCACCTGTTCGAGCAGTGCTTCGCCCGATTCAAATGTTTCTATTTCCCCATCTATCCCCATTTTAAGCAAACACGTTGTCAACATCTCTTTTAATACAGTGATAATTATTGGTTCATCATCACAAATTGCAATTATTAAATTTCTCATAACATCCCCTATGTATTATTTAAGCATATATCTGATTCCTATAAGTTCTATTTATCTACATCTATAATAATATATTTCAAGGGAAATGACAAGATTTTACATTTTTCTTAACTATTATTTATTCTTCTTTCACAAATCCTTTATTCTAGTTTTCAATATGCATTGCTCACTTAATGCCAAAACATAATATCATCTCAATAATTACTCATTTTTTTCAATTTACAAGCATAAAATGTTACTACATTCTCGTATATAGCAGGTATTCATTTGAATAAAATTAAAAAAGGAATTATAGGCGAAATTCTCATTCTATTAATGCTAATATCCATTATAACGTATAAAAATAATATAGTAAGTATTATGACTTCCTCAACCAGCACGACTGAGGATACGAACCCTTTTACCAAAAGGGACACTTCCCCCAACACAACCCCAAAAGAGTATATTAAATGGGTTGATTTTAATGTAAGTTCAGATGCCCTAAGCAAAGCTTATGACTATGATGTAGAATCTCAAGCAACCGATATCAAGCTGAATTGGATTGAATTATTAGCTTATGCAGGTTGTAAATGTGGTGGTGAATTTAATAGTAAGGCAATCAAAGAAATCAATGCTGTGGCTAAGACTTTACAATCAGGCGAGAGCACTATGGAGGATTTATCCAAAGATTTGAAAAGCTACTCCTACTACTTTGAAATATATAGTGCTGTTCTTGGCGGATATGTTGGTGAATATGAAATTGAGGAGACCGCCCCCACTGACTCTAGTAAAAAAATATGGGTTAAGAAATATGGTCTTAAAGCGTTTTCTCCCATTGCAAAAGGCTTTCCCTATAATGGCTATGATGATTTTGGAGTGTCTCGTTCTTATGGATATAAAAGAAATCACCTCGGACATGACATGATGGGGCAAGTTGGTACTCCTATTATTGCCGTAGAATCTGGATACATAGAAGCACTTGGCTGGAATCAGTATGGCGGTTGGAGAATTGGTATTCGTAGCTTTGATAAAAAGCGCTATTATTACTACGCTCATATGCGACAAAATTTTCCTTATAATAAATCGCTTAAAGAGGGTGACTTTGTAACGGCTGGTGATGTAATTGGTTATATGGGGCATACTGGTTACAGTGCTACCGAAAATGTAAACAATATCAAAACGACTCATCTTCACTTTGGACTTGAACTGATTTTTGATGAATCTCAAAAAGATAGTAATAATGAAATTTGGGTGGATTGTTATCAATTAACCAATTTTCTCGCCAAACATCGTAGCGAGACGGTCAAAGATGAGGAAAGTAAGGAATGGTATCGCGTATTTGATATGAAAGAAGAAAGTACTGATGCTGCCACGCAATAAAAAATTTGGCGGTGTTACTTGATTCAATAAAATACGACTACTCTCCATTGTTTTAGGTGAGTAGCCGTATTTATTATAATTTATCAATTATATTCAATTTACTGACATTTATTTTCTTTGCCAGCTATTTTCTCTAGCAATTATACTTATCTTTGACATTTCTATTTTCTTTGCATTTATATTTTCTTTAGCATCTCGATTGCCTCATTTTCTATCATATACTTTGCATGTTCCTCCACAAAAGCAATGTGTAGGTCATTCTTTTCTATTTTAGTTGCAAAATCAAGTGCCTGAACCATAAAACCATCGATTTTTTCCTGCTCCATTCCCGTAAAATCAGCTAGCAAGTAATATTGATTGCTGTCTTTGTATAAATGAGACGGAATCTTTATCGTTATTGACTTACACCATTTTTCCAAATGAGATAAATCAGTAAATTCTAGCATAAATTTTTTCTTATCTATATCTTGAACATCCGGCCTAATTAAATTTTTATCTTGTTCCTTCACTTGCTTGTTTTGTAAAATCGCATCTGCCATTCCTTTATAAGTTTCCATGATTTCTTGAAAAGCTAGAAGTTTTTCTTTTCCTGACATATTTAAAACTGCTTCCATTCGTTCTTTCCCAATTGATTCCACTGCTTCATAGACTTCGATTGCATTTTCAATCATCTGATTTACTTGCCTACCGGGATCTACTTCAGTAAAAATTAAGTTGAGCTGCTCATTGGGTAGAAGTACTACTTGAATTTCCTGCAAGTTGCTGTTTAATTGAAAACCTGCTTCTGCACCTTTTTCCATTATGCTTCTCATAAAATTAGCTGCTGCTTCTTTATTTGTATAAAGTTCCTGCATGACGTAGCCCATTTTAACAATCTCTTTCACTGCTATGGCACATTGCACGGTATTATCATTTATTTTAGTAAACGTCATATCTACCACCATCCTCTCTCACAATCATTCGGTATTTATATGATTCGTTTGTTTGAAATTTCCCTGTTATATTTGTTATACTTAATATATATCACAGATTACTAGCACTGTCAATACCAGAGTGCTAATTTTACACTATTCTTCGTATTTTCTTTAATTATCTGATTATGATCTGTAATTCATCTGGTTAATATATACTAGGCAAGCTATTACGAACTATTATGTTTTGCGGGTCCCAAAGTCATGTTTTTTCATGCAAGCTTGAAAACATGAACTATTACACCTTTTGACCTTGGTATTATTAAATTGTTTGTCATTCTTTTATAAATACGATATAATAGGACTATCTGTACAGTGACACCACGGAGGAAGTTACATGGGTAAAAGAAATTTTTCAAATTTAGAAGACGAAATTAAAGATATCGTACAAAATGCGATTAATACAATGGACTTTTATCAATTAAATAAGAATATTGAAAATACGGTTGGAAATGCTATGTCCGAGGTACGAAATGCCTTAGGGGCAAACCGTAATCACAGGCAATCTGAACAATCGCTTCATAATACTGGACATGCCCACACGCGAAGAGATGAGAGATCAAATAGACCTCATCATACGCATGACGTTTCAAGTAATTACAAGAATTATAATGTTTCAACGCGCAAACTTACGACTGCCTATCCAACACTTCCTGTTGGTAAGGTATCCGGAGTCCTCTGCACTGTGTTTGGATGGATATTTCTACCTATAACAAGTATATCCATATTGGTTTTATCTTTAATTGGTTTTATACTGCATAATATGAGTCTTTTTGGTTCCATTGCGGTTGCTATTCTTCCGTTTCTACTGATTAGTCTTTTGTTGACAATCAATGGTTCAAGAATACGTGCTCGTTTACGTAGGTTCTATCGATACATTAGTCTATTTAAAAACCAAGGATATTATTCCATTCATGATTTATCTTCTCAAACTAATTTGAGTAATAAATTTATTAAAAAGGATTTACGAAAAATGATTGATCTTGGCATGTTTCCGGAAGGACATGTGGATGAACAGGCTACCTGCATCATATTGAATCAGGAAAGTTATGAACAATATTTGCAGTTGCAGAAAAATGCAGCTATGCAGAAAGCAAATGATAACGCACACTCTGCCACACCAACTCACTCGGATGAAGCTGCTCCTACTCAATCCAAGACGCAAGCACCGATTAATGATGAATTACAATCTGCCATAGCAAATGGACGTTATTGTATTCGACAAATCAAAGAGGCTAATGATGCCATTTTAGGTGAAGAAATATCTATGAAATTGGATCGATTAGAAATGGTCGTTGATAAAATTTTCACTCATGTAGAACAGCATCCAAATCAGCTTTTGGAAATAAACAAATTTATGGACTATTATCTTCCCACTACGCTTAAGTTAGTATCTGCGTATAAAGAATTTGACAATCAGTCTGTTCAGGGAGAAAATATACGTTGTGCAAAACGTGAAATTGAAACCACTTTAAATACCATCAATCATGCTTTTGAAACATTACTTGACAGCCTTTTTGAAGATGCGGCAATGGACATTTCTACCGATATTTCTGTACTTGAAACCATGCTTGCGCAAGAAGGACTTACCAAAAATAATTTTAAACCAAATGGATCTGTAGGAGGAAATAACCATGACGAATGACTCACCAACTTTAACCTATGAACCGTTTAAGGATGAGGAAACAACGCCTCTCGTAACTGAAATGAAAGATGTTAAAAATGTAGAGGACTCTACCTTTAACGAAAGTTCTTTGTCACCCGAAGAACAAAAAATGGTAGCTGATTTTGCAGATAAAATCGACTTGAATCAAACCAATCTAATTCTACAATATGGAACTGGTACACAGAAGAAAATTGCTGATTTTTCTGAAAGTGCTTTAAATAATGTAAGAACAAAAGATTTAGGTGAAATTGGTGAGATGTTAACTGGCGTAGTAACGGAATTAAAGAGCTTTGACGCTGACGAGGAAGAAAAGGGTCTTTTCGGATTTTTCAAGAAAACCTCAAATAAAATAAATACAATGAAAGCAAAGTATGATAAAGCAGAACTTAATATTAATAAGATTTGTAAAGCACTTGAAGATCATCAGATTCAATTATTAAAAGATGTTGCAATGTTGGACAAGATGTATGAAGTAAATAAGGGATATTTCAAAGAATTATCTATGTATGTTCTCGCTGGTAAGAAAAAGTTGGCGAAAGTTACGTCTGAAGAACTTCCTAAACTAATTGCAAAATCAGTACAATCAAATCTTCCTGAGGATGCGCAGGCAGTTAATGATTTGAATGCCGTTATGAATCGTTTTGAAAAGAAAATTCATGATTTAGAATTAACTCGAATGATTTCAATACAAATGGCTCCACAAATTCGCCTTGTGCAAGGTAATGATACTATTATGGCTGAGAAAATACAATCTACCATCGTAAATACCATTCCGCTTTGGAAGAGCCAAATGGTTCTAGCTCTTGGAGTCGTTCATTCCTCGCAGGCTGCTAGAGCACAAAGAGAAGTCACTGATATGACCAACGAATTATTAAAGAAAAATGCTACTGCCTTGAAGATGGCTACCGTTGAAACAGCGAAAGAATCAGAGCGAGGCGTTGTTGATATCGAAACACTACGTTTTACCAATGAATCTCTTATTTCTACATTAGACGAAGTGCTTCATATCCAATCAGAAGGACGTCAAAAGAGAAAAGAAGCTGAGCTTGAATTAAATCGTATTGAGAATGAATTGAAGGCGAAGCTGTTGAGTATGAGAGGGTAAGTGGATACCTTAAATGACAGAAACTTTTATAAAACAAAACCAATGTATGGTAGCCGGAAGGCTCTCGTACATTGGTTTTATTTTCTATTAATACCCTACAATTCTACTTATAATAAGATTCCACTCCTACCTTTATTGTTAAAGCCAAAACTCACGACAATTAAACCTGCTATTTGTTATTCTTGCCAATCTCCACCATAGATTTTTCCATTTGTTTTTCCAATATAATAAACAATCGGACCTACTATTTCTTCCTCTGTGGTATGAAACGTGACTGTATAAAAATCATTACCAACCATTTCACCTGCACCTTCAACTTTAGAAATATTTGGTTCTTCACTAAAAGTTATTTCCTCTACTTCTGGTGTATCGTAATTTGTTATCATAGCCTTTGTTTCTTCTGATATATCTAGTTGCGCTGTACTGATTGCTTGATCCTGACTTATCATCTCATCATTCCTTGATTCCGTACTATCCATATTTTCATTATCAACGTTTTCATCTGTTTCATTTTCTTGGATACTATTTTCTTCACTTTCTGTATTCATTTTTATAGTACTTAGATCATTCGTATTATTTGTTTTTGAACAACTAGTAAATAATGTAGTACAAAGAATACAACTCATTATAACTAATTTGTTTTTATTATTTATTTTCAAAAAAATATCTCCTTTTCTTTTCTATACTTATAGTCCTAATTCTTAATTAAATATAAACTATTTATGTAGTATAGTCAAATTTTTATGATATTTGTTTCCTATTCCTACCACCATAATCTATCTTTAAACGCAAAAGACGAATAGCCCCTCTTAAGGTTATTCGTCTTTTCCTATATAACTAAATATATCTTGTTTTATTTATTCCTCCACATTCAGCAACTTACTAAATTCCACTTTCTCAAACGGCTGTATGGAGATATGATTTTTATTTGGATTTGCAAATACAAAGGTCTTATCGACATAATCCACATAGTTTTGAAGCTTGTCATTGGTTGCACTTATAATGGCTTGGAATCCCATTTTTCTGATTAATTCTACACAGCTTCCAACCTTTTCGCCGTCCATTTTCGAAAATGCTTCGTCCAATACAACGAGTCTTGGTGTTGGCTTTCTTCTGGAATTTTCTTTGGAATTAATTTTATATACTTGTGCAAAGCTGGCTAGTAATGCTACGTAGAGCGGATTTTGACCTTCTCCACCGGAGTTCTTGGATAGCATCTTGCTTAGTCTCATCGGCTGCATTCCATCAATAATTTGTTCCATGTCAAAGGCTAAATAGGTTCGATAATCTGCATATTTCTCCATATTAAACTGTGCTTCTTCTAATTCCTTCGTGTCACTATTTTCTGGTGGCATAAAGATTTCAATTAGCTCATTAATCATATCGCTATAATTTTCTGCGTGTCCTTGTGAGAAGAAGTCCATCTGATTATCCATGTGATTGGATAGCTGTGTTGGATTCACCTCTAGATTCTCATCCATGAACATGTTGTAGAACTTGCCATCTTCCCCTTTATTTTTCGTAATAATAAAGCGGTATTTTTCTTTACCAAAATCAGAGTTGGCAAGAATTTGATTTAATTCTTCCTTTTGCTGCATGGCTTCTTTGATGGAATCTCGTATCTTATAAATAAAGTCAGTTTTGAAATGATGAATGGCGATCTGTGCCTGACCTGCTGCTTTCTGGGTAAAATCTTGTAACTTATCACTTTGCAGCTTCTCTAATAGCACATCATAATCCTTGTTCTCTCTGCCTGTTGTGCTAAAGCCTCGGAAGGAATATTCTCTTTGATAGCGATCTCTTATTGTAATTAGTTTTTCATACTCTATATTAGACGTACTGTCAATTGCAAGCTTCTTATTCATAAGCCAGCTTTTCAATCGATCTGGTCTGTCTCCAGATTTTTGTCTGATTAACTCTTTGAAATTTTCCTCCATGAATGAATCAAATACAAATCCTTTTTCTTTCATGACAAGGTCGCCCGTTAACATCGTTAATTCTTCAATAAAATCTCTAAGCGCCTTCCCCTTGATTCTTTGCTCACTTGCTAAAAGCTCTTTTTGCGAAGATTTTGCCTTAAGTTCTTGTTCTAATAAAGCCTTTTTAGCCTTCCACGCTTCAATATCTATGGATTTAAATTCATTAATCTTAATTTCTAGAGATTCTTTCTCTACTAATTTGGGATTAATTTTCTTAAGATCCACTAAATACTTTTCATATACTTCAATCTCATCTTGAAGTGCCTCGAATCCAAGCATTTCTTTATATTCTCTTAATAATTCCTGGTATGGGCTCTTTTCAAACTTCATATGATCCAGCTTCTTTTCCAGTCTTTTCAATCTTTGCTCAATCGCATTTTTACCGATATAAGCATATTCCGTATAATTTTTAGGATTCATGTGCTGTAGTTTGTAGCCATGATATAGGAAACATTCTTTGGTAACGGCGCTTTTATTCTGGCGTAATTGCTCTACATTTTCACACTTAACCACGATTCCCATCAAGTAATCCACATAAGCCTTGGCATAATCCACATCACTGATTACTTCTTCTGACAAAGAATGTTCCAAAATTGTCTTGGTCGCTTTCATGACACGTTCTGAATCAATCACGGAAACCTTATAATATTTCTTTGCCTCCATGGTATGATATATCTCGATGGCTGCTTTTGCATATTGTGGTGCTACAATGATAGAAAGTTTGTTATTTCCCATATAACCTTCGACTGCATTGCGCCATTCATCATTTGCAACGTCAATCAAATCGGCTAAAATATGTACTTCAATTTCCTTTTCATAGCGGTTATTTAATTGTTCTCTGATATAATCTCTTGCCTCTACCAGATAGGTTGGGTATGCCTTCTTACCCGTTTTAAGTTGTTTGATCTCTTCGTTAATCTCTTCGGTTTGTATGCGAAATGCTTTCAGCTTTTCTTCTACGTCCAAACGATCATTTTGTAGGTTCTCTCTCGCTTGTTCTAATTCTAATTTCATATGTTCTAGTTGATCTCGATCGATGTGATAGCTAATAAAACGTTCAATATTCAGCTTAGTTTCTGTTGCTATGAATCCTATATCAAGCCACTTTTCAAGCCCTTTTCCTATTTTATCGTATTTTGCTTTACTTCCATTTAGAAATTCCAATAATTGATTTACGGAACTAAGCTCTGTCTCAAGATGTGTGAAGCCACTATTTTCAATGGCAATTAATACTTCATCTCGCTGTTTTTGAATTGCTTCAATATCAGAGGCAATAGTTGCAATTCTCCCGTCAATCCCTTCTAAATCACCTTGATATACTACTTGCTTTTGCTTAATTTCCTCGATACGTCGCTCTATGGTATAGATATCTAACTTATCAATGTTATACTGATACTGAAGCGACTGGTTCCAGAATTGTCTGAATTTCTCATATTGTTCATGAACTTCCTCCAATACCGATATTTCTTTCTTCGTATCCTCTAATCTACGTCTTAGACGGACATATTGAATCACACTATCTTGCATGTCTTCAATATGAATATTTTTTTCCATACAAATATAGTTCTTCACGAAGTCTTCTAACTTCATATTCATTCGAAATGGAATTGCCTTTTTAAATAATGCTGGAAATTTCTTATCATCTAGCCCACCAAAATAAGTCTCGTATAATTTAGCTCGAAACTTCTCATTCGTTCTGCTAAAATCCCACTGCTCTTTCTCGTAATTCAATGTAAGCCAATCCTTCACCTCATGAATCGACATTGGCCGTCCGTCACAACGATAGTGGTTCGCAAACATTCGTCCCTTATGCTGAAAAAACATTCGCTCCACGTCATTACTCGCTACCTCTACATCAAATACAATACCAACACACTGATAGTCTTCATTCTCGGTATTCTGAAATTCCAGTACGATCGTAGAGGAGAAATTTTGATTTCTAAGATATCCTGCTTCATCATTTTCTGAAACGACTTTCATTCCTCTTAAATATTCCATAAGTGTTCGATCGGAATCGTCTTTGGCTGCCTTATTAAAGAAACCTCGCCCGTTCGTATCTGCATATAATAAGAGCTGCAATGCGTCGAGTACGGTAGATTTACCACTTCCTGAATGTCCAGTAAAGAAGTTAATTCCAGTACTAAAGGATAAAACTTTCTCGTTAATATAGTGCCAATTGTTCAGACACATTCTCGTCATCCCCTGAAATGCTGTCATCATTTTCCTCACTTTCCTCATTTTCTTCATATTGTGAAATAATACTTCGTACTTCCTCTGCATGAATCAATAGATTAATAGCTGGATATACAATAAGTTTGGTCTCTCCACTTATCTCTCCATCAAAATCTAACAAGTCAATAATCTGATATTTTCGAAGTACTGCAATTGTCTTTTTAATCTCGGTTACTGGTAACGCCTTGTTATCCCATAATCGAAATAAATTAATCTTATCGTATACCTCGTTCAACGTAGCATATACATGCACGGAATTTGATACACTGTTCATCTTCTCCTCAAAGATCAATTTAAGAAGTAGCACAAAAATAGTGCTAAGCTTGCTCAGCTTATCTCCTAATAAGTTACTTCCTCGAAGTGCCATCACTCCATATTGTCTATTCTCAATCAATTCAATTCCTGCTATTTTAAAATATTCCATCAAAAAATCTAAATGCTTTTCACATATTCTATATTCTTTATTATACTGATATCTAGCGGTCTTTTTATCGTACTTTCTCTCTAACACAAACGTTTGAGCATGCAAAAGCGCGATTGCCTCTGATACTTCTTTTTGCTCGGCTTCTGGTAAATCGTTATAGTATGGTATCATCGCTCTCCTCCTTTTGTTTATGTAGTACTTGCTCTTTTAACTCAAAGGTAAGTCTAGGATAGCTATACGTTCCATTCACTATAACCTCTGCTTCTTCATTTCTCACCTGATAAGGGCTCTTTTTTCGAATACTATGATCATACGCAAGAATGAGTAGTTCAAACTCACTTTGTGTATTAATTTTGTACTCCTCTGTACGAAAGATTCCATTTTCCATTTTATCAAGTACGAATGCTTCTATTTCTATTTTACTATATCGGGTCTTATTCTTATTTAACTTAAGAATCTCTTCTGCTGTCAAATCAGTTTCAATGTTGCTATCCATCTGAATGCTATCTTCGAAGGTTTTTCTTTTGCCACGTTTCTTGTACATCGATTCTTGTGAGATAATGGTAAAATCATTGAGCAAAATCGTATCCGCCATCTTCTCTAGAATAACGTCTTTACGTCTGCCCTTCATCATGCCTAGCAGTTTCACCACATTTCCCTTCATGTTATCGTCATTGTTTAGCATGTATTCTAAGCGTCTTACGGTCGCTCTTATATATTTGCTATGCTCTGAATCGATTCGTGAAATTCGTTTTTCCATATTAGCAATTCCACGTTCTACATGATCTAAAATTTCAAGCATTTCATTTTCAGTATCTTCGGCTATTTTTCCCTTTAGCATCATTTTTTGTTTCAGTAATAATTGGCGCGGTTCATCTTCTCTGATTTTCTTTAGAAGCGTCTTAATATCATTCTTATATATGTAGAAATTATCGCCTGTCTTAAGCAGTGCGTATTTTTTATTTACAATGTTGTCCACGTAACTATTTAAATGTTCTTGCAACAGCTCTTCGTAACTCTCTTGTTTTAGCAAGGCTTCGAAGAATTTATCCATATTATGAAGCATGTCCTGCAACGCTCGATTTAACTTAGCCGTGTTAACCATTGCAGTTTTAAGCAGCTCGATTCCTGCCTTATTATCATAATAAAAGGAATAAATATTAGTATAAACATTTTGAATATACAAATCCGTCTCATCTGACTCTGGATGATTGATTTTCTGAAATGTTTCAATAAATACAGAAGCATAATCTGGAATAACTACGTTCGTTTTAAAGGTTCCATAATCTTCAATTTTGCGAAGCCACGTAAATTTAACTAACTTCGTAAAGATTCTTGTTGCAATGGGTTCTAAATTATCCACATCTTCTTCGGTATCATCGGCCGAAATATCCACTAATCGATTGGAAAAGCAATCCGCAAGAATCTGAATACACGTCTCTTTACTAAGAAAATAATCATTATATAAGTATTCCTCATATATTAATAATAGCGACTCCATATAAATATATCTATTTCTAGATTTAAATAAACTCCAAAATGACTCTGGTATATTATAAATTCCTTTCATGTATCCTCCAAGCCTATCGATTACTTTGATAGTCACCGTCTGCTGGATAACCACCATTTATTTTTTGCATTCCTCTTTGCAGCGCATCTTTGGAGTTTTTCCAATCTGCGTTCGCATTTCGGTAATCATATTTATCTACAAGCCAAGATATGTCTGTCTCTACTCTTGACATATTTTCTTTCATAAGCGGGAATACCACTTGTGTATATTGTTCTAGTTGCGTCGCATTTAATTTGGTGGAAGCACTTTTGGTTATTTCCCCAAAATGATGTAGGCAAAACCCTTTTGATTCTTTCACCATATCAATAAAGTCTGGTTCATTCTTAAATAAATAGAAAAATGTATCCATATATCGATCATACGTATTCTTAATATAGTCACACACAAAACAAGAACTCTCCTTCTTGGTAATCCACTGTGTGATTGCATCTGTACTACCAATTTGAGAATTCTTCTTTATTTTATTTAGAAAGGACGGTTTATCTGGCGTAAACTCGTTCAATAATTGTTTTAACTCTTCGTTACTTTTTTGAAAATGCGTTTTCAAAATTAATGCATTTCCCAAAGAATTTCCATATTGATACATTTGTTTGAAATGGTTTCTACAAAATCCGATTCGGTCTGTCTCTTCTCTAATATCACTTTCCATATAGGACGAAGATGAGCCTAAGGTAAAATCTAAGGCATCTTGTTCTAATTTTCTTTCTATAAAACAAAATGGACATTCATCCTTCGATTCAAATGCCTCTCTAAGTGGTATTGTATATAATTTATCTTTCATTGTAGTTGACCCTACCTTTATGTTTTATTAAACCAGTGCACATATTGGTATTATATCATAAATAAAAGATCTGTTCATGCTCTCGCTAAAAATTGTTACAGTTTCTGTAACAGTTCAGCCATACCATTCATAATGTGCCAGAATATACAGATATGCCAATCAGTTTGTTAATAGACTGGCACA
>JBGUEQ010000032.1:0-54057 GCA_041821265.1 Lachnotalea sp. | reverse complement strand
TGTGCCAGTTTATTAACAAACTGATTGGCATATCTGTATATTCTGGCACATTATGAATGGTATGGCTGAACTGTTACCTTTTTTTAGATAGGTAACTTGCATCATCCATAAAGCGTTATTTATATGAAATAAGATTTAATAAATAAAAGCAACACCACCCTTTCAAAATTGCGAGGGTAGTGTTGCTTTATTTATTCACAAAAAGTAAATTTATCGTTTGATATCTCTTAAAAGCATTCCTGTTTCTTTGAGTTTTTTAATAAAACGAATCCATTCTATATCCTTTTCAACATAAGAACGCCTATCATTTTGATCACGCTCTACTCGTATTAATTCCTTTTTTTCATAGTAACGCAATGTATATTCACTAATGCCCGTTTGAGTTGATAATTCACCGATTTTCATTTTTCCTCCAAATGTAAAATTAACTATACAAAAAAGTATTTGCAGAACGCGATATTAAACTTTAATTAAACGCGGTACACGATGTTTTGCAAACTTTTTAATTCCACGAATAAATCATCCTGTTGAACAAAATGGTCTTTGTTTAACAGGATGATTTTATTTAGTCAGTAATATTATACTCAAAAATTTCGTGTAAATATATCGGAACGATCTAACAGACTCTCAATTGTGTCAAATCCTAGTCGATGTAACAACTCAATCACATATGGATTCTCGACCGGATTCTGGTAGGGAGACTCTTCTCCGTATATATTGACGGCTTTAGTTCCTTCCTCCACACTGGTAATTGACTTAGGGCCCCCAACACATCCGCCTTTACATCCCATTCCTTCATAAAAGTTTGCCTCTGTTTTTCCTTCTGTCAAATCTTTTATCATTGCTTTACATGCTTGTACTCCATCGGCTTTCTTTGTTTTTACAGAAATCTCACGATTAGGATTGATACATTTCACAGTACTTTCAACGGCTTCACTTACGCCACCAGCTCTTGCATATATTCTTCCAGCTTTAGAAGAATGATCTTTCTCACTTTCTTCCATCTCTTCTGGCTTAATTGCTAACGCTTCAAATATTGCTTGCACTTCTTGAAACGTCAAAACAAAATCTACGTCACCTACAAGATCTTTTTCGCGCGCCTCTGCTTTTTTCGCTAAACAAGGTCCGATAAACACTGTCATCGCATCTGGATGAAGTACTTTAATTGTTCTGGCACAAGCAATCATCGGTGAAACTGAACCCGGAACATGAGGCATTAGTTCATGATATATTTTTTTAATCATGGCAATCCACATTGGACAACAACAACTTGTTAACTGGAAATCACTTTCCCCATTAATATTTTTATCAAATTCAAGTGCCTCTTTTAGCGTTAATATATCCGCAAAAAGTGCCACTTCAATCATTCCATCAAATCCCATTTTCTTCATTGCACTTCTTAATTTCCCCGGTGTTACTGTGGAACTAAATTGACCTAAAAAAGCTGGTGCAATCATTGCATAAACAAGTCCTTTTGAAGAACGTATTTTTTTTAATGCAGGAATGATGTCTGTGCTTGCACTCAATTTCTCACTTGCGCAACCATTTATACATTCAGAGCATCCCACACACAACGTAGAATCAATAGAAATACCTCCTTCTGGCAAAATACTGATTGCCTCAAAGGGACATCTACTAACACATTCTCCTTGTTTCTCTGTAGAGCATTCGCATTTTCCCGTATTCAATACCAATGGATGTTTTTGTGGATTTAACAAACAATCTAACTGGTAGGAATCATAATTTTCTTCTAACTTATATATTTTACTAAGGTCACCTTCTAGCGCTGATTCTACAACATAATTATATAATTCTTTAAACGTTTTCATGTGTTATCCTCCTAATATATTTAACCCCATATTATCACATATTTTGCATTTTTAATATATTTTCATTCAATTTGTTAAAGCATAGTGTCTGCTTGCAAACACTTTCCTGCTATGAGGCTTGCGCACAACATACATTCATCCGATTAGTGTGCTTGGGGACACTTAAGTGCCTTTCATTTAATAATTTAGTTTGTAACACTTATCTTCATAAATTAAAATAGGCACCCTATTAAAAGGATAGCCTATTTTAACAAATTTATGTTTATACTACATTTATTATTTGTCCATTGAATTTCTTTGTCCAACCTGATAATCATCGTAATTTGCAAACATATGTGAAACAGTTCTAGGTTTGTTACCTGTCAACATTTCAAAGTCATTTGTAAATGAACTCATTTTATCAATACGAATTGCACGAGCAAATGTTACCATACCTTCGCTAGAATATGGTGCTGGTGATCCATCTTTGAATTTACCATCTGTAGTTCTAGGGACTCCAATGGAATCAAAAAATGCATATACTGCTTCTTCAGACACGTCATTTACAACGACATTCATACCAGTTTCTTTGTTTCCAATTCCAACAAATTCAGCTAAAGTCAAAGATTCTGGACCATTCACATTTAATACTGTTTTGTGAATATCGTCTTTTGTTAACGCATATGCAGCAGCAATTGCGCAATCTTTACGTGAGATATAAGACATTTTCCCATCACCTTGACAACTTGCCATTTCATCATTTGAAGTTAAATAGCTAGTAATCATTGCCTCCGCATATTGAGAATTTCTCAAGAAAATATAATCAATTCCGATGCTTTCAACATATTCTTCTGTATAGGCATGATCAATTTTTTCTATACTTGGATTTTGGGGATCTCTTGCATTCACAAGTGATGTGTATACTACCTTTTTAACACCTGCTGCTTGAGCTGCATTGATGGCGTTTCTATGTGCGTTCTGACGTTTTTCTCCTACAAATGGAGCAGAAATAATCAAAATAACGTCTCCACCTTTAAATGCTTCTTCTAGACCTTCACTATGGTTAAAGTTTGCTACTCGCGTGTCAAACCCTTCCTTTGCATAAGCTTCTAGACCCTTTTCAAATGGGCATGTTAAAATAAGATCTTCCTTTTTTACTAACGTTGTAATCGTTTTTACTACTTGACTTCCAAAATTTCCATCCACACCTGTAACAATTATTTTCGACATAAATTTATCCTCCTGTTAATTTTTTAACATTTATTATGTTTTTATCTTAAAACAAATTTTGGAATAAAAATAGATAGAACTTGCTTATCAACACTATAAGTTCTTCTTATAGTGTTGATTGTTTGAAATAACATCTTGTATCTTCAATAAATGCTTTCAGAAAATCTTTATTATTTTTCTTCAAATATCCAAGACAAAAATCTGCATGATGGTGCGTATTATCAATATCTAGTTGGCACACATTATCTTCGTTGGTTACGACTTCCCTCGATGTGAGCGCAATGCCTTGATTGATTTTAACGGCTAAAAATAATTCTTCAAGACCTTCTACTTCCTGAACAATATTTGGCGTGACACCATCCTTCTTAAATGATTGAATGAAGTCAAGATAAAAATTACTACCCATATTTTTAGAGAAAGATATAAGCGGTTGATTTGCTATTTCCTGACTATTTACAGACGTTCGTTTTGCCCATGGATGATCTTTTGAGCATACTACACACACTCTATGTTTCATTAATTTCACTTTACATATTTTATCATTTCCATCAAAATCATTGGCTATTCCAAACGCAACATCCAAAGTACCGTCTAATAAATAGCTGACTCCATTTTCAAAATTTATTTTTTTAACATCTACGATAACATCTTTATATTTACTTTTATATTGGTTTATAATTATGGGCAAATGTTTTTGCTCTATCGGCCCTGTTATTCCAATTTTTAAACCTTTTTCGTAGTCTGATCCTATTTCCTTCATATTTTTCAATAGTAAGTCATAACAATCCATCAACTTCTTACATTCTTGGTAATAATATTTTCCAGTTTCCGTTAATACTGGGCGATAACCACTACGATCAAGTAGTTGTACTCTAAGCTCTCCTTCCAACTGGTTAATCTGCTGACTAATAGCTGATTGAGATAAATAAAATTTTTTTGCAGCACCCGAAAAGCTTCCAGTTTCAACAACACCCATAAAAAAAAGTACTTTACGATTTAACATACATCAATTGCTTTCTCTGCACTAGCAAATTTATCTTTTCCTATGTGGCAATATCCGCTTGGGTTCTTATCTAAATATTTTTGATGATATTCTTCTGCTTTATAATAATTCAAAAGTGGTTTGAATTCTATTGCAATTTTCTCTTGGTAGCTCTCTTGTAATTTTGAAATTGATTGTTCAATAATAGCTTCATCTTTCGACTCTATAAAATAAATACCAGTTCTATATTGCGAACCTATATCTCCACCTTGTCGATTGAGGCTAACTGGATTGATTACATCATAATATAAATCTAATATAAATGGTAAACTAATTTCAGCTTCATCATAGACAACTTTTACTGCTTCTGCATGTCCTGTGTTTTTATGGCAAACCTCTTCATAAGATGGATTTTTTGTATTGCCATTTGCATATCCAACTTCTGTTTCTTTTATTCCTTTTATATTTTCAAGATATTTCTCAGTTCCCCAGAAACACCCGCCTGCCAGGTATATTTCCTTTTGCACTAAAATCACCTCCTATCTCAATAGTTTATACGAATTTGTAAATAACTACAAGGGTATCTAGTTTTTCATTTCCTTATAAAAGTATAGCTATTTTTTCATCGATTTTATCTGGTTCCGTAATTGGCGCAAATCGTTCTACAACATTACCTTCTTTATCTACTAAAAATTTTGTAAAATTCCATTTTATTTTTGATCCTAATATAGAATTACTATTCTCTTTTAAATAATGATATAGGGGTTCTTCATTTTTTCCATTTACTTCAATTTTCGAAAACAAAGGGAACGTTGTACTGTAATTCAACTGACAAAATTGATGTATTTCGTCAATATTTCCTGGTGCCTGATTTCCAAATTGATTACAAGGGAAATCTAATATTTCAAAACCTTTTTCCTTATATTTATCATATAACTTTTGTAAGCCTTCATATTGAGGGGTAAATCCACAACCTGTAGCTGTATTCACGATTAGAAGTACCTTTCCTTCATAATCTTTCATTGAGACAACATTTCCATTTTTATCTTTCACATCAAAATCATATAGTTTCATGTTATTACCTACTTTCTTTTGCTCTATTTAATTGCATGCAATTTTTTAATATAATTTAACAATACACATTTTTTTAAATTTTGTCAAGTTATTTTCATTCGTTTTATTTATATATTTATAAACATCAATTAATAGCACTTGCTGTACTTATTGAAACGCTATTATATTATGATATGAACAAACTAGTATATATAAAAGGCAAGTCTATTGGTTTTCACTCGTATATACTCAAATTATTATTGTAGTTTAAAAATAAATCCCCTGTGTGATTACTTTGTTGCAAATTATATTTTTAGCTTGTTAAAGTTCTATCAATAAATTTATAAATATGCACACATAGATTTCGAAAACTTTATTTATTGAAATTTATTGAAGTTGTACGTATTTTGCTAATTTTCATGAATTAATATCCATTACGCAAGTATTTATTCCCTGTTTTTGCCATATTTCATTACTATACCTATACTTTTTTTATCAAATCACATTATAATACAAAATATCACATTATTTTATTGTCTATTTTTATATATTTGCTACTGTTTTTTTAATTATTATGTTATAATGCTAGTGTGTCAAAAACATATCAAAGGAGGTACATTTTCATGTGTTCTACTCAACTGAGAGACCAATATTTCAATGAACTCAAAGATTTCATTGATGCTATTCCCGAAAAAACTGGTGCGTTAATCGCAGTTCTTCATAAAGCTCAGGAAATTTTCGGTTATTTACCACAAGACGTACAAGTATTCGTAGCAAAAAACTTAAGCATTCCAGTTTCAGAGGTAAACGGTGTTGTTACTTTTTATTCCTATTTTACGGAGACTCCTACTGGAAAATACGTAGTGAATGTATGTATGGGAACCGCATGTTTTGTAAAAGGTTCTGCTGACGTTCTAGAAGAATTTGAACGCAAACTTAACATTAAAGTTGGACAGACTACACCTGATGATAAATTTACGCTTCAAGTATTACGATGCGTTGGTGCGTGCGGTCTTGCTCCAGTAGTTACTATAAATGATAAAGTTTACGGTCGTTTTACAAAAGACATGGTTACTAAAATTCTAGATGATTATAATGAATAGGAGGTTCCAGCATTGAGCAGAATAAATTCTTACGAAGAGCTTCAAAAAATTTCAAAAGATTTTTCTAAAAATTTAGAAATGCTAACCCCTTCCCACGAAGAAGAATTAGCATCTGAAAATAAAAGATGTAAGCGTTATATCAGCGTCTGTGGCGGAACTGGATGTCAGTCGTCTGATAGTAGTAAAATTATTGAAACCCTTCAGGAAGAGATTGATAAAGCTGGTCTCACTGATGAGGTAACTGTAGCTGTAACCGGCTGCTTTGGATTCTGTGAAAAAGGTCCAATTGTTAAAGTACAACCTGATAATACGTTCTATATTGAGGTTACTCCTGAAGATGCAGCTGAAATTGTATCAGAGCATCTATTGAATGGTAGATATGTACAAAGACTTCTATATGAAGAGCCAACCGTCAAAGGAAAAATTAAAAGACAAGACGAAATGTCTTTCTACAAAAAGCAAAAAAGAATTGCATTACGAAACTGTGGTTTTATTAATCCAGAAGATATTACGCAAGCAATTGGTGCTGAAGGATATCTTGCATTAGGTAAAGTAATCACTACTATGACTCCTGATGAAGTTATCAATCTTATGATGGAATCAGGTCTTCGTGGAAGAGGCGGTGGTGGCTTCCCAACCGGCAAGAAATGGTCTTTTGCAAAAGCAAATGACGCTGATCAGAAGTATATTATCTGTAATGCTGATGAAGGTGATCCAGGCGCATTCATGGATCGATCTATTCTAGAAGGTGATCCAAATAGTGTTCTAGAAGCAATGGCTATCGCAGGTTATGCAATTGGTGCATCAAAGGGATTTATTTATATCCGTGCTGAATATCCATTAGCAGTAAACCGTCTTTACATCGCATTAAGACAGGCGAAAGAACTTGGTCTTCTTGGAGAAAATATTCTTGGAAGCGACTTTAGCTTTGATATTGAAATTAAATATGGCGCCGGGGCATTTGTATGTGGTGAAGAAACTGCATTAATTCATTCTATTGAAGGAAAACGTGGTGAACCAACAAACAAACCTCCTTTCCCAGCTCAAAGTGGCCTTTGGAATAAACCAACCTGTGTTAACAATGTAGAAACACTTGCCAATATACCTATTATCATCAACAAAGGCGCAAAATGGTACAGTTCTATTGGTACTGCTGGTTCAAAAGGAACCAAAGTATTTGCACTTGCTGGTAAGATTAACAACGTAGGATTAGTAGAAGTTCCTATGGGAACTACACTAAGAGAAATTATTTATGATATTGGTGGCGGAATTAAAAACAACAGAAAATTCAAGGCTGTTCAAACTGGTGGACCATCAGGTGGATGTATTACAGCTGAACACTTAGATCTTCAAATCGATTATGAATCACTAACCGCAATTGGCTCTATGATGGGTTCCGGTGGAATGATTGTAATGGATGAAGATAACTGTATGGTAGATATTGCTAAATTCTACTTAGAATTTACAGTGGAAGAATCTTGCGGTAAATGTACTCCATGTAGAATTGGTAACAAACGCCTTCTTGAAATATTAACGAAGATTACCAACGGCGAAGGTACCGAACAAGATTTAGAGACCTTGAAAGAACTTGGACAGACAATTAAAGATACTTCTTTATGTGGTCTTGGACAAACAGCTCCAAATCCTGTTTTAAGTACTATGAAATATTTCTGGGATGAGTATATTGCTCACGTAAAAGACCGCACCTGTCCTGCAGGAGTTTGTAAAAACTTGGTACGTTATGAAATCACAGATAAATGTATCGGCTGTACAAAATGTGCAAGAAACTGTCCTGTTTCTTGTATCACAGGTAAAGTAAAAGAACTTCATGTAATCGAACAGGATAAATGTATTAAATGTGGTGCATGCTTTACTAGTTGTCCAGTTAATGCAATTATCAAAGTCTGATATTAATATTTTAAGAAAGAGGTGGACATTTTGAGTTTAGTTACACTAACAATTAATGGTAAAAAACTGCAAGCTGAAGAAGGTAGTTCAATTTTACAAGCAGCTAAATTACTAGATATTCATATTCCTACATTGTGTCACATGCACCTTCATGATGGATCAGAGCACAATCCAGGCTCTTGTCGTGTCTGTGTAGTTGAAGTAGCAGGTCGTAGAAACCTTGCACCTGCATGTAATACCCCGATCTCAGAAGGCATGGATATTAAAACAAATTCCATTAAAGCCATTAAATCAAGAAGAAACGTAATAGAGTTACTTTTGTCAGATCATCCTCAGGATTGTTTGTTATGTGAGAAAAGCACTGATTGTGAATTACAAGCACTTGCTGCTGAAATGGGAATTCGTGAAATAAAATACAAAGGCGAGATGTCAACTTTCCCAAAAGATTTATCCAGTTCATCCATCGTAAGAAATCTAGACAAATGTATTTTATGTAGAAGATGTGTTACTGTCTGTAGCGAAGTTCAAACAGTATCTGTTTTATCCGCTATCAACAGAGGTTTTGAAACTGTTATCTCTCCTGCTTTTGGAATGCCAATGGTAGATACAAACTGTACCTTCTGTGGTCAGTGTGTCTCTGTCTGTCCAACTGGAGCTTTAACAGAAGTTAACAACACTTCTAAAGTATGGGATGCACTTAACGATGAGAATAAATTTGTAATTGTTCAAACAGCACCTGCTGTACGTGCAGCTTTAGGGGAAGCTTTTGGCAATGAAAGTGGACACGCCGTTACTGGTAAAATGGTTGCTTCTCTTCGCTCACTTGGTTTTGACAAAGTATTCGATACCGATTTTGCTGCTGATCTTACTATTATGGAAGAAGCCACTGAGTTAATGAATCGTATTCAAAACGGCGGTAGACTTCCAATGCTTACTAGTTGCTGTCCAGGATGGATTAATTTCTTTGAACATGAATTTACAGATTTATTAGATGTTCCTTCTAGCTGTAAATCTCCACAACAAATGTTCGGCGCAATTGCGAAGAGCTATTATGCGAAAAAGATGAACATTGATCCTAAGAATATGGTTGTTGTATCTGTTATGCCTTGTTTGGCTAAGAAATATGAAGCTGCCAGAAAAGAAATGGGCGATGATGTAGATATCGTAATCAGTACAAGAGAACTTGCCAAGATGATTAAAGAAGCAGGTATTTCCTTTAATTCTCTTCAAGATGAAGACTTTGATAGTTTTCTTGGAGAATCTACTGGTGCCGGTGTTATATTCGGAGTTACTGGTGGTGTAATGGAAGCTGCACTTCGTACTGCTTATGAATGGATTACAAATGAAACATTAGAGGATGTTGAATTCTCAATGGTTCGTGGTTTAGACGGAATCCGTGAGGCAACTATTCAGATTAAAGATATGGAAGTCAAGGCTGCAATTGCCAGTGGACTAGGCAATGCCAGAAAACTTTTAAATAAGATTCGCTCTGGTGAAGCAAATTACCAGATTATTGAAATCATGGCTTGTCCTGGTGGATGTATCGATGGTGGTGGACAACCATACATGAAGGGTAATTACGAAATTCTTGATAAAAGAGCAAATGCTCTATACGAAGAAGACCGTAATAAGCCACTTCGTAAATCACACGAGAATCCTGCTATCATTCAACTTTATGATGAATTTTTAGAAAAACCAAATAGTGATATTGCTCATAAATTGTTACATACTCATTATTTTTGTAAAGAATTTTAATCAAATATAATTCATATTAATTCATAAGAGGCAAATAGTTGTTTATTCAACTATTTGCCTCTTTCTTTGATTATTCGCAAAGTTCTACTCTCCCATTTCTCCCAATATACTATCTGCTACTAAAATTTTGATTCACTCTTTTGTATAAATCGCCATTCTGTGAACCATAATATTATATTCTCCATTTCAGAAATTCCCTTCATAAAATCGCATACTCTCAATCAATAAACAATTAAATTTTTTATCTCATATTTATTTAACAAAGTACACATACTATGAATACCTACGGATTGTTACGTACTTTGTGCTCCCACAATCCTAAAAACATGAGAAATCTGCCCTGTTCGGCTACTTTCTCATGTTTTACAGGTCCCAAAGTTATGTTTTTTCATGCATACATGAAAAACATTACCTTTTGACCCTGGTATCATACAAGATGTATGCAAGAATGCATCACACATATACAAGGAGGTAACAGTTCATGTCTTCTACTCATCAAACAGAACAAAATTTTAAAGAACTCGAAAACTTTATGAATGAAATACCTGACAATTCTAGTTCCTTAATTTCAGTGCTTCACAAGGCTCAAGGAATTTTTGGTTATTTACCTAAAGACGTACAGATCTTTGTTGCAAAGAAATTGAATCAACCCATTGCACAGGTAAACGGTGTAGTCACTTTTTACTCTTATTTTTCAGAAACTCCTCATGGAAAATATGTAATTAATATTTGCATGGGAACTGCTTGTTTTGTAAAAGGTTCAGCCGATATTTTGGATGAATTTGAGCGAAAACTAGGCATTAAAGTTGGAGAAACGACACCAGATAATAAATTTACACTTCAAGTGTTACGATGCATTGGGGCATGTGGTCTTGCTCCAGTAGTTACTGTAAATGACAAGGTATATGGTCGTTTTACAAAACAAATGGTTATAACAACATTAGATAAATTCATGGAATAGGGGGTGGTGTATTGAACAAAATCAAGTCTTATGAAGAACTTCAACGTTTATCCGATGAATACTCAAAAAAGCTAAAAATGCGTACACCTTCTGTAGAAGAAGAATTAGCCGCTGAAAACAAAAGATGCCAGCGCTTTATTACTGTCTGCGGAGGAACCGGATGTCAATCTTCTGACAGTAGTAAAATCATTAAAAATTTACAAAGTGAAATCAAAAAAGCTGGTCTTAGTGATGAAGTTACAGTATCTGTCACTGGGTGTTTTGGCTTTTGCGAAAAAGGTCCTATTGTAAAAATCAATCCAGATAACACGTTTTATATTCAGGTTACACCAAATGATGCTGCTGAAATCGTTTCCGAACACTTATTAAATGGCAGATCTGTAAACCGACTACTTTATGAAGAACCATCCATTCGCAAAAAGGTAAAGCGACAAGATGAAATGTCTTTCTACAAAAAACAAAAAAGAATTGCGTTACGAAACTGTGGTTTTATCAACCCCGAAGATATTGAAGAATCGATTGGTGCAAAAGGATATTTGGCTCTAGGACAAGTCATTAACAAAATGACTCCAGACGAAGTCATTCAACTCATCACTGACTCTGGTCTAAGAGGAAGAGGTGGCGGTGGGTTCCCAACAGGAAAAAAATGGTCCTTCACTAAAGTTTTTGATGCAGATCAAAAATATATTATCTGCAATGCTGATGAAGGTGATCCTGGAGCATTTATGGATCGCTCTATTCTTGAAGGCGATCCAAACAGTGTAATTGAAGCCATGGCTATTGCCGGATTTACCATTGGAGCCTCCAAAGGATATATTTATATCCGCGCGGAATATCCATTAGCCGTAAACCGTATCTTAATCGCTTTAAGTCAGGCTAAAGAACTGGGTCTTCTCGGAGATAACATTCTAGAAACTAACTTCTGTTTTAATATTGAGCTAAAATATGGTGCTGGTGCATTTGTTTGCGGTGAAGAGACAGCTCTCATTCATTCCATTGAAGGAAAACGTGGAGAGCCAACAAATAAACCTCCCTTTCCTGCCCAAAGTGGTCTTATGGAGAAACCTACCTGCGTCAACAATGTCGAAACGCTTGCTAATGTACCTGCAATTATCCTGAATGGTGCAAAGTGGTATAGCTCCATTGGAACAGCAGGCTCAAAAGGAACAAAAGTATTTGCACTTGCTGGTAAAATCAAAAATGTTGGACTAGTAGAAGTTCCAATGGGAACTACACTAAGAGAAATAATCTACAACATAGGTGGCGGTATTGTTAACGATAAAAAATTTAAAGCCGTACAAACAGGTGGACCTTCTGGCGGTTGTATCCCTGTTGAAAGCTTAGATCTTCCAATCGACTATGAATCCTTAACCGCAATCGGTTCTATGATGGGGTCAGGTGGCATGATTGTAATGGATGAAGACAACTGCATGGTAGATATTGCAAAATTCTACCTGGAATTTACCGTTGATGAATCCTGTGGAAAATGTACGCCTTGCCGAATAGGTAACAAGCGCCTCCTTGAAATATTAACCAGAATTACAAATGGAGAAGGTACACCAACGGATCTAGATACGTTAAAAGAACTTGGTCCAATCATTAAGGATACATCTTTATGTGGACTCGGACAAACTGCACCAAATCCTATTTTGAGTACCATGAGATATTTTTGGGATGAATATGAGGCCCATGTCAAAGATCACAAATGTCCTGCCGGGGTTTGTAAAAATCTGTTGGGATATCAAATTACGGAAAAATGCATTGGTTGTACTAAGTGTGCAAGAAATTGCCCTGTTCCTTGTATTTCTGGCAAAGTAAAAGAACTTCATGTAATAAGGCAAGACGAATGCATTAAATGCGGTGTTTGCTACTCTATTTGTCCAGTAAATGCAATTATTAAACATTAATGGTATATCGATATATCATACCATTAATGTTCAATACACATAAATACGAGGCATTTTTATACATTGAACAGTGGTAACAATGAAGGTATTGAATAGTTATCTCATAGTTTATGAAAGAGGTGGAAAAATTGAGTTTAATTACCCTTACTATAAATAATAAAGAACTTCAGGTAGAAGAAGGTATTACCGTTTTTCAAGCAGCAAAATATTTAAATATTTATATTCCAACGTTATGTCATATGTACCTCCAAAATGGGCTACAACATAATCCTGGTTCCTGTCGTGTCTGTGTTGTCGAAGTCGAAGGCAGAAGAAATCTTGCTCCCGCATGTAACACCTTAGTTTCAGAAGGAATGATTGTAAATACGAATTCAATTCGAGCTGTAAAGGCAAGAAGAACCGTTGTAGAACTACTTTTGTCAAACCATCCCCAAGATTGTTTGTTATGTGCCAAAAATTTACATTGCGATTTGCAAAAACTTGCAGCTGATTTTGGAATTCGTGAGATGAAATACAAAGGAGAAATGTCTTCTTTTCCCTCCGATACTTCCAGTTTTTCTTTGGAACGCAACCCAAATAAATGTATCTTATGTCGCAAATGTGTCACTGCCTGTAGCACGGTTCAAACCGTAGGCGTATATTCGCCTATGAATCGAGGTTTTAATACAATTATCTCTCCTGCTTTTAGTTTGCCAATGATTGATACCAACTGCACTTTTTGCGGTCAATGTGTTTCAGTTTGTCCAACTGGTGCCTTAACTCAGGTCAATAATACCGCTAAAGTATGGAATGTACTCAACGATAATGAGAAATTTGTTATCGTCCAAACCGCACCCGCCGTGCGTGCTGCTTTGGGCGAACTGTTTGGAGATTATAGTGAACAACCTGTCACCGGCAAAATGGTTGCATCACTTCGTGCACTGGGATTCGATAAAATACTTGATACTGACTTTGCTGCTGATTTAACCATTATGGAGGAAGCAACTGAATTAATGGATCGAATTAATAATGGTGGACGACTCCCTATGCTTACTAGCTGCTGTCCTGCTTGGATTAATTTCTTTGAACATGAATTTTCAGATTTACTTGATATTCCTTCTAGTTGTAAATCTCCTCAACAAATGTTTGGAGCAATTGCAAAAAGCTACTATGCCAAGATAATGAATATCAATCCAAAGAACATGGTAGTAGTATCTGTTATGCCTTGTCTTGCGAAAAAATATGAAGCTGCGAGAGATGAAATGGGAAATGATGTAGATGTCGTAATTAGTACTAGAGAACTTGCCAAGATGATAAAAGAAGCTGGTATTTCATTTCAGGAACTTCCCGATGAAGAGTTTGACAGTTTTCTTGGAGAATCTAGTGGTGCAGGCGTCTTATTTGGTGTTACGGGTGGTGTCATGGAGGCAGCTCTTCGTACTGCATATGAGTGGATTACAGGAGAAACATTAGAAAAGATAGAATTCTCTATGATTCGTGGGTTAGATGGAACCCGAGAAGCAACGATTCAGATAAACGATATGGAGGTAAAAGCCGCCATTACTCATGGACTTGGCAATGCTAGAAGTCTTTTAGAGAAGATTCGCTCAGGTGAGGCAAATTATCAGATTATTGAGATTATGGCGTGTCCAGGCGGATGTATCGGTGGTGGTGGACAACCATATTTACACGGAGACTATGATATTCTCAAGAAAAGAGCAAATGCCATTTATGAAGAAGATCGCAACAAACCAATTCGTAAATCGCATGAGAACCCAGCTATTATTAAACTTTATGATGAATTTTTAGAAAAACCAAATAGCGATATCGCTCATAAACTACTTCATACACAATATTTTGCTAACGAACGTTAAACACTAAATTAATTATTATAACCATTTGTATTTTATTAAAAGGCAGGAAGTTGACAATTGTCAACTTCCTGCCTTTACAGTTGCATCCTTTAATACTATTTTCTTCTATATTTTTCTCGCATATTGATTTTGTCTCCCTGTCTAATATCACGGTTTCATATCACCATCTTACATTACTGTTTTATACCAGACATTCATGCTTTCAATATTCCCTGAAATTTGTGTATTGTTCGTCAATGTACCTGCATACGTATATCCACTTTTTGCAAACGTAATATTCATTCCATAGGATTTGGCCCTTGCAATCGTATATGCGGTTTGATAATTCATTTCTTTTAAACATTTTTCCATTTCATTCAGTAATAATAATGCAAAATCTTTGCCTTGGTATTCTTCTAGAACTGCAAAATCTGTCATTTCTGCATTTTTATATTTATCTGCAGCCTCAATTGAAGATAGTGCAACTAATTTTGTTTCGTGCCATATACCAAAATAGATCACGTTATCTTTCATTGTTTGCAAAATATATTCCGCTTCATGAACGGGAAAAGGATACGTTTGAAATACCGTTTGATACAAAATCGAAACTTCTACTGCATCTTCTGGTACAACTTTTCGAAATGTATATCCTTTTGGTAACTTTGAAATTGAAACATTTGATTTCTCTGCTTTTTTCTTATTGATTGCAGTTTGTAATACTTTTTGACATAGTTCAAAGTGTTCGTCCACTTTTCTTTCATCTGAAAAATATTTTGCTAAAAAAACTCCGTCCTTGCCGTTACCAAATAATTCTGGTACTATCGCTTCTCTCGCATAACCCTGTTGAGAAAACAACTCTTCCACTTTCTTATCAACCTTTGCAAAGACTTTGGTATATTTATTGGTAAGAATTAGTTTATTGATTTCCTCTTGAATTAATTCGGTATCCTTTAAATCAAGCGACATTAGATAAACTCTATCGTTTTCTTTACCATGTTGGAGTATTGAATTTCCAATTTTAATAATTTTATCCATGTGTAGGTTACTCCTTATTGTTCCGATGAAGGAGTAAGTGTTATGGCATCTTCATAATCCGCAATTAATTTAGCGATTCCAATAATTTCACTTTCTTCACCTTCATTTAATTTCAACTGTAAATCACAAGTTTCACAATCACTATTACATTCATTAACTTTATAATTTGCTGGCTCACGATATGTGGTAATGACACCCTCATAGTTACGTAGGATAACCTTATTGGAGGAACTTGATAATACATAATTAGGCATAACCGGAATCTTTCCACCACCACCAGGTGCATCAATAACAAAAGTCGGAACAGCGAATCCACTGGTATGTCCTCTAAGATTTTCCATGATTTCTATTCCCTTACCTACTGGAGTTCTGAAATGTTCCAATCCCTCTGATAGATCACATTGATAAATATAATATGGTCTTACTCTATTTGCAACCAAAAGATGTACTAAACGCTTCATAATCCTTGGACAATCATTAATTTCTGCTAAAAGAACAGATTGATTTCCCAGTGGAATTCCCGCCATTGCAAGTTTTTTCAAGGCTTCTTTCGAAGCCGGTGTGATTTCTTTTGGATGATTAAAATGAGTATTAATCCACAGAGTTTTATGATTTTTCAATATTTCAACTAGTTCATCTGTAATTCGATATGGTAATACAACTGGTGTTCTAGTACCAATTCTAATTACTTCAACATGTTCTATCTGATCTAGTTCACCAAGTATCCAATCAATCAATTCATCTGGAAGTAAAAATGGATCTCCTCCTGATAACAGTACATCACGAATTACAGGTGTATTCTTAATATATTCAATGCCTGCCTTTAGATGTTCCTTAGTAGGAATACAGTCCATGTCTCCTACTTTTCTTTTTCTTGTACAATGTCTACAATACATGGCACAAACATTACTAACGTGAAACAATACCCTATCTGGATAACGATGTGTGATCCCTTGTGCAGGGCTATCTCTTTCTTCTGCAAGAGGATCTTCCATATCATAAGGTGCAATTTGTAATTCCCTTTGGTCTGGAAATGCCTGTTTAAATACTGGATCGTTCCTATAATCCGATCTATTTACAAGCGATAAATAGTAGGGTGTAATTGACACAGGAAACTTTTCGATTGTTTTCTCAAGTTCCTTCTTCTCATCTTCTGGAAATTTTATATTTAAAATTCGTTCAACCGTATTTACATCTTTTATCGTATGACTTACTTGCCATTTCCAATCATGCCATTTATCCAGTAAGTTCTCCTCTAGTACTTCATTTTTCATTCTTTGCCTTATCATTTCATTTGCTTGATTCATGTGATTTCTCCTTTTTAACTAAACAATAAAGTGTCTGTTTGCAAAAGCTTGCACACCAGCATGGTGAGCATCTTGTCACGTAGTGCCTTTTATTTACTAGGAAAATTCATAAAACTTTCCTAGTAAATAAAAAGCACTCTAACTCTACATTGTATAGAGTTAGAGTGTTTAAGCTTTCCTGTTTACCAGTTCACTTTATACCACAGTATTGTAGTATATATTATGACCATATGATCCTAATAAAACCCCAGTTCTAAATATTATTTTTCATTAAAATTTTCATTGCTAGAGATTCTTGTTTAAATTTTATTTAAATTTTCTTCTCTGATTAGCAAATTTACTACTTCCCACATTGTTCCAATACGTGAACCAGCTCATAAGCCCATTACTCATTCTAATTATTTCATATTATTTATCTAATTTTTAGTATTATTTTTAATGAATACCTTTATAGTATACAGAAATTCTAGCAATTTGTCAAATTTGGGCAGATTTGTATTTAAGTTTTACATGTATTTAAAACCAAATATGAAATTAATATTCAATATATTTATTTGCAAAATATCTTTATTTTTTGTTATATAGTCCATTTTTTAGAAATTTTATAACTAAGACTAATCTTTCTTCCACTTCTACTAATTCAATATTTTCCTCGTCTATTAAATCATTTAAGTTTTCAAATACATAATAAACGATTTTTTTTACAAACTCAATTGGATATTCATTATTAATTGATAAATTAAGATAGGATTTTTCTATCATTGCTTCCAGATTTCCCTTTTCAAATGTATTAGAAATTTCATTTATAACTTTGTCATAGATAAGATTTCCTTTTTCTTTTGCAAATCTTCTGCTTAATTGATAAAACTTTGGATTTTCTTTTGCAAATTTAACTCCATTTAACACTTGAACTTCCAGCAAAGAAAAAAAATCATCTGCATTAATGCTTGTCATTACTTCTGCTTTTTTACGAAATGCATCTTCAACCAACCTCATATATAAGTCTTCTTTATCTTTAAAATAATGATAGAAATTACCTTTACTTGTATTGGCCACCTTTATGATCTGATTAACAGATGCCTGTTTATAATTATTTTTACCAAATTCATCCAAAGCTGCTTTTATTATATCATCTTTTTTATTCATGCTTGTTATTCCATTTCTCATATAGCTGTTCTATCTGTTCAACTGCTTTTTCATTTGGTTTTTCTTGATGAATCGTCTTTGCTATTTTCTCTGCTTGTTGAATTATTTCGTTATGATCCATACTCCTAAAACTAGTCATAAATTCATCTTCTTCTGATTTTTCATTGAGAGGTTGTGACGTATAACCTAAATCAAATAATCGCTTCGCCCAAAATGGTTGATCCACATTAAATGGCATTATCACCTGAGGTTTACCGCTACGAAGTGCAGCTGCCATCGTTCCAACGCCTCCATGATGAACTATCCCTTTTGCATTTTTCAAAATCAAATCGTGTGATATATAATCTTTGAATAAAATTACTTTATCTGAAGACATTTGAATTCCGCTATTTCCAATTAGAATAATGCCTCTATTGTTAGTCTTTATTAATGCACTCCTAATCTTTGAAATAAAAGATTCTGGGTCTTTTAATGGCATAGATGAAAATGTAATTACGATAGGTTTCTTTCCTTCATTCAGAAAATTTGACGTATCCTGATCTAGACTTTCCGTATCTTCTAATATCGGAAATCCAGTTAACACCACATTATTCTTAAATTCTTTCGAAAATTCCTTCACATCCAAAAATAAATTAGGTGAAATCGGATAAATAATAGGTAATTGCAAATTATTTCTTCGAGTCATATATACTCCAGCTTTTCTTTTTCTCAAAAATAGCTCATTTTCCCTAAAATCGTTAATATCTTTAATATTGTTACTTTCCGCTCCTAGATTAAACAATTGATAAGTTAGCTTATTAAGTATTGCTCCTAAATTTTTGGTCGTAATTGCGAGATTGGGGAATTTCTCTATTGGACAAATAATAGGAACTGGTGGCATAGAGATACATAAAATATCTAACTTCTCAGCAATATCAACCGCTGCAAAAGCTTTTGGATGATACACAATAACATCCACTGTTTTACAAATATGATAAAATTCTGTCATTGCCTTACGAAATAGGGGATTCACTACCTTTTTAGCATACTTCATCGCTTTGATTGGGTGTTTCATTCCTTCATCAAACATTTGTTTTCCTTCTTTGGTCTGTAATAATGCCATTAAGTCAATACTACATTCTTGAAATACTAATCCATTTTGTTCAACAAACTTTTGAAAGGTTTTACCTGTACAAATCGTAACCGAATGACCCTTTGCTATGGCTGTTTTTCCAATTGCCACGTAAGGTTGCACATCACCTCTTGAACCTAAACATAAAAATGTAATTTTCATATTTTTCTCCTCGGACCACATAGTCTACTTTTATTTTAGACTATGTGGTCTGGTTTGTCAAGTGAATGATTTAAGGTTCATGTTGCTTCGTAAATGTTTTTTTAAAATATTGGCAACCTATACTTCTATACCCTCATAAGCAAATGTAGTCATTCAGCCATACCATTCATCATGTGCCCGAATATACCAATAAGCCAATTAATTGGGTATTAGACTGATATATTATTTCTGCAGGTCTAAACTATTATAAGCAAATGATATTCGCAAATAGTCATCCTGAAATTTTGCTCCACTTATTACTCTTCCCATTAATTCAATAGGCATCGGAAAACGTCTGACTTCGTTTTTGACTCCAATAATAAGCTCATTTTCATTTTGACGAAGATCAAGCTCTTGCTTCTTTGCAAACGGAAGATAAACCTTTAGAATAACTTCATATTCCTTTTTCTCTATCTGGTAAATTTCCTTTTCAAAAAGTACCTTATCTGCCTCATTTTGCTGAAATAGTATTCTTCCAACCCTTTGTAACATAGGAAGTGTTCGTAATTCTTCTTTCTGAAGTTCAAGGTAAAAAAGTGGCACCTCGGAAAAGCTTTCTGCAATCTCCTTCAACCCTTCCTTCTGCATTTGAATCCATTTACTAAAATATCCCACCATGGCGGTGTCTGGATAGATTCGATTTACAATCACTGCATCTACATTATAGTTATATAGGTGCATACACGTAAAATTTCGTTTAGCCTCACGAATCACAATTTTCTCAGGAGTTGTAACAATGCGGAGACTGACTTTCTCTTTGTCAATCAAAAACTTCTGAAGTCTTTCCATCTTTTCCATCACATATTCAATATCGTCAAACACATTGTCTTCTGGCATAGGGATATTCATAATTTTCTCAACTGCTGGTCCAGCAATCTTTGCACTTTTACGCTTAATAGGCAATATTTTTTCCATTAATCCCGACAGTGATTCAGGATATTTCAAAAGTGAAAGAGTCTCTCCTGTGGGTGCACAATCTACAATCAATACGTCATATTCTCCTTCTTCATAGAAATCAAGAATTTTAAACATGGAAAATAATTCTTCAATCCCTGGAAAAACCAATAGTTCTTCCACTTCAATCCCACCATCTCCCTTAATTGTCAAAAGTTCTTTAAAATACCCTTTTAGATTGCCCCAGCTCTTCTCACTTTCATAGACTGTATCGATCTCCATAGCATACAGATTCTCTGCTATCTGCTGTGGTTCTTTTCCAAGCTTCCTATCAAAGGAATCCCCTAGACTATGTGCCTGATCTGTGCTCATTACTAACACTTTTTTTCCATCTTCTGCTATCCTACATGCACTTGCTGCTGCTATACTCGTCTTACCGACTCCGCCTTTTCCTGTATATAATATTACTCTCATATACTCCACTCTCCTTCCTAAACGATCTTAACCTTTTTTATTTTTGAAGAATCTTCTTTGTTTATCACTGGTTCTGAATCTCTATCATTTTGCTTTTTTGTCTCTTGCTTTACTACTTCAACCACTACTTCCTTAAGCATTGCCTTTAGTTCTTCTTCTATAACCTCAAGATGCCCTACTACTTTTTCTGGAAAAAGCGCACGAACAGCCATATTCTGATATTTCCTTGCTTCTCTAATTTTATCCATTACATCCTTATTCATGAGTCGTATCCTCCTTTTCAAATTGAATTCGAAGTACTCCGTTTTCTAACTTAGCCGATGTAATACCATAAGTTCTAAGTACATTAGGAAGTGGTATATTTCTTTTGAAATTGTTGATTTTAATTACCACATCTGAGCTAGACTGATACAAATCCATATCTGTCTTATCTGCATAAGGAAGAGAAACCGATAAACAATAACCTTTTTCATTTTGTTGAAAAGTTTCCCTTTCTGTAATAATCTTTGTTTCAAACACTTCATCACTTATCAAAGCATCTTTACAGATTCTCTCTACTGCATGCTTTCCCTTTAATTCCTCGTCATACCATGGTATTCGATAGATTGGGAGCATTCCAAAAATTTCCTCCAACTGTGTAATATATTTTTTCTGTATTACAAGCCATTCTTCAAAGAACTTGTTATCCAAACCTTCTGGAAGAATACGATTGATATAGATACCATCTACATTAAAATTATAAAGATTCATATACATATAATTTCGTTTTGTTTCTTCCACCACCATTTTTTCTGGAACTGTAACTAAACGCACACTAGTTATAGCACGATCTTTCAACAATTCCTGCAATCTGGCAAGTTTTAAATACATCCGTTCAATATCATTCATTGCCTTTTTATTTGGAAACTCCACTTTAAAAAAATGCTTTGAAATAGGTGATAATAGTCGAACAGCGACCTTACCAACAGGGAATAATTTTTCCATATACCAAGATAATAGTTCAGGAAATTTCAGTAAAGAAAGTGTCTCTCCCGTAGGAGCACAGTCCACGATAATACGCTCATAATAGTTCTTCTCATGAAGTTCTGCAATCTTAAGCAAAGAAAAGAGTTCCTCCATGCCTGGAACCATTCCAAATTCCTCCATACTGCTACTATTTGTCTGTGGTAATAACTTACCAAGACTCGCGGTCATATCTGCAAAGTCATGCTCCATCACATAATTAGGATCAATTTCATATACATCAAGATTTTCCAGCACCTCAATGGGTTCCTTACCTAACTCGATTTCAAAAATATCTCCAAGATTATGCGCCATATCTGTACTAACGATTAAGGTCTTCTTACCTTTTTGGGCACTTTTAATTGCATGAGCCGATGCAACACTACTTTTTCCAACTCCGCCTTTTCCTGTAAAAATATAAATTCTGCTCATTTCCAATCTCCTTCATATTATTCGACATTTGAATATTTCCATTCTCGAAGTATTTCTTTTAATATAAGGGAAATACCGTGTAGTATATCCCTTTGCAAAACACCTCGCGTTAGTGGTTTCTGAATAGTTACAATTTATCATTCTATTGTTATCTTTCTAACTCTATTCTTACCTATATCCTGTTTACGTTCCTGTTTCAGAATGTCCAATAGCTTATTGATCAGCTGAAAAAAAAGTTTAATCTCTTCCTTGGTGAATGCATTTCCCACTTGAAGTGCATAATAAGAAAATTCTTTCATGATTGCTTGCATCTGCAACTTTCCCTGCTCATCTAGCTGGATTGTAACAATACGTTTATCCTCTACACTACGTTCGCGAACTACAAGCTTTTTCTTCTCCATTCTTGCAATAACTCCTGTGGCAGTATTCAATGGAGTGTGTATATATTCAGCGATCTGTGACATATTAACTTCCGCCTGTTGATACAGTAACCACAAAACCAACACCTCATTTTTGGAACAATCAAGTAGCAAATTCCCCCATAATTCTGGTGACAGAATATCTTTTATTTCATCTATAAACTTACTTATTTCTTTTTCCATTTCTGGTCCACTTATTTTCATTGGTTTCACCATTTATTTCTTTCTTCGAAGTAATTTAATTCTACATCCGAAGTAATTTTTTGTCAATACTTTTTTAAAAAAGTTTTCAGCTTCTTCAGAACCATCTTAATTTTCACTATTAAACAGTATTGAATTTATTTCTCTAAAAAACGAAAGAACAAACAATAACAATAACCGTACTTATTAATGTTCCTAGCAAGTAATATTCTGCAAAATCTTTCTCCTTCGATATTCGATCATACCTAGCAATCGATTTTGCTGTTAATACTAACCCAATAGCTGAATACTGACCTATGGATAAAAAAATCAATATAATAATTCGTTCAAGTGTACCAATGAATCTTCCAGCATTATTAGCTTTCCTATTATCCTCATCCTTATTCTCAGGTTTATAAATCATTAATAATTTTTGTATCGCTATATTAGCTGGCTTATGTATTATAAATAAGGCCAGAATCCATGACAGCATGAAGCCTTCTGATACTCCTACAACTTGAAAGAAATCTTTCATTACGTTCCATTCTAATATCGTTGTATTACTTACTGCTATACAATATGTAATTTCTATTAAACAAACAACATGTACAAATTAATCTACAAAAAACACGTTTCTTTCAATCACTTGTGTCAACTTATCTTTTTTAGCAATAGATAATAGATACGTAAATTTGACTAGATCGATTATCAAATGAAGCAGGGATGCCATTGTTACAGCCAATGCAATTTCACTCGACATGATTGGTGCGCAAAGCAATATCATTATCCCACAATAACATAGGCAATGAATCAACACCCATTTTATACTTTTCTCTTTCTTTTCAGCCATTTTTCTGGTTTGTATATAAAACTCTCCAAGTATATGACCTAAAAGAAGTAAAAAGAAATATTCTCTAAACATGTTCCCTCCTTATCTCCTTCAGTACATTGTTGATTGTAGCTTTTCCTTCTTTGTAAGCATAAAAATTTCCATTTGTAAGTCCTCGCTGTACTGATGACTGTGCTATCTCCAACCTTTTGGCACTTTTTTCTTGACTATCTTGATATGTAACAGAATCCCATATTATCTCTCGTTGTCTGTCCGTCCAATTTTTTCTAATCACTTCCAGTAATAAGAGTATTGTATTTAACATTTCTTCTATTGATTTTTTATCTTCATCTATCTCAATTCTAATATCAGAATGATATGTTTTGTTTTTTTGTACATTTTGTTTTAAAAATTCGATAGATTTTCTCGCCATATAATAGGCTGGTCCATCTGCTCCTAATGCCATCTCAGAATTAATGTCTGTAGATATTGCTCCGACACCTATTCCAAATCTTATTTCCACCGGATACATTTTTCTCTGAATTTCTTCAACTATATTAAATACGTTTTCACCTTCGCATAATAGACCTTGAAATTCATCACCCAAGGTGATTATAAATTTTGCAGAAATACCATATTCATATTTCTCATTTATTTTTTCCAACGTACTTTTTAATTTTTCTTGAACACTTTTTCTATCCTTAAATTTATTTGAATTTTTAATATCACCAATAATTGCAACATATGGATTATATGAAAATAAAAAAAACATTCGACTACCTCCAACCAGTTATTTTTTCCATTATAACTCGTTTTCATTTCAGTTGCAACAAATATGCATCCAATGATGCATATTTGTATTTTATGTATTTATGAATGCATATATTTATATTATACATTCCTATATGCATATTTATGGATTATGCAGACATAGATGCATATTATTGCTTTATGCATATTTTTACTTTACATTTATGCACATTATATTATTTTAATTTAATATTTACTAAATTTATTTAGATTTAATTTGTATTTTATTTGAAAACAGTTTATAATAAAAACAGAATTTTTACTAATATCCCTTGGGAGGTTACCTATTATGCTCCATATAACATCACTATCAACTGGACTTGATGTATTTAAAGCTCTAAGCTCTGAAGTCCGTATTGAAATTATAAATTTGCTACTAGAATATAAAAGTATGAATATGAACGAACTCGCTACCAGATTAAACATTTCAAATGGAGCTCTGACCAGCCATATTAAAAAGCTTGAAACTAGTGGCATTATATCTATCTCCAATGAATCCGCAAGTCATGGAAATGAAAAAATTTGTTCCATTCATATGGACAAGATTTTGATTGATTTTTCGTCTTCTGAGGAGTTGCAAAACGTCTATAATACCGAGATTAAGGTAGGACAATATTCCAATTACAAGATTTATCCAACCTGCGGTCTGGCAACTCCTACAGCGCTGATTGGCGAAGTAGATGATGGACGTTATTTTGCTCATCAGGATCATTATAGTGCTGAAATACTCTGGTTCACAAAGGGTTATGTGGAATATATTGTACCAAATTTTATTCCAAGTTCTACCAAAATTACACAACTAACTTTTTCAGCTGAATTAAGTTCAGAAGCACCTGGTATCAACGATGTATGGCCTTCTGATATAAGTTTTTATTTAAATGATACTTTTATAGGTTCCTGGACTTCTCCTGGTGATTTTGGTAGTGTACGTGGTATCTTTACACCAGATTGGTGGTTTCCAAACTGGAACCAATATGGTTTGTTAAAATTAATTGTTATCAACAAGGACGGAACCTTCATTGATGGATTAAAGATATCAAATGCGAATATTCTTGATTTTGATCTTGATTACCGAAGCACCATTCGCTTCCGACTAGGCGTAGATAATGATGCAAATCATATTGGTGGTCTTACTATTTTCGGCAAGTCTTTTGGTAATTACAGTCAGGATATTCAGGTTTCAATCAGTTATTCTCCGCTTAATAATGAAGTTCATCCAGTGAATTCCTCAGAAACCTCTTCTGACAATGAAGCTTAAAGAATAAAGCAGACAAAAACCATAAATAAAAAATAATTACCCGGCTTAAAACCCAGCCGGGTAATATTATATTTATCTCTCTCTTATCTAAATCGAAGGAGAACTACGGAACAAGGTGGCAATATCACTTTACATCCTTCCTTTATCATTTCAAAATCCTGGAAAGTTTCTTCTCTAATTATATCTGGGTTTTCAAATGTATTGTATGTTTGCATCGCTCCCGTTACAATAGCAGATTCTACTACTTTATATTCTTTGGCTTTATCCGCAAATTGAATCTCAAGCTCATTTATATTCTCAGCAGAAAGATTATTCAAAGTAACTGTCAAAATCCCCTCTTTATCAAGAGAAACAGACTCCGTTACTTCTGATACCTTCCATTTCCCAATTCCAATTTCACTTATTCCACTCAAAGTACTCTGTACCAATTTTGCATCCTGGTGATAACGATACATATGGAATACATGATAGGTTGGTGTCTTCAACATTTTAGATCCTTCTGTTAGGATTACAGACTGAAGTACATTCACCATCTGCGCAAGGTTTGCCATTTTTACCCTATCACTATGTTTATTGAAGATATTTAAAGTTATTCCTGCTACAAGCGCATCACGAATCGTACTCTGTTGATATAAAAATCCAGGATTCGTTCCAGGTTCACAAGAAAACCAGGTTCCCCATTCGTCAACAATCAGGGCTATTTTTTTCTCTGGATCGTACTGATCAATAATTGAGGAATGACGATTAATCAATGTCTCCATATATAAAGCTTTTGACAATGACTTATACCATACTTCTTCATCGTATTCAGTTGCGCTACCCTTCATTTCCCAGCCTTCCGGGTGAACGTAAAAATGTAAGGAGATTCCGTCCATAAATCCATGAAACTGTTCTGGCACATGATCAAAACAAGTCTTCATAACCCCTTCTGTCCAGTGATAATCATCCACATTAGCACCACAGCATACTTTACTTACTGGATGTTCGGTATCATAATTACGTACGTATGTCTGATAACGACGATACTCATTCGCATAGAACTCAGGTGTCATATTCCCACCACAACCCCAGTTTTCATTACCTACACCAAAATAATCAACTACCCATGGTTCTTCTTGTCCATTTGCTTTTCTCAAATCTGCCATTGGTGACATTCCTGAAAATGTCATGTATTCTACCCATTCTGACATTTCCTGTACTGTTCCACTTCCCAGATTTCCATTTACATAAGTTTTGCAACCCAACTGGCGGCACAATTCAAAGAATTCATGTGTTCCAAAACTATTATCTTCTACAGCTCCACCCCAATGGGTATTTATCATTTTCTTTCTGCCTTCTTTTGGTCCAATTCCATCCTTCCAGTGATATTCATCTGCAAAACATCCTCCTGGCCAGCGTAAGACAGGAATCTGTATCTCCTTTAAGGCCTCTACTACGTCGGTTCTCATTCCGTTAACATTTGGGATACCAGAATTTTCTTCCACGTAAAGACCTCCATAAATACATCTTCCAAGATGCTCTGAAAAATGTCCATATATTTCTGGTTCAATTTTAGATATCGTGTCTAATTCGTTAATATATAAAATTTTTTTCATAACTATTTCATTCCTTTCTTATCTACATTGTCTGCAAGTGGATTTCATTAATAAATTTTTAATTAATCGATTCATCTTCTGCATTTTCAAGATAATGTACACCCCAAATAGTCTGGTTATTATCTCCCACTGCACTAAAGCAACGCACTGGATTACCCGCTTCATCCGTCATATCTATCAGTATTCCCTTGTATATTACACCATCAATAGTAATACTAATATCCGAACTTCCTTTCTTAACTTGATAAGAACCTTCGTATTCTCCCTTGATGGCTCCTGATGAAAAGGTAGTCTCTTTTCCTAAATTTTCATTACTGCTAATATCAGTACCATGATTGAGTATATAATATGTTCCAGTCACATCTTTTGATTGGTAACCATTTTCCTTAAGTGATTCGCCATTAGATGCAAATGGTGTTGCTACTAGCCACCCATCACTGGTGGAAAAAAGCTGGTGAATTCTTGGTTCATGGGATTCTGTTCCATCCTTAAACCTCTGATGATAAACTAGGTACATTTTACCCTCACTATCTGTAAATGTTGACTGTCCACCTGGAGCCATATAGGTACAATCTAGACTTGGCAGAGTATAATTTCCCATCATCTTCACACCATAATCCGAATGATCTACTACCGTATCCAAAGTCTGTCCTTTCGCATCCAGATATGTTCCATCTACTGTTTTGGAACGAAACTGACGAATCTGGTAACCTCCATCGCTGGTCAATACTCCATAAGAGACAATCAGATAATAATATCTTGTATCTTCGTCATACTGAATGTAAGGTCCCTCAATTGAATTATGTCCACCACCAGCAAGTTTTTTTCCAAAATACGTGTCTACACCACTATCTGGATTTGCTTCTGGATGAATCGGATATCCAGTCTCTTCGTCTATTTGTAGCAAGAAGATACCTCCTGACCACGATCCATAAACCATCCATAATTTTCCATTCTTGTCATAAAATAGGGCCGGATCAATACAGTTTGGCCATTCCAAGTTATTATAACTTCCATTTTTTACATATGCCGTTATTTTAGTATCCTCTGGCATAATATCATAAAAATTAGTTTTCTTTACCGTAGATGAAGTAAATCCCGAATAAAGAATCGTATTTTGATAAGTATATGGTCCTTCTACTGAATCTGCTGTTGCAAAACAGAGATTGGATTTAACATACGTAGAGGTAGTACAAAAATACATCATATATTTTCCTGTTGCCTTATTATAGATTACGTCTGGTGCCCAGACAGAATATCTACCATCCTCATTTTTACCTACATACGCAAAAGCTTCCTTTTCCTCATCAAATAGATTATCAAACAGCTTATTTCGAGCTCCTACACCAGTCGCAAACATAGACCAGTCCGTCAAACTATTTGCTTTTGCTGCTGTCATGTGCGTCCCAAACATATAATAGGAACCATCCTCAGCAACAATAACCTGTGGATCGTGCACAGAAACCTTCATTTTTGCATTTCCCGTTGCTATATCTTCTATAGATTTCTCATTCACTTTCGCACAACTGCTTAGGATGGTTATAAGTGTTATAGTTATGATATAAAATATGATTTTAGTTTTCTTCATTTATCGTAGTGTCCCCCAAGATTTGTATTAATTGGTGCATCATCAATACCTACTTTTCAACCGTTGTATGGGCAGCAGCTAAAGTTTTCTTTTTACATTATTTCCACAAAAAGATGAGCCACACAATTTTACCTTTGCAATACCATATCTATGGCATATTCTGTGCAGTTCATCTTTTCGTGAGTAAACCATTTATTCATACGAAAATAGCGGTCGGTCAAATTTATCCCAGCGAATCTGCATCAGATGTGCATGCCTACCAGGATCATACAATGGATTTCCAGAAATTTCATCTGTCTTTCTTGCATGATATACCATAATATCATTTCCCTCTTGATCCTTTGTAAATGAATTATGACCAGGACCATATATTTTCTTAAATACATCTGTCTGTAACACTGGCAGACGTTCTTTTTTCCAATTCTTTGGATCCAACAGATCCATATTCTCATTAATATCCAACATACCTATACAATAACAAGAACCCGTAGCGCTTGCAGAATAGGTCAGATAAATATGACCATTTCGTTTAATGATGGATGGACCTTCATTTACCCAGAACTCTACCCTTTCCCAGTTATAATCTGGTGTTGTCAAAAGTACCTGTTGTGTTTTGAGTTGATATGGAGTCTCCATCTGGGCAATGTACAGATTGGAAATCTGCTGTCCAACACTTACTTTTTCTGCCCATACCATGTATCGTTTTCCATGATTCTCGAATACTGTTGCATCTAGTGAAAATGCTTGAAAGGAATACGTATCTCCCTCAGCTACCTGAACCATACCAAGTTCTTTCCATGTTCCTGTCATAGGATCTTGATCTTTACATTCCAATATATAAGGTCGAATATTCCAAATATCATCTTTATCTCCACCTGCATAATAAATATACCAGATTCCATCCAGATAATGTAACTCTGGAGCCCAGATATGAATACTCATTGGACCAGACTCATGCTTATGCCAGACTTCCACTTCCTCTGCATCTGGAAGTTCTGATAGATCGTATGCCCTTCTCAGACAGATTCCATCATATGCAGGTATTGATGCGGTAAAGTAATAATTACCGTCGGTGTGTTTATATACATAGGGATCTGCCCTTTGAACAATCCACGGCTCATTATAAATAAGTTCCTTCCCCATTTTTATTTCCTCACAATTCTAAATTCTAGTAGATTACTATATTATAGTTAGCCTTTCACAGCACCAACTGTCATTCCTTCAATAAAATATCCTTGGAAACATAAGAATACTACAAGTACTGGAATAATTGAAAACATGGAACCAGCAATTAGCATATCATAATTATTTCCATAAGGAGTTAGTAACGTATTGAGACCTATTGGAAGAGTAAACTTATTGGCACTACGATATACCATCATTGGCCAAAGCATATTATTCCAGGATCCCATTGATGCCAAGATTGCCATAGAAGCAAACGCTGGTTTCGTAATAGGCATCATGATTTTAATACAGATTCCATACTCCGATGCACCATCAATACGACCTGCATCCATAAGCTCTTTTGGAAGACCTAGCATATACTGTCGAAAGAAAAATATGGTAGCAGCAGCACAAATACCTGGAAGAATTACTCCAGCAGTTGTGTCAATCAGTTTGAGCCCTATAATTTCCTGATACAATGGCAACATGAGAATCTCAAATGGTACCATCATAGTCGCTATGACTAGAAATAAAATTACATTCTTAAGTCTGAACTCATACATAGAAATTCCATACGCTATAAAATAACATACAATCAATGTTAGAACTACTGTAACAAATGTTAAAACTAAACTGTTTTTAAACCATGTAAAATACTTGATAGAATCTTCATTTCCACTAAAAATATACTTATAATTGTCTAAGTTCATTGTTGAAATATCAAGGTCAATACTTAGTCCTTTACGAATCAGCTCTTTGCCCGGCCGAAAAGATGCAAGCAGTCCAGCAAAAACGGGAAAGACAATCAGTGCACAGATAAACGTAAACAATCCGGTACTTAACACACTGAGGAGCTTCGTTTTCGTCCCTCCAATTGTATTCTTATGATTTGCCATCTTATCGTTCCTCCTTCTTAAATGTACCATTCAAAAATAGCTGCACCATGTTGATAGCCAGTGCAATTATCAAAAGGACAAGACCGACAGCTGATGCATAACCCATCTGGTTCTTTTCTATTCCCCTACGATATAGATATCCAACAATAGTCAGACCAATATTGTTTGGTGACACATTACCTGCCCATAACATAAAGCTTTCCAAGAACATTGCTAGACCTGCATAAACAGAAATAGTTAGTACATAGATAAGCGTTGGCTTTAAAAGTGGTAGTGTTACAAAACGAAATTTCTGTCGAGGTGTGGCACCATCGATATCTGCCGCTTCATACAATCCTCTGTCAATACCCTTAAGTCCTGATAGAAAATAAAGCATATTTACACCAGTCCATCTCCAGCATGCGAGTAATAGTAATGCAAATGTACTAGTTGACCGCATCTTAAGCCATTTGATAGAATCCAATCCAAATGACTGCAACAAAACATTCATCTGCCCAGTACTATACTCTGAAAACATAAGACGAAATAAGGTACCAGAAATTACAACGGAGGTCAAAGCTGGCATGTAAAGAATTCCTTTCCATACCCCTTTTGCTTTTACCAAATTACTGTCAATCAGTGTGGCAAACAGCAACGGAATAGGAATAAGTAAAACAAGTGTCAGTAACATATATGTAAAACTGTTTCCAATTGCAATATGAAATGCTGAATCCTTGAGGAGTTTTGCATAGTTATTGAATCCAATAAATGTTGTCGAATTGGGCTGAATATCCTCAAAACTCATTTTGATTGTACTAAATAATGGATATACCCAAAACATAAAAAAACTCAACAAAAATGGTAATACAAATACGTAGGGTGCTGTTTTTTTGGAGTATATAAATTTTTTTAAAATATTTTGCCTTTTCTGATTCACAACGAACTCTCCTTTTCTCAGATATGGATTGCCTATGAAGATAAACTTAGGCAATCCATGTGAAATACCCATCACCTGTCGATTCCACTTTGATTTTTGTTACTTATATCATAGTCAGATTATTCTTCAAGACTTATTACATCCTGCGCATCTGACAAGGCATCATCAACACTCACACCATTTTCGAGAACATCATTAAGAGTAGTTAAATTAATTTGTTCGTTGATGGTTGGACTGATACTTACAACGGAGATTTTTCCAATTTTATCCGCAATGGTATTTAATACATCATAAGGTTTATTACGGAAGAATGTGTTGTACTGGTTGCTTTCATCATGTGCAAAGCTTTCATCCGACCATAAGGAAGTGTTACAAACATCAAATCCAAGGTCATTCCAGATTGCTGTTTCACCTTCTTGTGACATCTTAGCCCAGCATAAGAATTCAGCTGCAAGTTCTTTGTTTTCAGATATCTGTGTTACAACTGTACCTGTACCACCAATACCTACTGAACAATTCTGTCCTACTTCAAATACAGGACATTTTGCAATGTACCAGTTGCCTTTTTCTTCAGGCATGTAGTTAATAAAACGACTCATATACCACATTGCTTTTGGAAAAGATACAATGTTGTGATCAAGGATATTCTGGAATCCAGCTTCTAAATCCACATGTCCATCTGGAGAAACTTCAGCTAGACCGCTATTCAACCAATCCACCTGCATATTCAACATATTTTTAACAGAATCCAACTCAACATTGGCACTGTTGTCAAATCCACCCGTCCAGTCCTCGCCATACTCAGCCATTGCTAGCCATAACCAGTCTGTTCCACCAGTATCTACAGAAGTCCAGTATTTTGTATCATCTGCTACAGAATCTTTGTACTTTTGTCCAAGTGCTGCATAATCATCCCAAGTAACAACAGCATCAACGTCAGCTTGTGTTATTCCATTCTCTTCTAACGCTGCAAGATTGTAATACATTGCAGAAGCTCCAACATGAAATGGTGCTCCATAATAATGTCCATCCGCGCCCTGATAAGTTTCCATACGGGAGGCTACCATGTCTGCCATATATGGTGCAGCAGCATCATCCAATGGATATAGCCATGTTTCTCCACCATTTACAACATTTGGAAACTGACCCAATTCAACGTCGCAGATATCTGGAGCACCTGTGCCAGCCTGTAGTGACATAAGAAGCTTGTTATGCATATCTGAATATGGATATGTAGTTGCTGTCAACTGAATCTGTTTATCTGGATTCTCTGTGTTCCAAGTATCAACCATCTTTCCATAAAAAGCAGCATGTGCATCTACAAATGTCCAAAGCTCCATTTTTGTACCATCCCCAGAACCAAATGTTGAAATAACTGGTTCTTCAGTAACTTCTTCTGTTGCTTCTTCTGTATCATCAGTAGAAACCGCATCTGTGTCCCCCGAATCTGTACTGCCACTTGTCGTTGTTGATCCACCACATCCCGTCAGAGCACCCGCTGTTAATGCGGCGCAAAGTAATACACTTAATACCTTCTTCTTCATATTTTTCCTCCTAAATACGTTTTTAAAGCATGTTTTTAGTTTAGATTCCTTTGTTTTGTTTTATATTATACAAATTATGTAGTTTCTAATTGTGCATTTTGTACATTTACGCTTCCAAACATTGGATTCTATGTACATATTATTACAATCTCTTCACCTTGTCAATTGTTTTATCTTAATTATTTTGAATTTATCTAAATTAATTATATTTACCTAAACTATTCTTTATTATAAAAAACAAAAAAGACTATACATTTCTGCATAATCTCTTAATATCCAAAATAGTAATAATAAATGAATAGTTACCATAATTCTTTTAATTCCTCAATTATATTTTTTTAACGCCCCTTCCAACGTAAGATATTGGTCAAAAATTAATCTACTTACTTTGGCACCAAACACGGTTGCGGGGTGTTCTTCGTAATACATCTTATCCTTAAAATCTTTATTCAATAATACAATGACATATTTTCCATATAACGTAGATACAATTCCACCGTCATTACGGCATTCATCCATGCTTCCGCTTTTTGATGCTGCATAGATGATTTCTTCCTCATAATTATCAGAGTCCATAAAGTATTGAGGAAACGACTTCGTCAGCATAGAATTATAATGTTGCATTTTACAAATTTCCAGCATCTGCAGACTGGCTTCTTCACTAATCAGTGTTCCTTCCTCCATTGATTTTAAGATACCGCTCCCATCAATCTCATGATTTTTAGAATAGGTTAGTACATCGCTTAACGATTTGGTTCCATTTTCAACTTCATCAAATAAAGTTGCAAGGATAAACATTTTAATCGTACTGGCCGTTTCGAATTCTACATTCTCGTTTCTTGCAATAATAGTGCCCTTTCCATCATTGATGTAGTGCTTGTTTACGATGCATATATTCCTGTCCCCAAAAAACGATTTCGCTTCGTATTTTTTCATTTATACCATTTAAAGAAGGCTATCATGTGAAAAAAAGTTTATTTGAAACTGAATATATGGAAGAAAATCCAAACGGACGTATTCCACCGTTTTTATCTGGTTACATAAAAAGTGAGGATTAGTAAAATAAAATTTGTGATATTACAGCCATTTATTCTCTACTACTTAAGCAAAAAAATCATCTACAGCTTGAAACAATTCGCCTGTAATATCCACAATCTCTTCTATTGGTATCCTTGTTCCATCCTGCATGACCACAACATGTTCATATCCATCTATTTTCTTTACAATACCCAGCACAGACACATAAGTTCCTCCTGTCTTCCTTTCATCTGGTTGAAAAAATGCACATTCTATTTCTTGCTGTCTGCTTAACTGTTCCTGAATAATTCTTAATTTTTCATTTAATATTGTTTTAGCAGCCTCATCCAGTTCTATTCTTTGATCTGTCAATCTGGCTGTTTCTTTGATTGCGCCCTCATAACCTGTTAGAGCTGCAAATGGAGAAAATTGTGCGGCACGATCCCTTATAGACATATGCTTATGATCACTGGAGACGTGATGCTGTAAGTGGATGATGTCTTCATACGGATTCTTGTCCTTCTTATCTTCTTTCATTCTCTGTCTCCTTTCATAGCTTTGGGAGTGTCTTGATTCTATATTATGCCTTATGACCTCCAATTTGATTGTTTCTTTCCTTAGTCATAGCGCCTTCTTCAAAGTTTGTTCCCTTTAGTATTGCATTTTTTCCGTATTTATTCTTTATATCAAGAATGGCAAGCTGCATCTTCTTTTCACGTAGCAATGTAGCATCCTCTTCTTCTTTTTCCTTTTGATTAGCTTCATAATCTGAAAACAAATCAAGCTGTTCATAAGATTCCTCTTTCACCACACTGTTTTCATCTACAACATGATTTGCTGTAATGTTTATTCTTCGAACCAATAAATTCTCATTTACAATTCGTGAATATAAATCCATAACGGCATCAATAATCAACTTTGTAGAAGCTGTTTGTCTTTTCAAATTTACTGTTCCATGTGCATGTTTTGGAATCTGTCGTCCATAGTGATCTGTCGTTATTGGTCCCCGATATTTCTTTTTTATCTCTGGATTACTTAGATTCTCAATATCATAGCCTACCGTTAAAACCATTTGATCTGTTACAAGACCTTTTTCCACTAGATCAAGCACTAAAAGGTCTGTCATTTCACGTACGATAAGTCTTGCTTTATTATAATTATAGGGACATTGTAGAACCTGTCCCGAACCAAGACAATTTGTAGTTGGTTTATATGCCTTTACATCTGCAAGTGTACATGGTTCAAGCCCCCACGCATGGTCGATTAAAAGTTCTGCGTTGATTCCAAATAACTTGTAAAGCAAATCTTCATTATAATACTCATTCTTCTTTCCAATGGAACATCTAGCCACATCACCCATTGTAAATATTGCGTTTTCTTCCAGCTTCTTGGCATATCCTCTACCAACACGCCAGAAATCGGTCAGTGGTTTATGTGTCCAAAGAATTTGTCTATATGTCATTTCATCTAGTTCTGCGATTCGCACTCCATCCTTGTCCTGTGGTATGTGTTTCGCTACGATATCCATTGCTATTTTACAAAGATAAAGGTTTGTACCAATCCCAGCTGTTGCGGTGATTCCAATCGTTTGTAAAACCTCTTGTATCATCTTCATTGCAAGTTCTCTGGCTGAAAGATTTGCCGTCTGTAGATAATGGGTCACATCCATAAACACCTCATCTATGGAGTAAACATGAATATCCTCCGGAGCAACATACTTCAAATATATGTTGTAAATGCGTGTACTATATTCCAAATATTTTGCCATTCTCGGAGGTGCTACAATATAATCAATTGACAACTCAGGTGACTCTCTTAATTCAGTATCATGATAAGATGAGCCCGTAAAAAAATGATTCCGTACCTTGTCTCTCCTAGCTGCATTTTTTTCTTTCACCTTCTGTACCACTTCAAATAGCCTTGCTCTTCCAGAAATTCCAAAATCTTTCAATGACGGTGATACTGCAAGACAAATTGTCTTTTCTGTTCGACTCTCATCCGCAACTACTAGATTTGTCGTTAATGGGTCAAGCCCTCGTTCCACACATTCAACAGAGGCATAGAAAGATTTAAGATCAATCGCCACATATATATGATTTTCCTGTTCCATCTTTTATGCCTCCTCTACTTTTCTATTTTAGCATGTTTATTTTTTGTCAGATTATATAGCATTTTACTCTCTTATTCCATTTCTATTTCTTGTTCTGTTTTTATTTTTTATTCCAGTTATAAAACTCTTTGAGTTCTGCCTTTCGCTCAATTGGCAACAACGTTTTCTTGATACCCATTATAGCACCTTCTAAAGCATAAAGTCTGTGAATACAGGCTGACTCATCAATCACTTGAATCTTTAACCATGCATGTTCCGCACCAAGTAATTTCAACTGTTCATAAGTTGTTATTCCCACTTCGTTCAGTTGTCTTTCTACTTCTGAACCTATATTGGGTAGATTTGATAATTTTTCCATTGCGGCCTCCTTATGTCTACGTATGTGAATTATTGTGTATTTAATAGTAAATGTTTACTTTTGATGTTTTACTACTTTTAATTAACCTGTTTTAGTACTAACCGATCCAGTACTAACTATTCCAATACTAGCTATTGCAATTTTTGTACTTAACAGTATTTTACCAAATATTTTCGTAAAATGCTTGTTATCCAACAAAATCTTTCACACATTTTCTATATTTATTCAATGGATTTTCTGATTTTGTAATTGGTCTTCCAACAACAATATAATCAGAACCCATTAATCTCGCTTGTTGCGGCGTCATAACTCTCACCTGATCTCCAATATCACCATCAGCAAATCTTATCCCTGGTGTAATTGTCAGAAAATCTTTTCCACATAAATCGTGAATCTTTTTTGCCTCTAGTGGTGCACAAACCACACCATCAAGACCTGCAATTTTTGCGTTATGAGCGTAATGCAAAACCACTTCGTCTATCGGTTTTTCTATTAACAACTCATTTTGCATTCTATCTTGACTTGTTGACGTTAATTGTGTAACAGCTATCAAAATTGGTCTAGTTCCATCTTTTTTAGTTAACCCCTCAATTGCCGCTTCCATCATTGTAATTGTTCCCGAGGCGTGCACATTACACATATCAATATCAAGCTTTGCCAATGCTTTCATAGTCTTCCTAACCGTATTTGGAATATCATGCAGTTTCAAATCTAAGAATATTTTATGACCTCTGTCTTTGATTTCTTTGATAATACCCGCTCCCTCTGCATAAAATAATTCCATACCAATTTTAACATATAAACTTTCTTCATTAAATAATGAAAGAAATTTTATCACTTCTTCTTTCCTATCAAAATCGCAAGCCACAATAACATCTTTTCCCATTTTGTCTATCCCTCTTATTATTTTAAAATTAATTTGACTGTTACTGTTTTATCCCATATTTATCTCTATAACTCTTCATTTTTTCTAAATGCTCCATTCCTGGAACAACACCATTCTCTATCGCCGTTATGATATCCTTAATTGTCACAATAGAATGCACGTTTATACCATACTCCGCCTCAGCTTCCATAACCGCAGACATATTTGAATTTCCAACTTCCATTCTATCTACTGAAATAACCATATCTAAAACCTTAACATCAGCCACTTGCTTAATTTTTGTCATTGACTCTCTTAAGGCTCTTCCTGATGTAATAGCATCTTCGATAATTACTAATTTATCACCATTTTTAAACTGATATCCTACTATCATTCCCCCTTCACCATGATTTTTTATTTCTTTCCTATCAAAACAATAATTCCAGTCAAGTCCATATCGATTAAATAATACAATACCAGTAGAAATAGCCAGCGAAATCCCTTTATAAGCCGGACCATATAAAGCATCTGCTTTTATCTCATTTTCTTTGATACATTCCGCATAGAAATCACCAAGTTTTGCTATTTGAGAACCCGTTTTATAATTTCCAGTATTAATAAAGTAGGGCGATATTCGACCGCTTTTAAGTTCAAATTCTCCAAATTTCAGAACACCGCTATTAACCATGAATTTTATAAAACGTTCTTTATATGACAATGCGTTCAACTTATAGTTGAACAATTCGTCAATTGTCACTCCAAAGTACTCTGCAATCATTGGAAGAAAGGCTATATCTGGTGATGCCACACCATTTTCCCATTTACTTACTGACTGAAATGATATTTGAAGTACTTTAGCCAACTGTTCTTGGGTATCTCCTTTGCTGACTCTTAACTTCTTAATCATTGATCCAACTGTTTCCATTTGACCACCTCCTGCTCTAATTGTACCGTTATCTATTTCTCTTTTCAATAACTAAACGCGAGAGAATAATTCGCCTTATGGTTGAATTATATGAATTTAAAACAAAGTGTCTGCTTGCAGACACTCTCGCGCCCACGCGGGTTGCATAGCAACACACTTCCTCTCCGCGTGGTGTGCATCTTGGCACGTAGTGCCTTTTATTTAGTAGGAAAGTTCGTAGAACTTTCCTACTAAATAAATAATAGCCGAAGATTTCTCCTCGGCTAATTCTGCTTATGCTGTTTCTTATACCAGTTATAAACTCCTTGCATTCTATTTTTCGCTCAATTGGCAACAACAATTTCTTAATTCCAAACTGGCATCTTCCAAAGCATAAAGTCTGTGAATAGAGACTTCGCTAAATACGACTATCTTTTCTTTTGAAGTTACCAGTAAGATTATTTTTAAATTATTCTGAGTTAACCTCTAATTATAATTCTATCTTGTTATGACATGAGGTTCCCTTCTACCTTTGTAATATTTCTATCGCTCATTTTTGTGCAATCATTTTTGTAAATAAAGAAGATACTGACTAGTATCGTAATTGCTTCTGTTACTGGGGCTACCATCCATACCCCAGTTATGCCAAATAGTACTGGCAATGTAAAAATGCAGATTAATAGAATAATTAGACCTCGTAAAGATGATATGATTGCGGATTCTTTTGCCTTTCCGATTGATGTAAAATAAAATGATGTAATTGTATTGATTCCAGAAAAAAGAAAAGAAAGTGTGAAAATCCATATACCTGCTTGAACCATGCCTTTTACATTACTGTTTTTTACAAAAATACCACTATACCAGTCTGATGTAATAAACATAATAAGAATTACAATCACGCCCGCGCAAAAGACATATGAATTTGTTTTTCCGCGAATACTTTTGGCAAGCTCTGGTTTCCTTGCCCCATAAGTAAAACTAATCAATGGGCTTGTTCCCTGTCCAAAACCAATAAGAATCATACTAAATATATAGGCTACATACCCTACGATTGTAAATGCAGTTACCCCATCTACCCCGATATTTTTCATGATGACCAAATTATAGGCAAACATGGTAATGCTCATTGATATTTCCCCGATAAACTCTGAACTACCATTTTGTATGGTATTTTTCAATGTATCCTTGGCAAATTTAAATTTTCGAAATTTATATACACAGGATTTTCGGATAAAATAATGAAGAATTCCTAATAAGCATAATACTGCTGAAAGAAGGGATGCCATTGCAATTCCTTCCACTCCCAAATGAAACCACTTGGCAAAAAGATAATCCAAAATAATATTGCTTAAAACATTTAGAACACTGATTTTCATAAAAAACTGTGGATTGCCCTCGCCTCTTATGAACATGCCAAATGCATTATTAATTACCATAATAGGAAGCTCCACTAGCATAATCATATAATATCCCCTAAAGTAATCTGCTACCTGTACATTTACATGCAAAATATTTAAGAGTGGTTGTAATGAAAACAACATTACAAGACTGACTGCAACAGAAACTAGCACTGTTGTGAGCATCGTTTGATTAAAAATAGAATTACATTTTTCTTTATCTCCGGCCCCAAGTGCCATACCCCCAAGAACACTTCCACCTACTGATATCATTAATCCCAACCCTAAATACAGATACACAATCGGAATACCCAAATTGATTGCTGCGATTCCTTCCTTTCCAACATAATTTCCAGTGAAAAATCCATCTGCTACCGTAATCAGAGACGTCAGCACCATTGCAATAATAGCTGGAATAGAAAATTGCCAAATAGCCTTTACCTTGTTTTTCTTAATACTTTCTAAATCCATAAAAATAACTCCTTTCTTAATGAACACTTTAAAATGTCTGATATCATTATAGAAAAAAGTTGAAATATAAACTTCTGAATTCTTGCTTTATTTCTTTTAATTTTTATATTTTATTCAATAGGAATATAAATATCCAAAACCATATACATGGTTTCACAGTTGATTTCTCGGTAACAATCAAATCCATACCGCTTATCTATCTTCTGATTGCTCATCGGAATCCATATATTAAACATATTTTGATAAGCTGCATAAATCTGCGGCGGAAATCCTTTAAAATGATAAACCGCAAATTTCCCACCCCGTATTGTACATGTGTTTTTCAATGTACATCCTTTATCAACGCTCATATAGATATCATAAAGACAACTATTTACATTTGTAATGGATACATCATCGAATGTACATTCCAATAGAAGTGTTTTGTCTGTTCGATATTCTTTATATTTGGCTAAAAATTCACACCAGTCTTTTTCAAGATTGTGATAATTTCCAATCCGTCTTTCATAGATCACGTATTGGTCTTCCATCGTCTCAATAGAAATCTTTTGATTACATTCTTCAAACGATTCCATTCTATTTACTGTATTCGGATAAAACGGATGTTGCATAGAACGTTCATATATTTTTTTTCGAAATCCTACTGGAGAGTCATTATGATATTGCTTGAACACAGAGCTGTAATTGGATGGGCTATATCCATAATCAAATCCTATATCGGTTACTGTCGTTCCTTGTTCCACCTTTAACCGAAATGCACTCTGTTCCAATTTTACTTTTTTTATAAATGCATAAATACTCGTGCCTGTTTCTTCTTTGAAAATCCGGCTAAAGTAGTATTTAGAAAAATGGCAGTAATCTGCTACATCTTCAATCAAAATATCTTCACCTATATGTTGCATAATATAATCAATTGCATGATTCACCGTTTCGCTTGTAATCAAATGTATCACTTCCAATCATTATGAGCATTTTCATCTAGAAATCGTTATTCGATTATTCAAGATAAACAATAATCCCTTAATTAAAAAAATTCCAATTTATTGATACATACATTATAGCATTCCAAATTTATTATGTCATTGCAAATGATATGTGTAGAACTATTCCATTTAAAATTTAGAAAATTTAATTTAATACTTATTTTACTTCAACCGTTCGTAAATTTGCTTGATTCTTTCCACCTTGTTCGATTACAAAATAAGAATCAAGTTGTTTTAGCTTTTGTTTTTTTAAAATCTAGTAACCCAAATGCTACACTTGCAATTAATAAAAAACCTCCAATCCAAAATAAAATAATAAGTGGTTTAGTCGTATAAGAAATTAACTCAGTTTTTTCATCAATTGAACTTATATTTGAGTTATTTAAAATAATATCTTGTCTAATTGAAGATAGTATTAAACATTCCTGATTCTGCAATTGATTTAGCGAAATACTATGATTTGCTATACAAATATAACCATCTGTTATATCTGCTACTACTACTTTATTTTCCGATAGTGTAGAGGAGGCTATTGCTCCCACAAACAAAAAAATTAGAGCAATATGAGAAATAGTATTATGTAGATTTTTAATCTTTAACCTAGCACCTAATATCCAAATCGGCAAAAATACTAGCCAAAGCAAAAACAGCCAAATGGACTCTACTCCAATCACAAATAGAATCAAAATTAATAAGATTGTGTTTAATATACAAATTAGCATGAAATCTTTAAGTAGGCTTTTCAAATGGTACTTGAGTATGAGAAGTACCATAATAATGACAAAAGCTACAGACAGATAATTATAATAACCTGTTGTAATAGTTATGCTCGTAAGTAGCGGAAATATTGTTCCTATAAAAATAAATGCTGCATAAACATAGGTTATCATACGAAACCATCCCATATGTTTAGATAATGCATCCGTATTGATCAGCTTATTTTCTTTTCTTTTAGCTGTAATGTTAAATGTGACAACTGTTATTACCAATAGTATGAACGCCCCAAATATAATAAAGGTTAAAACTGAATCTTCCCCTCCTGCATATGCATGTACTGATTTGTTCGTTAAAATACCACTTCTAGTAAGGAAAGTTCCAAATCCAGCCAGTATAAATGGAATGATACACTCCATCCTACTTAGTTTGTTCTTTCCGTATAGATAAGCTCCAAGAATGAGTAATGGAACCAATGCCGCATTTTCAATGGGGTCCCATGACCAATAGCCTCCCCATCCTAATGCCGTATAAGCCCATATACTCCCCGTGAAAATTCCAACTCCAAGAAAAACAAAGCTAATTCTAACCCATTTTTTTATTATGTAGTTCAAATTATTGATACATTTCTCGTTGTTATTGATCGCTATAGCAAAAGATAATAGCACCGCCATTGCACTATATCCAATAAACACAAGAGGCGGATGCACCACCATCCACGGGCTCTGCAGTGCATCATTTAAACCTAGCCCATCCGACACTTCCATACCAGTCATTTGAAATGGATTAGATTTTACGGTTAAAATCAGAACCACACCGCATATAACGGAATACAAAGCCGTGACTTTTCCAATTTCATTCATCTTTATTCGAGTAACAACAATTCCCATGATTGCCATTATGACTGACCATAATAAAAAGGACCCTTCCTGTCCTGACCACAATGCTGATATTTTGTAAATCCCTTTTAGATCTATCGAAGTATGACTATAAACATATTGGAATCTAAAATCACTTTGAAGCTGATATGTAAACATAAGCAATAGATCCACCAATAGTAAACTAGTTATTATTAAAAATAAAATACTACTCATCATTCTTTTTTTTACTTCGGTTTTTATTACGAAGCATGCAATCGGTGTTATCAGACATAATGCCAATGAAACATATAGTAATAGTGTCTCAATTCTCATAATAATACTCATTCCCTTCTATGTTACCTATCATTATTTCTTTTTTATTATTTTTAATTATGTACTTTTCCCTTTCCCTCATGACATACATTGCAATTTTCAATATAGTTTTCTGTTCCTTGCAGCGATAATGGAATTTTATTATCAATCGCCAGTGTTGACGGCCATTCACTATGAGGACTGTTATGGCAGGATATACATTGTATGAGACCATTCATTTCAAAAGCTGGTGCATTCATTAAATAAGAATTTCTATATAATACGTTTTGATTCGTAGAATATTTCATTTTGTGGCAATTGCTGCAATTTGGCTCCTGTAACCATGCCATTCTTCCTTCCATTTGACTTCTTGCAATGTTTTCCATATCTCCATGACACTTTGAATTATCACAAGAAACGCCATTGGCATACATCACACCTCTATAACATTTTGTAATTGGACCTGGATGACAACTACTACATTTTGGTGTGATATCTGACAATTCCATTTTAGTTGAATGAAAACCATGCATTGCTTGTGACAAAGGCGCTACCCCTTCTACCCCTTTTTCTCCAAGTGCATTGTCTTCATGACAGTCAGAACATTTATGACGTATATTATTATTAAGATCATTTACTAGGTGTGTATTTGAAAGTTCATCATGGGCTGCTAAAATAGCTAGATCTGTATCCGTTTCACCATGACATACACTACAATTCATTTCGTTAGACACTGGAACAACTACACTTTCACATACTGCAATGACTTTACCTGTACTTTTATCATAAACCGTAATCTTAGCTGTCTGATAGGCATTTAATTCTGTACTACCGTCATTATATGGTGTGATTGGTATTGCCGTAGCCTCATAATATTTCTTATCTGAGGACAGTGACATGAATCCTGATAGTTTATTCCCTGTAATTCCAACATTAGGTTCAACATCGTAGCCATAGTCAGCAGCATACTGCCAAAAATTCACTTTATCCGCAGAAGTAGTATTATCTATTGCTTCATATTTCACTTCAATTCCATCATTAATAAGCATAGCTTCCTTATCGCCCTTCTTAAATACCTGCACCTTTACATTATTAGCGGGAGGAAACAACAAATAAGCAGAATAATCGCTTTGTATACAATGCATCCCTAAATCATTCATTGCCAAAACTACATATTCTGCATTGGGATCAAGCGATTCAGAACTTGACCGATTCCTATAATTGAAATAGAATAATGTAAATGCTAACATTAAAACACATAGCATTAACGTTACTATTATCTTTAAAACTTTAAACTTAATGATGTAAATTCTAATCATATTCGCACACCCATAATACAAGAATCTTTTTAAGATTATTCTAATTGTAATTGTATTATGCTGAATTTTATAAATATATCGAAATATCTGCAATGTTTATTAACTTGAAAGACATATAACAGCTGATACGATAAGATAGAATCGGGATTCTTAGTTAATTTACAACTTATTCTTCCAGCGTTATTATCTGTATTTAGATCAACGTACTCTCTGAGGTTGGTCCCGACATGTCGGTGTTTCCGTCATCTAAAAATTTAACTTGTATGTTTCAAACTTCTTTCTCCTACTCTCATAATTTGGTAGAGCGGAGTTTCCCCCGCCCACTTTTGTTAATGTTTTGTTGCTTTATGATTAGCCAACGTTGTTCCTGCTTTGCTTTTTGAACTTTTACTAGATGAATTACTTGCTAATGTTTTACCAGCTTTTCCAACTTTTCCACCATGATGTACTGCCATTTTATTTACCTCCTTTGCAAGTTCTCCTTGCAAAAGACATTTTCCTTTGATATATTTAATGTGCGAAATTAATATGTCATTAGATAATCTTTTGACAAGGGCACCAGACAGATTTGTCTGGTTCCCTTATGTAAAGAGAGAACTCTAAACATCTGCTTTTATTTTTGTTTTTCTAAAACTTTTACTACCATTACTCCAAAAACTATCTTTATTCTAATTCGTCAAATGAAATTTCTTCTTCTGCCTTATTATAAATCTTAATATAATTTTCGACATTAATTCTATTTACAAGCCATCCTCTGAAAGAACACTGATGTATAAAGTCTTCAATTCTATTAATACCATCTATTTCTTTAAGCGTAACAACAACACTAAATTTTATACCTTCTCCGTCTCGTTTATTTAATCTTTCTTTTGTTTTAATGCTTATTCCCCACAAGCCATTGTTATATGCCTTCTTTCCTCTTGTTCCACTTTTCAGCACCTCGTTTATATGTTTAACATTATCCCATTTTCTAAAATATTTCCTTGCATCTTCTTCAAATAGATAATGTCCGCCTTCAACACTTTGCTGATTCCCATTAATAGACTTTATACTTGAATCTTTGATTCTTCCAAAATGTAAATCCAGTTCTGTATTAGTGTAATCTACACCTTGAGTTCTCGAACATTTCGGAAAATAACATAACGTAGCTTTAGCTATAAAAGGATGCTTTTCTTTATAAACAGGAACAGGAATATTAAAATTATAAGTATCATATTTTCCTGAAACACCTGATAGTACAAATCTAATCTCATCATTTGGCGATTGCACAATATCTTCTATTTTCTTTGGTACAATGCCATATCCTATTAAATTTGATGGATCTTTCGTTTTTTTCCACCCAACAGCAGAATCAATTATTAATGCCTTAGCTGCCTCTCTGCTTAATCCTATAACATAAATTAAATAAGCCATTTTCCTAGCTATCCATGGGGCGGCAAAAGATGTCCCTGCAACATATGCTTCTCCTGTAGACGTGCAAACTCTAATTTTCTGTGGTCCATCACCACCATAATAGCTTACATCCGGTTTATTGAAAAAAGAAAGAACTAGACCTTCTCTTGAATATGTTGCTGGTTTTCCTTGCTGATTTACTGAATTAACTACAATAGCATTTATTGAATCAGCAGGAGCCCCAATTTTTAATCTCTTTTTTATAGCATTAGGCTTATTCGTTCCAGCAATAACAAAAATCACATCATTTTCATTTTGTATTTTATCAAGTTCCGCAGCTTCAGGTGATATAAAATTATCATGAATTTCCATTACCGAGCCTAACGATAAATTCCATACTTTAATATCTTTATTCATTTCAACAATATTTCTTATTGCCTTCATTATTGTAAACGAACTGAATTTACCACCTGTAGCTACACCAAAATGTCTAACTCTAAACCTTCCACAACCATCATCTAGTTCTGGGTTTATACTTGCCCCATCTACAATAATTGAGGAGACTGCTGTTCCATGAAAGAAATCATTACTCGATGATTCTATTTGCTTATCTACCATATCAATATTCTTGACCCACTCAGAAAAATATACATTTTTATCAAATAATGTATCAATAACACCTATTATTGGCTGGTTTTCTGGTTTAGGAATAGCAATGACGCTCCTTGTTTGAAATTCAAAATCATCTTTTGTCAAACTCGACAGATCACTAACTGCCATTGCAATCAAATATGGGGCCTTTCTTTTTAATATTGACAATTGATCTGGAAACAACAGCATGGTAGTATCATCAATCATTTTTCCCAACAGAGAGCCAATTCCTATTTTCTCCATTAATTCTTTTGTATCTATACCCGTTTTGTAAATTGTGATAATTGATTCACCGTCAACTTCTTCGCTACTTTCTTCCACCAAAATTTTAGCAATATAATAAGAATCAACAATTATATTAACAAAGTTACTTTTAGCGATAACTGATGTATCATATTTTCTTATGTTATTATTTATTTCTTCTACATCATCACAAGTAATTTTTCCATTAAATTCGTTTTGCAAAACATTGATACATTTATTTATATTCACAACGGATTTTTTTAAAATTTCAATGTTAACACAATATGTTATTAAATGTTGCTTTTTTTCAATTCCTGCAAACTTTGCACCTACAATATAATCATTAGGAATTTTATTACTCCCTTTTAATAATCCTTTGATTCTATTACTCTTTGCAGCAATTTTGTTGTACAGTACACTCACTAATGCATCATTAAGTATTTTGTCTTGCTTCCAGAAATCCAATACCTCAATCATATCTTTTCTTATCTTTTCTAAATGTGCGACTTCAACACTTGTATTTTTAGGAAGATTTGATGGTCCAGGTCTTGACGAACTTTCTTTCTGCTGAAATTGTCCCTTTAATTGTAAGATATCATTCATATTCTCACTCCTTTAGCTCACGTGATACTTGACTCTTTGATACACCCGTTAATATTTCAATTTCTCTTACAGTAAATCCTTTTTTCTGTAATTCCTTCAAATCTTCCAATCCATTTTTTTCAACAATTTGATATATTCTTTTTAAATAATCGAATTCATCACCCGGCTTGCTAAAAGCAATTGCTGTTTTTATCATATTTTTCAAATCGCCTGGATATGGTATATTATCCATGAGTCCCATTATTTTTTTAAATAACCGCATATTTCTGCCAGCAAATTTGAATTTATTTAATAATTCACCTAATATTGCCTCTGCCACATCAATCAAATCTTCCCTGCTATACTGATTAAAGTCGATTGTCGAATCAAAACGACGAATTAATGCCTTGTCAAAGGAATTGAACAAATTAGTTGTAGCAATTAAAACTATACGTTCGTCTACATTATCTAATCCTTTTAACACAGATGATGTTGCTCTTCCCATTTCTCTTAAATCATTTGAATTTGTTCGATCCAACGCTATCGCATCTATCTCGTCAAACAATATTAATACTTTATCAGGATGAACAAAGTGATTAATCTCTTGAAAAAGAGAAGCAATGTTTTTTGATGTTTGCCCTAGTTTACTATCAATTATTGAATTAAAATCTACTAAAAACAAATCGCGATCAAGTATTCTAGCTATTTGTTTTACCGTTTCTGTTTTTCCAGTACCCGGAGCTCCTTGAAATAAAAACTTATTGATTCCGGCATTATGCCCCACTGCATTTACTATACCAATAACATCTGCTTTAATCACTTCAGGCAACGGTAATGGATCCTGACTCGCTTCAATCCTTTGAAAAAACACAGAATCATTTTCGGTTATCTGAGGTACAAATGTATTTGCATTTGATAATAAAGCCATAATATATTCAGACAATTGAAAATCACCTGCTCTATCAAAATCTTTAGCTATTTCATACGCCTCACTTCTGAATCCAGCATCATTATTTTCTGAATAATATTTAATTAAGTTAATTATATTCTTTTTTTTCATGTCCATTTACCTCCTAACATTTTACATTATCATTATAGTCCATAAGGGACACAAAGTCAATATTTTGGGACACGTTAATTATTGTTTATTTTTCTAACGATTGATAATTATTTTATATCTTCTGCTTCACCTCTACCACTTTCTGATACTTACCCATCACTTCCACCCCCGTGGCATCTTTACGAGTATTGTTAAAGTAATCTTGCACATGTCATCAGTGAGACTAACATATTAATTCATTCATAGATATAACTCGACATAATTGGGGGAATATCGCTTACACTATCTAAGAAGTTGCGTATAAGCATTCTCTGATTGGTAATACTATTACTCTCAGATTTGAAACTGCCATCACCTAATGAATCGTCTTCTCTATAAGACGAAGGTAAATAGCAGTTTTATAGATTTTAGAATTGTTTGGTTTATTCATATCATTCACTCCTCGATTATCTGCAGTATTGAAACTTTCAGTCTAATCAGGGACATGCGATACATGTTATTTGGTTATTACTATGTTATATACCTATATTCAACTAATTATTTAAATACTTTGCAACTTTATCCAACACGTCAATATCAGCCGGTAACCACTCAACACTATTTAATTCATTGGCAGAAAGCCATCTAGAATCTTCATGTTCTAATAAAGTCAAATTCCCACTCACAACATCACACAAGAAACAATGCATAGTCAAATGAAATTTGGGATATGCATTCTTGTTAGAAATTGTTACTGGATTGGGTTGACCAATAGCATGAATTTCACCCATAAAATAAAATTCCTTTGATTCTTTATCATCTTTGTTTTTTCTAATAAAAAGATATATTTTTGTATCTGTTTTATCAGCATTGTAATTTTTTACTATATCAGGAGATTTTATTGTACGCGGTTGTTTAGAAAGAGCTATTAACTTTTTAGAAGTTAAAAATCTATCTTCATATTTTATTGATTCGTTAATATGCTCGCCTTTTTCATAATTAATAAATACTGGAAATGTATTGGTTTCCTCATTATATTTATAACCACCGATATTGGTAGCAACTTCATTGTGACTCCAATTTAAAACTCTACACACATCTTCATATGTATATTTTTGATATAAAACTAAATCTGTATTTTTATATCTATTAATATAATTTTTATTATATCTGTTTACACCAAATTCAATTAAATCAAATAACATTTTATTAAAATCTTGGTTTTGCAAAGCGTTCGAAAATGAATCTGATACTGCATAATCACCATCTTCTTCTTTAAGAAAAATACTATTAGCAAATGTTTTTTTACCAGTCCCTACTGTAAATTCATTCGTCAATACATTTTTAATTGACATTTGTTCTTGTTTTTCTATTACTAAATTATATTTTTCAATCATATAGTTCTCATAGGATTGTGATATTTTATCCTTATATATTAATAAACGTTTTATTAATTCTAATTCCTGTATTCTCTTTCCACTGGCAAGTTTCTGTGACACAAAACAAATCATTTCACTTTGCTTTTCTAAAAGTTCAATATGATAATCCTTATCATATTTTTTAAGAAAATTATGATAAGAGCCCAAATTTTTATTGTCAAATATCCGAAGAATATCAATCGCCCCATATTCTTCAAAATCACTTATTTGCGGTATAATCTAGTCCACTATTCCATTCTTCCTGCTCTAATCTATTAATAGACTCTTCGATATCTACATCATTTTTACTATTAATAGAAACTGTTCGATACCCTCTTAAGTTGAATAACTGTGATAACTCATCTGCCTCTTTTATATTTCTACAAAACATTAACCCCTTTACACGTTCTCCACTATGACCGTAAAACTTTATTCTGCTTATTATGTAATTTATTCTTTCTTCAGACACCAAAAAAGGAAATATATTGTTAAAATTTCCATCATCAATCACTTCGCCATCTATCTCTAGTTCAGTAATACCAAAATAGTGAAACGGGCATAGTAATTTCTCTTCCATTGCCTTATTTAGTCTAACCTCATATGCAATATTATGGTCAAATAATTGATACACATCAAATCCATCTGGTCTCTCAGGTGTTGCAGTCATTCCTAATAAAAATTTAGGATTAAAATAACTTAAAAAACGCAAATAGCCATCTGCTCCTGCTCTATGAGTTTCATCTACAATAATATAATCAAAATAATTATTTTCAAATTGTTTATATATATATTCCTTAGACATCAACGAAGTTGTTGAAAATAAGAAATCTGCATCAAATATATTGCAAGATACGTCCCCTGTTAAAATTCCTGTTGAGATACTTTCTCCCAATACATCCTTAAAACTCTCTTCTGCTTGTTGTAAAATTCTTTTTCGATGAACTAAGAAAAGTATTTTGACAGGCATATTAGAACAGCTTATGTAATTTCTCACATCAAATGCCGCAAGATAGGTTTTCCCAGTACCCACCTTTGTCAAGTGGATGTTACAATTATTATAAGAATTTTGTAAGCCCTATAAACACTGACAAAACTCATGCTGGAGGATAGGATTTCCAGCTGTTGATACCTACTAAACTTGGATATATTATTGTGACATTAATCCATGATTTTTGTGTTTCCATTAGAAAAAATATAGGTTCTAGGTTTATTAATAGTGCAACTCATAAATATATCTGGTTCGTTATAAAAACTATATACTTTTTATAACAACTCTTTCACTGTTAATGTTAATTTCACCGCTTTGGTGAAATTGGCTTTAAATGTGAATCTTTTACTTAATATCATTTAAAATGGAATGAATCATGTCCCATCCAGCAACAATGGAAGATTCTTCTATATTTCTGATGTTCTTTTTTGTACTATCCATAAAGTCTTCAAATTGTTCTTCACTTACTTCAATTCCTTTTTCTCTCAGTGCAGCCAATATATCAGATTTGCGCCACTCTATTGTAAGAATTGTTTCATCTGGTTGAACACCTTCCTCTATCTGAAAGTACTCTTGAATCTGCTTGATTGATACCGGTATAAACCTGTTTGCATCTACTCCTACATCATAGCGTTTAATTCCCTTCTCTCTATTCCTAATATTATAAAATTCATCCCCATGAATATGCCCATGAAGTTGGATGCTTCCTTTCCGACTCTTAGGCCATGACATCATTGGGTAATGCATTAAAACAATATTACTTCCGTTTACTGCAATCTCCTTAAAATCACATATCTCTTCAAAAAGTCGCTCATCATACTTCTTATCATGATTACCTTTAATTAGGTACTTTTTTCCTTTCAGTGAAGCTATGATTTCATTTACTGCTTCTACTGTCATGTGATGGCAAATATCACCCAAGATATAAACAGTATCATCTTTATTAACACATGAATTGTAATTATTAATAATGGTTCGGTTCATCTCTGCTACATTCTCAAATGGACGATTCTGCATAGAAATAATACCTTTGTGACCCAGGTGTAAGTCACTGGTAAAATAAATCATATTTTCACCACCTTCTAATCGCAAACATCTCTAATTATGTCATATACCCAAGCAATTGTCCCTTTTGCTTCTACCACAATTATATTTTTATCACTATCCGTTAATACGGACTTCAGTTTACTAATGTCTTTCTTTTGAATACTATCTTTTCCCAATACTCTAATAGCTTGTATTGTCAATTTTGTAATATATGACATACCTGATGTTTGTTTATTAGTTACATGTTTAATTTTAATTTTTACATGACCATATTCATACTCTCTATATGGTCCATCACTAACATATAGCCATACTGCTGGTACCTGCGTTGATAATCTCAAGAGATTTAATGCTGTATCTCCTGCTGGTGCTATGGACCAGCCATGATTTCTCGCTATAGCATCAGCAACTTTCTCCGTATCTGTTGCAACATATTCTTTTAGTAAATTACTAAATCTTGGTTTTTCATAAACACCTCTCATTACTCTCTTAATAACATTTTCCTCTGTTAATCTGGTTAATGCCATATTTACAGCTAAAATGTTTGCTATATCTGCAAAGTCAGATGGTATAAAAACTGTTCCCTCTTCATACGATTTTATCCTACTTATTATTGCTTCATTATATTTTGGTCTTTCCATAATACACCTCTTACTTTTATTCATTATAAAAAGTATATACTTTTTATAACGAAACTTCAATACAAATATTATATCTATTATGATGTGATTTATTCACTGACCAATATACGTTTTGGCATTTTTTCATTTTTTTGCCGATATGATAGTAATTCTATAAAATTGCCGCAAATATCATATTTGCGGTTATTTTATAGAAAATACAATCTCTAAGCCTTCACTTTCAATTTTACTTCCACCGCCTTTCCTTTCTTAACTACAACCTTATCTACCAAAGTATTAACCAATTCTTGCGTCAATTTTTCTACTTTAATACAATTTGCTAACAACTCTAGTCCTGTAATTTTCTTGGTTTGCAAACCAATATCACTATCTATCTGTTCTTGTAACTGTTGTATTTGATCCTGATTTTTTTCGTTTTCGGTTTCTATTTGTGCTCTCAGATCTTGATATTCTTCTCTTGAAATTTTTCTTTCTAGATATTCCTCATACTTTTTCATCAGCACTTCATCCGACCCGTTAATATTTGCGGTTATTTTATTGACTTCTTTCTCTAAATCCTTACGTTTTACAAGTAATTCATGATTTGACTTCTTTCTGATCCTAACAATGTCTGCAGCTCTTATTGCAGTTGTTTCAATCGCTCCAACAACTAATGCCTCTAAGACTTTATCATGAATTGAATCTACACAATCAACATCATCAAAACCTTTAGCAGTAGCAAAATAATACTTATTATGACACAGGAACTTCGGTATTCCTTGATGGGAATGAGACATGCTTTTTCCACAACTACTACAGAAAACTTTGCCACACAATATATGTGATTCATTCTTGGCTATTCCATGGTAAAATCCACTTGCACGTAATTCCAATGTCTTTTCAAATAACTCTTTTGAAACAATAGACTCGTGTGCATCCGCTACTCGAATCCATTCTTCTTCGTCTATAGCTATTTTTTTCTTAGATCCAACAGAAGCTGATTTGACTTTTCCCGCTACCATTGTTCCTGTATACACTTCATTATCTAAAATACGTTTTACTTTACCTACCGTCCAATATTGGTTTTTATTTTTATCCATGTAAGCATCACGTCTTCCAAACTTCTCATTCATATACACCGCCGGATGACTTAACTTTTTCCGATAAGTCTTTGCTGTATAAATCATAGAATAACATTTTAAATTGATCTCCAAGACCACTGATACCACCATCCGTATACTTGCTGTCATAATCATCATTAATAGCAATAAATCTAACTCCCATAAAAGGAAATCCAATCTTTTTCTGTTTTGATAGCGGTTCTTTTCAGCACTTTTCATATAGGCAAGTTAGATTCGTCACAAATACAGATAATGCGATAGCGGTCAACGTTGTTTCTTTAAGCTTAGTCTTGATTAAACCCATAC
>JBGUEQ010000031.1:0-56027 GCA_041821265.1 Lachnotalea sp. | reverse complement strand
CCACGAGGTGCGCATTTTGGCACGTAGTGCCTTTTTATATAATAGGGACGTTCGTAGAACTTTCCTATTATATAAAAGGCACTACTATCACAAACACCATTAAAAACAATAACAGCAGGAACCTATTCTAAAGTTCCTGCTGCTTCTTATTACGCTAATCTCTTTTTCAAATCTAATATTTTTTCTTCTATTACTGATATTGTTTTTAAGAACTCTTCATCACTTTTTCCTGAAGGGTCATCTAGTCCCCAATCTTCTCGCATATTGCATGGTAAAAAAGGACATTGCACATTACAGCCCATTGTTATTACTACATCAATAGGTGGTATATCTTCTAACACTTTTGAATATTGAGTTGATTCCATATCAATACCCTTCGTCTCTTTCATAAGGCGTACTGCATCTTGATTAATTTGAGGCTTTGTCTCAGTTCCAGCAGAATAACTCTCAAACACATCACTCGCTAGCTTTTTACCTAACGCCTCTGCAATCTGACTTCTACATGAATTATGAACACATATAAATGCTACTTTTGGTTTGTTCTCCATACAATCTCCTTTTATATCGATCCCGTATCTTCCTAGTTACTTTTTACTTAAATTCACAATTATTCTATAGCACTTTATCAGCATACTAGAACAACATGATGGATAAATCCACCTATTTGCACAGAACTAACTGTAAGCAATTATATTAAGTATAATAAAAATCGAAAACACTATCAAGTTAAGTTTAAGTAAAGTGAAAATACTAAGTTCTGATTTGTATTTTTGAAAACAAAACCATCTACACACTTTTATCTCTATAAAACTTGGCATTTTGCTTTGCAAAACACCTTGCGTTAGTGGGTTCTGAATAGTTACAAATATCCTTTACTGAACTACCGCATAAAGTATATAGTTTCCATCTTTTACGATAAAATATTGAAACGCTTCTGAATAATAGGAAAATGCCGATTAATTTCTTCTAGTTTCATTGCTTTTCCTCCCGTCTTACTCTTTGCATTTTAATATAAATTCTTTGCTATTAAGATCTGGCGTCAATAACTATTAATTAGGCATACTTTTATTTTATCAGCTTTTCGGTCTTTTAGCTATTCAGTTTCTGATATTCCTTTTTCCTATTATATTGATAATTGTTATTTGATTACACTATTTAGATGTTTCCTGTAAAAATGATTCATTTTCTATTTCCTTTTCCCGTCTTTCTTTCTCCAACATGGTAAGCAGCCTATCTATTCTACCTTGTTTATTTAGATTCTTATTCAAAAAATGTTTACACCTTTGATGTCCCATAAAAGCATCTGTTTCTTTAACTTTTTGAATTAAATTTTTATCTACTATATAATGACAATTTGAGGAATGTGTAACAATTGGATCCTCTATTAATGCCACTTTACTTATTGGCTTAACTTTACATTGATACTTATATTGAAATTTCACCGAACAGTATAGTTGTTTTAAACATTCTACATTATGTCTTGCGCTGTAAAATAACTTAGGATCAAATTTTACATGATACCTTTTAATTGCGTTCTCAAATCCAATTAAGTTTTCAAATACAGGCTGATTCATTGATAACAATTCCTGTAATACTACCACTTTGTTCTTTGGCAATTTAATCCCATATTGTGATGCGATTTTTAAAAACAAATGATAGGTGCACCTATTCCATACAATTATAATAGGAAACGCCGGAACTATCTTCCCAAACTTTTCCATTAAAGCAGCAACAGGTAATTCAGCTTCTATGGTTCTACTATCTAATATGAAATTTGATTGTGTAGTATCGTTCCCCTCATAACAATGAGTTGGGCTAACCTTGCTGAGAAAAAATTGCTCCTTATTAAAATTTTTATTTACGCATATTGCTGCTATTTCTAAAATATCAGCTTCCGCTACACTGAACTGGTTATATTCCTGATGCCCTTCAACATCAATAAATAAGTATTTCATATTATTTTCCCTCTTTTCTTTCCTTTATATTTTATTTTTTACTTTTCTACTTCATCTCATTTGTATCATTAAATGTCTATATCACTTATTCTTTATTGTATTGTGTTACTTTGCTCAAAACTCTATCTATACTTTTATTGGATAAAATAGGTAAACATATGAAAGCTAGCTAGGATGCCTTATATACTTACTATTTTTTATAACATTCGTGCTGAAGATTTGCTACACTTAGCAATAGAAAAAAATCAAATAATCTGAATAACAAAGAAAAAGAACTTATTTACTATTATGAGAAATTGACCTTAAAAATCAAGAATATATTTTAGACTTTATTCGACTCTGTTGTTGTAGAAGAATCCACTTCATCATTTAACCCAAACACTAAAACACTATTGAAAAAATCTATTGTCTCGTTTCCTATTCAACCGATGTTTCTAAATAATGTAAAAGTAACGATCAATGCTGTTCTAGAAAATGCACAAAATCAGCCATTGGTAAAGTACGGTCAAACTGAAGTGGAATTTTATATTTGTTACAGTACATGTTAATTAGCCCATCTAATATAGCCCAATGTACTGCAATACAAGAAATATTTCGTTCTCTGTATTCCTCAATTATTCCATAGTTCTGACTATCCTTCAAGTATCCCACAATGATTAGAAAGTCAATCTTCTGATCACTGAACTTCAATGCCTGATCTTTGGATGTTGTCAACGCTATGACCTTAATTCCGGCAGTAACCAGATAGTCCGCTAATTTTTTAGCATTAAACATCAACCGATCTGATAATATTAAAACACTTATCGTAGTAGAGTTTTTCAATTTGATTTTCATCATTGTTTCTCCTTCCCTTTTAACTTGTTTCATCTATAAATAGTATTTGGTTTCAATATTTAATGTTCTACTCCCCTATTTCATTTTGCTTGTATCAGATATTTTACATCATCTATGATGATAATATATCCACTAATTAATGTTTATAAAAATATTTATACTTCACGCAAAGCTCCATCAGCATTTTTATTTTTATTCTTTTTAATAATCTCTAGACTACTAAATGTATTTATTGTCAACAAGTTGTTTACAATAGCCTTCATAAAGCAATTCCCAAAAATATTTTCGCAATTACATAATAGCATAATTTATTGATAAATGCTATTTAAAATATCCTTTTATTTTAAAAATATCTATATACTTTTCTTAGAATGGATAGGTGAAAATATGAACGATACTATTTTAGCAAAACGATTAAAAGAATTAAGAAAAGCCCATAACTACACACAAGAGTATGTTGCTTCTTATTTAAATATTGCTCGTCAGTCTTACTCGCACTATGAAACTGGCAGAAATATACCAAGTACAGAAACTTTATATAAACTTGCTACTTTGTATAGCATTCGTACAGAAGATTTAATACAGCTAACAATGGAAGGAAAATTAAATACTTATTATGATACACCCGTAATTTCTACAACAGTCAATGAGCTTTCTCTTTTTTTGGATTATATCAATGACTCATACAATGAGAAAAAATTAAAACATTTGAATAGTAAAGAAAAAGAACTTCTTTACTATTATGAGAAATTGACCTTGAAAGATCAAGAAGATATTTTAGACTTTATTCGAATTAAAGTTAAAAAGAAATAGCATTAACGCTCACGTGCCCACTGGGCACACCAACAAATAAAAGATAAGGTGTAGGCCTTATCTTTTATTTGGTATTATCTTATTTTGCTAAACTTATTCTATGTAGCTGCCTTTCATTTTTCTGTGTGAATAACTGTTAATAAAGTTTTCCACTTCCCTCTTTCATATATAATGCTAGCACTCTCTTAGACATAACGGGGTGTGTACATACCAAATTGTAACACCACACAAAAAAACCTTTTACTTCTTTTGCATTCTCAATATAATCTTCTTTATCAACCTTTTTATATAAATGAATTCCAGCCGTCAATGTCATCATTGCATCGATTCCATCGCTACCTGATAATTTTTGCGCTATTCTATCACAACTATATTCTCTAGTTCTTGATGCAATATTGGGAAGAAGGGGAACCATATTAGCAAATAAAATGGAATAATTATATGATAACGTTGCATGCCCTAAATGGATATGTGTAATCTCATGTGCTATGATAAACTTTAAGGTATCCATATCATCATGTTCGCGATATGCAACCTCTACTAAATCAGCATATAACTCAATATATTGTTTAAATGGGATGCAGGAGGCAAATGCATTCAATACACCATTTGCCTGAACTAAATAAACTGAAGGTACTTTTTTCATACCAAGTCTTTGCGAATATTCTTTCACTATTTCATAAATTTCAGGAAAATTTTTCTCTGTTATTTTAACTGACATACTTCTATATCCCGCATATGCATAGCTAACTATAAATGGAAATGCAATTAATAATCCGATTACAATACCTGCCATCATAATAGAATCTGGAAATTCATTCATTTTATCTTCCAGTACTTTCGTGGCGTCCTTCGTATCCTCTTGTTCTATTTCATTAAAAGCGGCAACCGCAGTACCCGATAGTTCTGAAAAATATGTCTTATTATCCTTTATTTCTGATACAAACCACGCAATTATCCCAATAATAATCAAAATATTTAATATGACTAGTCGGCGATACCAACGTCTTTCTGCTTTGTGTCTCCACTTGTTTACTTCTTTCTTATCCATTACTGCATAATTAGTATGTTCCATTTGATTCATATAATTTTGCTCCTTTTCTCTTTACTGTTATTCAAAACAAGTATGGTTTGATTATATTATCGCATACTTATAATAGTTATTTCAAAATTTTATTCCTTCTTTGCTATTTATTTCTAAATCTTCACAATATTTTTTATCCATTTGATGACTCGCTTTTCTTGTCGCTACCGAATCAAATATAATAGAAAAATCATAGTCTTGTGGATACAATTCTTCAGCCTTTACATGTAGCTTAACACGTTTATGATTAATCCAAATCTTTTTCTCTTTTAATTGTACTTGTAGAACTCCCTTTTCATTGATTTTATTACATACAATTCCAATTTTCTTATCTGGAAAAACCATTACACTATCACCTATACTATAAATTTCACTCAGATTATTTAATGCTTGTTGAACCTTTGTCCTTTGTATTTTGGGTACATTAATCAATTTCTTGTCTATACTATCCACATCCTGCAACAAATTGCTGTTTACATCCACTTCGCCATATGCAGCCTTACTCGCAGTAATTAGCATTTGGATTGGCATGCCGAGGCGTTTTGCAATTTGAAATGCACAACTTTCCCCTGCCTCTCCAACCTCAAGTTGATAGAGTGGTTTTAAGGATTCACGATCAAACCCCATTCTTGCATTAATAACATGCGCTGTTTCAGAAGCATATGTCTTTACCTCTGGATAATGTGTGGTTGCCAAAAACAGACATTCACATTTTCTAAGCTCTTCTAATATTGATATTGCAATCCCCATACCCTCTGTTGGATCGGTTCCTGAACCTAATTCATCCACAATAACAAGGCTTTCATGATTTACTTTTTTTAAAATATCCAAAATATTCATGATATGCGCAGAAAATGTTGATAAGTTCTCTGTGATATTTTGCCCATCACCGATATCACATAGATATTGACTATTCATAGTAAAATTTCCTTGCTCACAGGGAACATGCAATCCGCACTGTGCCATCATACTTAACAAACCTACTGTTTTAATTGCAACTGTTTTTCCTCCCGTATTGGGACCGGTTATAATAACACCACTTATTTCCCCACCCATCTCAAAATTTAAAGGAATACACTTATCTTTTTCCAAAAACGGATGTCTACCATTAACGATTTGAATCTTCCTCTGTGTATTAATGGTTGGTAATACACCCAACATATCATAACTTAGTTTTCCTTTTGCGAAAACAAAATCCAATTTCTCGATAATTCTTATATTTTCATAAAATATTGTTTCATATTGGGAAACTTGTGCAGTTAGTGTATATAAAATTCTTCGTTCCTCATTTTCGTCTTCTAATTTAAGGTTTATCAATTCCTCATTCATTTGTGCAACCGCGACTGGTTCTACAAAAAACGTTGCCCCTGTAGAAGATTTATCAATGATACTTCCCGCTATTTTAAATTTGCTCTCTTTTTTCACAGGCAAACAAATACGGCCATTTCGTGTTGTGACAAATAAATCAGTAAAGCAATCTTTATTGTTCTTTAAAATGCTTTCAGCCTTTAAATGCATTTTGGAATCGAGACGTTCTATATCCTGTCGTAAATTTCTTAACAATTTACTGGCGAAATCATCCACTCTTTCCCCTCTTATTTTTGCACTTATTTCTTCTCTAAGTTCATCGATTGAGCCTAATTGCTCCTCATAATATGGCAAACTGATATTTAGTTGCTTACAACGGTTCAAAAATTCTTTCAAACGCTTCACCGCAGTTAATGTGATACTTACATATTCTAATTGCTTTGGTGTCAAAACTCCACCTTGTCGCGCCGTAATTAAAATCAGATCTATATCGCTTAAACTAACCAGTGGCGGTACGCCGTAATGATCTAATATTTCTCTTGACTCTGTTGTCTCCATTAGATTATGTTCTAGTTCTTTTTGGGATAAAAAAGGCTCTAATTCGCTTAATTTCTTCTTTGCGCTTTCTGTCAGTGCATATTCTATTAATGATTCTATAATTTTGTCAAATTCTAATATTTTAAATGAGTGGTTCATATATTCTCCTTATTCATGCAAATCCACTAGGTGCACATTTTGGCACATAGTTTTTCTTATTTTATAGAGATGTGAACTTACCTATTAAATAAAAAATACCTGTAGGACCATAAAAATACAGTCCTACAGGTATCATTTACCTATATAGCTAGTGTATATTCATCATCTTTATGGGTTGCAAACAGGTTCAACAATAAAAGCATCTTAAAATGCCCTTTCAACCTGTCACATACTTAAATTCATTAAGCTACCAATAAAGATACAATTAACATAAATACACTCACTTTCATTTAAATTCTATAATTAGAATAACATTTTATAAACTCAATTACAAGATTTTTTTGCTTTTTAACGATTTCACTTTATCACAAAGTTACTGTTCACTCCGTTCACAGCAACGTATGATTTCTGCATGCAAATTCGCTACGCGAAGCAGAAATCATTTGTTGAATCATTTTCTTACGTAGCTTAACAGCTAGTGTTAAGCTACTGTGTGAACAGTAACATCACAAATTCCTTGTTATCAATTGCTCGCATTGTGGCTAAAATACCGTCCAAATGATCATATTCGTGCTGTAATAGCGCGCCCAATGCCATTCTAAGTACACTCCTCTACTCCGATACCGTTGGGTTTACATGCACCATACAATGCTTTACCATTGGTATTTTTGTTTCTATTTGACTGTGAATTTTTTCAGCAATTTCATGTGTTTCGTTTAAGGATTTTGAGCCATCTGCTGAGATTTCTACATCCACATAGATTTTGGCCCCGAATAACCTTGTTCTTACTTCATCAATCGCTTCTACACCTTCTTGCTCACTAATAACTTCACGAATTTCTTGTATTGTTTGGTTGTCACAGGATTTATCTACCATTTTATCAATAGCATCCTTAAAAATATCATACGATGCTTTTTCAATAAAAATACATATAACCACACTTGCAATAGGGTCTAGTATAGGAAATCCAAGCCTTGCACCAAATATACCAACAAAGGCGCCCACTGAGGATAACGCATCCGATCTGTGATGCCATGCATCTGCCATTAATGCACCTGAATTTATTTTCTTAGCTGCTGCTCTTGTATACCAATACATCCATTCCTTTACTGCAATAGATGTAACTGCAGCTATTAATGCTAAAACACCTGGGATCTGTAAATCTCCATAATTCCCTGCAATGATTTTCTCGTAACCACTAATACCAATTCCAAAACCAGTTGCTGCCAAAATAACGGCAAGTATAATCGATGCTACGCATTCTAATCGTTCGTGCCCATATTGATGTTCAGTATCGGATTTCTTACTAGATATATTTACACCAATAATAACAATAAACGTACTAAATACATCTGATGCCGAATGAACTGCGTCCGAAATCATAGCCCCAGATTGTGCGACTATACCGGCCATCAATTTAAATAATGCTAAAAATAAATTAATAAAAATACTGATTGTAGATACCCTCATAGCAATTTTTTTATTACCATGAATATCCTTATTTTGATTTGTTTGTTCCATAACAGTTACCTCCATCATAATTTGTTTTGAGTAAGATAGCTCTATGGCACATGCAAGACATTGTATAAAATCTGTTCCGAATTTTGAGTAACAAAAAAACACCTATGGAACAATAATAGTAAACTACTGTCCCACAGATGTAATATTTTCATCTGCTGCCATTTATTATATGGCCCGGCCCCACGGATTATCTAAAAATCCATCGCCTGCTCAGTTTGTACTGTAGCTTTGTATGCAGTGCAAAGAGTAATATATAATATAATATTGTAAAATTCGAAAATTGTCAATGATTTTAGGAAATTTTTATTCAATCTTGATATGATTCAAAATTGTCCCTATGATATAAAATAAAAATATCCCATTGCACTAATACAAATTGCTCTTGAACTATTTGGCGCTGGTTTATATTAAAAATAAATTACTTCAAAACGAAAATAAATTGGTTGTCGCCTTATCCGATGAATTTTTAAAAAATTGCGAACTACTCCATTTTCTTCTCCCTCAAATTTATATTAAAATTTATACAGCTGTTGCTTATTACTTTCTTGGAAATAACAGCATGTTTTCTTACAGGCACTTTCGCGACGAATATATTTCATAGTAAAAAACTTTCTATACAAAAAAGGGCTCCTCACTTTAGAGAAAGCCCTTTCTTTGTTCTATTCGTATATTTTACTACTTCAAAAAATTATTAATAAGTAAATATCTGTACCCAATATTGTGTTCCTGCACTATTTTGTAAATTTCCAACACCAATATGAACAAAATTTGGATTCATGATGTTTGCTCTATGTCCTGGACTATTCATCCATGCATTCACTACTTCTTTAGGTGTGTTTTGTCCCCAAGCAATATTTTCGCCTGCTCCACGATAAGAAACTCCATTTTCTTTTAATGCGGTAACAAATGGGCTACCATTTGGGCGTACATGTTCAAATTTAGTTTGAATTTCATTTGCTCTTACCATAGCTGCATTTACTACATTCTGATCAATTGTTAGTGCTGTAAGACCTTCTTTTGCTCTTTCAACATTTACAAGATCTACTACTTGCTGAGCATAAGATGTATTTGTAGTAGTAGCTTGTGTATTTGTATTGACTGTATTAACTGTATCGTTAGTAGTACTTGCTGTAGTAGTACTTGCCGTAGTTTTATCTGCCGTATTTGTATCTGCTGTAGTAGTATCTGCTGTAGTTGTATCTGCTATAGTTGTATCTGCTATAGTTGTATCTGCTATAGTTGTATCTGCTATAGTTGTATCTGCTATAGTTGTATCTGCTGTAGTAGTATCTGCTGTAGTTGTATCTGTTGTGGTTATTGCGTCACTGCTTGTTGTATCTGTGCTTGTTGTATCTGTGCTTACTGTCGCATTATTTGCTAGGTTACAGTTTGTTGTACTACCAGCAACTTGAGCATTTGCCTGTTCTGTTATCTGTTGAATTATATCTGCTGAATTAGGACAATTTTGGCTATCAATAGAATAAACTCCATTCACACTCTTGCTATTAATCCCTGCTTCCTGTAGTTGACTCTTAATTTCATCTAAATTACAATTACCATTAACTACTACTGCTTTTGTTCCAGTAGGACATTGATAACCTGAACTCACTACATTATTTCCATAGCATTGATAATTAGTAACCCCTGCTGCTTTTACACTAATTGGTGCTATGTTTGCTGCTATAGTAATTGCTATCATTCCAAGCGCTGCGATTTTTTTCATTCTGTTTTCCTCCTTAAGGATGTTACGAATTTGTTACATTTATGTTACAAATATATGATATCATCCTAAACGAGAACATACTAGCGGTAATGTTTGGAAAACTATGATTCATTATTTAATATTATTTCTATCATTTTTATTTTGTAATTGTCAAAAATTTATATTATATTTTTTCTAATATTACCTTTTTCATCAACTAAATAAACCTCCATTAAAATTAATTTATTCACTGTATCATCATAACTGATAGGTTTTCCTAATAATGCTAAATTAGCTATTTCTACACCAAGCTCCCCCATTTCAAATGGCTGCTGAGCAATCGTACCTTGCATCAATCCATTTTTAATTGCATTTATTACAGAAGGGGTTGCATCAAACCCAATAAGCATGATAATTCCCTTTTTTCCTGCTTCCTCAATTGCCCTGGCTGCACCTAATGCCATTGTTCCATTTTCGCTAAATACGACCGCTAAGTCATTCGCATAGGTGGCCAGAATACTTTTCATAACTTCATATCCTTCTGACTCCACACTATTTGCAGTTTCTTCCGCTACAACTATGTAACCATATGCTAACATCACACTTTTAAATCCTTCACCACGCATTAAAGCATATTTTGCTGTTTTTTGAACCTTAATAATCGCTATGTTTTTACTTTTTATCAAATATTTATTTATTAATATTAACGCATATTCTCCAGCATATACTCCACCACCAAAAGAATCGGAAACAATAAACCCTACTACATCTGCACCACCGGTTCCTGTATCAATAGCCACAACTGGCACCTTATATTTTTGTGCATTTGCAACAATGGCTGGAAGTAATTCTGGATTAAAGGGTGCAATAATTAACGCATTGATACCTTCACCTATCAAATCAATACTACCAGTAATCATTTCGATTGTATTACTTTTTTCATTATTGGTAAGAATATCAATGCCTAATTCTTGTCCTTTGGATAACACGCCTTTTTGCATTTCTTTCCAAAATTCTAATGAGGAATCATACACCGACCATCCAAATGTAAAACTACTTACTGGAATTATATTTTCTTCCTTTATTTCTATATTTAATTGAGCTTTATTTATATTCTTATTAGAGGTAATATGGGAACTGTTCTTTTTGCAAGTTCTAATAATATTTTTATAGGGATGTATTTTAATTGTATTTTCCCCGGATACTTCCATTAAATCTACGCATTGTGTAGAAAGATTATAGATCCCATATGTAAATGCTTCTGTTTGTGTTTTTATACTAAATGGACACATAGAACCAACATTCACATATTGTATTATGCGATTAACGAAAGTCTTTAAAGGGTGATGCGTATGCCCCATAACTATAATATCTATGAATGGATCCAACACACTTTTTTGAATATAATTAGGTAAATAAGTTTTATTAACTTGAACCAAATCATTTAGTTGAAATTTCTGAACGGAAAGTTCTTGTTTTTTTAATAATATGTTAAAATCATTATTTAAATTAGAGTAAATTTTTTTCACTTCATTTAAGCATACCTCAATTTTCTTACTCACTTTTATGTATCTATTTTTTGGCATACCTGTTGCATCTGCTAGTTCATCTATAAAGCAACTAACAAAATCTAAACTTTCCTCATAATGTTCCAAAAATTTAGAATCTTTCGAAAAGATTTCTGTAATACTATTTCCTGTGCATTGCATTAATTTAGATTCTGTAACATTAGCATCTTTCTTGCTTTCATTTTGAATTTTGTAAGCAATTGCTTTACTAACAAAATATCCAATTGGAATTGGTGATATTTTACTTACAAAATAAGGAGCATTTAATAAAGTAAACTCATGTCCATGCGCAAATTTGATATGCCTATCATATGATGGTATATAGTAGCTTGGCTTATATGATATGGTATACCCCTCTGCACTTATTATTTTATTTAAATCGGATTGAGTCACATTCATATCATGATCCCCCGGTATAAATACCACTCTACCTTCCAGCACACTAAGTAATTGACATAGCTTTCCCTTTGTCCCTAGCACCTTAGGATGAGTTGCAATAATATCGTCTATAGTTGGAGGTGGTTGGTCTGGTGGATATGTCCAAAACTCAAATATATCTCCAAGCAACACAACCTCTCTAATTTGATTTGCGCGAACTATTATATCATTTAGTACTGTAATTAAATATTTTTCGTGGACTTCTTTACGATAACAAACAGTAGGAGCTGCCGTTCCCATATGAATATCACTTAAAATTATAACAAAGTTTCTATCGTCCATAACTTCTCCAATTTAACTATTCAGTTCCCTCATAGTTACCGCTACGCGATGCGCACTCTGGGTACTGAATAGTTACCTCCATTTTAACTATTTAACATATTTTATGTGTAGAAAAAAATTTATACGTTGCTACTACAGGTTACTAATAATTGAGGGATTTGTTTCTTTATATGATATTACCCATAGTTTCACCATTTTCATTCACTAAAAAAACTTCCATTAGTATTATTTTTTTTGTCCAATCATCAAAGAGTATTGGTATTCCTGTTAAAATTGAATTTGCAACTTCTACACCTAGCGCCCCCATTCTAAATGGTTGTTGTTTTATAGTACCTTGTATTCTACCTTTTTTTATCTCCTCCATAACCGCTGGCGTCGCATCAAAACCAATTAGCATAATAATACCTTTTTTACCAGCTTCATTGATGGCTTGTGCCGCACCTATTGCCATGGTTCCATTTTCACAAAATACGACTGCTAAATCATTCGCATAAGACGTTAGTATACTTTTCATAACTTCATACGCTTCTGATTCTCTACTATTTGCAGTCTCTTCTGCTACAACGTGATATCCATATCCTTGCATTACATTTTTAAAACCGTGTCCCCGTAGCAATGCATAGGTAGCAACAATTTGTGTTTTTATAATTGCTACATTCATGCTCGTTATTGAATACTTTTTAATTAGCTTTAACGCATATTCACCTGCAAGTACACCTCCACCAAAATTGTCGGAAACAATAAATGCTGCTATCTCGGCATCATAAGTTCCAACATCAATGACAACAACTGGAATATTATTATTTTTAGTCTGTTCTGTTATTAGCGGAATTGCTCCTGGATTATACGGCGCAATCAATAACGCATCTACTCCTTTGTTAATTAAATCAATACTGCCTTTAATCATTTCCTCTGTACTACTTTTTTGATTATTTATAATTACATCAATATCTAATTCCTTTGCTTTGGAAAGTACACCCAATTGCATGATCATCCAAAATTCTAGCGTGTTATCAAAAACAGACCACCCAAAAACTAATTTTTTTTCTGGTTTTACTTGGTTTTCACTTAACACTAGTTTTGAAGTAATCGCTTTTGATTTATCTTTTGACTTTATGCTTTTAGATTGTTGTAAATTATTTATATAAGCTTGATTTGCTTTTATCGAATTTTCAATAGAAGGTTCATTTTCATCCATAGATTTAAATGTATTATTATCTTTCTTATTTGAACTTTTATACACGTGAGACATATTACTGTGATTCATATATCTGTTCGGAGTAATGTTTACATATGGTTGAATACTGACAGGCAAGTCTCCCCTAGCCCCCATTAGACTAATAAATCGATTTGATAAGTTATAGATTCCGTATATGATATGTTCTTGCATCAAGTTAGAATCCGACTGATATATAAATCCAGTATGTATATAATTAATTTTTTTGTTTTTGCAAATCAAACTAGACATAGGTGTGTGTCCCATAATTACAGTATCAGTACTGCAATCAAGATTATTTATATTTACAATACTCGGAATGTATTCTTTGTTGTTATAATAGTTTACATAAATATTTTCCAGCTCGTTTAAAGATACTGAAATCGACTTATTAATTCGAATTTTCAAATTTTTAGGAATACCTGTAGCATCTGCAATTACATCAATATACGCTCTAATTACATCCATATCATTTATATGATTCATTAAAAAGTGAGGAATCATTGTCAAAAACTCGTTTAATCCACACACCCCACACTCTTTCAAATTAAAACTAGTGTTATTTGGTGATTTGTCCATCGTGCTTTTCACTTTATACGCAATTGCCCTAGTTACGAAATAGCCAATTGGTAAAGGGGCAATTTTACTTGCAAAACAGGGAGCATTGATAAGGGTATATTCATGTCCGTGTATAAATTTAATACGTGTATCATAAGTAGGAATATAGGCACCTGCATGATATTTTAAAGTATAACCCTCCGCACTTATAATGTGATTTAAATCTGATTGTGTCACATTGATATCATGATCTCCCGCTAAATAAATCACTCTTCCGTTGAGTGCGCTAAGCATTTTACAAAACATTCCATTTTCTCCTAATATATTAGGATTATCAGCAATGATATCCTTCATGGTTGGAGGAAGTTCACTCGGAGGATATGCCCAGAATTCAAAAATATCGCCCAGTAATACTACTTCACGAATTGCATTTGCATTATTTATGATATCTTCTAATATGCTTACTAGCTGTTTTTCATGAACTTCTTTGCAATATGCAACCGTAGATACTGCCGTCCCAATACGTATATTACTTAAAATTGAAACAAACTCCTTGTGTTCCATGTCCCCTCCAATCCTTTTCACTTTGTATTTAAGACAGTTCAAAGAACTTTTCTCAAAATACAAAACACTAATTATAAATTGCTTTTGAAAACTGCAAAAGGTAATTAACTTATCAACGTACTGAACGCATTATAAACATCCAATATTCCATAACCCCACTCTTTATTTGGATAAACCATATTCGGATCTCTTTCAGCACCACGAATTAAGAAATTTTTAATTTGCAACGTATCTAGTTGCGTTTGATTTCCCTTAACGACTCCCCATTCTAACAGCATTGCAACTACCCCTGTTGTAAATGCAGCTGAGATACTAGTTCCACTCATTTCTGTGTATTGGTTATTTAATGTGGGAACAATCATGTTGACGCCGGGCGCCGCAAAAGTTGGGTTTACTATGTTTTCTATTGTAAAACCCTTGCTAGAATAAATATACAAACTTTTGTTTCTATAATTATATGCTGTTGCCACTATGGGAATAATTGTATTTGCTGGGGTTGTTAGTGTATAAAACGGATCTGGCTTTATAAAGTGTGTTTCTTCATTAAGAAAATTGTAGATAGGTAACCACATATGAAATTGGGGTTCTATATTAATTGTGGAGTAAACTCGAAAACGCCAAATTCCTTCCATTGGGTTTTGAAATCTTATTAGTATTATTTCTCCTCCCGTTTGCGATTCTACTAATTCATAGTCGACAAATACTTTTGTTTTTTCAAAAAGAAAGTTGAGTTCTCTCGTTTCTTTTAATCTAGCAGGAATTCTGGGAATATATTGTCCAGTTGGTGATAGTACATCAATGGAAAATATATTAGGACTTTTTCCCCACAATTCCATAGAAAATCCACTATTATTTGCTCCAACCTTTAATTCAACTGTATCATATCCAATTGCTGTATCAACAACACCCGAATAATGATGGCCTCTATTACCTTCATTTCCAGCTGCAATTGAAATACCAACGCCATTTTGGGATGATACCGAAGTAAGATATGTACTTAAAGGAGATTGTGCATTATGAGCCCCTTGTGAAGTTCCAAGTCCAATACAAATTGATATGGGTCTGGCTAATTTTTTTGCTACACCAAGTAAATATTTAACACCCAGCATAATATCATTTTCCTGATAACAATCTGAATCAAGTGGAATAAGAAAGAATTCTTTTAAAAATTTCTTTGCCTGCTTTAGTTTTACTACTACTATTTTTGCATCTTGTGCTACCCCCGAAAACTTTTCCACTTCATTTCTAGTACCTGCCGCCATTCCCGCTAAAGCAGTTCCATGTCCATTATAATCCGTACTTGGCACAATAGATAACGGGTCTGAACTCGTTAATGCCAAATTGATCTGCTCTTGCAGATATTCTGTTCCAAAATAATACCCCGCGGGGCTAGAACCCATATTATTTATTGTTTGATCCCATATGGATATGATTTTCGAGGTGTCATCTATGTTTTTAAAAGCTGCATTCGTATAATCAATTCCCGTATCGATTATACCTACTAAAACGCCTTGACCCGTTAGCTTTAAATATGAACTACTTTGAATTCGCGCGACACCCGCAGCCTCCAAACTATCTATATCCATTAAACCAAAACAGCTGGGAAAGATACTATAAGAATATTTCTGAATGATATTGTTAGGTAATTTAGAAATTGGAAAATGAACGATTGAATAAAAATTATTAATACTATAAAAGCAAAAATCCGGAATTTCTGTTAAGCTTTCTGGAACCTCATTGTTTTCAAACATGAAGTCTGCGTAGTCTTCATTTATGATACGTTCTTGGCAAGCTTGATCCAATGCCTTATCCTCCAATTTTTTATTACAATTCAATATATGTGTTAGGAATAGGCATTATACGAATTATTTTGGCTTTATATTTATTTCATGCGAAAGTTTGAAGAATTTTTAGTTAAATAAAAAAGCCACCTCACCGTTGATGTTAATCAACCCGTGCGGTAGTCCCCTATTTCTTTAAAATTTCTATAATTTTTTTCGTGCTTCCTCCAATAAATTCAGTGTATTCATATTATTAGGATCATATTCCATACAACTTTCTAATAATTGTGACTCCACTTTATAATTTTGTTCTTTTTGCATATCTCCTGCAATAAAACCAAAGACCCTCTTATGATAATCATCAAAATAATTGATATCAATTCTTTTTTTAACTTCCTCAAAAATATCAAATATCCAAGCCGAATACTCATCAAACAATTTCTTGGTTGTTACCATAATGTTTCCAAAATACGATTCATTCGAATGTACCAGTTTTTCAAAATTCCCATAATACTCAGGATATTTCTCACGTATTACCTTACCCGTTTCAATTAAGTCTCTTATATTGTGACCCTCATCATATCCTTCATAATAAGTATAATCATACTTAAGTTTTTTTGACACTGATGGTTCCAGACGTACCATTTCTAGCGAATATTCTTAAGCACCTATATCCTTTTTCTCTAAAATTGTATCAAAGTTTTTACTAAAAAATAATTTATTCCATGGCTCACGTTGATCTGATTTAGCAATTTTTCGAACAAGTGCATCTGCTAGTCGTCTCTTACTTGCAGCATAACCAAACGGTGAAACAATCGGAAATATTTCATTCGCATTTACCTCTAGTGCATTCGCAAAACTGCCTCGATTAAATGTTCCTCCAAGCCAACAGGTTCCAATATTCAAAGAGGTTAGATACAAAATCAACTTCTCAAACTCATACCCTAATGCTTCCATCGCTAGTTTTTTCTTGGCAACCGTAGCACCAATATAATTTTGTGAACCTTTAATTACACCATAAGTGCCTAGTTTTTCAGTAATTGATGGTATCATAACATTATTTATGCTCTAAACTTGCAATGATTTTGTTTGTAGTTGCAATAAACTGTGCATGCTCTTCCTCTGTCAATATATCGGTATAAAGACGATGGATTTGCTCCCATGCCTTCTCAATCTCGCCTTGTAATGACTTACCTTTTTCAGTATAAAAAATAAACACATTTTTCCCTTCGGCCTTACGAGTAACAAGTTCTTTGTTTTCTAATTTCTCAATAAAGCGCGTAATCGTTGAAGGTGTCATATGAAGTAATTCACCAATTTGCTTTTGTTGAATGCCGTTGTTATTATTGACAATATAAAGTAAAAATGCATGACTAGGAGATAATCCCGTCATCTTAAACTCATCATCTGCTGTTTTTCCTAATATTCTAGCTAATTTGCAAGATGAAAAAAATAAACACTCATTTAATTGATGATCTGTATTTTCAAAATTATTCATTTTATCTCCTTTGTTGTTTGTACATACAACTATACTACTCTAGTTAAATTTCGTCAATCCTTTTTAAAATTATCATTTTATTATAAAGGTATATAATATACTATTTACAGTTCTGCCAAAACTAGCAGTTCTGTAAATAGTATTTAAACATTCAATTCTCTCTATGTATGCCCTTCAAACTATTCATTAAATTTACTACCACACCTAGGACAAATACTACCTTCTTTGTAGACGTACCCACATCTATAACAACATTTCACTTGATGTACTTCTTTAGCAAGATATGAAATATTACGAGATTCTGGCTTTTCCTTAAGATAATCAACAAAGTCGTTTAATGCCTTTCCCATCATAGTAAATTCTTTTAATTTAATTTTACTTGAAATCTTTACTGTCTTAGAATTTAATTTGTCTACATAAATTCCTTGTCGCAATGCTTTCGTACTTGCATAAACATTTTCAATATCATTTATATCAATTACACCTGAACTTAATAATCCACTATAATAGATATGGTTTGGTGTTAACACAAATCCGCTTTGTCCATTCACAGAATAAGAAGTATCACCGATGAGAATTGGATATTCATATTTTCCTCTGTCTTTGGCATAAGTATTGAGAGCATTATTGACTATAATAGTTTCCGTATCCTCCGAATTTCCTCTTAGCATTTTTCTTACACGATAGAAATAAATTCTAGATTCCGCTTTCATAAACTGGCTAATTTCTTTACTAATTTTATTTACCAGTTTCTCACACTCGTCCATTTTCAACTTAGTCAAACGTTTATCTATTGTATCAAGTGTATGTGATTTCAAATCAGGTAAGAAATCACCTAATAAAATCTCGTCATATGCTTGCAAGCCATCTTCAAATGTAATGTCAGCAGGCTCCGGACAAATCTTTCGAATCGCCGCTTCATCCATGGCATAAACTTTTTCATTTAATTTCTCAAGGAATGGTGTTGCATTTCTTTCTTCAAAATTCTGCTCTTTTAACTTATCATATAGCGCTAAGTGAGATTTTCTATCCTTGGGATTCGCACGCTTTATAAACAAGCCAATTTCTTGTTTCTCTACGATGTCACGCTTTTCATCCAGGTATTTTTTAGCTAATTTAGTATCAATTTGCTTATATTCTTCAATTTTATTTTTAAAAATTACATATTGATCTTTACTCACCGTTTCGGGTATCTTTGATATAATATGCGCTAATTCCTTTTTACCAGTTTGTTCTAACAAATCCATTAACGAATTTAAAACTGAATTTTTTTCATTCCCAATACTTTCATCTTTTTTAATATCCTCGATAGCCGTTATAATTTTCGCATAGTTTTTTCCTTTGCAAGAATTGGCTTTCTCAACTAATTCTTTCTCTATTTTATTAGATTGCTGTTTATTTATTACATTTATACTGTCTTTCTTTACATTTTCATTTAAACCTTGTTCTGATTGAATTAATATTTTCAAAGCACCTAGTTGCTTATGAGTTAGTTTTTCTACTTCATTAGCAAACAGCTCTTGATCACCATTTAAAAGTGTTGTTATTAAATCTTTAGAACCTTCAAACCCGTCAACTTCTTTTTCATCATTTTGATTTTTTTGAAGTTCTTTCCTGCTATTCTTCATCGCTTTGTCGGACAATAATTTTTGTTTTTTTTCTCTCTTTTTCTTACTACTACGCGATTCATCTTTGTCTATCTTTTTCTTTCCATTTTTTCTGCTTCGTAACTCTTGCTCTATTGCCTGATGAAACTTTTCAAGATTTTCTTCTGGATAGAAACCAGCATCCATTTTATCTAGAAGTCGAACGATTTCTTCCTCCTCCATAAAATCTATTTCCTCCATCAGTTCTTCTAATGGTAAAGAATTTTCTTCCTCTTCTTGCATAATTTCTGAAGCTTGTCTTTTCTTATTATATTCGGCCTCATATTCATTAAAATTACAATTTGAAGTTCTTCTTCCTTGCTTCCCCATTAATTCTAGATAATCTTCATATGCCACCTTATCCTCTTCAAACATGAGATAATAGACATCACCCTCCCCTAACAGTTTGTCAGGCTTTGGTGTGTAAAACTCATTACAAGTGTTGCAAGTATATGCCCTTGATAAATAAACACCACTCTCATCCGTCTCAATTCGAAATTCTTTCTCAATCGGATAAACTACCATATAAAGCTTATCTCCACAAACTGGGCACTTATAATTAACCATATAGAAGTCATTTCCAAGCCTTGATTTTGCTTTATCTTCTTCTGAAAGTTCTTCTTTTATAAAGGAAAACTTATTACTCTTCCAAAGCATTTTATTCCATAAACCTAAGCTTAATTCCTGCTTTGCCTCTTCGTCTTGTTCCTCTGCATCATCTGCTTGTTCTGGTTTCTCTTCTTCTGTAACTTTAACTTTATCTAAAATAATTTGAATAATATCCTCATAGGTTATCTGTACTCCATTTTGATAAAAGCGTAAATTATCATTCGTTAAAACAGCTTCAATTTTAATATCTTCTAGAATATAGTTGAGTAGTTTGTTTAGTTGATCATAATCTTTTTCAACTTTGAGTCCTTTAATTTGGCCCCACTTTCCAAATACATATAGTGTCATATTCAGTACATTTTCCAATAATTCATTTTGGTTGATTTCATCTGCAGCATCTTCTGTAACATTAATATCCAATAGATTACTATATGCTCTTTTGTTATCAAAATTAAAAATTAGAGAACGTCCTTTTCCTAAAAGAATTAGATCATTATTCTTTATAAAAAACAAATCAATCCAATTGACATTTACACCCATTGTCTTAATTATTTTGAGAAATACTGTTTTTAATTTATCATTTGCTTTTAATAGAATCATACTATCACTCCTCCCACTTCTATATATTACATTATGTTTCAACAATATATAAGTTTTCTATGCTTTTTTATAAAGCGAAAACAAAGGCGTGTTATGCACCTTTGTCTTTGTGTCCCTTATAGCTCTTGTATGCTTATTCCCAATTAGCTTCATTATGACTTTGTAATTTGTCAATCGCAGCTTTAGCAGAAAGCGGTCTACTAAACACATATCCTTGAATATAATCACACTTATTGTTAAGTAAATATTCCCTTTGTTCCTCATACTCCACACCTTCTGCAACTACAAGGTGTCCACGTCTATGTGCCATTGTAATAATATCAGCCGTTACTACTTTTTCTATATCCTTAACCAATAATTGATCAATAAAAAACTTGTCAATTTTCAAAGTTGTAATATCTAAGTCACTTTCTCTTGCAAAGGAAGAATAGCCCGTACCAAAATCATCAATTGAAATCCCAATTTTATCTGCTTTTAATCTTGAAATCTTTTCATTTACATATTCAACATCATCCGAAAATACTGACTCTGTTAACTCTATTTCCAAATTTGATGGATTAATTTTACTATTTTTTATAATTTCCATAAAATTCGGGATAAAATCTTCATTTAAAAGCTGAACTCCTGATACATTAACTGCAACACAAATATCTTCATACCCAATTTCTTCAATTTGTTTTAAAAAGTCACAGGCTAACTGAAGAATCCTTTCACCCAATGGAATAATTAGTTGCGTCTTCTCTGCAATATTAATAAATTCGATTGGTGATACCGATCCTAGTTTATCCGTTTTCAAACGTGCTAATGCCTCAAACCCAGCTATTTTATTTGTTTTAAGATCAACAATGGGTTGAAATTCTAAATAAAACTCGTCACTTTCTGGTTGTTGATAAATAATCCTCTTTAACTCACTCTCAATACTTTCGTCCCATTGCAATATTTTTTGCATATTATTATTATAAAAATAAAATCCAAATCGCTCTTTCGTATAGTTATTATTTGCCGCAAGTGTAGCGTATTTTAGCAGTTCATTGGAACCTTCTTCAAATTTATCAATTTCATAAATTCCAATGCTACCCCCGATATGATTTGAAATAGCATTTTCTTTTAAAATTTTCAGTATAGAATTACTAAGCCCTTGTAACTCATCCTTGTCTTTATAATTTTCAACATAGATTGCAAACCGATCATAGGAAATATGAAAAAGATAATGATCCAAAGAACATAACTCTTCTATCGTAATTGCAGTTTTCTTAATAATATTTTCCGTATCATAGTATCCATATACAAAATTAATAAAGTCTAAATTGATATAATTGACTACCATTAAAGCACTTGTTTTTGTAGTTTTCTTCTTTAGCTCGTTATGTACATATTCATCATAATATCGCTTGTTCGCAAGTTTTGTAAGCTGATTATGGTAAGCCTCATATATAATCTTATTATTTCGTTTATAACTTAACACAATTAATAAAATTATCAATATGACAATCATAAAAAGAGAGAAATAGGTAATTATATTTATTTCATTCATCAGCCGATCCATTGCCGTTCGACATTGCGCCAATACTAAAGTTCCAATTTTTTTGTCGTTCAATTCAACCGGGATCATCATTTGATAAATAACTTTTTGATCTAGGTTGATTTTTTTTGTATAAATTTTATTACTTAAGATAGCCTTTTTTTCTTCGCTCGAAATAACAGAGAATTCTGTATTGTCATATTCTTCTCCCGCTATTACTTGATAGTCATTATCTATAAAATAGGCTGCCTCTATATTCTGATCATTAACCATTTCTTTTAACAAATAATCCATCTCAAAAGTTCCCAAAAACTCTTTTATTTTATCTGCTTGGATCCCAATCTGAACAATTGTCCCATCTTTTCTACGAAAATATGCATATTTATAAAAAACATCGGAAGCAGAATCTCTTCGAATTTCTTCTATATAACTTTCTTTTCCGCTCCTAATAAAATCAAATACGGAATGTCCTTTATAGGCTGTCCAGCCAATATATTTTCCAGTAGCTGAATATACAATACTCCCTTTCTTATTATATGAATAAATTTCATCGACAAAAAGTGAATCTGCTATTTTCTTTAGCACATCATTATTTAGAGGTTCATCTAATTTTCCAACCATCTGTGTCACTGCATTAATTTTATCATCAATTAATGTGTTAATTATTTCAGATGCATTAATTGCTTGTGATAAACTAGATGCATAATTTTTCGCAATTCGCTGGGATTCCTTCTCCATTTGACTATCATAAAAATTATGAACGAAATAGTGTATCGTATTTCCCATAAAGATAATAACGATTGAGGAAATGATAAGTACAACAATGTACATTTTAAGCTTTAATTTTCCTGGAACTTTCTTATTATTCATTTTATCACCCAACTTATCAAATTCACTCAAATTGAATTTCAATAACTAAATTTTAATTTTCTTTTATATAATGTTCAAATCGATTTCTTCCGTTCTTTTTAGCCATATAAAGCGCTCTGTCAGCCTGTATGAGTAATTCATCATGATTTAATGTATCAAACTCACACGGCGATGCAGCACCGATGCTAACTGTTAAATAGGGATAAATATCTGACAAATTATGTGGTATCTGAAGCTCCCTGATTGAATTCATAATTTTGTTTGCAATGTGCTCTATCTCCTAACACATGTCCATAAGAATCATTGTATTGTTTGAAGAAATCAATATCTATCATTAGCAGTGAAATTGAAACCTTTTCATTTACTGCACATTGATATTGTTCTTTGAAATACTCTTCAAAATATCTACTATTAGCTATATCGGTTAAAGGGTCTAGTTACGATAGTAATAGTAGTTTTTCATTATTAATTTCTAATTCTTTTGTTTTTATCATGTATTGTTTTTGTAGCGTTCCTACAATAACAATCAAAATCGGAATAAACAAATTTCTTAAGTAAATCTCTTATAATCATACGTAATCACCTTATATTTCTTATGTTAGATCTTAAATATTTAGCCTTAAATATTTAAGCTTAAAATAAAATTAAATCAACGATTTTATTTTTATTTAACCTATGGCTTCCCATTCAACTACTTTTTTACTATATTAGTATTTTAATACATACCTTATCAATTATCAAATTATAATTTCATATAAATTATTAAATATAAAGTTTTGTTAACAAATAATTCAATATCTTATCATTGTTTAAACACAATTTATTACTATACTATATAAATAAGTAAAGCTAATCACTTATTTATATAGATAATCTTTTTCATATTTAAGGAATTCATTTTCCTTAAACTCCCTCCCTTTAAAAGTAACCCTAGTGGTTACTTTTTTTATTTAATAGGAACGTTCTACGAACGTTCCTATTAAATAAAAGGCACTACGTGCCAAAATACACACCGCGCGGAGGGGGCGTGTGTTGTATGCAATCCGCGTGGGCGCGAGAGTGTCTGCAAGCAGACACTTTGTTCTTTTTAAACAATTCTTAGAATTTTATTTAAATTAAAGAAAGAAAGTGATAAAATAAAAATAAAAATTATTTAATCCGATGGGAGACAGGAATATAGTGTATAAAGAAATGCAATGTATTACCGCTTGTAATAAATTAAAACGAAAAATGCCATATTCTTGGGATTTGAATATTTATCGTGGTTGTGAGCATGGTTGCAAGTATTGTTATGCTATGTATTCACATGACTATTTGGGTAGCGAAGAATACTTTAAGGATATTTATGTTAAAACAAATGTTGTTGAAGCATTAGAAAAACAGTTATCTAACCCTAAATGGAAACAAGAAATTATAAATATTGGTGGAGTTACCGACAGTTACCAACCTGCCGAATCGGTGTATCATTTAATGCCTGATATATTGAAACTTTTGATTAAATATAAGACTCCGTGTATTATTTCCACCAAAAGCGATTTAATTCTTAGAGATTATGATTTGATTGACGAATTGTCTCGTATCACCTATATAAATGTTGCGGCAACCATTACCACCATGGATGAGAGTGTTCAGAAAAAAATTGAGCCAGGTGGTGTAGATTCATTAAAACGTTTTGAAATGTTAAAGGCATTTGCTCATACCAATGCATCTACAGGGCTTCATTTTATGCCAATTATCCCATATCTAACAGATAATTATGAAAACGTAGATTCTCTTTATTCTTGCGCAAGTAAATGTAATGTCTCTTACGTGCTACCAGGAACCTTGTATTTAAGGGGCAAAACAAGAGGTACATTTTTCGATTTTATCAAACATGATTTTCCCACTTTATATGATCCATTAAAACAGTTATATCAAACTGGTGGTGCTCCCAAAGAATACAAGAATACTCTTTATACAATGGTAAATACATTGCGAACTAAATATGCTCTATCCTCTAGTTATTCATCACCAATGAAGGAAAAAATTAAAAAAACCGAGTATACTCAGTTGTCTTTATTTGATTAGATCCACTTCTCTTTTTGGTGCAGAAAATGAGAGGTAACTTTACTACAAATAAACTATATTATTATTAGGAGATGAATGTATGGAATGGATTGAACGATTAAACGGTGCTATTAATTATATGGAGGAACATATGTGTGATGATATCGAATTGGATGTGGTGGCTAAACTTGCCTGCTGCTCGACCTATCATTTCCAAAGAATGTTTTCATACATGGCAGATGTAACACTTTCAGAATATATCCGACGTAGAAAGATGTCATTAGCCGCTGTGGATTTACAGTCCGGAAATGAAAAGGTAATTGATGTTGCATGTAAATATGGCTATGACTCACCAACCGCATTTAACCGCGCATTTAAAAACGTTCATGGGATTGCACCCTCTCAGGCAAAAGACGACGGTGTAATGTTAAAAGCATTTTCTCCTATTAGTTTTAAAATAACAATAAAAGGAGATACGGAAATGAATTACAAGATTGAAAAAAAAGAAGCATTTAGAATTGTTGGAATCTCTATTCCATTAGAACATGAGCTTGAAAGAAACTTTGAAATAGTTCCTAAGGCATGGCAGGAAGTTGCTATGAATGGAACTCTACCAAAACTTGCTTCTATAATGGAAGGCAGCCCAATGGGATTACTAGGTGTAAGTTCCTGTAATGAAGAAGTGGATTGGAAATATTACATCGCAGTATCAAGCAATCAGCCAATTGATAACACTTTAGAAGAATTTGAAGTTCCAGCATCTACATGGGCAATATTTGCAGGCGAAGGAAATAACTTATCCATTCAGGAATTAGAAAAAAGAATTGTGACTGAATGGCTTCCTTCATCAGGTTATGAATATGCGAATGCACCAGATGTTGAAGTATATTTAAACGCTGATCCAGAAAATGTAAAATATGAGGTATGGATTCCAGTTACCAAGAAGGAAAATTAAGTAGGAACGGTAGATGTGTTCTTCCACAAAACACTTTATTTATGGAAAAAGGATCTAAGAAAATTACCGCTAGCGCTATTGTCAAATCTGTACAAAATTATGTAAAACTGACAGAAGATGTAGTCGTTGGGACAAGTGTACCGTATAATTATGATAAATCTAGGTTTTGATTTGTGTGAGCTAAAACAGAAAAATTTGAGTTGTTTTTAATACTCAAGGTATCGGAATAGTTACAACGCCCTGCAAACATAATTTAGTTTGTTGGGCTTTGTCTACCTTTATTGATTGTTAATGATTTATTTTTTATTTCTTGAGGATTTTTTCGCTAACCGAATTGATTCAAGACAATAACTTGATGTTTGAATCAACCATATGATAGTTACCATCGCAGTCGGAAGCACTCCAATGTCCCAAATCATCATACCAAATATAGTAAAAACCAGAAGTACAACACAGGTTTTTGATGTTGCTTGATACGATTTATAGGCGCATTGATACATAGTAAATCTTTCAGCTTCATCGCAACTATCAACCCACTTTTGAGAAAATTTTGTATCAAACACGCTTCCTTTCTTTTCTGGATTAATTTCTTTTTCAAAATTAACAATTTTTTGCTGAATAATTACAACAAAACTAATTGCTAAAATAAATCCTAACATGAATAAAATAGAATTCATCAGAAAAGAAATTATTCCCACCGAATTATCCTTTTCCGAAATAATCACATTTGATAACCCTGCTGCAAAGAAGAAAAAAGCCAGTATCATAAGGATTGAAGTAGCCCACATTGAATAACCTAACTGCATTTCGATTTGCTCAATATGCTCTTCATCTTCACCATTCCATTCCCTGTATAAGTTTCGGGCTTTCTTATATAGCCACACAGCTATACCACCAATAACAAATGTAAGAACAAAGTTTACATAGGGGACTGTTACTGAGAGCAACGAAGTTATTCCTTCTGAAATAATCTGCGCTAGACCTGTCTCAGCTATTTCTGATATAGCTCCTCCAATTCCACCAACAATCATACTAATAATAATTATCGGTATAAATCTTTTTAATGCTTTGTTATCCTCTTTTTTATTTTCATATATCTTCTCATTTCTCATTTATGTTATCCTCTTCATAATTAAATATATCCTCTACTGCAACTCCAAAAACCTTTGTTATTTTAAGTGCTAACGTCACAGATGGGGAATAATCACCTCGTTCAATTTGACTAATTGTCTGCCTTGATACTCCAACAAGTTCTCCCATTTCTTGTTGGTTTACATTTATCTTTGCTCGAAACTCTTTTAAATGATTTCGTAATGGCACATTTACTCCCTCCTGTCCATTTTTACTGTCATTATGACAATTATAGTTGTCATTTATTTTCTTTGATTTTACCATTGACAACTATAGTTGTCAATACGCATCGTAAAGTAAAATTTTATTTCTAGTTTAAAGTAAGTCACTCCCCATATGCAATAATGAATTACTATACGTAAGAACAATCCTCCATTAACGCTGCATTATTAAGAAGTTCTTTTAACCGATCTACTTCTTTATGAAACGCCTCTATTCCACTTTGAGTAATGACATACTCTTTCTTCTTTCTGGACTCTTTATCTTCACTGTACAGCATAATCCAATCTTTCGAAAGCAAAGAATTAATGGCTCCATATGACTCGTCCTCCTATATATCGTCTATCGAAATATGTAATATATCATCATCCGATATATATGTTAAGAACGTATTTCTATTTATTTACTGATTTCGTATAAGAAATTATGATATCTATTTTGTACCATCCTAGTTACAACTTGTGATACAATAAATAAAAAGACTGGAGTTGCTAAAATGTTAAAAAATCAAATAATTTATAAACAATTAAACCATGTAGCAAAACTAGAAAAAACTTTCTTGAATCAAAACGAAAACACTTTTATAAAAAATAACATGCAACCTGTTATCGATAAGTTACAAGAAAAGATACCCGAGAAGGTCAAAACAACATTAGATTTAACTTTCTACAAAGGTTTTCAATTTGTATTTGAAAAAGGTAATGCTTACATTGAAAAGACTTATGATAAAGATAGTATTTTACTAGAACACGATTTGAATAATTATGCTGTTGATAAATATATGAGCAAAAAGCACTTAAAAAATATGAATAAAAAATCCAATCAATCAAAAACACTGAACCAATCCATATCTTTCTTAGAGGGTGGTGTTCTTGGGCTATTTGGTATTGGATTACCAGATATTCCTTTATTTATTTCTGTTATTTTAAGAACCATAAACGAAATTGCTCTTGCATACGGATATCAATATAATACCAATGAAGAAAAAATATTTATTATGTACATTATTTGCGGCTCCATGACGAAAGGAGAAACACTAAAAGAATATGATGAAATGATTAATCTTTTAGGAAAAAACATTGACACGGGCAATACTATTGATTGTAATTTGGAAGATGTTATGAAGGAAACTTCTCAAGTTTTATCGAATTCACTCCTCCTAGCTAAAGTAATCCAAGGGATTCCTGTTGTTGGTGTTCTAGGTGGAATTGTAAATCCCGCTATTATTAGTAATGTAGGCAAATACGCAAATTTAAAGTATAAGAAACGATATTTACTTAGGAAAATACAAGAATAAGCAAGTTAAAAGCCTTTGTAGAAATAAACTTTACTTCTGCAAAGGCTTTTAGAATAAAATATTTTTAAGTTATGAACAAAATTATGTACTTATATTTTAAAATTAGAAATTAGACTACTTTATTAATTTCACCTACATAACCGGCAGATTGATCTGCATGATTTCCTATTTCGCTTGCGACTATTGCAAAACATCTTCCATTCTCTCCTTTTTGTCATTGGTAGCAGTCATTTGTAAAACGCCCACTACTCCTAATTGCATAACAACTAAGGTAAATTATGCAACTAACTTAAGTCTTTTAAATCACGGTTTTAATATACTTTTTCTTTCAGGGCATGTCCCCCGCTTTTATTTCTAGCATTCTTCTAATATCTGGAAAATACTTCTTGCCCGACCTATCTCCGTTTAATATTCTGATTAGAACACTTCCACATATTTTGTATGACTCTTGTAGCGAAAATAGAGTATCGGATAGCCATTTATAAAATAATTAAAAATCAAAACAAAGTTTTATTTTCTCTGTTTTGCACATATAAAAGCTATTATACTCTACTAGGTTCTAAACAATTAAATTATAAATCATAGAAAACAGAATCACTAAAATAGATGATATTAATAATTTTTTAACTGTTGTGGACATACCTACCTCTTCTATTTGTTGAATGATATTAATTTTTAGCCATTGCCTCTTTGGGCAGCGTTTTGTTATTAATTCGATATATGTGCATATAAGATACAAGGAAGCACAAAAGCACAAACCCTACATCTGCAAATACACAATAACTGTTTACATTATACTCAATTACTTTATATCCCAAAAAATTGCTTAAGGATTGATTAAATAAAATTGTAGTAATATATGTAGTAATTAATGATAAAAGAGAACTAAGTAACAAGGTAATGAATATCCCCCCATTGAAAGTCAAAATAATAGTTCGATTCGGCAAACCCAACGCTTTTAAAATACCAATCTTTACAGTCGTTCCTTTCATCAAATATGCAATGAGCAATAGAATAAAAACAACAGAAATCAAAGCTATGGAAATACATCCTATGAAAGCATTTCGAATCGTATATTGCTTCGCATAAAAATTCATTGTAATTGTTCCAATTGTCGTATCATTCATTTTAATTTCTTGGACTGCGGCCAAGGCTTGCTCATAAGCTTCTTTATTATCAACATATATGTATACAATATTGTCATCTACATTCTGATATTTATTTTTAAAAGTATCCTTTGATAAGATAATAGCACCCTTGAAATATTCAAGGTTATTACTCAATACTCCACTTAATGTATAGAGTCCTATGTCATTTTTTTGCCAATCACTATTTAACGTGATGGGCTGCTCAATTTTATCCTCAACATTTACATTATAATAGTTTTGTGCATAATTGCCCATAATTGCTTGATTTTTGTCTTCTTCCGGTAAGTTTCCCTTAGTCATTTCGTCATTTAACTCATTTTTCAGGAAATCATTTGGTACTCCATATATTGTATATTCAATATAATTGTTTGTTAAAGGATCTCTGTCTGTCATCATACTCCTTGTAACAATACCATATACTTTTGCCTTGGAAGCTAATGTTTCACTTAATTGGGAAGCAAGCTCTGGAATGCCATTGTAATATTTATATTTTAAAACTCCATCTTCATCCATCTTACCCTTTATAATAATATCCGGAACATTGCTTTGTTTTAAATCATTGTCCATGCTTATCAATCTCATATTCAAAAACGTCAAAGCAAAAATAATCATTAAAATATATAAAATTAAAATTCTCTTCTTTTCAAATAATATTTTAGTAAAAATTTTAAATTTCAAGTTTCTCCTCCTCCACTACATTATTAAAATCGCAATCTACAAAGCATAAAACTAATATAAATTGATTACATTATCCGCTATCTCATCAAAATGCTCCGAATGAGATGAAATAATTGCCATTTTATCTTTTTGATGACAATAATTATTAATAAATTTCACTATAATATCAATATTTTCATCATCTAAATTAGAAACTGGTTCATCAAATATACATATCCTTGGATTTTTTAAAATTGCACGGGCAATTCCCACCCTTTGTTGCTCTCCACCCGATAGCTCATGGGGATAACAGTCCTTCTTTTCTTCCACCTGTAACATTCTTAATATTTCTATTGCCTTTAACGTTGCCTCATCCTTTTTCAAATTTTGAGTACTTACATCTACCAGTATTATGTTTTCCAATACTGTAAGACCTTGCAGTAAGTTATATTTTTGAAATACAATTCCAATTTCTTCTCGCCTAACTCTACATTTTTCCTCTGGATTCATATCACTAACCAACTTATCATTATAATATATTTTACCAGAATCCTCGTTGTCTAATAAAGCTAAAATAGATAAAATAGTCGTTTTCCCTTTTCCCGAAGGACCTTTAATCAGATAGATATGATTATCTTTAAATTCATAATTAAAATCATTAATAACTGGTAAAGTTATTTTATTCTTTTTATAAGATTTAAATATATTTTCTGCTTTAACTATCATTTTACTATCCTTTCTTACTTTTCTGATGACATTTTTTGCAAAACATAAAATCGAATAAATCCTTCTGTCGTTTCAATGCACTTATCATTAATTAAATTTAATAATAAAGCATTTATAAAGCGGTTAATCTCATTTTTATCAATAATATTCTTGCAAGAAGTTCCAATATATCTTTTTACTTTTCCATTTTCCGTTTTTTCACTATACAAATTAACAAAGACCTTTTTCAATTCTAAATTCACTTGTTCAAACAAGATTGCAAACGATTGATTTCGATTGTTAAAATAGTAATGTGGCTTTAATTCTTCGGATTTCATTAGTTTGCTTGAAAAATCAGTAAAATTGAAAATAAATATCCCCCCCTCTTTCAATAAATGATTGCTAATATTATAGAACAGTTCTTCTTGCAATTTTGAATTTAACAAACTAATCGAGATATGAGACAAGATAATCGTATCATATTTAATACCATTATTAAAGTTACACATATCATCTTTGAATAAAATTGGGTTTAAATTTTTCATACTACATTTTTTTTCAAGAATGTCAAGCATATCTTCTGATAAATCTACACCGGCGATATCATATCCTTTTTCCAATAATGGAATCAATATTCTACCCGAACCACATGCCAATTCCAGAATCTTATTATTTTCTTTCTGAAACATACCTTCATATATGTCTAAATCAAAATTATCATTTGCTACTAAACTATCATAAAACTTTGCAAAATATCCTTGATACATATCAGAATACGTAACATCATCTAAATTTAACTTTTGTATACCTTTACAAAATCCAAATAATTCCATCCATTTTATCCCCTTTTTTAATTATTCAAAATAATAAATGTCTGATTTTCATCAACATAAAGTCTGGCATTATAGTCATAACTACTTATATCATATTTTTTATAAAAATAAGAAATACATTTTACATATTTGCTTAAATATTTTATATTTGCAGATATATATTTACAATATTCATCTCTATTAAAACAAGATGGTATATTGACACAACCCGGACACTCACTATTTGCATCGCATATACTACATTTCGTTTCTAAGAAGTGACTTTGTTTCCCTAATGAATTTACCAAATCTGAGTAATCAGAATTCAAATTTCCTATACCACTTGTCGCCTCTTCTTTTGCTTCACAAAAACAAGATAAAACTTCTTCTCCAGCAATGGTAACTCTATCTATATTAAATTTATTGCATTCTTTCATAAAACGACATGAATTTATCACAATCCCATTTAACATATTCTTAATATCTATTATATTAGTCTCATAAAATAATTTTGCCTCTTCTGCCAATAGCTCATAATCTTGCACCGTTTTTAAATTTCTTATTTTCACTTTTATTGCCTGGGGCATATAGTCATCATTATTTTGCACGTATATATATTCTGTTGTTAATTGATAGAAAATCTGATTGGGTAAATAACAATTTTGGTTATATGCATTTTTCAAGTTTTCATCGTATTGATTATTTATAATTTTTAATATTTTTCTATCATCACAATATAACTGTTTTTTTATCTTTACACCCTCTGACTCAATGAAAATAGTACCATTGATATCTATATTGTTTCCTATAAATGACAAGTCCTTTTTGTCTACCTGCCTCACAAAAATACAAGTAACTTTATTACTATAATTAGCATATTCTCTTGTGTTGGTAAAAATATCAATCATTTTATTAGTTATTTTTTTTATGTATTCTTCTCCATTATTAAGCTCTTTTAAGAATGGATATAACTTTCTTATATAATCCGGATAAAGAGTACGAAATGGTAGCTTGTTGGGCGATTCCTCTTTAATGATCTTATATTGCGCACTATTATCAAAAATTTTACTTCCCGGAAATGATGTAGTAAAACAAATGCTAACATTTTTCTGCAATTTATTTTGATTTATATAATTTATAGTTGTCATTGCAGTGTCATATGTTTCATATGGAAGTCCAAAATTTACACTCAGAAATGGATTCATATCTTTCTTTTTGCATAATTCATATCCTTTTGTGACCTGATTGATATATTCTGATTCCGAGTTATTCTTTGTTACCTTGCCAAGCTGTTTCATTACTTCTACGGATGCAGTTTCCAATCCAATAACGATTTCCTTGAAATTGCATTCTGCCATTAAATCAACAACATTCTCCGTAAGTAAATCTGCTCTTGTACAACACCAATATCGGTATTTATATTTTTGTTTCAATAATTCACTGCATAACTTCTCCGTTCTTTGTGTACTCATAGAAAAACAATCATCTAAAAAGTTTAAGTATACATTTTTACCGTGAATATATCTACTGATATATTCTAATTCATACAAAACGCTATCAATCGAATGTAGTTTAAAACTTTTACTTTCTTTTTTATAAGAACAAAATGAACAATCTCCATAACATCCTATTGAAGTAATCATACCGACATTTTGTATTTCTATGGGAGGAATGATACCCAAACTATAAGGTAGACCTAAATCATCCAAGGAGTACTCAAAGCATTTATTCTCTGTTGTAATGACCGTATCTTCTTCTCTAAAAATTATATTGTTTATATTACTGCTATTATCTTTGTTTATTAATCTTAATAAGGAAAATGGTGCTGCATAAGTAAGACAAAAGTCTGCATCGATTTCCTTCATGTAATGTTTTCCTATATATTCAGCTGAAGAACCTCCAATAAATATTTTGGCAGATACTTTTCTTTTTTTTATTTCATTTATAATTGTCTTTGTAACAAAATAATTATATTCATTCATATAAAAGAAATAATTTTCACACAACATTTGATTTAGATCAAATATTATTTCATTGATATTTGCTGGGGCTTTATTAATATATTGGTGAACCTTTATATCATGTTTCATAAGATAACTACCAATATACCCGCAAGCCAATTGATATTCTGCTCCGCTTAAATATCCATTAGCATAATTCATATAGGTTAATACGATATCATACATATATGCATTTTCCTTCCTGTAACTTAAAACAAATAATTACTAAAAAAACTTTCCAAAATAGTAATCACATTGTTTAATTCTTCTCTTTTTATATTTAACATGGGCAATAAGATTAATCCTGCCATAGAACGATATACAAGTAACCCCTCTTTTGAAAGCATGGATTGAATATAACAAATCTTTTTTTCATCCAAACAATCTATTTTATTTTCATGAACTAAATCAATTGATAATAATAGCCCGATTCCACGTATCTCTTTTACATTATTGCAGCTATTTAGTTTTGATATTAATTCTGATTTGAAATAGGCTCCCTCTTTTAAAACATTGTTTTCAATGTCAAGCTCTTCATATTCCTCTAATGCAGCAACAGCTGCTGCGCAAGCCAATACATTACCAGCCTGCGTGGATCCGTGTGCCAGACATGCACCACTTTTTTTATATACATGAACGATCTTATCATGTATAGCAACCGCTCCTAAAGGTAGGTATCCTGAATTAATTCCTTTTGCCATGCAAAGTATATCTGGCACAAAATCGGTGTAATTGAAATAGAATGCTTTTCCAGTTCTATAGAATCCCAATGCTACTTCATCCATTGTAAAAAGAACCTGATTGTCATCACAAATCTTATATAAGCGGTTCATATATTTAATAGGTATAATTTCAAATCCAGCAGAAACCAATATTGGCTCTATTATAATGCCTGCTATGCTTTCATGATTTTCTCGAATGTAGTGCTCTAACTGATCTGCACATTCCGTAAATTCTTGTTCACCCATTTTAGCATTTGGTATATCATAATATACTATGTTAGGCAATAATGGACCATATCTACTTGTTTCTTCTTGTGTAATACCACTTACACTCATACTTCCATAATAAGTACCGTGATAAGATTTTTTAATGCATATTATCTTGTCTTTTGTCACTTTCCCTCTAATTTTCCAATATTCCCTCATTATTTTTATAGCCAAATCAACACTCTCTGATCCAGAACAGGTAAACTGTATTTTATTCATACTATCTGGCAATAAATCCAAAATCTTATTTGCAGCTAAAATTGCGGTGCTGTTTGTATGCTCAAACAAAGAACAATAAGATATTTTATCTAGCTGTTTATTAATGTAATCATTTATTTTACTATTTCCATATCCCAAAGATACATTCCACAAGCCACTGCATGCATCTATATATCTCTTATTGTTATTATCATAGACATAAATCCCATTACCACGCTCTATCATTAACTGATTAAAATAATTTTTTGCTACATTGGAAAACGGATGCCAGATGGGATAATTTATCTCCTCATTTTGCTCCATTATGGTCCTTAAATTGATTGTATTCATTCTATATTTTCCTCTTGATCTGCAGTTTTTTGCACAAGATTTAATGTCCACATATATTCCAATATTGCTTCCTTATATTTATCGCAATCTGGATCTTTACCCATAATTCCGTTATTGTTTTTCGCACAGGCCCTACATCCACCTCCACAAAAATAGCGGAATTTGCATGATTTACAAAGAGGAATCTGATCCACACACAGCATTTTGGCCAATTCTTGCCCTTTCCCAATGATAATCTCAATAGAATCGGTTTTGATATCTCCAATACATTCTTCTTCTCCATTTAACGAAGTACAAGGATATATTTTTCCATCAAAATTGATACTTACTGTTGCATCACCAGAACCGCATCCTGTAACTTTATAGCTATACATTACGTTATTTAAACGATCAGAAGCAAAGGAAACCGTTAGATGTTTTGTTTTCTCTTTATCCTCTAAAAATATTTCTTCACATTCTCTTTTATAATGTATTTTTTGATTAACAATTTTTAAATTCTGTTTGAATTGTTCCAAATACTCTGCATATTTGTAAATATTTGGTGATAAATCCTCTTTGTTTATTTCACCTCGTCCAACAGGCAGTAATTTCGTAATATGCATGTGATTAATCCTATTTTCGTAAAGAAATTCAGGAAAACATGGTAAATCACATACATTGTACTTTGTTGCAGTGAATGATATATATAAATTTTTTACCCCAAGTTCTTTCGCATATTTAATACTTGCCAACGTTTTTTCTAAGGATTGCTTTCCTCTGGTTTTCTGATTAATTTCTTCTTTTGTACCGTCTACCGATACCTGTAAAAGATCGATTCTTGGAATAATGTATGGATATAATTCTTTTCCTACTGTTCCATTTGTTATTATATTAACCGTAAATTCCAGTTCTTTTAAGCCGCTTACAAGTGGTGACAAATTCGGATATAAAAATGGTTCTCCTCCACTTATAATAACTGTTTTCCTATGTTCTTTCGGTAATTCTTTTAAAAATTCCAGAACTTCTTGGTAATTAATATTTAATATTCCTTTTGTATTTGCATCCGAATAGCAGAACTGGCAATTCAAATTGCATACGTTTGTTACATGAACCCAAATGGTATTTGGATAGGTAATCGCTTGACTTGCATCCTCTGTTTTTTCTTTATCCACTTTAATAAATATTTTATTTTTAATTGCTTCTTCGATAAAAGGTTCAAACTGTTTCTCTATAAAATCAACTTTAAAACCCTTTTCCTCGCTTAACATGGCTAAAGCCTCCGCAATACTATTTCCCTCTGAAACTTTTTTAATGATTTCATATCCTGATTTATTTGTTCTAAACCAATTAACATGATTAAAATCCACAAATAAGTACAATTTATTTTTTTCTAATATTTCAAAATCAGTATCAAACTTATATTTCACATTATAATCAACCATCTATTTTCTCCCCCTTTTGTACTTCACCATTTGGATGAATGATACATTCAATTTCTTCTTCTGGAAACCAAATCTTAATATTTGAATCCGGACTAGGCTTCAAAAGTATTCCTTTTTTAAATTCATCCGCCTTTATATCTACCCTTTCGCCAACGTAACTCAAATTGCTGATTGCACGTATCAATATTCTTTCGTTCATTAATGGATTCCCCCTATTCCACTCCAAGCTTTGATAAACTCTCATGATAACCTATAAATTGCTTACAGAAAAAAAACACTTCTCTTTGATCTTCAATAGTAAAATTGTCTGTTTCAACGATAGGTTCTAAGAGAGAATATCGATTATAGGAATTCGTAACTAATCTCATACCAAGCTTATCTCTGTGAGTAAATTGCCATGTTCCCGGAAAAGGTGTATTAAAGGAAACAGCTAACTCCGCTCTATACTTTTGAAACAATTCTTGAATAAAATATGCTGTTTGCCACATTGTTTCCTTCGTATCACAATAATGGCCTAACATAAAGGACAAACAAGTAACAATTTTATTTTTATGTGTAATCTCAATGATTTTTTTAGCCTGCTCCAAATCAATTCCTTTTTTTAGTTTATTAAGTACTTCCTGACTTCCACTTTCAATCCCGTACTGAATTGCAATACAGCCAGCTTTATGCATTCTATATAATAATTCTTCATCCATAACATCGATTCTAGATTCACATTGCCAATGGACTTTTAAATCATAATAAAAAATCAAATCTAAAAATTTTGTAATTCGATTAGGTATAGCTGTAAAAGTATCATCAACAATATAAATTTTAAAAATTTTATTCCCAAACATAATCTTTAGCAATAACATTTCCATAAATACAGAATATTCATTCCTTGTTCGATAAGTTGCACCAGATAAAGAAGTTGCCGAACAATAAATACATCTCCCCGGGCAGCCCCGGCTAGTAGAAATATTGACAAATCCACCATATCTATGAATATCTGCCAATTCTCTTTTTATAATAGGCAATAAATTTAAATCAAGAATATGCTTGCGCAATACATTTTTTACCACCACATTCTCTCTTTTAAATAACAATCCCGGGATTTGTTCATATCGAATTGTCTCTTCCCCTGAACCGAGTGCCTCCGTTAACTCAAGAATAGTTGATTCTCCCTCTTTCATAATAACAAAATCAACTTCTTCATTTTCTATGCATTCTTTTGGTTGCAATGTAGGATGTGGTCCTCCGAATACTATCTTAATATCTGATATCTCTTTTTTTATAATTCTGCTTAGTTTTAGGGCTTGATAAAAATTTTCTGTGTATACCGACAAGCCCACCAAAATAGGTTTTTCCAATTTAATACGATCTATTAATTCAGAAACCTTCATTCTGTCATAACACATATCAATCACAATAGGCTTATGGCCATTTAATTCGAGATATGTACCTAATGCCATAATTCCTAATGATGGATTATATCCGCCTTCCTCATCGACAAAATCTTTTTGAATATAATTTAAGATGGGCAAGTGTAATAACATAACTTTACTCATATTGAAGCCACCCATCCATATCATCTTCCAAGTTTAACATAACTAAATCATATCCCTGAAATTCATCTATCGCATCAGAAACAATCTCCTCGATATATTCTTTATTGTTATTGTCTTTATATTTTTCATATAATTCTTCAATAATTTTCGCTATCGTTTTATTGCCATCAATTTCTTTCCAAATTAAACTAGATGTTTCGTTCAACATTAATTGACCTTTGTAGCTGTCAATAACTACATATCCGTCACTAACTTTCCAAGCAATCGTTTTTAAAACAGGTATTTTACTCATATCCATTTCAACAATCTCCTCTTTTCTTTGTCATTTATAAGAATCTGCTATCGAATTGAATGGTACCTTTCATGTTCAATATTTATTCAAGAAATCAAATTACTTGATTAATTACTAAAATAAAAATATATTTGATAGCACCGTCAATACAAGTATGAAAAATAATACAAGGAACTAAACTTTTTGTTTGCTCATAGATAAACGCACAAGCAAAACCTAACACATAGATAGAAATATAATTACACAGAATCTGAAAAGAAAACCCATAATGCATTGCTTTCATTAACAAATTAATGTGTGAAAATGTGAAAATTAATGCTGAAATATGCTGTGCACTTTTAATACTAAACATTTTTTTTACTATTCCATATATATAACCCCTAAAAAATAATTCTTCTGCCACTGCTGCCACAAAAAAGGCTTGTACAACCATATGAATTGCCAGTGTATCTGAAACGGTATCACGTTCATGTAAATAAATTGGCATTCTTGCCAAATTCAAATAGAAAAATACAATTAAAATTAAGAAAGTAATCTTGCTTGTTTCCTTATTTAATTGAAAGGAGTTTTTTAAGCAATCACCACCCTGATAATACATCCACACAAAGGGGATAAGATAAACTGGTAGCATTGCATATGTAGGTAATACAATTATTTGATGCAATATAATAATTCCTAGACTCCACTTTCCAGTTGTAATCATATAATAGAGAAAGTAGACTGCGATGATAGATATCATTAGCATTAGTATATATTTGACCTGCAAATTATAACTATTAATTTCTTGTTCTTTGTAACCACTCACCAAATACACAATGCTTAATCCTGATATAATTGGTAATAAGCCAAATACATCTGTATATATAACCGGTAAAATAGTAACTATAATTCCAAATAGAATATCGATTTTTTTATTTAAAGGATTGCTACTAATTGAGTTTTCCAAAATATACTCCTTTTTAAATTCTAAATAAGGGAAACTTATATATATTATAAAAGTTTCCCTTATTTAGTATTATGTAACAGCTATTCCTACCGTAACTCCTACGCCGACACCTGCTGCAACCGCACCTACTCCTAATGTATAGCTACATCCATCGTCACCTCCAGAGCTATCAACAGAGTTACATGAGAAACCCGAAGCACAGGTATTTCCACTGCATGCAAGCTCTCCTCCATGCAAAGAAGTTGATACATCTGGTACGTCTAAAATTGCTGGTCTTTTTAACATTCTACTCCCCCCCTTCTATTATATTTTATGAATATGAATAACATACAATTTAGGTTATCGCTATGCCAACTGCAGCGCCTGCAGCGACTCCTACTACAATACCTCCGGCTGCAAAACCGGTTTGACATCCACCGCCGCTAGAACTATCTACCGATGAACAACTAAAGCCTGATGAACAAGTATTTCCACTACACGCAAGCTCTCCTCCATGTAAAGTCGTCGCTGCATTTGGCATTTCTAGAATTCCTGGTTTTTTCAACATTAATATCACCTCCCCCCCCTATAATATTAGCTATGTTAACCACAAAATTTCAAAACAATTGAATTTCATGAGAATAACCCAAGTTCTTAATTTTAATCTAGTCTCTTTTACTTATTCCCTCTATCATTAACTGCCAAATAGCATTTCCAGAATGTTCTTTTGATATTTGCTTATTTTTATAACCCTATTGCCCAAATCTTCTTTGTTTATATTTTCTCTTGTCACTTTTACCCAATATTGATTTGAATTATCTTGTAAATTTTCAAATTCAGATATTATTATCTTTGAAACTACTGCTGGATAATTTTTTTGACTTTTCATATCATATATTTGAACCTGATCCTTTACTTTTAACTCAAGCCTATACTTATTTAAATTATTAATTTTTATTATTGTCTCATTATTTTCAAGCATAAATACACTGTTAACTTCAATTGACTGATTCGTATTTAACTGACATATAGAATATATAAAAAGCACAAAAAACATGCTAACCAAGGCACTTCCAATCCATGCAAAATTTACCATCCATTTATATTTATCCATTATTCCTCCGATATGTTGTATAATCATTTTTATACTAGACATCATATTACTTCCCTTATGTTCTGATTCTCAGTTTAAAGAATTGAAATCAAAAAGTAATGTATAATAACTTACAGTAAGATTTTCGATTAAAAGCTTCCGCATTTTTGTATCGTAGCATCATTTAAAATAATAATCTCATCCATATATTCCTTAATGGATGAATTGTGTGTAATATAGATTTTTATTTTATCTCTTCTATATTCTTGTATATTCTTTACTATATCAACCCCCAGTTCATTATCTAAATGACTCGTTATTTCATCAAATATATAAATATCAGACTCTCTGAGCAAACCTCTTGCCAGCGATATTCTTTGCTTTTGGCCTTCTGATAATTGAATTCCCTTTTCTCCAATCACTGTTTCATATCCTTTTTCAAGGTTTTGAACAAAATCTTCAATATGACATATTTTACAAATTTTTTCCAAAACCTCTTCTGATACATCATTATCTCCTATTAACAGATTTTCTCTTATTGAATCATTAAGTATTACATTTTCCTGCATAACATATGTAATTTTTTTTCGAATCTCATTCACACTAATATCTTTTATATTCACTCCTCCAATATCGATATAACCACCCTGTAATTCATATAATTTTAAAATCAAATTTACCAACGTTGTTTTCCCTTGTCCACTTGGCCCCATAATCATATATGCTTGGTTCTTATTAAATTCAAAATTCACATTATGAATCACATCTTTATCTGTATACTTAAATCTAGCTTTTCTAATACTTATTGTATTAATTTTAGAGCGAATGACTTCTTTGTCCTGTTGGGAAGAATCATAGTTTTCTGTTTCTAAGCTTAATATTTCATTTACGCGTTCCATTGAAACATACGCATTTTGAAATTCTATATTAAAGTTCATAATTGAATTGGAATACTGATAGAATTTCTCATTGATACTATCAAAAACAAATAATATACCAATTGTCATCCTGCCTTTGCTTATCTCATAAATACCAATTCCAATAAGAATAATAGAAGCAAAATATGTTATAAATGAAATACTCGAAGTAAAAAAATATTTAATCTTAAAATTGTCAAATGCTAAACCTCTTAAGTTAATAATAATATTTAAGAATTTATTATTATTATAATTATATTTATTAAATGCCTTATAAAATTTAATATTTTTGTATAGATGTGCAAGAAAATCAAGATTTTGTGATTCTTTTTCCTTTTGTTTTCGACTTATTTTCTTAATATTATTCGAAAATTTTTGAGAGATAAACAATTGTAAACCACCGAACAACATAGCAAATATTGCAAGTTTTTTACTTATATAAAACATAATAATTGAATATAACAATAAGTTACTTAAATTAGTTATTAAGGTTAATATAGCGGTTGATAAAAACTGGGCAATTATATCAATATCATTTTTAGTTCTATTAATTAAATCACCACTCTCATAATCTGTAATTTTATTCATTCTCATTTTTTGAATATGATCAACAATTTTTTGTTTCAATTGAATGGAGATATTTTGCATTATATTTATAACGAAAACTCCATTACAATAATTAATTATTGTATTAATAATAAAAGAAAGAACCATAATGGTTACAATTATAGGAAGAATATAAAATTCGCTATTAACCAAAACATCATCAATAATAACCTTTAGCATTAATGTATAAACAAGTCCTACAATAGAGCTTATCGCTATCAAATATAAAATTATGACATAATACTTTTTATTATTTTTTACAAATTCAAAGTAATTTTGTATCAGTTTCATAAATGTCTCCTCAATTTATATTTTTTATCATAGTGTTATTATTACATGTCTATTTAGACTTTTTAATGGCTACTATTTTTTTCTTTAAAATTACTTTAATGCATACGTCTGCTTTTGTCAATGTCTATTTTGTTAGTCTTTTTAAAGGTTTTTAGTGATAATTTTAATATCAATACAATACCAATGAGGAAAAAAGAAACTTCTCAGGTTTTATCAAATTCCCTCCTCGTAGCTAAAGTAATCCAAGGGATTCCTATTATTGGCGCCCTAGGTGGAGTTGTAAATCCTGTTATTATTAGTAGGGTGGGGAAATATGCTAATTTATAATATAAAAAAAGGTATCTACTTAGGAAATTAACGCAATTTTAATAAACCAAAAGCACCATTCTGTAACTGATTTACAAGTTACAAAATGATGCTTTTTTTATTATTCTTGTTCTATTGTATCGTTAAGCATCCCATATATGGTAACAAAATACTTTAATTGATTAATTATACTTTGAATTTTTTTAGCAATTCCTCCAATTCCGCTGCAGCCTTAATATTGTCTTCCGCTATCTTTAGGAAGTTTGCTGTATCTTCTGTAATCTCCTCCGTTACCGCCATAATTTTTTCAATACCTGATGCTCCAAGTTTTGCTGATTCTGCTACATCAACCGTTGTGTTGTGAATGGTATCCATGGAACCAAATAATTCTTCTGATGTTGCACTTAAATCCATCATAATATCATTAAAAGAAATACTATCTTTATTGTATTGGTTACTAACATCTTCAAATTTCTCATAATCATTCAAAACTTTAGAATCAATAAAATCTAATACATTTTGAGAATCATTTGCAAGATTATGAACAATATTTTCAATATTCATTGTTACCGTTTTAATATTGGTCACCATTTTTTGTGAGCTTTCAGCCAGTTTTTTAATTTCCTGTGCTACAACTGAAAAACCTCTTCCTGCCTCTCCTGCTCTTGCTGCTTCTATGGATGCATTAAGTGATAAGAGATTTGTCTGCTCTGTAATTTCTAAAATATCTCCCAATAACATATTTATCTTATTTACTTCTTTTGCACTTTCAATAGCCACTGTGAGTTTTTCCTTCGCTTCATTATATATTACTTTTGCATTTATTTTCGACTTTTCAGCTTCACCTTTCATTGCTGTTGCTCTAACATTGATATTCCCTGCCATTTCCGAACCATTTTCTGCCCTTTCCGCAATAACTTCAATGGCATCTTTCGCTTCTCCCACAATCTTAGCAACGGTATCTGAACTATCTTGGTTATGCCCCATAATATCTGCAATACTTTTCGTTGACTTTTCGGCATCAGTCGTTAAGTCCATTAACTTTGTTAAGTCGGTACGAATACGATTAAAGCTCGAATGAATCAATTCAGATCCACTTGAAATCTTACTAATCATTTCTTTAATACCGGCATTTACTTGATTAAACGCAATCGATATTTCACCAAGTTCATCTTTAGACTGAACCTCTATTTCATTTCTGAAGTCAAATTGTTGATACCTCTCAGCATTAACAATAATGTTTTTAAGAGTTTTATTCAATGGGATTGTAATAAAGAAAACAATAGCAAAAGACATAATGACAACTATAATTGTAGTAATCATCATCTTCATAACAATATCATTGATAATTTTATCTAAATCCTCTATATATATACCCGTGCCAACAATCCACCCCCATGGCTCAAATTTATTGACATAAGACAATTTAGGTTGTTCCGATGTCAAACCACCTTCTACAACTTTAGGCCACCCGTATTTTACAAAACCTTTCCCCTGTTCCTTCGTCACGCTGACAAATGCGCTAAATAAATTTTCTTCGGTTCCGCTAGCAACATTATACTTTGGATCATCAAGAATTGTACCTTCAACCTCTGGTGCAGTTGGGTGCATTATCATGTAAGGTATAGGCATTGTATCATCATTAATCCAATAATATCCAATACCATTATCATAACGAAGAATTTTAATAGCTTCCATTGCTTTTATTTTTGCTTCTTCTTCTGATAATTCACCTGATTCGTACTGTTTATAATAATATTCAATAACACCCATTGGAATCTCTACGTATTCCGTTAGTTTAACCTTTGTTCGATTCGTTATCGTGTCTGTAATAGTAGGTAAAATATAGCCTACAATCATTATAACAAAAGTCGAGATAATAAGAACTGCTAGTCCAGCAATCTTGTACCTAAGTTTGATATTCTTCATATTCAACACCCATCCCCTTCAAATTTTCAATATGTAGCCAAACTAAAAAATAGTTGATTTTAGTATATTCTTTTTATAGTATAGCGATAAAAAATGAATTTAACAAGTATTTTCAGTTATATTTAAAATTTTAATAAAATATTCTGTAAATATTAATTATTTATTATTTTTTTAACTCCTAGGATTCATTTTTATTTACAATATGCTCGATCATTTTTTATATAGACGTAAAAGACCACAATCTTCAAATAATTTGCAAATTGTGGTCTTTAAACTATATTTCTTTATGTTATTGCTGTGTATCTATTATCTTGATCTATTCACCATTTGCAAATCCAATAATAGCATCTGTTACATCCTGCTGATACCATGTTAAATTATAACGGTTAAAAATACCAAATACCTCACCAGAAGGATTTTGTTCTGCATAATATCCATTATCCCACCATACACATTTAATTCCATATTGGTTTGCATAATACAGATAATCATTTAACCAGCTAATAACCTCACTTGTATTCTGTATTGTTGTTCCATCACTATTGGTAATCTGTTTACTTACCGCACCAAATTCTGTAATGATAACAGGTATACCCTTACTTACAAAATATGTATTTGCTAGCTTCATAACATTCTCTATTTCTGATTTTAAAGAACCTTCCCAAGTATACTTTTCCCAGTCATAACCAGAATGGTATGTAAATGCATATGGTGTATATGCATGAATAGCAACCATGATATGATTGTCATCAGATGGAATTATTAAATCCGCTATTGCGTTTTCAAGTGCTGCATGTCCATAAGGTGAAATAATCAAACATCTTTTTTCATTATTTCCTCCTGTTGCGCGAACTGCACTAACGAAATCTGAATTTAACATATTAATTGCTACTCTTTCTTCTGCGGTTCCACCATTCCATTCAGCAGAGCTTCCTATCGTTCGAACCTCATTCATTCCTTCAAAAAGTAAATGATCTCCATAATCCATAAAGTAATCTGCATCTTGCGTCCAAATAGCGGTAAATTCCGCTTCTACTACTTTATTTTCAGTTGGTTTGAGCCAATAATTAACGTCATGGTGTGTGTCAAGAATAACATACATATCATCTGCAAAAGCATAGTCAACAACCTCTTTCACACGACTTATCCAATTTGTATCAATTGTATAATCTGGACCATTCCCCACATGCTCCGCAAAGGTTACTGGGATACGAATTGTATTAAATCCCTTCTCCTTTATTGCGTCGATCATTGCTTGTGTCGTTCTAGGGTTTCCCCAGTAAGTTTCATCGTTGGCTCCACCACCATATGCATCAAATGTATTTCCAAGATTCCAGCCCACCGTCATCTCGGATTCCAGTTCTGCTGCCGAAATATCCCTCATGACTCTATATTTATTAGACATGCTACTTGTTGTATTTGCATCAGCTGCAAATACCGTTAATTAAACCTGCAATATTTGCAATTTCTTCTACCACTTTTCCCTTTTCTATGGCCTCAAAAATACTTTTCTGCTTTTCTTCATATATTTTATCTGCCAACTGTTTTGATTCATATCCTTGCTTTTTTATTTTTACAGCACGAGATTTAATTTCTACCGATTCATTACTACCATCGTAGGAGGATGTCGCTAACTGTGTTACACCTGAATTAACCTGTTCAATAGTAGCTGTCAATTCTTCTGTGGCTGCGCTAATATCCATAACCCCACTAGTAATAGTCTCTGTACTAACATTGATATTTTCAAATGTTCCTGTTATCTCTTCAAGTGTTGCCGAAAGCTCTTCGCTTGATGCAGTTACTTCATCTGTTTGTTGGCTAATATTTGTAACTATATTTTTTATTTTGCTTTGTGCCTCTCTAAGGGCAATAATCAACCTGCCTAATTCATCGCCACTATTTGTAGTTACTTCAACTGTTAAATTTCCTCTTCCTAATGCCTCCGCAAATACTAATCCTTTTTTTATAGCTTTGGATATGCTAAGAGATAAAAATAGTCCTAGTAAAACTGCTATAATACATCCACTCGCTACTGTACTATACATTATTACCGTAGTACGCTTTGCATCAACAATATTCAAATCATTTTCTTCTTGTGCCATTTTATCATTTCTATCTATTAAATTGTTTAATTCATCAAACATTGAAAGTCTTATTTCTGTCACCGAAGCCATTGCTTCTTCTGCTTCATCATACTTTCCGGCCAGTGCTAAATCAATTACATTCTCACGGCCTTCACGGTACGTAGTTAATTCTACAAGAAAAGCATCCCACACTTTCCTCGCTTCGTCTGATAAAGCTCTATTTCCATAAGATTCTACTAGCAAATCATTATTTACTTTTAACTTTCCAATTGTTTCTGCTGAATCTTTTGCTTTTTCTGCCTCCTTGTAGAGTGTAGCAATTTGAAGTTCAGCTCGTATTTCTAACAAATTTTCTTTCATCAAATGTAATTCATTCACACTTTGAAGATTATATGCATACATGTTTTCAGCTTTACTCGCAATATTATTTGCACTTACTGCACCAATTACACCCACTATTACAAGTAACATGGCTATAAACATAAATCCCGTTATTAATTTTGTTCGAATAGAAATATTTCTAAATTTTATCATTTGTCTCTCCTTTTTGTCATTGGTTGTAGTCATTTGTAATAGCGCCTACTACTCCTAATTGCATTGCAAGTAAAAAAAATCATACAACTAACTTAAGTCTTTTAAATCACGGTTTTAATATACTTTTTCTTTCGTATCCCCCGCTTCTATTTCTAGTATTTGTCTGATATCTGACAAATACTTCTTGCCCGACCTATCTCCGTTTAATATTCTGCATAGATACTGTCTCTTAATTCCTAGCAATTCAACAAGCTCAACCTGTGTCATGTTAAGCTCTATTAGTTTCACTTTAACAATTTTACCAAATGTTTTTGATGTTGCCTGCTTATTCATCTTTATCGCCCTTTCTATTTTTATTTGATACCCGCTTTGTAAATGTGCGTATTTAGGCATACTTGCATAAACTTTAATGAACACGATTAAAGAAGGGAACCATTTAACTGTTACTGTTCACTGCGTTCACAGTAACGTATGATTTCTTCATGCAAATTCGCTACGCGAAGCAGAAATCATTTGTTGAATCATTTTCTTACGTAGCTTAACAGCTAGTGTTAAGCTACTGTTTGAAGAGTACCATTTAACTATACAGGATTTATAGAATCTGTTTAAAACAGTTGAGTTTACAGCTTTAATGTGTTATTTTTAATGTGGTTTACTTGTTACCCTTAATATATGCTATATCGAATATACGATAATGTCAAGCGTTTTATCGTATTGTCGATATTTAATTCTTATTTAGCTATTGGAGGTTTGTATGAATAGAATTGGAACACGCATAAAACAGCGTAGATTAGAATTAAAGTTAACTCAGAATCAAATAAAAGAATTTACTGGTATTTCTACGGGGAACCTAAGTGATATAGAGCGTAGTAGAAGCTTACCTTCTGCATCTGCACTTATTGGTCTTGCAGAAATATTGAACTGTTCAACCGATTGGTTGCTTACTGGCAATTCACGTATATGCGATACAAACAAAATATCTGATTTACGTGATGAGAATTATGAAGCTAATAATTTGTTTACTCAATTAACTAAAAATGATCAAGAAGAAATACTCGACATTATGCGTCTTAAGATTTCGAAATATAAAAAGGGGCTCTCATTCAATTTAGACAGCCAAAATAATGAATCAAAAATGGCATAATTTAAATATTTTTTTCCATATTTTGGGTAACTTATCACCCTTAAATAATGTTTTTTCGTTACCTTATAAATCGCAACATAGTTTATTGTCTTTGTTACGGCATATATACCTTTAAATAAATATTCAAAACTTAAGAATTCTGACTATAGTGTTAACGAAAAAGAGGCTGATAATCAGCCTCTTTTTCTAGCCTAAATCAGGCTCTGCTTTTAAAGATATTTTGTCTCCGATGATTCCATCTGTTTCAAATACTATGATTTTATTATTTCCAACGCTTAAATAAGGGCCTGGAATATATAATCTTTTTTGAGGTCCTTGGTTCCAAAAACGTCCAATATTAATTCCATTTACCACGACACAGCCTTTGCCCCATCCCTCTAATTCTAAAAAGGTATCTCCCACTTCTTCTATGACACAGTTAAACTCGTAAAATGCTGGGGTTCCTTGTATATATTCTTTTTCAAAATCTAAGTTATCCAAATTATCTAGTGGAAGTGGATAATGAGTCCAGTTGGAATGAATGGTTCCATGGTTAAGGTGCATGGGCTATATACGCCTTCACTAATATCATCTAATACGGAAAATAAGCTTACTTTTCTCCCTAACACTAGATCACCATAGTCCTTTTTTAATATTTTCGTTGTAAATTTAATCTGTGGAATTTCTGCATACTTTGCAATAACTTTTTGAAATTCAAAATATTTTTTTGTAAATTCTCCATCTTCTGTTAAGACTGCATCATAATCATAAGAAGTTACATCCGCTTCCAATTTATCATAGAAGTTTGAACCATTCATAAAGCCAAAATTGGTTCCCCCGTGGAACATATATATATTTACATTACCTAGACGGAGCATATCCTCTAGATCTTTTATATTCTCATTTAAATTTGAAGTGTTATGTGTTTTATTTCCCCAGGCATCAAACCAGCCAATCCAAAATTCCATACACATAAGTGGCTTTTTACCAATGAACTCTACCATTACTTGAAATCGATCTAACGTATGTGATCCAAAATTGCCTGTGGCTAAAACATCTGAACAATAGCTTCTACTCTTTGCGTTTCCAAATTTTCCAACTGTAAATCTTCTAATTCCTTGTTATTTAATGAATTGCACAAAACTACTCGATATCCAAATTCGTTTGCAGCTATTTCGCATTCCACAAATAACGATGCATAAAATGGATTTCGTATATCTGATGCTATAATACCAATCCCATTGCTCTTCGTCTCACTCAGCCCTTTTGCCATTGCATTCGGTTTATAGTCATATTTTTCTATTAAGCGTTCTATAATTTCTCGTTTCCCTTTGCTTACTTTCGCACTGTTTGTCAGTATTCTGGATACCGTTGAGACGGAAACCCCCGCTTCTTTGGCTATATCATATATTGTAATTTGTTTCTTACTATCCATTCTTTCTCCTTATGGAACTATACTGTGTATCACAATCAAGCTGTGTATTTCTCACTCTTTACAAAATCAACTGTTGTTGTCTGATATAGGTAATATTAATTATTTGCCTTATTATTAAATTTCAATAAATATGATATAATTTCTACAGGTAATTATTATAAATGAAGAAAGGACAACACAAATGACTAATAAAAAAATAGAGGATTCCCTATCCGAGCAAATGCATATAATTATGTATAGTGATATAAACGGAGATAGCCGATTATTTGGTGGGAAATTGTTATCTTGGATTGATGAATTGGCTGGAATTGTTGCCAAAAGACATTCTCAGCATAAAGTGACAACTGCTGCTATTGATAATTTGCAGTTTAAAGAATCTGCTCTGATTAATGATATTGTCATAATCATTGGGCGCATCACCTATGTAGGCAATACTTCCATGGAGGTAAGAGTGGATTCCTACGTAGAAAATATGGAGGGCTTACGACGTCCCATTAACCGTGCGTATTTAACAATGGTAGCTGTCGATGATGACGGCCACCCAGTAAAAGTTCCTTCTCTAATAATTGAAACTGAATCTCAACGTGCTGAATTCGAAGGCGCTAAGAAACGCATTGCTTATCGAAAACAGCGACGTAGTGAAGGATTTTAAATATATTCGTAACAATTCAGTACCCTCATAATTACCGCTACGCGTTGCGCTCAAAATGCAAGAGCATTACATTTTGGTGTTATAAAACTCGGGATTTTGCTACGCCAAACACCTCGCGCACTCTGGGTACTGAATCGTTACATATATTCTTACCTTTACTTAAAGTCTTTTTCAAAAAACTTCTTCTTTTGATAATTTTATTTCCAAAAATCTGAATTCTCAATAATGAATATCTCCAAATTCTTTAAACTTTTTGTTCATTCTTAAATAGTATCCTATTGATTTCGAAATAAAATATCCAAATTCAACAATAGTCACCATATATATACCCATTATAAAATAATCCATTTTTGACATTGATAATTGAAACCTATATGACATCCATAAATGAGCAAAAATAATTAAAACATATATAATAATACAAAACCCATAAGAAATACCATAAATAAGCACTAATCTTCTTGCCCGTTTCATATTTTCCTTTGCATCACATAGAAACAATGCCCTATCCCCTGTAACACCCACTTTACTCATATAACAAAGGTTAAAACCCTCCGTCTCCATTTTCTCCAGCCAAGCTTCTACTTTATCAGGTGCATAAAACCACCCTAGTTTTGTTTTCTTTATCAGTAGTTTTTGCTTTTTAAGATTTTTTAATTCTTCCTTATTCCGAAATAGTTCTACGGACATGTTAAACTTTAAATTTACTTTTTCTCCACATAGTAAAACAAGTTGTTTATTTGTTTTGTGCAATTGAAACCAAGTACCTACACACACAAGATATACTGCATCAGCTGCCAGTGAAATATTTTCAAAACGCTTATCTGTTATTACTGAATCATGAGCAAATGCACTGACTTCACTTTTTTCTTCTTCACGCTTTTGCTCTTCATTCTTTTGTTCTTCATTCTTTTGTTCTTCATTCTTTTGTTCTTCATTCTTTTGTTCTTCATTCACTGCAATTTGTACTATTGGCGCATCCATATACTGATTTCTTTTGTAAAACCCAACAATCATAACCGATAGCAACATAACTACTATCAACATCAGAATCGGACCTTTGTCTTGAAACACTTTTTTACCTGATCTCTTTACTGTAATGCCTGTATATACTTTTAATTTTGGCATTATGCGCAATACCAATAAGCTCATCAAATATCCAATTATAGTGCCTAATATATTTAAAATCAAATCATCAATATCCGTACCTCTTCCAAGAAACAACTGACAGAATTCTATTGCAAATGAAAGTCCTGCTCCTAGAAAAATTATGCTTCTAGCATTTCGAAAACGTCTGGAAAGAAGCGGAATTATAAATCCAAAAGGTACAAACATTAAAATGTTTCCCCACAAATTCAATGGATTTACACTCATGCTTTTATATGCCTGTCCCGGAATAAAATTAACAAGTTGCCAATTGATATTTGTATTGAATCCATACATCGGAGAAACCGTGATAGAAAATACAACAACTGCATAAAGTCCAATTAATAACATCCCGATACGCTGCACCCAGGATATTATCCTTTTTTTCATCTTTAATATCATTTCATAAGTCAACATAAAAACACACCATATTAAAAATCCAACTTCCAGATAACTCATTGAATCTAATAAATAGCCAACCATTTTTATAACCTCTTTTCTATCTTTTGTATTAAATTAACACAAAAAAATAGAGCAAATATAATTTTTGCTCCATCTCTCTTTCAAATGCGTGAATTGTATTATTTTTTAACGTTTAGGCCAATTTATTTGAATTCAGGCACTAGTTATGTGTTACCACTATATTTTGCACATAGGTATTCTCAATAAAATAAGAATTCCAAATAATGTCTTGATGCTTTTTGACTAATTTTTCAACAATTAAAAGTCCATTTCCTCTTCCAAGCCCTTTTATCGTAGTTCCACTGTGTATTCCTTGTTGTAGCGTATTATCTCGGACTGTATTTTTTACGCTAAAACTTAATTCTCCTTGCGCCTCTTTCACACTAACCCACACAATTCGTTTGTTCAATTCCCTACATTCTTCCAATGCATTATCTATGAAAATCCCCAAAATACGCGTAAGCACAGATACCTCCGAAATATATGGTAATGCAGAATGATCCAGACTAGTTTCAAGATTCATTTCTACCTTGCTATCCATTCCTTGCATTAGCTTATAATACAAAAAAGATTTTAATGACTCATTCTGCAATGCTTGTAAACTAACATATAAATCATTCATTTTAATTTCATTTTTGGCATAAGGCGCTATTTTTTCATAGTAATAATTCTTAAATTCCTCGTCTTCACTTCTTGCAACATATTCACCCATAATTAAAAATATATTTTTCAAATCGTGCTTCATTTCTCTAATTTCCTGAAGATTTTTCTTTAGATTTTGATTATATATCTGTAAATAATCCTGTTCTATTTCCTTATATTCCATATGCTTTTTTAGATGTACGATTCGGACTAAAAGTTTTAAATAGAACACTTGGATTCCTACAATTAAAGAAATCAAAATAGAAATAACCAAATATTTTCCTATTTTTTCTCCTACCTGCCAAATCGATGTACTATCCAGCACAACCATCAAAATTCCAATCAGATATGGAACACTCAGAAGATAAGAACCAATTTCTTCATACTTCTCACTAAATCTCTGAATCTCTTCCAAATATAACTGTAATATTCTTTTTAAACTAATATCTAAAATCCCTATAATCACAACCATAATCAACACTATCACTCTTATGCATACTTGGGGTAAATGTTGTAATTGCCATATGAATATATTTTGCAAATCCCTGACTCAATTGTTTCATATCCGTAGTTTTTTCCAAAAAGCCAAAAGGTTCTACTCCATTGGATAAAACTTGCATTGCCATTTCATGATGGTTTGTAACAAAAACTACCTTAGCATTGCTTCTTATCACTTTCACCTGTTTTGCTACATCTATTCCATTTAGTTTTCCATTCCCGAAATCAAGATCAAGAAATATCAGATATGCTCCATCATTATTTTTGAGATATTGAAACACTTCATAACTTTGGGCTGTTTTACATGAAATTTGCGCATCGAGATGGTTCTTTAATATTTCATTTTCAATCTGTTCACCAGCTAAATTCAGGATAAATCGATCATCATCGCATAAAATTATATTTAACATATTATCACCATTCCATTGGAAATCTCTGTCAGTCATTACGAAATCTACGTTACTTTTCTTTACTCCATTCTAATCATACAAAAGCTTTTAGTATCCCGCTTCTTTTCGTAATTTTTTTATATTATTTTTCATTTTAGGCTCACATCAAATTTATTTTTAAGTGGAGATAAGCACCCGCTAAAATAAAGCTTGGTATACTATTGATTTGCTGACCATTACTATAATTTAATGTAACTATTCAACTTCTACAGGACTCTGGCTCAATTTAATATTACTTTTCATCTTCATCCTTTTGCTGTCTAATCATATCCATTCTTTCCTCTAAGGCACTCACTACAGTCTCTAACACTTTAATTCTTGCATAATGTTTGTTATTTCCTTCGACTATAACCCATGGTGCATTTGTGGTGGAAGTCTTCATTATCATCTCATTGACTGCTTCCTCATAAGCATCCCACTTATCCCTGTTTCTCCAATCTTCCTCTGTGATTTTCCATTGTTTTTCCGGGGTGTTTTTTCTTTCTTCAAATCTTTCAAGTTGCTCCTCTTTGTCTATATTCATCCAGAATTTGATGACAATACAGCCAAAGTTTGTTAGGTTTTCTTCCATATAATTAATTTCTTTATATGCCCTCTTCCATTCATTCTCTGAGCAAAATCCTTCAACTCGTTCTACCATAACTCTTCCATACCAGGTACGGTCGAAAATTGCCATATGACCGGCTTTGGGCATTGCATTCCAAAATCTCCATAAATAATGATGTTCTTTTTCTATATCATTGGGTGCTGCGACCGGAATTACTTCATAACCTCTAGGGTCCATATTTTCGGTGAGACGTTTGATGGCACCGCCTTTTCCGCCTGCATCCCATCCTTCAAATGCCAACACTACTGGAATTCTATGCTTATACATTTCATAATGTAGAATTGCTAACTTATCTTGAAGTGTTTCCAATTTCTCTTTATATTCATGTTTTTCCAATGTCAAACTCATATCTACTCTACTCAAAACATCTAATTTTAATGAATTTTGAATGGCTTCCAATTCTTCTTTTTGTTTATTTTCTACATCGTCCTTATCATTTAATTCAATTTCTGCTTCAACCACTTCTACTTCTGATTGCAACGCCATTTGTTTTTTTTGTTGCAAGACTTGTGTTAATCGCTCCACAACCGTTGCCACAATTTTACTCGTTGCATATTTTTTATCGGTAGCTTCTATAATATTCCAGGAAGCAAAATTGGTATCCGTTTTGGTAATCATATCATCAAAAACCATCAGATATTTATCATAGTGCTTGTTTTGTTTCCAATCCTGTTTTTTAATTCGCCAGGAAGTTTTTTTAGACTTTTCCAATTTCTTAAATCGCTTCTTTTGCTCTTTCTCAGATATATGAAGAAAAAATTTGATTATTACCATTCCACCATCAACTAATTCCTCTTCAAAATTAAGAATCTCTCCCAACTCATCTACACTTTCTTTCTTGGAAGTGATATCCGTTACTCGATCAGTCAACACTCTTCTGTACCAACTACGGTCAAATATATGAATACGACCTTTTGCTGGCATTTTTGTCCAAAAACGCCATAAAAATGGCCTTAATTCCTCATCTTCTGAAGTTCTTTGCATCGTAAATACTTTAAATCCCCTTGGATCCAATGGTGCAATTAATTGGTTGATTAATGTTCCTTTTCCAGATGCGCCCCAGCCTTCCAACACTATCGTGATTGGTATTTCAGCGATTTTGCATTCTCTTTGCAAAGAAGCTAATTGCGTGGTTAATTCATCCATAATGAGCTTGTACTTACTTTTTTTAAGCTTTTTCTTAAGTTCAATCTTCTCTAACATTGTATCCTCCTTATTTAATCAACAAAACCGATCAGTTCCATATAACAAAGTGTCTGCTCGCAGACACTTTCGCGCCCACGCGGGTTGCGGTGCAACACACTTCCTATCCACGTGGTGTGCATTTTCGCACGTAGTGCATTTAATTTAATAGGGAAGTTCGTAGAACTTTCCTATTAAATTAAAAAGGTAAATATTTAACCGGTGGCTAAATAGTTACAACTAATAATATTCATTTTCAAAGATTATTTCAAACTATTTGCATATTCAAATAAATCAAAATCAATTAAAT